>PBOR01000072.1 GCA_002724395.1 Rhodospirillaceae bacterium | reverse complement strand
TAGATTTAACGAAGGTTGCAGCGATTAGTGATTTTTTGACGCGAGATCGTTCAGGCCATTCTAATTTTGGCGGGGTGGCTTTGGATAATTCAGTTGTATACTTTCCAGCCGGCAGAACCTCAGCTTTAAGTTTATTCGTGATATTGCCCACGGTGTCCTCCTTATTTTCTTCTTACTAAAATGATAACACAGCCATAATGTTACAGATGCAAGAACACTCAGATTCTTCGAACTTACGGAATTTATAAATATAAATTGATGTATGACACGGCTTTCTAGAGTGTTTGTTTAGAATTTTAATGACAGTTTACGCCATTGGGGGAGAATGAATCATGAAAATTGGATATATCGGTCTTGGCAATATGGGGCGCCCTATTGCCGCCAATTTAGCGCGCGCCGGTCATGAGATGATTGTTTTTGATCTCAGCAGAGAAGCCGTCGACGGTTTTGTTGAAGAGTTCGACGTACGCCCTGCCAACGGGCTGGAAAGTTTGGCGCAGGCCGCCGATATCATCATCACAATTGTGCCCAGCGGGCAAGATGTCCGCAAAATAGTCCTCGGTGAAAAGAACGGAGACGATTGCCTGCTAGCGGGCCTGGATGATAGCAAATTATTTATTGATATGAGTTCTTCTGAGCCAACGGGTACCGTTAATCTCGGGGAAATTCTCAAAGAACACGGTGTCTCTTTCATCGATGCACCCGTCTCCGGCGGTGTAAAGCGTGCTGCAGCTGGCACAATTTCCATAATGGTCGGCGGTGAAAAAGCCTCGATAGAACGTGCCCGGCCCTTATTCGAGGACATAGGGGACGACGTTTTTGAATGTGGTGAGCTTGGTGCCGGTCATGCTCTCAAGGCGCTCAACAATATGCTGTCGGCCTTAAGCGTGTTCGCAACTACGGAAGCGTTGATGATCGGCAAGCGCTTTGGCCTGGACCCTGCGGTTATGATTGACACCATCAATAAATCATCCGGTCGCAGTAATGCTACCGAATTAAAATTTCACCAATTCATACTGAATAAAGACTATGGGTCAGGCTTCTCAAATGGCCTAATGCTTAAAGATTTAACTATCGCCCAAGATTTGGCGCGCAGCACCGGTCTATCAGCGCCATGCACGGCACTAGTACGTGATGCGTTTGCGGAAGCCGTCAATCACTATGGGGCCAACTCAGATCATACAGAGGTTGCGCGTATGCTCCAAGAAATGCGAAAGACCGCCATCTAACCGACGGCTACTCTGCCGCTTCCACCAAATCAAGGTCTGCGACAAAATTCGCAGCCTCTAGCGCGGCCATACAGCCCATTCCCGCTGCGGTTACTGCCTGACGGAAGACCTTATCCTTTACGTCGCCCGCAGCAAAAACACCTGGAATATTAGTCGCGGTGCTATCAGGTGCGGTCAGGATATAGCCCTCACCATCCATATCCACCTTACCTTTGAACACCTCGGTAGCTGGATCATGGCCGATGGCGATAAACACACCCTGCAGATCCAGGTCGGCAGTCTCACCAGTTTTGACATTTTTTACCCGAGCTCCGGTTACTTCCAATGGATCATCGCTTCCCAGGACCTCGTCGAGCTCAGAATCCCACATCACTTCCACTTTTTCATTTTTAAAAAGTCGGTCTTGCAGAATTTTTTCCGCACGAAATTCATCCCGACGGTGGATCACCGTCACTTTGCTTGCATGACTAGTGAGATAAAGCGCTTCTTCAACAGCGGTATTGCCGCCACCCACCACCGCAACATCCTGGTCTTTGAAGAAGAACCCATCACAGGTCGCGCATGCTGAAACGCCAAAGCCTTGGAACTTCTCTTCTGATTCTAGTCCCAACCAACGTGCTTGGGCACCTGTGGTAATGATCACCGAATCGCCAGAATATGTATCACCCATATCACCGGTCATTTTGAACGGCGTTTGAGTAAAATCAACATCATTTATCATATCGTAAATCAATTTCGTGCCGACAGCTTCTGCCTGCTTTTGCATCTGTTCCATCAGCCAAGGACCTTGGATTACCTCCTCAAAGCCAGGGTAATTTTCCACATCGGTGGTAATAGTCATCTGTCCGCCTTGCTGCATGCCAGTGACAACCACCGGTTGTAAGTTCGCCCGGGCAGCATAAATTGCCGCCGTGTAGCCGGCCGGACCGGAACCTATGATTAGAACCTTACTATGATGATGGGCCATACGACCTTCCCTTAAACGTTACTCATCGAATTTAGACGAATACGGGGTAGCGCTTCACAACGCCGCTTTCAAGTACTCAATCCCAATTTAGAGGATCTAAATCTAGGCGAACGGCATATTTCTCCGCTCCTTCCGCCGCTGGGAACCGGGACATCACCAACGGGTCATGTCCGGGTATGATATGTTGAGGAGTATCAGCCAGCGTCTCAATAGTTTGATAGCCCGACAGCATGTCCGCGACATTAAAGACTAGAGGGAAGGGATTTACGTCGTTCAAATTGGCGTACAAATGTGCCGCATCCGCAGCCAAAACCACCCACCCTCGAGCCGTCCAAACACGAACAATCTGGAGCCCGTCGGTATGCCCCCCCACATGATGCAGCGTAACACCCGGTGCCATTTCCACCATACCGTCAACAAACGTAACACGGTCACGGTAGAGCGCACGAATTAGATCTACAACGTAGTCGACAGCAAATATATTTCGGAAAGTCTTATGTTGCATGTGACGACCCGTTGCGAATGCCATTTCACGTTCCTGGACAAAGAACATAGCATTCGGAAACTGATGAGCATTACCACAATGATCGTAATGCATATGACTAATTACCAACTCTTCCACCGTCGCCGCATCAATACCGACTCCAGAAAGTGCCTCGGCAGGTGTTCGCAAAATTTTTCGCCCACGTTTCTTAGCCTCTTTTTCCTCGAAACCCATATCTATTACAATGATACGCCCTGTCTCATTGCGCAGCGCCCAAATGAAATAATCCATGGGCATTGGGCCGTCATGAGCGTCTGTAAACACGAAATGCTCGTGCTTCATCGCATCCGGACGTTCCGCATATTTAAGAGCAAAGATTTCCCATTCAACAGGATCAGTCATGCCTTATACATCCAGAAAAGGCCGGTCACCGCGGATTGTAGTACGATGCATTCGACGGCGAGAATTTTTTTCATCAAAAGGTAAGGCTTTGTGAAGCACGCTCCGGTTATCCCATATAATCACATCGCCCGGGGTCCAACGATGCACATATTCGAAGCGCGACTGGCTGGCAAAGTCCATCAATTCCTTAACTAAGGCCCGACTTTCGTTATAGTCTTCTCCCTCGAAATGGCTCACAAAGACGTCCGAAATATAAAGTGCTTTCCGTTTATTCTCTGGGTGGGTGCGCACAGCTGGATGGCTTACAATGGGCGTCTTTGCCTTTTGCTCATCGGTCAGAGGCGGTCGATCAGTATGGTTGTTTTCAAAGTTCCAAACATAATCATGAACTCCCAGCCGAGCCTCCAACCACTTTTTACGTTCCACCGGCAGTGCATCATAAACAGCGAACATGCTAGTGAAAGACGTTTCGCCCTCATCCTCGGGACATTCAAGACAATGAAAAATAGAGCCCAAGCTCGGCTCGTGCATATAGGAAAGGTCAGAGTGATAGCGCTTGGACCCGCCGAACGCGCCAATATGCTTGCCATTCTCGATAATGTTAGAAACAACGAATATTTCTGGATGACCGGGCAAACAATAATCGCTGAGCACATGGTCTTCTAGCGGCCCGAAGCATCGGCTGAACGCGATATGTTCCTCCGGCGTCCAATTCTGCCCACGAAAAACTAACACCCCCCAATCGCTTAATGAACGACGAATAAGGTCAAAATTCGTTTTCCCCATCGACGCCGTTAAGTCAGCACCAAAAACCTCAGCGCCAATATGATCGGTCAAAGGCTTGATAGAGATAGCTTTTTGTTCCGTTGGTTTGGCGATTTCCATTTTCTATTCTCCCTTCATTGCGCATTCAAAAAAGGCTTATCACCCTTCACCGTTGTCCTATGCATAAGCCGCCGTGCATGCGCCTCATCGAATGGCATCGCCTTGTGGAGCAAGCATCGATTATCCCAAATCACCAAGTCTCCCGGAGTCCAGCTGTGGGTATAACCGAACTCAGGCTGAGTCGCGAATTTGATCAACTCATCAAAAATGGACTGGCTTTGCTCCTCCGACATATCGACGAACTGGCGCGCATGAAACTCTGAAACATATAAGGACCTCCGACCACTTACGGGATGCGTACGCACGGCGGGATGTGTCACCGGCGGTGTCTTAGCCCGTTGTTCTGGCGTCATAGGCGGCCGGTGTGCATGCTCACGATCGTGATGCCAGCCGTAATCGAAGACTATTTGCTTGTCTTCGAGCCAATCACGTTTTTCCACCGGCAGTGCCTCATAGACCGCACTCATACTAATAAATGACGTCTCACCCTCGCCTACAGGACATTCTAAACAATAGAATAACGATCCCAGGCTCGGTTCAGCAATATAGGCTAGATCGGTATGAAACTTTTTAGAACCGCCATAGGCCCCAATGTGGCGGCCATTCTTTTGGAGGTTTGACACCACTAAAATTTCAGGATGCTCTTCTAGACAATATTGGTTGAGCACATGGCACTCCAATGCGCCAAACCGTTTACTGAAGTCGATTTGGGTCTTAGGCGTTAGTTTTTGGCCAGGGATAACTATCAGAGATTTTTGCACAAATTCTCGGAGGATCTGATCAAATATAGTGTCTTCTATTGTTGCAGACAAATCGATGCCGTCTATCAACCCACCGAAGTAAGGCGTCAAGGGTCGCACTTTCATGCGAGTTTTTTTTTGGCCACCTATCTCAGCCACAATTACCTCCGAAATTCGTTTGTCGACTAAAATTTAGTCTACTGACAAAATTCGTACTAGCCCCAGAGCGGGTTCTACAATGATCTGGTCACCTGTTTTAATGAACTGCGTAATATCAGTCTCAAATCTGTCCATGAACGGCATTTGTGCAAAGGCCGCACCTTGGGCCATCACAGGGTTAGCATCGTTAAGTAACAATCCGAGAGGCGCTTTTTCTTTTTGTACCATTTCGCGGAGCATCCAGGCCGAAGCCACACCGCCTTTTGCAGCATTAAGCACAAGAATGCGTCCTACATAATTTTCACCGTAGAGCTTGTGGCTTGGACGCGAAACCACCCCTCGGTCGCGATCCAGGTCATAGCGCGTGCTAAAGTTGTCAGATGCCGACAGCGCAATGCCCTCAACAGCAGGACCTATCCCTACGTGACCTTTGATAATAGCCTCACTCATGGTAGCACCTTCCCTGCGATTGCAGATTCGATGCAACGTGGGATCGAAGCCGGCGTAGGCTTATAGCCATACCCCTCGCAAATATTTACCATTTTCACTGAATGGGTCATCAAACGCTCCCAACCGTGGGCTTCGCGTATTTCTTTGGCAAATGTAGCAAAGAAGTCATGCCCATGGACCACACGCCCACCCGCGTTCTCTATGGTTTCCACAACGCCAATGCGTGCACAAGCCTCTTTTAGCTCTAAAGGTGTATAAACGAGCAATGTAGTATTCCCATGAACCTGCCTACCCTCAAAAATTTCGGCAATTTGCACCATCTCGGGAATGTCCAACTGCGGTGTTGATAGCGCGACGATATCAAGCTTCTCACCCACCCCCCCCCACTCTGCATAGAAATCATCCACAGCATCCCTTGAAACCACCTCAGTATCTATAGATCTCCCCCCACATGCGGTTTTCCAATCGGGCGCCTCCGGCGTCATACCAATTACATGGAACATCGCCGTCGAGCCGTAACTCGCCATAGAGAGTGCCATATGATTAAGGTCGAGGATCGTGGGCTTTGGGCCGGCAACTTCCAGAATCGGCACTGACCAATAAGAATTTAATTTCCGTCCGATCAAGGCGCCAACGATGCCCCAGTCAGCAATCGTCTCAGGTGTAAATTCAAGCTTAAAGCCGTGGGTCCCAATTCTTTTATCATCCAAATGAAAACCGTATCGTGGAACACGCCCAGTAAAGAACGCTGCAAGGCTAGACGGGCCTGCTTCAAAATTACAACGAGCACCGACAATGCCATTCATATAAATAACCGAGGGCGTACCGCTATAACCGCATGCCTCTCCAAAACCGGGTGCGGTTACAGAATGATCATTCACATATGCATGAGACGTCACGACACCCAGCTTACCCAATGCTGCTACCGCCTGAGCGCTCTCCGCTATTAAATCCCGGCCGGGCAATAAAAACTTAAACGCATCTGCATCGAATCCACGGAAATCTGCGGTTGCAAAAGACCTTGGGCGACGTTCTGCCGGCGGCAATTGACTTAAACCTTCAATAAACTCGACACCACTGTCGCCCATAGTCTCTCGGTCGGTACTTACGTGAATCACACGAACAGGCACAAAGTCTTCTGCATCAAAAAATGTGCCGACGCTCCGCTGATATTCAATCGCCCATTGCGCTGCCTTGCCGTGAGCGCCCTCTACCATGGCTTGCTCTAAATCATTAAGCTTCATAACTTTGTGATAGCACTTGGTCTCAAACAATCAACCAGTGCTCCTTCCAATGCCTGCCAATCAATTTGGCCGGCTTTATCCGAAACAATTATTTCAATACGACTATCGCGTTTATAGGCAATCGTCGCGCGGCTCATTTCATCACCAACTTTATTGACCAGCATCCAGTGCCTGCCAGTTCGGAAAACACCTTTCAACCTTTCAATATGATCGATAGCGCCCAGCAATTCGAGCAATTGGCGCCGGTTAAATACATCTTCCGGTGAGAATATCCATCCACAAGCCTTATGCTCAAGTCTCGTATTCATCGCTCGCATGGGCACACCGGGCTTTAGGACAACATCTTTTTTCATGCTGTAATGTTGATGCATGTGTGCTTGCGCGTGCGCATCCGGAAAAAGTGGCGTACGCATTGGGTTTCCCTCGAGGTCTAATAAGCCTATATCAAATTTGCCCTTAACGGCTTTGCCAATATAACTCTTTGGTGGGAAAAGCTCTGCCGCCCATGCAGTGAAAACGGTTAACTCCTCTGTGCTTGCAAGGTCACATTTATGGGCAATCAGCGCATCGGCCATGTGAATCTGATCTTGGAAAATTTCGGATTCCGCATCATTGAGTTCATTCAATCGCCGTGGATCAACGAGACAAACAGTCACCCGCAAATTTATTTGCCCGGCACTCTCAGCTTCACGCAACAAATCTAAAACTCCCGCTGGGTGCCCAAGTCCCGTAGGCTCTATCAGCAGCCGCGCTGGAGATACTTTTCTAATGAGATCAGTGAGCGCTACCCCCATAGCCATATTGCTGACACAACAAATACAGCCACCAGGCACCATACGGATCGGGTTATCATTACCGCTGTATCCATCAATTATAGCCGCCTCATCGATACCTATGTCGCCAAACTCGTTGACTAGCACCGCCCACACCTCGCCTTCAGGCTTGCGGGTCAACAAAGACTTAATCGCGGTTGTTTTACCAACACCAAGAAATCCGGTAATCAAGTTTGTCGGAACGGGCAACATAAGGGATCCGAACTACCGACCAACAGCATAGCCTTGCATGCCGCGGGGATTTGCTGCCCCTTTCAATATCCCGCCTTCCTTGGAAACTGCACACATGCGTCCTTCCGACCAGTCATCGCCGATATCAAGCACGTGCCCGCGCTTTTTTAAATCCTTTTGCGTCGCTTTAGGAAAACGTCCCTCAATGACCAAACGACCCGGCGACGCCTGACGGGGATAGAAGGAGCTTGGGTGATGTTCGTTATGAAAAGACGGGGCATCAATAGCTTCCTGCAGGTTTAATCCATGGACTGCATGGCGTAGCAGAAAATTAGTCTGCCATTGATCCTGCTGATCACCACCGGGAGTGCCATAAACCATATAAGGCTGGCCATCCCTATAGGCCATAGAGGGGGTCAACGTTGTCCTAGGTCGGCTTCCAGCCCTGAGGCTAGCGGGCATATCATCTTTAAGCCAGAACATTTGCATCCGCGAACCCAAGCAAAAGCCTAGATCCGGGATAACGGGAGAACTTTGCAACCACCCACCAGACGGCGTCACAGCAACCATATTGCCTTTATTATCTATTACATCAATATGGCAAGTGTCTCCTTTAGCGGGACGCCCAACCGTTGGCTCACCAATACCAGCCATATCAGATTTCATAGAACTAAAACCATCAACCGCTGACTGGTAATCAATCGGCATACCATATCCTTCGATTTCGCCAGGCCGGAATTCCAAGGAAGCTTCATCGCTCACCAGCTTCCTGCGTTTGTCATTGTAAGCATCGGATAAAAGTATTTCGATTGGCACCTCGACAAAGTCAGGATCACCATAATAGGTCTCCCGATCTGCAAAAGCCAACTTGGCGCATTCAGTAATTGTATGAACGAATTCGCCGCTAACCGTATCCATATTTTCAAGGCCGAACCCTTTCAACAAGGCAAGCTGCTGCAACTGCACCGGCCCTTGGCTCCATGCGCCGCATTTAAATATCGTGTAGCCATTAAAATCGCAGGACAAAGGCTCGTCGTAGGACGCCCGCCAATTTGCCATATCATCTCCGTTCAAAACGCCTCTATGAGGTGTTCCGGAAACATCCATCACTTCATTATCACTACAGAATTTATCAATCGCTTCTGCCACGAAACCATTACCCCAAGCATTCCTGGCCGCTTCTATTTGCGCTTGACGATCAACGCCCGCAGCTTTTGCCTCTCGAATAAGGCGTTTCCATGTTGAGGCAACACCTTTGTTTCCCAAAAGACTGCCCGGCTTAGGAACATCTCCACTCGGCATATAAACTGGCACCGAAGTCGGCCAGTGATCGCGAAACAAATCAGCCACGCCCGCTATGGTATTACAGATGTTTGGTACAATTGGGGCACCATTTTCCGCATAGTAAATTGCGTTTTCGAGCACCGTTTCCAAATCGAGTTTACCATAATCGCGCAACATCAATAGATAACCATCCACTGCACCCGGTATAGCCGTCGCTAACAAACCTGTACCTGGCGCAAGATCTAGGCCTAACTCGTCACGATAATGCGCCATGGTGGCACCTGCAGGTGCCGTCCCTTGGCCACACAACACACGCGGTTTATCTTCACCAGCAATGTGAAGAATGGCAGGCATATCACCGCCGGGGCCGTTTAAATGCGGCTCAGCAATATGCAGCACGAAGCCTGCGCAAACAGCCGCGTCAAATGCATTCCCGCCCTTCTCCAACATTGACATAGCAGCTGTCGATGCGAGCCAATGTGTCGTCGAAACCATACCGAACGTGCCAAGTAGCTCCGGTCGCGTGGTGAACATAGAATTCCCCTTTTATTTTCTTTTGTTATTATCCTGAAACTAGTGTGACTTTACCTATGTCAGCGATGCGGAACAATGCGCTTTGCTGACTAGCGCTAAGAAGCCGAACTTGATAGGCAGGTAAGGTGGCGCCTAGGCTTAGGTGCACTAAGTAAGGCGAAAACGAGCAGAAAAAGGTGATCGACTCATGGGAAAACGGATAGTCATCCCGTACAATAAAGAATTAGAATTCGAGTATGGCGAAGTAGACCAGCTTTCACCACTCATTCGGCGAGTAATCGCCAACAATCCTGGGCCCTTTACTTTTCACGGCACCGGTACCTTTATAATTGGTCAAGGCGAAGTAGCGGTGATCGATCCGGGCCCATTGGACCAAGAACACGTGGATGCACTTCTAAGAGCCACCCAAGGCGAAAAAATCACGCATATTTTTGTGACACACACGC
>PBOR01000071.1 GCA_002724395.1 Rhodospirillaceae bacterium | reverse complement strand
TAAATTCGATTTCTTTGTTTCATAGATGAAAGCCTAGCTCATGTGGCGAAAATTCCTATATTTCCTGGGCCGCTATTTTTTAATGTAGTAAACTCGCCTCTAGATCATTACACACGATCCAATGTTTTATTCGGACGTAATGTTACCTTCTACAAAATCTCTGTAGCTAGACCTTTATTTAACTTTCAAATCGGCGCGAGTGATCTCAGTTAAAAATAGAAAATATTATAGAATTTTTTAGTTAAACCCAGTTAAACGGAGAGACCCGCATTGTTTCCGAATCATCTTCAACGTGGAACTGCCATGTCGATCATGGTCGGTGAAGCCATGCTCGTCAGTTTTGCAGGTCTGATATTCCGCAGCATGGAGCATGCTAACATTTGGCAAATAAGCTTTTACCGCGGTCTCGTATTGATTGGCACAATAAGCCTTATACTTTTTTTACAATATCACACAAAAATATTTTCCCATATCATCCGAATTGGGGCACCCGGATTTATTGCTGGCACACTAATGGCAGTCGCCCAACTTTGTTATATTGAGAGCATGACACATACCACGATTGCGAACACTGTATTCACGATGAGTGCTATCCCGTTTATTACAGCGGCTTTAGCACGTATATTTCTCAAAGAGAAGTTAAGACGCGCTACGTTGTTTACAATGGCCGTAGCGGCTTTAGGAATTTATATAATGATTGCCGAAGGGCTCAAAATTGGATCCTTATACGGCATTCTAATGGCTGCAGCCGCAGCATTTTCTTTCTCATGTTTTGCCGTTATTGTCCGCCAGTATCGTGGAATCAATATGCTACCAGTCCTTTTAATTTCCGGGTTAGTTAATTCGATAGTAGGCCTATTCCTACTAGATAATGATTTTAGAATTTCCACCAACGACCTCATGCTCTGTATTCTCTGGGGCGCCCTTATTCAAAGCTTAGGGTTTTACTTGTTTATATTGGCGGCCCAATCTCTGGTGGCTGCTGAATTAACACTTTTTATGCTTTTAGAATTTTCTTTAGGCCCAATATGGGTTTGGCTAGGTGTTGGGGAAACGCCAACGCTGGATACGCTAATTGGCGGCACATTAGTTCTATTTTCTGTCTCTCTTCTGACTTTTAATGAATTAAAAGGTGGTGGACCTAATAAAACGCAACGTTAATTACTCATGAGACCTTCCCCTACAAACGATATTAATTTCTAGGTTAGAACCAGTTGCGATGGGAAGGCCAACTTTACCCCTAAATAACCATTGTTAATAGAAGCCACATGAGACTTTCCCGCGCCGCTGTCTTCCGCGCACCGTCCATCTCTCACTGGAATCAGGATGCCCCGAGAATTGCAACCTAGGGGTCTATAGGCGCCATCAATTATTTCTCTCCACGCCATCACAGCGGGCCGCAACCATTGTGTGACGAAGGCCCGATCGATTTTCCCCCTGTCTGTGGCTGTGGCACAAGTGGATTCCAGACCTGGCGAGGATGAAACACGCTGACTATCTGATCGAACGAATTTTGACGTTGGATGGTCTTCCAAATTTGCAAAACCTGGGCAAACTTAGGATAGGTTAAAATGTGCAAGAGATGCTAAACGCAGATTTATCCGTCGAAACTATGAACCAAGGATGCCCAAAAACGACGTCGCGGTCTCCGAGACTGGACGGGTTTACGTTTCGACGTGTAGAAATGCCGTGATACGGGGATAACCGTAAAGGCCATACTGTTCCGCCAGGCGTGTCGTCGCGACTATGCGGGACATACTTAATTGGGCTTTTGCGATTCGTTGATTGTGATCTCCAGGATAGAGCCAAAGCCCACCCCGAAGAAATGCCTCAATGCATTCCAAGAAGGGCCGTGATCATACAAATATCACCCCAATCTGAACCCACAAACAGAAATACCTTAGAATATTCCCTATAACCACCTAATTTAATAGGGTTTTCCAATTATCCCCGCCAAACCCGCGACCCTTTGACTTGGGAAAGCCCCCTTAATCCTTGGACGAAATCAGGCGTGGTAAACACTGGTTGGAGGCTTTTGGTTGACTAAGACCCGTTTTTGATTGGACTATTTTACTCTCAAACAATCGCTATTATGCGAAGGAGCAAAAAATGAGCAGATCTGAGAGGCTGTACAATTCAGATTTAGCGCCAACGCCTAACGAGCAGAAGAATTGGGGTTGGTTCGAAATATTCAACGTCTGGGCCAATGATGTTCAGAGTCTTTTCGGCTATACGCTTGCTGCATCATTGTTTCTATACTCAGGGCTTAACGGATGGGCGGTATTTGCCGCTTTAATTCTTGCTGGATTTTTCATTTGTTGGCTAGTTAATCTTTCCGGCAAACCAAGCGTCCAGCACGGCATTCCATATCCTGTCTTCGCGCGCGTTAGCATGGGTGTTTTCGGGGCAAACTTTCCCGCCATGGCTCGAGGCCTCGTGGCTATGTTTTGGTATGGTGCCCAAACGTATGCAGCATCAACCGCAGTAGCACTTCTCATTACGGGAATTACGGGAATACAGGGAGAGGCAATCTTTCTGGGCATGAGCGGTGTGATGTGGGTTTCCTTCATTTTTGTGTCGGCGTTCCAGATTTACTTGTTCTGGCAAGGCGTTGACCTGATCAAGCGGTTCTTGAATTTCGCAGGACCAGCTGTTTATGCGGTTATGATCGTTCTAATGATCGCAATCTGGACGCAAGCTGGCGGTGGACTACTTTCGGAGGTGGGAACAGTCTTTTCAGGCGGTGCTCGTTCAGGCGAGTTTGAAGGCCTAGGCTCTTTCGGAGCGTTCGTCGCCGTGTTCTCGATTATGGTTGGTTATTTTGCGGCCGTCGTGATCAATTTTGGAGATTTTGCCCGGTTCGTAAAAAATGAAGAGGAGATGAAGAAAGGTAATCTGTGGGGTCTAGTTGGCAATGTTGTCTTCTTCTCCTTCATTACTCTGATGATTACCGGTGGTACGATTGCAATTTTTGGAGAGTACATTGCTGAACCCACGGCAATGGTCGCAAAAGTTGACAATATTTTACTCACCATCATTGCGGCTTTCGCTTTCTTCGCTGCGACCGTCGGGATCAACATGGTGGCTAATTTCATCCCTCCCGCGTACGACCTAGCAAACCTAATCCCAAGCAAAATCAATTTCAGAACTGGCGGCCTTATTACTGCTGGCTTTGGTTTTATAATCGGGGGTTTGTGGGTTTCCGTTATTACTCAAATGGGGCTTTTCCCGTTTGTGAATACTTTGGGAGCTATCTTAGCACCGGTATTTGGCATCATGATCGCGGATTATTACATCATCAAAAAGCAACAATTGAATGTTGATGCTTTATTCGATGATAGCCCGGAATCGGAATACCATTACAATGGAGGGTTTAATCGTAAAGCGATCATAGCCTGGGTTATTTCAGGTTATATCGCTGTAGGGTCCGTATGGCCAAACATCCTTATTCTTGGATTGGATGACTTCTTTGCAAACTTAGGTGGTGGAGGCGGATACGCCTGGATTATTGGGGCATCACTGGGTGCTTTAGTCCACCTTGGCATCTCCAAGAGATAGCCTTTCATACCTAGAATAGAAGGTAGCTCGCTGATAACTTTTTTCGGTGGGCTACCTCAACTAGCTAGAAAAACGTCGCGGGCGGGGTCCCCCACGAAGCGGCGTTTTTCTATTCTAATTTAGTTTTTAAATATTGTTTCTATCCCGCTTTAATTAGCGCCCCCGCATCTGCAACGCTCCGTAATGACGCGATAGAAGTCCTGCTACCGCGATTGCTATAACATACCATGTGCCCGTTCTAACCAACCGTACCCACGGGCAAGGAGAGGTTTCTGTACAATATTAGATGATGGACCGCGCATGCACTGATGCAGTAATGACAGTATTATATTCGGGTTTTATATAATATTATTTCCGAGTTAACCGGGGTGACAGCTTTTACGTCTAACAAAACATAGGGAAACAATTTATGGCCTACAGGTGTCTTATTCTTGGCGCGTCATATGGATCATTGCTTGGAACTAAGTTGTTGATGGCCGGCCATGATGTAACTCTGGTCTGTCGTGGCAAGACCGCTGAGCTAATCAATGCACACGGGACCGAGGTTCGCATCAAAATGAAAGGCGAGATGGAACACCGCGCTATACGCTCGACGGAATTGCCAGGTGATTTAACCGCTTGTACTCCACATAACGTTTTGGCTTCCGAATACGATTTGGTGGGGCTCGCCATGCAGGAACCGCAGTATGCGCATCATACGATCCGTACGGCGTTGATCCGAATAGCCGAGGAGCAGATACCCTGCCTTTCTATCATGAATATGCCGCCATTAACGTATCTGAAGCGTATTCCAAAGCTAGATACGAGTTCATTGGCCGCCAGTTACACCGACCCGACAGTGTGGGATCGCTTTGATCCAGCGTTCATGACCTTATGCAGTCCTGACCCTCAGGCTTTTCGTCCTCCGGAAGAAAAGGGGAATAT
Organism: Rhodospirillaceae bacterium; assembly: GCA_002724395.1. Taxonomy (GTDB): domain Bacteria; phylum Pseudomonadota; class Alphaproteobacteria; order UBA8366; family UBA8366. Next base: position 3,720 of record PBOR01000071.1, on the reverse strand, counting down.
TTTGCATGTTGGACTTCCTACCAACTTCAAAACTGCGAGATTCGAAGATAGTGCGGCCAATAAAATACTTCATGACCTAGAGGCAGATATAGCTGCCGTGAGGCTTGATGACAGAGATGTACCGGTGAAGTTACGCGTCTACGACTCTATCTTCGTTCCTTTGGCGAAGTGGAGTATGCTGCTAACCGGCAATTATCGAAGCATAACCCGGTCGGAACCACGCAGTATTCGTGATGCCGTACACAGCGATCTGGATAAATCTCGGGCTATATACGAATTTGTAGATAGTCTGGCGCAACGCCTGGGCGCGGCTCCAACCGATGCCGTGCCATTCGACAAATATGCCGAAGCCGCGAAAAGCTTGTTAAAACCTTCGTCAGCTGCCCGGGCGGTTGCGGCAGGGGCTCCTTTCATTGAGCGTGTCGATGTTTTAGTGCAATTGATCGCAAAAGACTTAGGTATGCCAAGTTTAGAAATTGACGAAACTGTCAATATTGTGGACGAACAACTGGAACACAATGTGCTTTGAGGCTGTCGCTGACGACCGTCAACTGTACGATGCGGCCCAACACAATGTACGGCACACCTCAGGTAACAATCTCAAAATCAGGCTCCGCTCTCACACTTTTCCTGCAAAATAATTGACACCTGAATGGCACCCAGGGTGCCAAGAAATCGGCTTGGGTGCCAAATTGCATTCTGATCTGGTCACTACCAGTCACTAAAAATAACTACGTCTCCGCAGTTCCCTCGTAGTCACCACGCGCCAGGGGCTGCCAGACCACGATTCGGGCGAAGGCTCCGGTTCTGAAGCCAGCCTCATGCCGCCGGGTCAAAACAAATTACACTAGAGGGTTCGTCCCAAGTGATGACCACCATGAATAGCTGCCATCAAGTTACGGGGCGACTGACAATCGCCTACTAAATGTAACTCAACATCGCCATTCATTTCCTTCGACAATTTGTCATTTGCGCGGCGTGGCGCCGCATAAATAAACGCATCAAGGTCACCGAAAATTCTGTTTTCTCCTGTGAAAACATTTTCGCAAGTTACTTTAGCGCCATCAAAGCCAACGACATCATAAGCGGTAACAATCTTAACTTTCATCTGATGGAGGCGTCTATGCACCCCAATCGCGCTACAGTAATTAACATTCTGTGCAATTTGAGGCCTTGGTGTAACCAAAATAACTTGTTCAAATTTCTCTGCCATCAAATCAACCGTGGCGTAAGCAGTCGGTCCATGATCCATATCAAAGAAAAGAGCTCTTCCGCCTCCGAATGGCGCGTCGATATACGAAATTGCATCAAGTCCCAGATTTTCCCCTCCCGGAAGGGCAGGTGGTGGGCTAATGGTAGAACCGGTTGCACAGACTACCACATCTGGACTGTCTTTACGCACAACAGAGGCGTCTACAACCTCGCCAAGTCTAATCTCAACACCATAGAGATCAGCTAAATGGGCCTGGTATTCAATTATCTTCGAAATCTCGCTTCGCCCAGGAAGTGCCGCATCGCGTCTCAGTTTGCCTCCCAATGCTAATGACCCATTATAGAGTGACACTTGATGGCCCCGAGCCGCGGCAACCCAAGCCGTCTCCAAACCTCCTGGCCCACCACCAACGACTGAAATTTTACGCGAGTTAGGGGTAGGTGAAAGCCGTTCCTCAGCGAAGGCTTCGCCAACCTCACCAAGGTAAGGGTTGTGGTGTTCCTGTAGGGGTTTACCCTGATGAACTTCACCCCAACACCAGTTATCAAAAACTGATGGTCGAATTAACTTAGATTTACCATTCAACGCTTTCTGCGGCCATGCTGGGTCCGCTATTAGGGTCCGAGAAGTCCCAACTATGTCTCCATAACCCTCAGCGATGACTCGCTCTGCCAACTCTGGAGAATCGACCCGCCCGAGAGCCATGACAGGTACACCTTGAGCCACATCCCGCATCTTTTTGTGGATGTTAAGAAAATGACCCGGGTCGAAATGAATATCTGGAACATGGTTTTCGAGGCTTAGACTAAAATTTCCCTGACCATATGAGAAATAGTCAAAATTAGCCGTGCGGACTAGATTTTCCGTTATAACCAGCGCTTCTTCGCTGTCGATACCACCTCTCACACCTTCATCCCCTGGCATCTTTAATCCAATTATAAAATCAGAGCTGCAGCTAGCACGTATCCCAGCTGCTATTTCGGCAACGAAACGGGTTCGTCCCGCGACATCTCCACCATATAAATCATCCCGTTTATTCGACCAGGGAGACAGAAACTGACCAATAAGGTACCCATGAGCGCCATGCAATTCGACACCTGCAAAGCCACACTTATTCAACCGTTGTGCGGTGTTTACGTATGAACCAATAATCCGTTGAACTGCGTCCTCAGACATAACATGTGGTACGGTCCAACTAAGAGCATCTGGTTGTTCCGAAACACCCATCGGCGCCTTTGTTGGATGCCATAACTGTTGCCGACCCGGATGCCATAACTGACCAACCAACAAAGCGCCCTCTTTATGAACGGCTTCTGAGGCTTCTTGGAAACCAACTTCATTCGTGTCATCAAAACCGGTGACGATAGCTTGTTGCGCAAGGGCCTCAGGGTCGACAGCAATTATCTCAGAGATTATAAGTCCGACCCCTCCCTTCGCCCGCTCTATAAGAAAATTCTTCCAGCGCTCCGTAATCCGGTTCCCTGAGGCATAATTGGTTAGAGTGGCGGGCAGAGCGACTCGGTTTCGAAGGGTACGGGAACCTAACTGGATTTCCGAAAAAAGGTGAGAATACATGTACACTTAATCCCATTTGACTCGCGATTAACGGTTAGTGCCTTATTCGTGACTTCTTTTTCCTACCGCAACGGCGACAAGTCTGACCATGAAAATAGAAATAGAACCATCTCCGTGTCGCAAAAAGCAACACCCTGACAACAGTTGCCGTCGGTAATTCACTAGCTTACTCGAGAATTACTGTCGTTCCTCAGAGAACGGGTACAACGAGAAATCTGCACTAGGTTTTGGCACTGACAAAATCTCAGTGGCAGAAAGACAAAAACACCCAGTCACTAATTTTCAATAAGGAACAGCGTAAAGATGCAAATGCAATATGAACTGTGGGCCGTGAACAAAAATGCGAAGGCCAACAATGCACTAATATTTATCACGGACCACTTAACAGAGGCGGACCGCAGACGCTTTTATGGGATGCGTGTTGGTTCAAGTTTCCGGTCGATTTTTTAATGTCTCACTTGCCAAGTTCGCACCTGCCTCCATCAGAAAACGATGTGTATGAGACCGGAATTCACGGCGATATAACACACCTAAAACCACAACGCTGGAAAACATGAAAACTCCCGGATGTACCACCCATGTAAGGGTTGCTAGTGCGAAGTAATAGGCTCGCAGTCCTTGGGTGAAACTATTTGTTGCACGGTCGATAACGCTGGCGGTGCGTTCGGAGAATCCGATTCGATCTGGGGCGTCAGGCTCATCTGGCATGGGGGCGCCACCGATTAGGGTTAAAGCAAAGTTGAACTGTCTTGTTGACCAAACAAACTTGAAAAATGCAAAGACGAAGATCAGCACCAACAATACCAAATTCACTTCAATCAACAGCCGTTCCGGCCCAGCAACGAATGAAATGTCCCGCAAAATGGCATTAATCTGACCCAACGCTCCAAACAACGTTATTAGGCCAGCCATGATGAATATGGAAGTAGATG
>PBOR01000070.1 GCA_002724395.1 Rhodospirillaceae bacterium | reverse complement strand
GACCGTACCACCTGCACCGGCTATTTCTCCGCCGACCACACCTAAAGTGACCGTACCACCTGCACCGGCTATTTCTCCGCCGGCCACACCTAAAGTGACCGTGCCGCCAGCACCGCCTATTGCACCCTCGTCTTCGCAGAGGGCTGCTTTGCCTAGGGCCACTGCACCATCCGTTTCAAGCGGTGTCCCGTCATCGCCACGGGTTGCACCGCCACAGGGAGGTAAGGCTATGCAGCCACAAATAGCCTCTTTGCCTGCAAATCTGCCGCCTGCCTCCGTAGGGCCGGATGGGCATAAAGTAACTATAAATTTTGCAAAAGGTGTGACTGATATGCCTCCGGGCACTGCGCCTTTCTTGTCTGATCTCATAAAAAAAATGAAGTCCAATCAAACTATGCGACTGCAGTTGAGAGGCTATGCGGGAAGTACTAAAGGCTCGCCAAGTCAGGCCCGTCGCATTTCTCTCTTTCGTGCCTTGTCGGTCCGAACATACCTTATGAAACAGGGTATTCGCAGTACCCGCATGGATGTCCGCGCACTCGGTAATAAAGTCAAAGAAGGCACGCTTGATCGCGTGGATGTTGAGGTAAAAGATTAACAATTTAACCTGTTTCTACTTGAGCCTATTTTTTCAGTGAATCAATAAACGCGGAGCAGATGATGACGCGCCCGTCAAATTACCTCATTAGAATGGCCATATTCTTGGGTGTTATTACCGCTGGCGTAATCTTCCTTGGCCCGTCTTTGCTTGATGCCTTTTGGGCTAGCCCGGTTCTTAATGGCATTATTGTTGGGGCCTTATTAATAGGCATTGGAAATAGCTTTCGTAACGCGTCGATGTTGCGACGCGAGGTGGTATGGATCGAGTCGTTTCAGCGCGATGGCCCTATTACATCGGTGATGCCAAATCCTAAACTTTTGGCATCAATGGCCAGCATGTTGGGTGAGCGAAATGTGGGTCGTCTCAGCTTATCAACGATGGCGTTGCGAACGCTCCTTGACGGCATTGCAATGCGGTTGGAAGAAATTCGTGAAACCTCGCGTTACATGATTGGTTTGTTGGTATTTCTTGGTCTTCTGGGTACATTTTGGGGGCTTTTGCAGACAATAGATTCTGTTGGAGATGTTATTAGTGGATTATCGGTAAACAGAGATAATTCACCGGATTTCTTTGAAAAACTTAAAGTTGGATTGCAGGCTCCATTAGCCGGCATGGGAACGGCCTTTAGCTCATCCTTATTTGGCTTGGCTGGTTCGCTAATTTTAGGGTTTTTGGCTCTTCAGGTGGGGCAGGCGCAAAACCGTTTCTACAATGAATTAGAAGATTGGCTTTCCGGTCAAACGCGATTAGCTTCTAGCGTTATTGGTGGTGAGAGCGATCAATCAGTCCCAGCTTTTATTCAGGCCTTGTTAGAACAAACGGCTGATAGTTTGGAAAGTCTTCAAAGGAGTCTGCAGAAGGGCGAATCCAGCCGGTTAGAGGCAAATAAAAAGATAATCGAGCTAACCGATACATTAATAGGCTTTGGCGAGATAATGAAATCTGAGCAGGAACTAATTCTTAAACTGGCCGAAGGACAACAAGCGCTCAAGCCGGCGTTAGAGAAGCTCGTACACAGTGGCGTCGGAGGAATCGAAATACCCAATGAACAGTTTCGCAGCATTGAGGCAAACCTTAAGAGAATTACTGAAGAGCTTTCAAAGGGTCGTTCCGAAACAATCTCTGAAATTCGTTCTGAGATTCGCCTGCTTGCTCGCACAATTGCTGCGCTTGCAGAAGGTGAGTCGTAGGAGAGCCCTGTGGCAACGGTCCACCGACATCGCACTAATTTCGATATATGGCCTGGTTTCGTCGATGCAATTGCCACGCTATTGATGGTAATCATCTTTCTTTTGATGATTTTTGTAATCTCACAATTTTATTTGCGCGATGCTTTGGATGGCCGAGACAAGGCACTAGAAAGCATGAATGACAAGATCACCGAATTGGCTGATCTCCTAAATCTTGAACGGAAAACTAATGCTACACTTCGTTCGAATATTAGCCAGTTGACCAGCGAACTCGAAAGCTCAATCGTTAAACGGGACGATCTAAATTCCAAACTTAGCGGCCTATCGATCAAGCTTGAAGATAGTCAAATAGCTGAGCGGAAAACCAAGGACGACCTAGAGGTTAATAGACGGAGATTAGCATTTTTGCAGCAGGATATTCTTGCTATGGAGGCGGTAAAAGACCGTCTGGAGGACGACCTCAAGAACGCCAAAACGAATCTTAGTGCTAAGACCATGGCATTGGGGAAACAAGAGGAAATTTCTGCGGCGGCAAAAGCCCAATTAGCATTGCTCAATCAACAGATGGCGGCGGTTCGTCAGCAGCTTGCTGATTTAAGCGAGGCACTGGAGATATCGGAACAGAAGGACAATGATAGCCAAGCTAGGATTGCTAATCTCAGCAAGCGTTTAAATTCAGCCTTAGCCAGCAAGGTGCACCAACTTGCAAAATATAGATCGGAATTTCTTGGTAGGTTGCGCGAGGTGTTGGGAGGGCGATCGGATGTTCAAATAGTCGGAGATCGTTTCGTTTTTCAGTCAGAAGTATTGTTTTCTAGTGGCTCAGCAGAGATTGCAAAAGGCGGACAGGCGCAGCTCGTTCAGTTTGCGAAGACCTTAAAAGAAATTGCATCCAAAATGCCGAAAGACCTCGACTGGGTGCTTCGGGTGGATGGGCATACCGATAGGCGCCCCATTAAAACAATCCAATTCCCTTCTAACTGGGAATTGTCTGCGGCACGTGCGATATCGGTCGTAAAGTTCTTTAAGGCTCAAGGGTTGCCGTCAAATAGACTGGCGGCAGCAGGGTTTGCATCTTTTTTTCCGTTGGACAGGCGGCGTGATGAAATAGCGTATCGACGAAACAGGCGGATCGAAATGAAATTTGATCAACGTTAGGCTGCTTCAGTTGGTGCGCCGACGCTCAAGTCAAATTGCAGTTCTGCGAAACGTGCATAAAGGCCACCAGCTTGTAAAAGTTCGTTGTGCGTGCCACTAGCGGCAATTTGTCCCTCATCCATCACGATAATGCGGTCGGCCTTTATAACAGTAGCTAGTCGGTGGGCTATCACCAACGTCGTGCGGCCTTCCATGAGTTTTTCGAGTGCAGCTTGAACCAAGCGCTCGGATTCCGCATCTAGGGCGCTGGTGGCTTCATCCAGCAGCAATAATGCTGGATCTCTCAGGATTGCACGTGCGATTGCTATCCGTTGACGTTCACCGCCGGAAAGACGAATACCTTTTTGGCCGAGATGAGTGTCAAAGCCATCTGGCAGCTTATTGATAAAGGTAGTTGCTGCTGCCGCATCTGCTGCTGCTTTTACTGCGGCATCGTCTGCATCGGGGCGGCCGTATCGGATATTGTCGTGGGCACTAGCGGAAAAAATGATTGGGTCTTGAGGGACCAAGCCGATGTTTTGCCGGAGTGCGATTGGATCAACTGTGGTCAGTGGTACGCCATCGAAAGAAATTTCACCTGCTTCCGGGTCATAAAACCGAAGCAGCATATGGAAAACCGTTGTTTTTCCCGCCCCCGAGGGTCCAACTAGAGCAAGCAATTCACCGGATTTAACGTCAAGCGTGAAATTGGTCAGGGCGGGCATTTCGGGGCGTGTCGGATAAATAAATCGCATACTGTCGAATTTGATCGCACCTCGGACCGGGGTTGGGAGTGACGTCGGAATAGCCGGTGTTTGAATCTTTGTATCTGTCGCTAGTAGGTCGAATAGCCGTTCGGTTGCACCTGCGGCCCGTTGCAAGTCGCCGAATACTTCCGATATAGCTCCGACGGAGCCGGCTACAATAACGGCATAGAATACGAAGGCGGATAAATCACCTGCGCTCATAGTGCCGGCAATAACATCGGTGCCGCCAAGCCAAAGAATTGTGCCTACCGCACCAAAAACAAAAACAATAACAATAGCGGTTAAAACTGCCCTGGCGCGCACCCGATACATTGAGCTCATATAGGCATCTTCGACAATCTTGCCGAAGATGGTTTGATCTTCTTTTTCATGTGTGAACGCTTGGACGGTATTCACCGCATCGAGGCTTTCATTAGCATAGGCACTGATATCAGCGACTCGATCTTGGGCGGTCCGGCTGCGGCGGCGCACAATTCGCCCGATAATAATGATTGGTGCCACTATGAGTGGTACAAATAACATAACAAAGCCGGTAAGTTTTGGGCTCGTGACCGCCAGTAGGATCAAACCGCCAAAAAGCAAAAGAATGTTGCGAAGGGCAACGGATACGGTAGAGCCGACGACTACCTGCAATAAGGTTGTATCTGTTGTCAAGCGCGATAGAACTTCACCGGTTCGGGTGATTTCGAAAAAACCGGGATCCAGTCTAATTACATGGTCAAATACTTTTTTACGAATGTCGGCGACGACGCGCTCACCGACCCAGGAGATTAGATAGAACCGTGCATAGGTTGCAATGGCAAGCAGAACGACCACGCCCAGAAGGACTAGCAATGCTTTGTCCAACAAGGCTGCATCGTTTCTCCCAAAGCCGTCATCGATTAAGAAACGAAGACCTTGTCCAATAGAGAGAACTGTACTGGCGGCGATGATCAAAGCGATCAAGGCACCAACCAATCCCCATTTATAGGGTAAGAGATATGTGGCAAGCCCTTTGAGGACTTTGATATCTTTGGTTTTCGCTCGTTCGGCGCTATTTTCAACCTCTAAATATGATTTGTGGCGCATGTCCCCTCTCAAAGTAGCATCTCCCTATAGCAGGCGCTGTCACGACCGCCAATGATATGGTATATTGAGTTAATGATCCGCAAACATTCAGCTTTCCATCCAGGGAGGTCATAGTGGGAAGAGCCATGCCCAAAATTATACCATCCGGTGATGCGTTGGGTGCAGAAGTGCTTGGCGTAGACCTGTCCAAACCTCTAGATGATGAAACCTTTTTGGCTGTTGAATCAGCCTTCAATGAGCATTCTGTCATTTGCATTCGCAATCAGGACCTGGATCCGGCGACATTTGTCGCTTATGCCAGTCGTTATGGTGAACCCCAAAATTTATACCTAAATAATTATGCCATGCCTGGTCATCCGGAGATTTTATATGTCTCAAACATTCAAGAAAACGGCAAGGATATTGGCCACGCAGATGCTGGGGTCGTTTGGCATTCTGATATGTCATTCGAAAAGAATCCGCCACGGGCAACAGTATTGCACGCAAAGGAAGTGCCGGTAATGGAAGACGGGACGGTTTTGGGTGATACTTTGTTTGCCAGCGGCGTCAAGGCTTATGAGTCTTTAAACGATGAAATTAAGGAAAAACTCAAAGGCAAGCAGGTGGTGCATGACGTGCTGGGCCGCCGTCGGCAAACAGGGAGCGGTGGCCAGGATAATGACAAACGCAAGGCAGTGCCATTAATGCGACACCCTGCTGTGCGGACCCACCCCTATACAGGCCAAAAGGTGCTCTACGTCTTTAAGGGAGAGTGCGTTGATATGGATGGCATGGAGACTGAGGATGCTGTGTCATTGATTGACGAGCTAGCAATGACCGTTATTCGCGAAGAATTCATTTATCGTCATAAATGGCAAGTGGGTGATGTTCTGATGTGGGATAATTGTGCGGTTCAGCATCTCGCTATCCATGATTATGAATTGCCGATGCGGCGTATGATGTGGCGTACTACGGTCGGTTACACGGATGTTTATGAATAAATAATTCTATCAGAGCTGAGGTTTGAGGGAGAACAAGATGACCGATGCAACAACTAAAGCAAAAGAAGGCCTTGTATTGCGGTCACTCCTTTTTGTGCCTGTGAATGTGGAAAAATTCGTGGCAAAAGCTCACACGCGCGGCGCTGACGCTATCATTCTCGATCTGGAAGACAGTATCGCCGCTTCCGAGAAGGCGAAGGCGCGGACATTGGTGTCGGAAGCTGCTGAGCGGGTAAGCCAAAAAGGCGCTGATGTTTTTGTGCGTATTAACAGTCCGCTCCGTTTAGGTATTCCCGATTTGGAGGCAGTCATTCATCCCGGTATTACTGGGATTACCTTGCCGAAATGCGATGGGCCGGGTCATGTGCGTCTGATTGCTGAAGCACTTGACGAATTGGAAGCGGAACGCGGCATAGAAGTAGGCTCAATCATTATGAGTGTGCGTATTGAAACTGCCGAAGCATATTTTAAAATGCCCGAAATCGCAAAAGCGCATCCACGTATCGCGGGTTTCGGTCTTGGTAGCGAGGATTTCACTTTGTCAATTGGAGTAGAGCCGAGCACCGAGACGCTTCTTTTTCCAAAACAACAATCCATAATTGCCGCGCGCGCTGCAGGTGTTCTGCCCATGGGGCTGGTGAGCTCTGGGGCTGATTACAGCCATTTGGACGAAATGCGCAAGGTTGTTCAGAAATCGCGACGTTTCGGGTTTGCAGGTTCTTCATGTATCCATCCGGCGGTAGTCCCAATTTTAAATGAAGAGTTTACGCCACCTGCGGACGAAATTAACTCGGCACGAAAAATCATCAATGCTTTCTACAAAGCTGAGAAGGCGGGCCGGGCGGCGCTCGAAGTGGACGGTAAAATGGTTGACTATCCTGTCGTTTATCGGGCGGAGAACTTGGTCAAAATAGCCGATAATATTGCCAAGAAAGAGGCCGCTATCAACGCCTAGGGATTCTTTAGCTCCAAGTTTCTATTTGGGCAGAGCGGTGCGGACCGGCAGCACTTTGTGGGAGGCGTTGGGCTTTAATGAAGCTCTGGCACCGGTTCAAACTGCTTGCCCTACCTTTTGAAGGTGCGGTGACTTTTAAGTGACGGATAACATATCGCGTATGTTCTATTCGCCGCTCGCAATTTTCAATGAGACATGAGAGGTATTATTCGGCGCGATTGATGCTCATTTGCTTTCAAATTTGGTGGGCTCTTGGAAGAGGTTGATGGATGTCCTTGCCCACTGGCTTGATGTGCAGGGCGTGAATATCTTCATGTCCTATATGACCCCTTCTCTACAAGGGCGCGGGGTGTTACGGATTAAGAAAATGATCGACCTGCTGGTCGGAAGGGGAGTTGACGTATGGGTAATTCGAATACTAGCGCACCATCGCAGCCTACCCTTAGTGAGGCATTCCCGACTTGGGTGAAAATTGGCTTCTTGTCGTTTGGCGGACCGGCATCACAGATTGCGTTGATGCATAAAATCGTGGTCGAGGAAAAAGGTTGGTTAAAAGAACAGCGGTTCTTGAATGCGCTCAGTTTTTGCATGCTCCTGCCAGGGCCAGAGGCGATGCAATTGGCGACGTACGCCGGCTGGCGATTGCATGGTCTTTGGGGGGGGCTTGCGGCAGGGTTAATGTTTGTTATACCCGGCGCCATAATCATTTTAGCACTTGCTGCAGTTTATGCTGCAGTTGGCAATGTGCCGCTGGTAAATGCAATTTTTCTGGGTATTAAGGCAGCGGTTCTTATTATTGTGGTGGAGGCGTTGTTGCGGGTTGCAAAACGTGCACTTCATAAACCCGAACACTGGATTATTGCTGGCCTAACCTTCGTCGCTATTTTCTTTTTTGATCTGTCCTATCCGCTCATCGTGGCGGTCGCTGCTGCTTTTGGATTTTTGCGCGGAAGCGATAGTACGGGTGATGAGGTGCCGGCTGAAGCCATTTCCAAATCCTTTATGGGCACTTTGGCCACGATTGTAATTTGGTTAGTAATTTGGTGGGCGCCGATTTTTGCAATGGACGCCATTTTTGGTACGAAAATTCTTGCCGATATTGGCCAATTCTTCTCCAAATTAGCCGTCGTAACCTTTGGCGGTGCCTATGCGGTGCTGGCCTATATGGCTCAAGATGTGGTGAATCAGTTTGGGTGGCTCTCTGCGGGCGAAATGATGGACGGCTTGGGCCTTGCGGAAACTACTCCGGGGCCGCTTATCCTCGTAACAGAGTTTGTTGGATTTCTTGCGGCCTATCGTGAAGGTGGCATGGCGCTAGGTATGGCAGGTGCAGTGGTCACGCTGTGGGTCACATTCGCGCCATGTTTTCTATGGATTTTCGCAGGGGCACCTTATATCGAGTGGATTTGCGCGCAATCACGGTTAAAAGGAGCGCTAACTGGCATTACGGCAGCAGTAGTGGGTGTTATCCTTAACCTTTCAATTTGGTTTGCACTTCACGTTATTTTTGCCAAAGTGACCGCCACCAAGTACGGCTCGGCTCTAATATGGCAACCGGACCTAATAACATACGATTGGAAGGTAATAGCCTTATCTATTCTTTGCGGAGTTTTACTGTTTAAATTCCATATGGGTGTCACCTGGATACTCGCTATATCTTCATTGTTTGGTGTATTTTTGGCATTGGGGCTTTAAAAAGGCGCGTTTAGGGTTTCCATAATGCAAAATGCGATACCTTTGGCGTGTTTCGCGCAAGGTTCGCCATGCCTTTATAAAACTGGTGACGATTGGCGTTGTGGTGAAAGAAAAAAGCACTCTGTGATAGATATCATCAAAAAGTGATTATATAATATATAGTAATAAATTAAAAAATTAAATGTATGATGGATATTTATTTAAATAATAATTTCCTAATTATTCTATATAATCAATAATATAAAAATTAATTTTTAAATCTGAATAATTAAAACATAATTTAATTCTTAATTTGAGCGGCTAAGCATAAAAAAGTGCATAAAAAACTTCGTGTTTATCAAAAGTAAGTGTCAGAGCGAAGTTGTTTCGTTTGCCTTGCTGGTCATTATAAGTCAAAGAAGCGCAGCGTAATACGGGGGTGCGGACTATTTAGTCAGACGCCCATTGAAACGGAGTGTTTTACCCTCGCCGCGTTCAATACGTGGGGCGTGATTAGTACGAATGTCTTTTTTGCCTTTTTCGTAGCCAGCGACTTGCAATAATTCCAAATCATTATCGGGGTCGGCACTTTCGAACCAGTAGGGAAAGCCACGTGGTGTGACTATGCCTTCCATAGGACCATATTCGCCATAGACTTCGGTTTCGCTGTTATAGAAACGGGCTTTGCCTTTTAGCACCATCCAAAACGTATCAGCGGCCGCATGAGAGTGAAGATTATTACCGCCTCCGGCCTTAACCACCTGGACCGCGCCTTTAACGATATCGGTTTGTGCTAATTTTACTAGGCCCTTGCCTGATTCGAACTCGGGCGTTTCATAACGAAAGGTTTGTGGATTGCGAACCCGTTCGACATGCGGGTCGAAAGGATCTTCCTGTTTTGGGGCAATGGTTTCTTTTGCTCTTGTGGCCATGATCTAGCGCTCCGAATATTGGACTTCCAATCTAATGTTATTGTACCAAAAACCTACCCGACTCAAAGAGCTGAATGCAAGAGGAGGGGCTAGCACAAAAATTCCAATGCGTTATGATCACTGCAATTCCAGCGGTTGGATAATCTATTAATAGAGGGAGAAAGCCCATGGCGGCACGAAAAAAGAAAGCCTGGCAAGATAAGCTTTACGATTCACTGAAGAAAGATCTTGGCATAACGCAATTCTCCTATGTGCCGGATGCCGGCCATAGGATTCTCATTGATCGTTCTTTAAGCGATCCATCTGTTCATTCTATACCGTTATCGACTGAAGAAGAGGGTGTAGCGATGGCAGCGGGTGCATGGCTAGGCGGTGAAAGATCTGCTGTGCTCGTTCAAAGCAGCGGCGTCGGCAACTGTGTCAACTTCTTCAGCCTAAACGTCAATGCGCGTATTCCACTTTTAATGTTGGTCTCCATGCGTGGCGATTTTGGCGAAGCTAATCCTTGGCAGGTTCCTATGGGTCAGGCGGTGCAACCGGTTTGCGAGGCGAGTGGTCTAAAAGTTCTGCGTTGCGATTACGAACACGAAGTCCTTGCTACCGTCCAAGCCGCGGGTCAAATGGCGTTCCGTTCCTTACAGCCGATGGCGGTTCTCTTTACGCAGAAGCTGCTCGGCGCGAAATACTTTGCTTAAGAGGGAGAGACAACGATGGCTAAAAAAGCAGTAAGAAAGCACGTTAGTAAGGCAAATGCTAAGCTGAAGGCAGGCGAACTTGAGCGGCGCGCAGCATCAAAGGCAATCCTTGGCAACACAGACGATTTCCTTTTTGTCACGGGCCTTGCAGGCTCGAAAGACGACGTCCTGAATGCAACTGGGCCGCTTGCATCCAATGTATTCCCGTTGAGCGGCGCTATGGGTGCCGCTTGCAGTATCGGACTTGGTTTGGCGCTAGCCCAACCGGAGAAGACGGTTGTAGTTGTTACAGGTGAAGGGGAATTGCTAATGAATGTGGGCACCTTGGCGACGATTGGCGCTATGGACCCGCCGAACTTGCGCATTCTTTGCATCGATAACGAACGTTATGGCGAAACTGGTTGGCAACCTAGCCATACTCTGCGGGGCGTTGATCTCGCAAAAATGGCAGAAGGAGCAAATATCAAATCAGTACGCACCGTCACCAAGAAGAGCCAATTTAAGGAAGCAAGGGAGTTGTTGCGCGGTGCAAATAGCACAGCCTTTATTCTCCTTAAAGTGGCGGCGACCGACCCTGGTAAATTGCCTGGGCCAGCTGAACGGGACGCATCCGTCTGGAAAACACGGTTCCGTGATAATCTTGGCATAAGGTCTTAAGTTAATTCCGATTAAGGGCCCTCTTCAACTCAACGAAGAGGACCCTATTCTTTTGGACCTTTCTCTAGCCTAGGCCATCGATGGATAAATATTCACATGAGATGCAAGTGGGCGATTCGTATGCGCCGCTCGATATCGAAATCACGCCGGAATATCATCAGCAGTATTTGTATGGTGCTCAAGATTTTGATGCGCGATATGTGAACGGCATTGATGGCAATCCGCCGGAAGTCCATGCGGCGATGATCCTTAATCTAAGTTCGCTGACTCGTTCTCCCAGTTACAAGGTGGCTGAGAATACCGGTACAGTGATGGGGGAGACTGAGTGTCAATTTTGCAATCCGGCTTTTGTGGGGAGTACCCTTCATATCACTTATGACGTCACCAAAACGTTTGAAAAGCGTGGGCGCGATTACCAGACCGTGTCTACTACAGTGACTGATGGGGACGGGCGTATTATTCTGAAGCGACATACACATGTGGCGATCATGCTGAAGGAAAAGCCGGTATGATTGTGATAGGGTCTATAGAACGTACAGTAGATGTCGGCACGACCTTCGAAGGGCCGGTGTACCATATGGACATCAAGCGATTATGGGCTCACTCCGGCGGCCCATTCGCGGCAGAGGGTTGGCCAAAGAGAAATCTTCACACCGATCAAGGTAAAGCGAAGGAGGCCGGATTGCCCGCTCCTATTGTATCGGGGCAGCAGCCGCAAGGGCAGCTTATTAATATGCTCTTGAAGCTATTCGGTCAGGCATGGTGGAACTATGGCTGGTTGAATATCAAGTTCTTTAAGCCCACCTTTGCTAATACGGGCGTACAACCAAAGTTAAAGTTAATCGATAAAGCAGAAGATAACAGAGGCACAACCTTCACATTCGAGGCCTGGGCTGAACGCGGAGACGGCGAAAAAACCCTCGGTGGAACTGTAAAGTGCTTGCTGCCTAAATAGGTCGTTCACCCTTTGTCATGATTCGATAAAGTTTGCGCTCTTGGGTTTTCCAATCATAGTCATCATTGGCTTGATGTAGCGCTTGTCGGTTGTCCCAAATCAAAAAATCACCGATCTGCCATTTATGGCGATAGTGGAATCGCGGTTGGAAAAGGTGATCATGCAATTTGTCAATCAAAGCATCGCTTTCTGTATTATCCATTCCATCTATTTTTTCTACGCGGATTGGATTTAAATAAATGGACTTTTCCCCGTGAACTGGATGGGTGCGGGCTATTGGATGGACGAATTGGTCGCCAAATTTCTTGACCTGGTCTTCGGTGCGTTTGATGAGTCTACGTGGGGAGCGGCTACTTTCATAAACATGCACTGCGTTTAACCCGTCGATACGTTTTTTCATGTTTTCCGAGAGTGCATTATAGGCTGCACGGGTCGACATGAAGTCGGTATCCCCGCCATCGCTTGGAACGTTCACGGCAAACAGCATGGTTCCAGCAGGTGGGTGTTCAAAATAGGATGCATCCGTATGCCAGGATGTTCCGCGAATTTTGCGTTTTCCGCTTCCTGCGGTGTCGCCGTCCATATGGGTTAAAACGCCGACATCGGGAAACTCCGGAAGGTTGAATTGACCATAGAGTTGTTCGAACGGCTCCCCGAAAATCCGGCCCACCTTAAGAAACTCGCGCGGGGTAAGATTTTGGCTTCGTATACACAGCACGATATATTCCGCCCATGCTTCATTTAGGGCTTTAATTGTAGAGATATCTAAATCGTCGGTAAGGTTTATGCCGGTGATTTCCGCCCCTAAAGGTGCATCAAATGGATGAATCTTCATTGCCGGACCTCCTATCTAAATCCGCCGCCACCGGAAATCTTGATTGTATCGGCGGTTATGTACGGGCATGCATCTGAACAGAGGAATTGCACCACTTCGGCAATTTCCTCTGGGTCTGCCATTCGGCCAATGGGAATGTCATTGGTCATGGATTGTTTCAGTTCATCAGTGGAAATGTCTTGAAAATGTGTGTTGGCAGCTGCTGGCGATATAGAAACGCAGCGGATATTGTCTCTTACAAACTCGCGGGCAACGCCCATGGTCATAGTGACTACGGCGCCCTTGGCCGACGCGTAATGAATAGAGTGTCCGCCTCCGCCACGAACGGCTGCCATTGAGGCAGTGTTCACTATGACACCACCACCATTCTCCAGCATATGCGGAACAATGGCTTGCATACCGTAAAAGACACCTTTGACATTGAGATCATAGGTCTTCTCGAACAATTCATCATCAATATCC
Source organism: Rhodospirillaceae bacterium (assembly GCA_002724395.1). Classification (GTDB taxonomy): domain Bacteria; phylum Pseudomonadota; class Alphaproteobacteria; order UBA8366; family UBA8366. Next base: position 7,883 of record PBOR01000070.1, on the reverse strand, counting down.
AAAAACTTCGAACGCCTTATGGCTGAGCCCGCATTATTGAATTGAAAATCAATGCGTCCGAAATGATCAATGCCAGTATTAACCGCTTGGTTAACCTGATCACGACTCATGACGTCACATGTAATCGCAAATCCTTTGCCACCACGTTGGTCCACTTCTTTGGCAACTCGCTCCGCCCCTTCGCCGTCTAAATCGGCGCAAATAACATTGGCGCCTTCACGGGCAAAAATATAAGAAGTGGCTTGGCCGATACCGCTGGCAGCACCGGTCAGGAATAGTGTTTTGCCTTTAAAATAGTCTTCTGATTTTGCCATAAATCTCTCCTTTAGGCCTTCGCGCCGCCTGTCACATAGAGCGTATCCGCATTGATAAATTCGCACGCGTCGGAACAGGTGAAAAGCACTAACTCAGCAATCTCATCGGGGTAGCCCATACGATTCATGGGGTTGCCATTAATCGATGCTTTGAGCATTTCTTGGCTCGATATATGTTGAAATGGTGTATCTACAGCAGAGGGAGATAGTGAAAGGCAGCGCACTCCTTGGCCTGCAAATTCGCGTCCGACGCCGATAGTAAGAGTATGAACTGCGCCCTTGGCTGAGGCGTAATGGGGAGATTTGGCTGCGCCGCCAGTACGTGTCGCGTTGCTTGCCATGTTGACAATTACGCCTTTCTCATTTTCTAACATATGCGGAATAACGGCCTGCATGCAATGGAAGGTCCCTTTGACGTTGAGGTCATAGGTTTTATCCCAAAGTTTCTCATCAATATCGAGAAACTTGGCACGTTTAATGGCAGAGCCGGCCGAGTTGAAGAGAAAATCGATACTGCCGAAACGATCCATCGCCGCAGCGACTGCTTTGTCTACATCTGATCTGTCGGTAACATCGCAGCACAACGCTAAACCGCTGCCGCCCGCATGTTGGACTGACTGCGCAACCGAAGCGGCGCCCGCTTCGTCTATGTCTGTGGCAACCACGTTTGCGCCTTCACGGGCAAATACATCTGCAGTTGCTTTGCCGATGCCGCTTGCGGCGCCGGTGATGAATAAAGTTTTACCTTGGAAATAATCTGGTGTTTTAGCCATGTCGTCCTCCCAAATTGTTGTTTAAGGCTTTAGCGGATTTGGCCGGAAATGCCTATACCCCGCTAGTCTTACTAGTAATCGGCTGCTAGGGTTATACTAAACGAGGAGAGTTTTATGGGCGTTAGCGTGGGGCTCGGTCTAGCCGATTTTCCGTTTTCTTCGGCAAAAACATTTTGGCAATGGGTTGAGCTTTGTGAGGAACAAGGAATCGACTCTCTATGGCAAACCGACCGCCTCGTCTCCCGACAACCCTTCCTTGAATGTATTTCGACAATGGCTGCTATTGCAGGTGCAACCGAGCGCATAAAGTTTGGCATGAATATTTGTTCCATCGCTCTGCGTGACCCACTTGTGACAGCCAAACAGTGCGCAACCATCGATTATTTGAGTAACGGTAGGTTATTACCGGCATTTGGGGTGGGCAGCCGAGACGCTCCGGACTGGCAGGCGACGGGGCGCAGTTTTAAAGGTGTAGGTAAAAAAGTAGACGAAGCATTGGAAATCATCTCCCGCTTATGGACCGAAGATAGTGTGACGTTCGATGGCGAACATTATCAGTATTCGAATGCTCATATTTCGCCCCGCCCGGTGCAGAAGCGTTTTCCCCTATGGATCGGTGGCTCCAGCAGGCCCGCCATAAGGCGCACCGCTCAGTTTGGGACGGGTTGGCAAGCTGGTCGCGAGACACCTGCTGAGGTGGCCCCTGTTATTACTGCAATCAAGGAGGCGGCTGTTAAATTGGACCGCTCCATTGATCACGACCATTTTGGCTCCGGCTTTTTCTACCGGTTTGGTAGGTGGAACGAGCCGTGCGTTGAAACTCGTTTGGCTGCATACGCCACGCGCGCACCGCTGCGCGACCTGAAGCAAAGTTGGGCGGTCGGTGATGCAAAAGACATCCTCTCGCGTCTCCAAGAATTTTTAGATGCTGGTGTTTACAAGTTCGTACTGCGCCCCATTGGCGACGACGATGCTGATTTGATGGCGCAGACCCAACGCTTAGCGGATGAAGTAATCCCCGAAGCGATTAAACTTAGTACACGCGCTTAAGCCGCGAAGACGTCATAGCGCACGATACCGTGCATTCGGGGTTCACGGTTAAGCCGTCGCCATCATCCAAGCGAGCACTTTGGTGCCATCACAAAAATCTTCCATGGTCATAGCTTCATCCGGATTATGGCTGCCTTTATCATTGCGGATAAAAACCATCGATGATGGTACGCCCTCGTGTTGGAACTCTGCTGCGTCATGGCCGCCACCGCTGGCCATCGCTATGGCGTCTATGCCGAGTGCTTGGCAGCCCGCATGCATGCGTTGCTGTTCGTCTTTATGCAGGATCGTCGGACTGCTAGCGGAAAACTCGCCAAGATCAATCGTTACGCCCCGGCATTCAGAAATTTCGGTGGCGATGTCTTCCGCTGCCGATTTCATGGCCTCCAATGTGTCAACTTCTTCGCTCCGCATGTCGAGGGTAAAATCCACTTCCCCACACACTTTCGAAAGACCGTTGACATTAGGATCGGTGTGCAGGATGCCGGGGTTGAAGACGAGATCTTTCCCATCCGCTAGTTTTTGGAGCCCCACCTCTTCGAAGCGATTGAGAAATTCGGACGCGGCTAGGACTGCGTCCTTACGATAGGATTGCGGGGTTGCGCCACCGTGATTGTATTCACCATAAACCTTACCATCTCGGACACGGCGGTTGCCGCGAATGCCGGTGACTACGCCGACCGATTTACCTTCCGCCAGCAATATAGGGCCTTGCTCAATGTGGAGTTCGCAATAGCCTTTGATTCTCTTCGGATCGAGATATCGTGGTTCGTTTGCGATGGCATCGGGGTCGAAGCCCGCATCCTTAATTACTTCATAAGCACTTTTTTCAAAGTGATTATGGTAGGCAGTATGCAACTCTTCTTTCCAAAGCCGGCCTAAAACCGCCCGGCTACCGAGATGCCCTCCGTGACGGCCGGAAAACCAACTGCCACCTTCTTCTGCACGAATTGCCATTACTAGTGTATCTTGTTCAGGCAGGATATCGGCCGCCAAGAAAGCCTGGATGACGGCTAAGCCTGAGACCACACCTGCTGCTCCGTCGTAATTACCCCCGCACGGAACCGTGTCCATGTGCGAACCGGTTATGAAAACCGGTGCCTCTCGGTTTTTACCGGGCAGCGTCATATAAAGATTGCCCGCAACATCAACAGATATTTCGAGGCCCATCTCTTTGGCCCATGCTTCGCACATATCATGGCCAATCTGTTCTCCTTCTCCCCAGGCGACACGCGTGACGCCGGGTCCATCTTTGGTTTTATCTTCAAGTTCGGTGAATAGGCGTTCCGCGCGGACCATCGCGTCATCGATCGCATCGGATAAAGCTATATCGAAATTTTCCGCCATGATTATCTCCTTAAATGAAAGCAACTCTTATGGTTTGGGTTGTTGCTATTTGTGTCAGCTTTCATTAAAAAGCGGCACGCGAAATGGAGCAAGTGTTATGAAAAAAGATACGCATCCTGAATACCACGAAATAACCGTGGAAATGACCGATGGTACGTCCTATCAGACGCGATCTACCTGGGGTAACCCTGGCGATACGTTGAAGCTGGAGATTGATGCGTCTTCGCATCCCGCTTGGACCGGGGTTCATCGTCTTGTGGATAGCGGCGGACAACTGGCGAAATTCAACAAGCGTTTTGAAGGATTTGGCCTAAAGGGTTAATTTTCTTTGATTAAGAATTCCCACAGAGGGCGCATATTTGGGCCCGTCTGTAAAATTTTTTGCGCTCTTTATTATTGATAATCCAAAATTCATCCCCATATACCTAGGGTCCGGGTGCCGCATAGTCGGGCCGGGTCAAGAAATCCCGATGTCTGGCCATTTTGGCGGATGTCACAACCCCATGCCGCTCGTTTGGAGGGCAATAGGAGACTGAATTATGCGTTATGATTTTTCCCCCTTATTCCGTAGCACGGTTGGTTTCGATCGATTTTTCAATCTAATCGACAACCTTGAGCAAGAGCAGGCTCCTAGCTACCCACCCTATAACATTGAGAAAGTTGACGATGATGCCTACCGAATTTCCATTGCGGTAGCTGGTTTTGGCGAAGAGGATCTTAATATCGAGGTACGTGACAATCGGTTGCTAGTATCCGGACAAATTGAGAAGAGCCCGGAAAATGCATCAGAGGCACCCACGATTGTTTATCGTGGTATTGCCGAGCGCACTTTCGAGCGTCGATTTAGTTTAGCGGACCATGTGAAGGTCCAGAATGCCGCACTGGTTAACGGTCTTTTGCACATTGATCTAGTTCGCGAGGTGCCTGAGGCATTAAAACCACGCCAAATAAAAATAACTTCTTCGGTACCGAAGCAAAAGGTACTGGAAAAAAAGGCGGCCTAATTTTCCCGTCAACAACTGCTAAGGTTGTCAAAATTGCGAGGCGCGTTCTGAAAAGACGCGCCTCGTCCTTTGTCGGCCTATTAAATTAATTTTGTAAGCGCAGACCTAAAAGCAGGGGGGACAGGGACTGGACGTCTTGTCTCGCGGTTCACATAGACATGGACGAAATGGCCGAGTGCTGCGAGCTTATCAATGTTTTCCTTGAAGAGGCCCAGTTGGTACGTAACGCTTGAATTACCGAGCTTGGTAACACGTATACCAACCTGGATGGATTCTGGATAGACAATTTCTGTAAAGAAACGACATCCGGATTCAATGACGACGCCAAAGGCTTCCGAAGATTGTGTGTTCAAGACGCCGGATTTAATCAAATGCATATTCACCGCCGTATCCATATAGGAATAATATTCGACATTATTGACGTGGCCATAGACGTCACTGTCCATCCACCGAGTAGGGACTTCTTGGAAAAAAGGAAACGCTAAGCGACTAGGAATTTTTTCTTCAGTCATATTATGCATGAGTAGTTTTAAAGAACTCATCGATGGCAGCTGCAACCTTTTCCGGTGCTTCGAGCTGCATCATATGGCCGCATCTTTTTAATTCAACTGATTGAGCATTGCCGCTAGCGGCGATGAGTGGCTTGGCCTTAACTGGAGGTGTCATTTTGTCTTTTGCGCCTAAAATAAAAAGCTTTGGGTTGGTGATTCTGGTTATGTCTTTAAGTGCTTTGTCGTATTCGTCACAGGCTTTTAGATCAATTGGCAAAACGTAGTCATCCTGTGAGGTGAAGTAGGGGGAAAGGTCTATTTCGTGTGCGGAAGCTGCAATAGACCACTTTGCAATCAGCGTCTCTGCTTGATGTCGATTGGCTGAGGCCATGCGCAAAAGGTTCGGATGAACGGCAAGTCGTTCGGCTATTCCGCAGAATATGACACCCGAAAGCATAATATCTTTATTTTTTGCTGCTACCATAGCAACCATTGCTCCCATTGAATGCCCCAGGAGAATGGGCTCTTTAACATTAAGAGTATTAACGCAGGCGGCAATACAGTCGCCAAGTTGTTTAATAGTGGGCAGTGGCGGTCCATCACTCTGACCGTGACCTGGTAAATCAATCATCAAAGTACCGTAGCCTAGTTCTTCCATGAGGCGTGCTACTTTTACCCAGACTAAGTGACTCATGCCCGCGCCGTGCAGGAATATTAACGTAGGCAGGGTGCCCTCTTTTCCGGTAGCATAAATCGATACGCCGTTTACAGTCACTCTCATGTTGCTATAGCTGCGGCCGAAGACAGCTTCCAATAAGGAACTAAAATTCCTAAATCACGACGAGATGTCGCTCCTGAAATTGAATTCAGCAGGTAGGGAGACTGACCAAGTATGCTAAAGTTTAAAGGACACATACTAAGCATAGAAAAGGTTATTTTGAGGAACCGAATACCGCATCAGCAGCATTCCGGTGCGATTCTTTGCCCGCGATCTGCATCTCGGCTCGTGCGATTTCCGCTTTTAAATCAGCTATATATTCCCTCAGAGCGTCTATCGACATTATTTCCAAATCCTTTGGTTTCTTGCTAGCTGAGCGGGTTTCAAGGTCGTCTATGTCCATGTTTTTATCCTCATAACACGGTGCTACTTCAGTCAAGTATATCAATTGTTAAACCGAAATTTATCTTTTGCTAAGCATTTTAGGCAATCATAGGAGATTACTAGTAGGTTAAAATGTTCACGAACATCCTTGCAGGGCGTGCCCTTAGCGATCATATTGGAGGTGCAACGTGACTGAAACAAGGAAATCGCCGCCTGAGTTGGGCGGCGCAGATGTTTCTAAGGGGGTTTTTATGAATGCGCCTTTGATGCCAAAGGCCACTGCCGTATGGTTGGTGGACAATACCGCGCTAAGTTTCGACCAAGTCGCGGATTTTTGCGGTTTGCATGCACTTGAGGTACAGGCAATCGCAGATGAGGAAGTTGCTATTGGAATGCAAGGGCTGGACCCAATTGCGAATGGGCAACTGACTCGCGAGGAAATTAGTCGCTGCGAAGCTAATACGGCTGAACGGTTGAAGTTATCAATGTCTGATATTCCAATTCCGGAGGCGCGTGGTAAAGGTCCTCGCTATACCCCTCTTTCGAAACGTCAAGATAAACCCGATGCGATTGCTTGGTTATTGCGTCATTATCCAGAATTATCGGATGCTCAAGTAGGTCGTATTATTGGTACCACTAAGCCGACTATAAATTCTATTCGTGACCGATCGCATTGGAATACTCCTAATTTGAGGCCGCGTAGTCCGGTTGAGATTGGCCTTTGTTCTATGGAGGAATTGGAAAACAACCTAGATACCGCGCGTGCGCGTGCGCAACGTAAAGCGGTTCGCGAACGAAAGGCTGCAGAGAAAGCGGCTCGACAAAACGGTGACGTTTTGGCAGCGGCCGAAGTGTCTAGCGAAAAAGTAGTCCCTGAAGCAAGCAACGAAGACGGCGCATCATCTGATACAACGGTTTGGTCTGCTATGGCCGATTCTAAAGCGGCGGGGCTGTCCGATGAAGCGGAAGCGGTCAAACCTGAATGGCCGCCTAAGGTTGAAGAATCGGACGCTTCATAAGAGGAGTCAACTGCCAGCGTAGCCTACTTTTTTCAAAGCAAACTCTATCTCATCCAAAATGGTTGGATCTTCAATGGTCGCCGGCATTTTGTACTCTTCCTTGTCGGCGATTTGTTGCATGGTCGCCCGGAGAATTTTGCCGGACCGTGTTTTTGGTAACCGCTCTACTACTGCCGCCGTTTTAAAGGCAGCAACTGGTCCGATGTCATTTCGGACCATTTGTACGAGCTCTGATGTAATTTCTTCACTGGGTCGATTTACACCGGCTTTGAGTACTGCGAGTCCCAGTGGTAACTGCCCTTTAAGCTGATCAGCAACGCCAATTACGGCTGCTTCTGCAACATCTTTGTGAGCACAAATCACCTCTTCGATAGCTCCAGTAGAGAGGCGATGTCCGGCGACATTGATGACATCGTCTGTCCGGGCCATGACGTAAATATAGCCGTCTTCGTCGAAATGACCAGCATCGCCGGTTTGGTAGTAGCCAGGATACTCCTCCATATACGTTTCGATATAGCGTTGTTCTGCGTTCCAGAGGGTCGGAAAACCGCTCGGTGGTAATGGAAGCTTGACGCAAATTACGCCCATCTCGCCATGTGGTAGCTGGATACCATCGGGACCTAAAATTTGAATGTCATAGCCAGGCACTGGTTTGGTTGGAGACCCGGGTTTGACTGGCAGCATTTCGATACCTACGCAATTCCCGCCCATGGCCCATCCAGTTTCTGTTTGCCACCAGTGATCAATAATTGGAACATTTAAGTGCTTTTTTGCCCATTCTAT
>PBOR01000069.1 GCA_002724395.1 Rhodospirillaceae bacterium | reverse complement strand
TTCTGTCATCCGGCAACTTTACGGCCAGGCGGTACGAGGAGAAGTGTTGGAGGCCGTTGTTGGCGAGGCCATGGCAAGTACGCTGAGCGAACGGAATCTGCAGCCGGCTATGCAGCCGAAGGTTGAAGTCCAAAAATTTGATGAGGGCGGCGAATTAGAATTCACGCTCGCGGTTGATGTACTGCCGGAAATTGACCCGGTTGATTTCAAAACCATCGAAGTAGAGCGCATGAAGGTGATAGTTGATGATGCGCAGGTAGATAAATCGATAAAAGAGATGGCCGATCAAATGGCCCAAAGTGAGCCGATAAAAGGCAAGCGTAAATCCAAGAAGGGTGACATTGTTGTAATTGACTTTGAAGGTAAAGTGGACGGAGAGCTATTTGAGGGGGGGGCTGCCAAGGACCACCAATTAACACTTGGTTCCAACCAGTTTGTTCCTGGATTTGAAGAACAATTGACCGGTGTTACTGCAGGTGAAGAAGTATCGGTTGCTGTGACAATGCCAGATAATTATCAGGCTGAGCATTTGGCTGGCAAAGATGCAATTTTCGCGTGTTCTGTGAAAGAAATTCGCGAAAAGAAAGCAACCGAAGTTAACGATGAATTCGCCAAAAACCTTGGTATGGATTCATTAGATGCGATGAAAGTCCAAATTCGTGAACGTATGGAAGGAGAATATTCATCTGTTTGCCGTGAACGAATGAAACGCCAATTACTGGACAAGTTGGACACAGTTCATGAATTTGAAGTCCCAAGCGGTATGGTTGATGCAGAGTTTGATTCTATTTGGAAACAATATCTTGAAGCAAAAAAGGATGAGTCCGAAGATGCTCAGGATGATGAAGCCGAGGATCCGGAAAAATTTTATCGCGGTGTTGCGCAACGCCGCGTTCGGCTCGGCCTATTGTTGGCTGCGGTTGGTCAACACAACAATTTAGATGTGTCAGCAGAAGAAATTAATCGAGCGCTAATTGCTGAAGCTCAGCGTTACCCCGGGCAAGAACAAAAAATTATAGAGATGTATCGAGAGAACGAGCAGGCGATGGCAAATATACGTGCGCCCCTGTTCGAGGATAAAGTAGTCGATTTCATTATTGAAATGGCGAAAGTCAACGAGCGTGAGGTTACCCTTGAACAGTTAACCGCTGAGATGGAAGCTGAACAAAAAGAGGCGGAAGAGAAATCCAAGCCGAAAAAGAAATCTGCTTCAAAGAAGAAAACCGCCACCAAGAAAAAAACAGCCACTAAGAAGAAAGCGCCTTCTAAGAAAAAAACTGCCTCAAAAAAAGCCGACAAGTCAGGCGGCGATGATAAGGAAGAGAAGTAGCATGCATTCCCAAGATCCGTTTTCGCCCGTTATTACCGATGTAGAGGACACGGAAATGAACACTTTGGTTCCGATGGTGGTTGAACAAACCAATCGTGGCGAACGCGCATACGATATTTATTCCAGGCTATTAAAAGAGAGAATTATCTTTCTTGTGGGACCCGTTCATGACGCAGTCGCGAGCTTAATTTGTGCTCAGCTTCTTTATCTAGAGTCGGAAAGTCCTACGAAAGATATTGCTCTTTATATCAATTCGCCCGGCGGTGTCGTCTCCTCGGGTCTTTCGATCTATGACACTATACAATACATCCGACCCGATGTTTCCACTGTGTGCATCGGTCAGGCTGCTTCCATGGGCTCACTTTTGTTGGCAGCCGGTGCTGCAAAGAAGCGTTATTGCCTGCCAAACAGCCGCATTATGATACATCAACCATCTGGTGGCTTCCAAGGGCAAGCATCCGATATAGAGATCCATGCACGTGAAATTATTAAGCTTCGTGAGAGACTTAACGAAATTTATGTGAAGCACACGGGACAATCAATAAAGATTATTGAAGAGGGTATGGATCGAGATAATTTCATGTCGCCCGAAGAGGCGCTGAAATTTGGCCTTATCGATGAAGTAGTATCAGAACGCCCAGTGCCCGCGGATGAAGAAAATGGCGACAGCGACAAGTAAGATAGCTAGAAAATATTGAGATAGGATAAATACTATTTTTTTATAGTCGAGCTAGAGAGGTCTTACATGTTCGATGAATATCCATCGTCATGATATTTGATTTTATTTTTGGGAAAGCATTAGATCTTTGGAGATGTATATCGTCTCTAACCGATTCGTCATAAATTAGTGCGAAAAATATCCAGCTCCTTAAAATTAACTTTTTTACTCAGGAGATAGTGCCGCACCCTTTTCGTGGCGACTCATTGGTTTTTTCTCAAATTCTGCTATATAATGTTGTAACTGGCGAATTCACTCACTTTTCTGATTGTCGGGCTTCTTTGCAATTGGCTAAACTTAGCGATGTTGCACTCGATTACATCTTCCAACTGACGACGAAAGTATCGAAATGGCGAAATCCGGCGGCGGCGAATCCAAAAACACACTTTATTGTTCGTTCTGCGGCAAAAGCCAGCATGAAGTCCGCAAACTCATTGCAGGGCCAACCGTATTCATTTGCGATGAATGCGTAGAATTATGCATGGATATCATCAAAGAGGATCACAAGACGGCGATCTCCAAATCTCGCGATGGGGTGCCCACACCGCGCGAAATATGTAAAGTGCTGGATGACTATGTCATTGGTCAGTTATTTGCTAAGCGCGTTCTGTCGGTCGCTGTTCACAATCATTATAAAAGGCTCGCGCATTCGGGAAAAAGTAACGACGTAGAATTAGCAAAATCCAATATAATGCTGATAGGCCCCACCGGTTGCGGAAAGACGTTATTGGCACAAACTTTAGCGCGCATTCTCGATGTGCCGTTCACCATGGCTGATGCCACTACGCTGACTGAAGCGGGCTACGTAGGCGAAGATGTTGAAAATATTATTCTGAAATTGCTCCAAGCTGCGGACTACAATGTAGAGCGTGCGCAGCGCGGTATAGTGTATATCGACGAAGTGGATAAAATCAGTCGTAAATCGGATAATCCATCCATCACACGAGATGTTTCCGGAGAAGGGGTTCAACAAGCACTTCTTAAAATCATGGAGGGGACAATCGCTAGTGTGCCGCCCCAGGGAGGGCGCAAACACCCGCAGCAAGAATTTTTGCAGGTCGACACTACAAATATTCTCTTCATTTGTGGCGGAGCATTCGCTGGTTTAGAAAAAATTATCTCTCAGCGCGACAAGGGGTCCTCAATTGGATTTGGTGCCGACGTACGCAGCGCCGATGACCGTAATATTGGCGAAATTCTGCTCGACGTAGAGCCGGAAGATTTATTGAAATTTGGACTTATTCCCGAATTTGTTGGCCGCTTGCCAGTACTCGCTACTTTGTCGGATTTAGATGAGGATGCTTTGGTAGAAATTCTCACTACACCGCGAAATGCCTTGGTGAAGCAATATCAGCGTCTGTTTGAGATGGAAGGTGTGCATATTGAATTCGCTGAGGATGCGCTTCGAGGGATTGCGCAGAAAGCAATCATGAGAAAAACAGGAGCTCGTGGTTTACGATCTATTTTAGAAAGTATCTTATTAGATTCTATGTATGATCTCCCAGGCTTGGAGAGTGTAGAAGAGATAGTCATTAACAAGGAAGTGGTAGAGGGCCGCGCAGAACCACTCCATATTTATTCAGAGCGGCGCGAAGAATCTGAGGCCAGCGCGTAGTCGCCATTTATTCAATAGGGAAAAAATTCAAGACTTGAAGATAACAACTAGCCCCCTATGTCTATTGTATAATTTTACGCGCTGAACTACGGCGTATAACATTTAAATTAGGATGTTTGATTTGGACCAATCCCAGTCGCTGCCCGTTCTACCACTTCGTGACATAGTAGTGTTTCCTCACATGATTGTGCCGCTATTTGTAGGACGTGAAAAATCTGTTCGCGCTCTAGAAGATGTGATGGATGACGACAAACAAATCCTGCTCGTCACTCAAAAAAATGCTTCCCAGGATGATCCATCTCCTGAAGATATCTATATGGTTGGTACCATTGCGACCGTCTTGCAACTTTTGAAATTACCGGATGGCACCGTCAAGGTCTTAGTCGAAGGCGGTAAACGCGTCCGTTTAACGAAATTCATTGATGATGAATCCTTTTTTCAGGCTGAGGCAGAACTCATACCGGAAATAGAGGAGGGCCCAGAGGAGTTAGAGGCGCTAAGTCGCACCGTAGTTGCGGAATTTGAGCAGTATATCAAGCTTAATAAGAAAGTGCCGCCGGAGGTTTTGATTTCTGTTAACCAAATTGAAGAGCCTAGTAAGCTTGCCGATACGGTTGCGCAGCATTTAGCTCTGAAAATATCTGACAAGCAGGCATTACTCGAAATCGAGAAGGTGTCTGAGCGTTTAGAGCGGGTATATTCCTTCATGGAAGGCGAAATTGGGGTGATGCAGGTTGAAAAGCGCATCCGAAGCCGGGTTAAACGCCAGATGGAGAAAACCCAGCGCGAGTACTATTTGAATGAGCAGATGAAGGCTATTCAAAAGGAACTGGGTGATAGCGAGGACGGCAAAGACGAATTGGCTGAACTCGAAGAGAAGATAGAGAAGACCAAACTTAGCAAAGAGGCCAAAGAGAAGGCTCAAGCAGAGCTGAAAAAACTACGGTCGATGAGCCCAATGTCGGCTGAAGCCACGGTCGTACGCAATTATTTAGACTGGATATTGGGTATTCCGTGGAAAAAACGAACCAAAGTCAAAAAAGATCTCAATGTCGCTCTGAAAGTGCTGGATGAAGATCATTTTGGCTTAGAAAAGGTCAAAGATCGGATCCTCGAGTATCTTGCCGTGCAGCAAAGGATGCGCAAGGTGAAAGGCCCAATTCTCTGTCTGGTGGGGCCTCCAGGCGTCGGTAAGACTTCACTTGGTAAATCAATTGCCCGCGCTACGGGTCGTAAGTTTGTGCGGATGTCCCTGGGCGGGGTCCGCGACGAAGCTGAAGTTCGCGGCCACAGGCGCACTTATATTGGCTCTATGCCAGGCAAGGTCATTCAAGGTATGAAGAAAGCGAAATACTCAAATCCGCTTTTCTTGTTGGATGAGATTGATAAGCTGGGCTCAGATTGGAGAGGTGATCCGTCGTCAGCATTGCTTGAAGTGCTTGACCCGGAGCAGAATTCAACGTTTGCGGATCATTACTTAGAAGTGGACTATGATTTAAGTGATGTCATGTTCGTGACGACGGCCAATACTTTGCGGATGCCCCAACCGCTTATGGACCGCATGGAAATAATTCGTATTGCGGGTTACACGGAAGACGAAAAAATTCAAATAGCAAAACGTCATTTGATCACAAAACAGGTTAAAGAAAACGGCTTGAAGAAGTCAGAATGGTCTATTTCTGATGCCGCTGTTCGGGATTTGATCCGTTATTATACTCGAGAGGCTGGCGTTCGAAATCTCGAACGTGAAATAGCTAGCTTGGCACGCAAATCGATCAAAGAAATTCTCATGAAAGAGAAGGTAGCGCGTGTTCGCATTACACCGCGTAATTTGGAAAAATTCGCAGGTATCAGAAAATATACCTTCGGGGAAGTCGAAGAAAATGATTTGGTGGGAGTTGTTACCGGACTTGCCTGGACTGAAGTGGGTGGTGAATTGTTAACCATTGAATCAGTTAAGATCCCAGGCAAGGGTAAAATTCAAAGTACAGGTAAACTCGGCGACGTGATGAAAGAATCTGTTGCTGCTGCTGAGAGTTACGTGAAGAGTCGGGCTCCGTCTTTTGGCATTAAGCCGACTAAATTTTCTAAAGTGGATATTCATGTCCATGTGCCCGAAGGTGCGACGCCTAAAGACGGACCTTCTGCAGGTGTCGCCATGGCGACCTCTATTGTTTCTGTTTTGTCGGGCATAGAAGTTCGAAAAGACGTCGCTATGACAGGGGAAATTACCTTGCGAGGACGTGTCCTGCCAATCGGCGGTTTGAAAGAGAAATTGCTAGCTGCACTTCGCGGGGGAATCAAAACTGTCCTCATACCTCAAGACAACGCAAAGGACTTGCCTGATATCCCAGATAACGTAAAACGGAGTTTGGATATTATACCTGTAAGCAGCGTCGATGAAGTTTTAGAGAAGGCTCTAGTTTCCCCGGTAACGCCTATAGAGTGGGATCCCGAATCGGAAGATGTGAATCCGGTCCCTGGAGACGAAAAGAAGGGTGATATAGAGAACATGACGACCCATTAGGGGTATTCACTTAAGTTATTGTCAAATAACAATAAACTTTATTTTTCTCACAAACCGCGGAATTCCGGCGTTTCTAATTGACGAGACGCGCGTGGGACCGGTACTTTTTCACGGTGGTTATCGTAGAATTATTACTCGTTCCAACTCACATTTAGCCCGAAGGAGGGCTTTACTTTGAATAAAAACGATTTGGTAGCATCCGTATCAGCGGATTCAGGACTGTCAAAAGCCGACGCGGCCAAGGCAGTAGACTCAGTTTTTCAGACGATTTCCAATTCACTAAGTAATGGTACGGAGGTACGCTTGGTCGGCTTCGGGACATTTAGTGTTGGTCATCGAAAGGCTACTACGGGTCGCAACCCGCAGACTGGAGCTGTGATTCAGATTGCGGCATCAAACCAGCCCAAATTTAAAGCTGGCAAAGGCCTGAAGGACGCAGTGAACTAAGCATCCTTGTTATAGAGTTTTGCTAAGCCGGTCATCCGATATCGGGTGGCCGGCTTGCTTTTATCGAGCATGCTTTTCGTTGGCGTTTTTCCAATCAGAGATGTATATGGTAGCGCAGATTTCTAACGGGCGATTAGCTCAGCTGGGAGAGCACCTCGTTTACACCGAGGGGGTCGGCGGTTCGATCCCGTCATCGCCCACCATCCGTCTCGGGGTTAGTGCAAATCGCTAACCCCTTTTTCGTTGTAAAAGGAAAATAGTTAGCGCTCCAGATAAAAGAAAGGTTAGCTACTAGAGGTGGCTGCAACCCTAGGCATGTTGTCCTATGATAATCTTCTTATCTAGCTAGATTGCTGGGCACTCTTTACATTTAAATCAGAGCGTTTTCAGCTCTTCATCTGCTGGATAGCTGCTGGAGATTTGTGTGTTGATGAAGAAGCTAAACCTACGTAGTTATTGATCTATTTCACAAGAACAAACGTATTCTAATTAAATACACCTTTAAGGAGAGATCGATGAAAATTTTAGCTTCTGCTGTTCTTGTAACGGTTTTATTTGTAGCTCCTGCGGCAATGGCCGGAAGTTGCGGGGGCGCTGCGCATACGCATTCTCCCAAAGAAATGGCAAATCATTACTTTGATAAGATGGATTTAAATGGCGATAAAGTGGTCACAAAAGAAGAGTTTGAGAAGTCGAAAATGCAGAAAATGGTTAAGTCTTTCGATGCTCTCAAGCCTGACGATAATGGAGTTGTAAAAAGAAGTTCATTTATTGAACTTTTCATCAAGGCTCATTCGACCCCTAAACCTAAGGCGTAGTCCAGGTCATGAAAAATCAAAGCCGTTTATATTGCTTTTTTTATTGAGGACGGCAGGGGGAGGAGCAACCGCTCCTCCTTACACGTGAATATTATAAGAAAATTTGCGAGATTTTCCGGCATTGCTTGACACCCTTCCGCCACTAGCTTAGATGGTTCGCTCTTCGCCTTTTCTTTCACATTTTATCGTGCTTAAGGGCGAATGCGGGGGTGTAGCTCAGCTGGTTAGAGCGCTGGCCTGTCACGCCAGAGGCCGCGGGTTCGAGTCCCGTCACTCCCGCCACTTTTTCCAATAAAGTTGATGGCTTAACGATATCTTGCTCTTCGGTCTGCCGCACTTGCCGCACTTCCTGCGTATCATCCGCTAAATCCTGATTCTCATTATCGAGATAATTTCCCATTTTTCGCCGTGCGTTCCACGCTGTTTCTTTTGCTTGCAATACATAATCCTGCAAAATAGGGCTGTTAACTGCATGATCATCGGGCATATCCATAGCTTTGCGTCTGGCCTACTCGATCGAGACTGGGACAAGCCGAAGCAAGAGCTTTCAGTAAATCAGTAGGTTAGGCTAAGTCTGGCGGATAGACTGGCTCGGGTAGCGCAGCTCGAACAAGACAATGTGATCGACATCACACCTAATAAAATCAAGGATCGACCACTGCTTTTGGAGGGTATCTGTTTTTAAACTTATCTCAAACCTTACAGTGAATCGCCGGCGTTGGCGGACAACCATTCCAAATGGATTGTTGGCGCGCTCTGCCGCTCGAGGTCTTGGGCGAACGCCTCGAGGCTGACGTTGGTTCCCTTTACCGGTCGCTTAAGGCGTTTTACTTCGTGTCTTGTTGGTCGTCTCACTCATTCCCAGCGTTCTGGGCTCTGTCTTCGAGCAAAGCCCGTGTCATGTCTGGCGCGACAGGACGTTCGAGCGCCATGCGATAGGCTTTCGCAACACCTTCGAAGACCGGCCGCGCAGACTCCTCGGAACTCATGATTTGATCCTTCAGTTCGGCGTGGACGGCCTGCAATTCCGAGATGATGGAATCCTCGTCAATGAGCGTCAGCTTGCCGTCCCGGACGGCGACGCGTCCGTTGACGACGACCGTATCAATTCCTGCGACGGTTTCCCCGTGGACCAACTGGCGGACCGGCTCGTTGAGCGGCAATAGACCTGAGCTATCTAGGCGATAGAGGACGAAGTCCGCCTTATAGCCAGGCTCTACACGGCCGAGATCCGTCTCGCGGCCAAAAGCAATCGCACCGCCGACCGTGGCGGCCTCCCAGATATCGGCCGATGCCGGCCACTTCTCGTAGTCGGCATCGCGAATTCGCGGCAGACATGCGCCAAACTTAATCGTAGTGTTCATTGAGCAATTAAATGGTATGCCGCAACCGTCTGATCCCATGCTGACATTGACGCCTGCTTCCTGGAGTGCCCGGAAATCGAGAACCCCCGCCCCAAGGACCGTATTGCTGAATGGGTTGTACTGAACCGTCGCGCCGGTATCGGCGATGATCTCCCGGTCACGCGGAGTCAACCATACGGCATGGATCAATGATGTATTCGGTGCCAGGAAACCAATGTCGTAGAGATACTCGATCATGCTACGGCCATAAAATTCGCCGGCCGTGATTGCCATGAGTCGCGTTTCCAGAACATGAATTATGGTCGGCAATTCGAGCTCGTCAGCGAGTGCCCTGCAAGCTTTCAGAAAATTGTCGGTACAACGGTGGGGCGCAGAAGGCGCCACCAGGACCCCAATCCGGTGATCGGCTGGGTGGTGGTTTTTAGCAAGGTCACGCACCAACCCGAGGAGATCCTCTCCGGCCGGACGCGGCAAGGACCGCAACTGTTCCAATAATTCGGGTACGAAGCATTTTTCAACGAACGGCCAACTGTCAACGATTGGCCTATCGATCATGGAAAATCCCAGATAAGCTCGGACACCTGAGTCGTCATAGGCTTGTAGAGCCGCCTCCGCGTGATCACGGTTGAGGCTGGGCCCGAGGCTCATGTCGTCGACAATGGTGGTGGCGCCGGTGCGAAGCGACTCGATGGCGCCAGCCATGGTCCTGAGATAAACCTGACGGTCCGTCAGTTGGAGCGGTTGAGCCGGCCGAAGGTAGGGCATCATCAGTTCCATGGGAAGGTTCTCTACCCGGCCCTTGATGTAATGATCCCAAGAATGAAAATGGCCATTAATCATGCCAGCGGCAGCCAACTTGCCGTCGGCGTCGATAATCTCGTCGGCGTCCCTGAGATACCCCGCCGGCTCGATAGCAGCAACTTTGTCGCCATCGACCAATATATCCTGCCGCACAGGGTTAAATGGGCTCCGCGCATCCCTGACGATCAGGCAATTACGGAACAGCGTCGTGGACATAGTTACCTCCCCTTAACGTTGGCCAGCTAGGAGAAGGCCGGTTCGACGTTTTCGATAATATTGAGCAGGCCGAGGCCGCCGGTTTCGGTGACGGAAATTGCCTCATCCTGGAAGTAGAGAACCAGGTCGACGAACTTGAGCTTACCGTCCGGCAGTTCACAATAGTATTGTTGGATGCGGGCTTGCCGTGATGGTGGAGGTAGCACGTCTGGTCCTATTTTGAACATGGCCTC
>PBOR01000068.1 GCA_002724395.1 Rhodospirillaceae bacterium | reverse complement strand
GTGTTTGACCAAAGTATTGGCGGCCCATTGTTGTCCTTCATGGGTTAGATAAACGCCTTTCGGCTTACCCGTCGTACCAGAAGTATAGGGCATGCAACACAAATCACTGCCAAGGACAGGAACGGCATCAAATGCGCCAGGCTTTATAAACACCTCATAATCATCGTCAAAGCAGATGTTGATCCTTTCACGAGGAACCAGTGTTTTCGCGGCTTCATCCACAAAGTTTAGTTTTGTTGCCGCATCGGTGAGAATATACCGAACTGTTTCCGACGGCAGCTTGATATTTACCGGTACAGGTACTGCGCCAATACGCATAATACCAAAGAACGATTCGATAAACTCGACACGATTTAAAGATAAGATGCCCACAGTATCGCCAGGAGCAATACCCGCTGCGACCAATGCCAAAGCCACTCCATCAGCACGCGCATTCAATTCAGCATAGCTTCGAATTAGTGGCTGGAGAGGATCCGACAGGTCAATCACTGCCGGGTTTTTCCGCTCGAGGTTTGCCTTAAATAGTGTGCCTATATTCTCTGTCATAGAAGGAGGGCTTTCTTGGCGGACTTTTGATATTGCGTTTTCTCTGGTCGCCACGTTCAATGCAAGCCGAACCCTAATTCATCGCTTGGTCGAGGTCGAGAATTTTGCCATACCCAATAACTCATTGGACAGACGCGCAGTTGCCGAGAAAAGGCGAATTGTTTATCGACCATATTGGTTTTTTTGTAGCCGATATCTCTGGTGCCAACAGGGCTCTAACACGAATGGGCTTTACACTCACACCCTATACTCCACAAACCAATATGACCGACCCTAGCAAACCGCCAATTGCGGTAGGGCTAGCAAACCAATGTGTGATGTTGCAGCGAGGTTATTTAGAAGTCCTTGCAATCCACCAAGAAACAGACAATCCGCTAATAAACCAACACCGCCAAGCGCTCGCTCACCATATAGGGCTACATTTATTGGCTTTCTCTACGGATAGGCCTGAGCAGCTGTATAAGGAGTTGGACCGCAAAGGCCTCTCACCGCTCACTCCTGTCCCCTTACAAAGAACTATAGATATAGAGGCTGGCAAAAAAGAACTCCGTTTTCATGTTCAACGAATTAAGTATGGCCAAATGCCCGAGGGCCGCATTCAAGCGCTTAAACATTTAACGCCAGAGACACTTTGGCAGCGCCATTGGATGGACCACGCCAACGGCGCGTATGCCCTGACCGACATATTGCTATGTGCGGAAAATTACGAAGAAGTGATAAAACGTTACGAGCAATTTACCGGTTTCGAGAGATCGGAGGTACAAGGGGCCTTTATATTGGTTACTGAACGTGGCCGATTAACCATCGCAAAAGAAGATTGGATTTATGAACACATACCGGAAATCCTCTTACCTGAACCACCCAGTTTTGTCGCCTGCGCTCTTGCATCCGATCTCACAAAAACGCAAAACTGCTTAATGCAAAGTGGCTTGGCCTATCATAGGCAAAATGGTCATGGGCTTTGGGTCGAACCACAGGCGGCACTCGGCGGTACAATTTTCTTCGCCGACGACCCAAGCGGGATACCATGGTTAAAGACTTAAGGAAAAATCACGCCCATGCCATCTGACCAGAACACTTCATTACCGACAAATGATCCTGTTGGAAACGCATTTGTCCAGTTTCAACAAGGCAAAATTCAAGAGGCAGAGTCACTGTTACAATCGGTCCTTGTAGACGAGCCTAACCATCCCGATGCACTCTATGGATTAGGTATCATCTATTTCGAAACCGAGCGGTTCGCTGATTCTGCTCAATATCTTGCCCGCCTCGATGCAGCGCAACCTGGTTCAAAAGATCTCCTCCTTCGCTTAGCTAGTGCTTATGCTCTGGCAGACCAACCGTCAAAAGCTGTCGACACTTATAAAAAGCTTCTAACCATTGCCCCGCACACACCGAATATCCACTTCAATCTCGGTGTAATGTTGTCCGACCTTCATCGTTGGGAGGAAGCCTCATCAGCTTTTGAATTGGCGATTGAGCAAGAACCAGGCTCCTCAGAAACACTTCTCAACCTAGCAGATACTTATGACCGCCAAGCTCGCTTTGAGGAGGCCATCACCGTTTGGCAACGTGCCATCGCACTTACTGGTACAGTAGCACAGGATCCGGAACTGCACGTCTTGATTGGAAAGCGGCTTCGCTTGGTTGATAGGTTCGAGGACTCTGTGCATTTTTTCAAGCGGGCTCTAGACATTGTCCCAAATGATACGGAGGTACTTTTTGAACAGCACCGCAGTATGGTGTTGAATAAGGACCTCTCAGGCGCTCATGACTGCCTAGAGAAAGTGGAAGCGTTGAGTCCTAATTATGAGTACCTTGCCCCCGCTTGGGCTGCTGTTCAACTCGGGCTTGGTAGAGCCGAGGATGCGTTAACGACCTGCGAAAAGCACCTACAACAATACCCACACGACATTACTATGCTATCGACCCGACCGTTTATTCTCAATGATCTCGGCAGTGAGAGAGAACAGGCGGCAATTTATGAAAATTACGTATACATCAAAGAACTATCTGCAGCTGATGGCTTTGACACTATCAAAACGTTTAATGATGCACTTTCTGAGCATATTCTCAGCCACCCTAGCCTTCGCAATTCACCGCCTCGGACGACAACCAAAAACGGACAACAAACCGGCGAGTTGCTGGTTGAGCCAAAAGGCCCCGTTGCCACTCTGGAGCATATGCTTTGGGAAACACTAGATGAATATCGGGCTAATCTCTCCCTTGTTGCGGGGTCTGCAAATGAACCTTGCAACGAATGGCCAAAACTCAAAGGTATCACTGCATGGGGTGTAGTCCTTAATGCACAAGGGCACCAGGTTCCCCATTTGCACCCAACAGGCTGGATAAGCGGTGTTTATTACGTCGACGTGCCCGACTTCGTATCAAGCACCGATAAAGACCACCTCGGATGGCTTGAATTTGGCGCAGCCCCTCCAGAAATTCCGGCGAGCAAACAGCCAGCAACCTTTTTAATTGAACCAAAACCCGGACGACTTGTGTTGTTCCCATCCTATTTTTTCCACCGCACTATTCCTTATACAGATACTGCGCGCCGGATCAGCATCGCCTTTGATTTCAACCCGGCACTCTAAGATTAGACATAACATGTCGGCGCTTGACAGTCCCTACCACTCACCATTAAGTGACGACAAAATGAAATTGCAAGCGATCCGGGCGCGTAGCTCAGCGGGAGAGCACCGTCTTCACACGGCGGGGGTCGCTGGTTCAATCCCAGCCGCGCCCACCAACCAGTTTATATACTGTGCTAAGTTCTTGAAGCCACTCCCAACATTTCCTATTGGCACTAGCTATTAGGCCGCTAAGTTCCAACGGTGATAGAAACCGTTTGATCGGTACTAGCGGTGCCATCATTCGCCGTAATTTGGTAGCTACCCGACGAGTTGCCACCTCCATCATGCGTGTAGGTGAATTGGGGATGGTTAGCGAAGGTATCACTTTGGGCAACAGCACCATTTACAGGTGTGCCGTTACTATAAGTTATTGCATCGCCATTCACGTCGGTTGCCAAATGTAGGAACGAGGCAATACCGCCTCCCGCACCTACAGTCGCAGCATCCTGAGAATTGAAAGTAGTATCGCCCCGCACCGTGCCATTCACAGAGTTAGCTGTAGCATCTACACCATTACCATCAAGTTTCCAAAGGCCTTGAAGGCCCGTCTCATTTCCATTCAGTGACTTGTTTATATTAGCGTTAATTTCTGCGGCAGAACGTGCTGTGTTCCAGATACGCACCTCGTCAATAGATTGATTAAAAAACGCACCAGAAAGGTCGCTGGGGGCACCTATAGCAAAACCAAGAGAACCGGCAATTCCATCTCCGTCGAGTGTTAGAGAACCATCGGTATCTCCGCCACCACCACCTGGAGTAAACCCAGAGCTACTGCCGTTAAGGTAGCCGGTTAAAGCTGTACTACTTCCGGTTGAGTCGAGCACCATAGCCACATGATGCCAACCTGCAGTTAGTCCACTCAAACTTTTGGTTTGTACGGCTAAATCCGCATCGGCGGTGCCGCCTCCATTTGAGTCAGCAAAAAGAAAAATCGCATCATCAACGAGCCTAAGCCCCCAACCTTCATCCCCGAAGAAGTCGCCTTTCGCGACAATTGACTTTTGACCAGAGTTTGTGCCCGGCCAAAAGAACCAAGCCTCAACCGTTAAATCGGCAGTTCCTGCTTCATGAACTGCTGTATCCGCAAAGGATATCGCATCGCCAGAACCATCAAAACTAGCAACTTGCTGCCCAGCAAGGGTTGGTCCAGCTTGCGCCAAATTAGGCTCGATAACATTATCCACAGTGACCGCGATATTTTGACTACCAGTGAGACCACCACTATCAGTGACCGTCACTTGCACGTCGTAGACATTGTTGGCACCGTTGTCCCCGGGTAATTCGAAGTTGGGAGCGTTGACAAAGCTCAGCGCTCCGGTATTCGCATTGATGCTAAATAATGCTTGATCCGCACCACCGGAGATTGAAAAAGTCTTTGTGTCATTCGCGTCCACATCACTGGACGTCACGGTCATTACCGCGGTCTGATTCTCCGCAATATTTGGTGTTACATCTTGTGTCACCTTACCAAAAACAACATAACTCTCACCGGCATTATTCGCTTGGGGGTCAGCCTGTGGCGCCCCAATTATCAAATCGGCGACACCATCCCCATTCACATCCCCTGCACTGGAAACTGAAGCGCCAGAATGATCGTTCTGGTCAACACCGTTCAGTACAAAGCCATTAGCGCCGTTTATGCTCGACAAATTGAAAGTAGTGCTGAAATTGGGATTACTTCCAGTCGTGTTTTTGCCGAAAACAACATAGGTTTCGCCCGCACCTTCGGTCCCATTAGGGTCACCCGCAATCGCTCCAATGATCAAATCATCAATGCCGTCTCCATTCACATCTCCGGCGCCAGAAACTGAACTGCCAGAAGAATCTCCCGCATCAATTCCGTTCAACACAAATCCAGTACTACCGTTTAAGCTTGATAGGTCGATGTGGCCGCCCGCACCAACGCCTGTGCCACCGAAAACAACGTAAGTTTGACCGGAGGGAGTCCCGTTAGGGTCTGCATTTACCGCCCCGATAATTATATCGTCGACACCATCTTTATTCACATCTCCT
>PBOR01000001.1 GCA_002724395.1 Rhodospirillaceae bacterium | reverse complement strand
TTGCCGGTAGCCATATCGAATGATTTGGCCGGTTCAGCGGTGGGCAGCGCTGCTAGATCAAAAATGGTGTCTTGGGAATCGATGATAGGACCTTTAGAGGTATGGCAATAAAATTTTAAGAAATTGGCTGTTTTGTTTGGGCGACACGTCTTTTTTCGGCTTGCCGTTTTTCACGTTGTTGTAGTTATTGGCGAACTGCATTCTCAGAAACACTTTGCTAGTTGTATTTCAGGTATCATGAGGGCAAGGGTTCAATTAAATAGATGCCTTAATCACACTAAGGAGCACTAAATTCAATGGCGTTCCAGCGTATATTTATTTTTTTTGGTCTGGATATTATGTCCCCAGACTTGGTTGAGCACTATGTTTTTTGATGGTTTAAGGATTACGTAGCACGTTCATGCTGCGAACGCTTCAAACGGTACAGTTGATTTCGTTATCGGTCAAGCGCTGATCCGCTTGGTATTAGAGGCTTTCAAACCCACTTCGGAAGTTAATTTGACAGCTAGGGTTTATTTGTTCAACATATGAACGTACTTATTGCGGGAGAGCGCATTTTAATTCTGGACAAGCGAATCGGTAAATAAAATGACCCATGAAGCTGCTATAAAAGTGAAGGAAATGCGGAAAAACGGAATTTTTTTCGTAATTGATGCGTTGCGGTATGATATTTTCTCCGACCTAGATGCGGCGCGGGCATTGGCGCCTAATATGTGTGTTTTAGCTGACCAAGGTGCGGTGCGGCGGGCGGTAGCAAACGCGCCAGCAACCCAATTTGTAATGCCGTCGCTTGTCAGCCAAACCTACCCTTTGGACTACGGTGGGTATAATTCTGGTATTCGTACACGTCCTCGTAGTTATGCTGAACAGCTACAAGAATTGGGTTACTCGACCCAAATGATGGCTTCTTGCACTCAGCTTGGAATTACCCATGGCTATGAGCGCGGGTTTGATGGTTTACACACGGCCCAGGATTGCCGCCTAATTTTAGGCCATTTTCTTGAACGGCAACTTGCTTACGAAATTGAACGATGGCAATCGGGTAAAATAAGCGACGCAGAGGCAATTAAAATTATCAGCGCACCAATGGAGGACCTGCTGAATGCTGTCTCCAGCGTTACGGAAGGCGATCGCGGCCGCATTTGGCCGGATAAGCTCCGTAGGATTAACGAGAAGGTTGCGCGGGATTGTTTGAGTGAAGTGGATCTTCTGCACAGTGAACCATTAACTGTATTTAAAAAAATCTATTCAATTCCACCAATTTTATATTGGCGATACCTGGGCAAAGTGCGTCCAAGCCCGTCTTACATATGGTACCGCCTAAAAGAAGCGCTCCGCTGGCGGACCGCAAATCTTTTAGCAAAGTTAGAATTTCCCTTCATTCCGCTCCTTCATTTTGAAACCAAAGCCGATGAGATCATGGATGGAGTTTGCGAATTCGTGCGAAATAGCAGAGGCCCATGGTCAATCCATCTCCATCTGATGGATGTGCATGATTTTCGGTCTATAGCTCGTCCGATGCATGCAGCTCGACGATTACGGTATTTGCCTCGTTGGCTGAAAGCGCGCGCGAAAGGGCAGACAGATAGGCGTTTTGGATACGACTCCGCTTTAATGTTTGTCGATCAGGAATTTGGGAAGGTACTCACAACGTTGCGCGAGACTGGAAATTTGGATCAAGTCGTTGTGATGGTGACCGGCGACCATGCATATCACGATGCGGGAAGTCCAAGGCCTCGGCAGAACATAGCCTTGAGAACCCACTTTGAAGATATCGATATTCCAATGGTATTATTCGGTGCCGACCGAACGGTAAGCGACATTGGTATGCTCGACAGCATGGGTATAAACGCTACTTATTTAGAAGCGCTTGAAGTCCCAGCTCACGAGAGTTTTAAGGGCCGGTCTGCCTTTACTGACGGCCGAGAAGCAATTATTTCAGAGAGTGCTGGTTCTGGAAACTCGGACGTTGAAAATAAAGACCTCTATTTTACTGTATCGACAGATCAATACCGTATGATGACTGTCCTGAAGGGCTCGGAGTTAGAGGTTTTCAAGCTATATGATCGCTCGGAGGATCCCAAAGAGCTCAATAATATCGTCGACGACCCAGGAAAGATCGAAATAATAAATACGTTTATTGGGTATATTGAACGCGAACGTGGCGAAATACTATCGATGCGCGGTTACAATCGTAAGGCAATTGCATAAATCGAGCGGCCAAACTTTAATTTAATGGTAATTGCTGCAAGAGATCTTGAAGAGCATACGCAGGAAAACAGCATCTGGTATTTTAAAGCCGCAGGCTAGGAAAATTAGTTAATTTGAAACTGTAGATAATCATGGTTATTTGGATCACGGGACTATCTGGAGCGGGAAAAACTACCCTTTGCCAGGCCCTTCGAGAACTTTTGAAGCCAAACTTACCTGAATTGGTGATTTTGGACGGAGATGAAGTGCGGGAGGCTTTTGGACATAATTTGTCTCATTCGGAGGCTGATCGTATTCTTCAGGTTAAGAGGCTGCGAAGCATGGCGGGCGTTTTATCGCGCCAAGGCTTAATCGTGATTGTCGGCGTGCTTTACAATAATCCGGAGTTGCTGAAGTGGAACCGTGAAAACATAAATGATTATTGCGAAGTTTATCTAGACGCTTCGCTTGAGAGGATCGTGCAGGAGGATGCAAAAGGCTTGTATAAAGCAGTGCAAGAGGGGTTGGAGAAAAATGTGGTTGGCGTTGATATAAAATGGCATATCCCATCTAATGCAGATTTAGTATTTAATGCTGATGACCGCCAGGCGCCTTTGGAAATGGCGCGCATAGTTGCCGCACACGTCCCAAGGTTGGCGGCAGCCTTGAAAATCTAAGAGCCCATGACGAACCTGACTTCCATCGATTGGAAATGGCTTAAGACACAATGGTGCGCACGTCGGATTTCGCTGCGCCGTCGGCTGGCTTTAGCTTTTGGTCGGACGTTTGATCCTTATCCCGACGTGCCAGATGGCCTAGGCTTAAGTCCGTCTTTACGCCACAGACCAAGCGGACTGGGAGCTGAGCTTGCACTGGATTGGCGCAATGCTGCAACTAACGATCACTTAACGTGGCAAAAACAGGTCCGAGCTAAGTTGATTGATCTCTCCGGGTACGGCCGATTTGGGGGGCCGCCGGGTATCCAACACATTCAGACCTTGCCCGACCGGGACGGTTTGAAACATCGGAGCCTTTACCTGAAGGTGCGCGATGGTCTCGATCTTCCCATCCGGATGGTGTGGCATGCCTCTATTGATCATACGGAGCCTGTGGCGGTGATGATCTGCTTGCAAGGCACTAATGCAGGCATGCACTTGTCTTGGGGCGAAGCGCGTATGCCGGCTGATCCGATTAAAATATTATATGGCGCGGATTTTGCCCGCCAGGCAGCGCGCCGCGGCTATTTAGCGATTTGTCTGGAACAGGCCTGCTTTGGCGAACGTCGTGAACAGCTGCTATCCCCGGTATCCTCTACGCCCTGTATCGATGCGGCAAATCACGCTTTGCTGTTTGGGCGTTCTTTGTTGGGCGAGCGAGCAAGTGATGTCACGTCTGTCGTGAACTGGTTGACCGAAGGTGATTCCGGCTTGCAGGTTGATCCAAACCGAATTTATGTTATGGGCTCGTCAGCGGGAGGTACGAGTGCTCTATTCGCAGGCGCGCTGGACCTGCGTATTGCCGGTGTTTTGGCAACCGGTTGTATCGGATTTATGCGTGATACCCTTTTGGCACGACCGGACTCGGAGGGCCAAAATACGGTGCCGGGCATATTGCGCTGGTTTGAATTAGACGCGGTTGTGGCATTATGCGCTCCGCGACCTTTTGTTACAGTATCGGGAGATTGCGATCATATTTGGCCGATAGATGGCGCAAAGGCGGTGGTTTCGGCAGCGCGGCCTATTTATGAGCGATTGGAGTCAGCCGATCGATTGGTCGTGAGTGAGGCAAAGGGTGGGCATCGTTTTTATCCAGATATTGCATGGCCTGCCTTGGCCCGAGCGCTAGAGTGTGCGGGCCACAACGTGCCGAAGTCGATGGATAATCCTATAAGTGGCTAGTTTTCATTTAGCGCGAAATTACGGATTACATAATTCATCAGCTGCGCCACGCATTGATCTATGCTGTTGTTTGCGGTGTCGATGCTCAGCTCTGGATGAACAGGTTCCTCGTAAGGAGCGGTGATACCGGTAAAATCCTGGATTTCCCCTGTGCGTGCTCGTTTGTAATGGCCTTTCGGATCACGGCTTTCGCATGTTGCGAGGTCAGCTTTCATTGCTATTTCATGAAAATTATCTTTAGCGGCCTTGCGTGCGCGGTCACGGTCTTTTTGATAGGGCGAAATGAAGGCTGCGATCGTGATCAGGCCGGCGTCGGCCATAAGGGCTGCGACCTCGCCAACGCGCCGGATATTTTCGGTGCGTTCTTCTGGCAAAAAACCTAAATCCGCATTTAGGCCACGGCGCATATTATCTCCATCTAAGACGAAAACAGTGTAACCTGCATCGAATAATTTACGCTCAAGCTCAACCGCTAGTGTAGATTTTCCGGAGCCAGGGAGACCGGTGAACCATAAGACCCCACCCCTATGGCGATTTTTGCACATCCGGGCGGCGTTACTGACGCGGCTTGCTACTTCAACGGTGTTGGCAACTCTCTTGGCGTCCAATATTTCTTTTTCCCGATCATGTTCTTGGGTCATGTAGTTCGGCTCCCAGCTCCAACATACGTGCAAATCGTGCATCCATATCCTTGTAAAATTGATCTGCCTCAGTCATCCCATGCTGTAGCTCATCGAAGGAGTGGCTACATCGCCTTCGAGCGGATATAGGACGAAATTATATCGATGACAAATATGGTTACAAAAATGATGATGATGATCGCTGAGACGCGCGGGTATTCGAACATCCTAAATGCCGATTGCAACTCATAGCCAATACCTCCGGCACCAACGATGCCAAGCATGGTTGCCATACGAATATTACGATCGAGAATGTAAAGATTGTTACCGATAAAAGATGGTATTATTTGCGGCACAACAGCGAAAGCAAGGACCTGTCGTTTTGACGCACCCATAGACTCCAGGGCTTGTATGGGGTTTTCGTCAATATGTTCGATAGCCTCAGCGTAAAATTTCGCGAGAAAGCCCATTGTGTGAAAACCGAGCGCGATCACTCCCGGCATTGCGCCAAAGCCGATGGCGATGACTAATATCATCGCCATGATAAATTCCGGAATCGCGCGAAAAAATATGGTGATAGTCCGGGCTACCAAATATAGCGGATAACTGGGCGCGATATTGCGCGCCGACAAAAGCCCCACTGGAATGGAGAGCACAATAGCCAGTAAGGTCCCTAACATTGCGATCTCGACAGTTTCCAGCATCGATGACATGAGGGTGCTGAAATTTGAGAAATCGGGCGGCAACATACGGCCCAAAACATCGGCGATGTAGGTAACCGTTTTGCTAATAAGCTGTGCCGGATTGACCTCCAAATCCACCATGATCAAGGCGTAAATCACAATGAACGACGCAATCCCAACCAAAGTACGCCAACCCCATTGCGGTCGGAGATTGGCCTCAAGGTATTTTTGGTGACTTTCCACCGGGTCCACATATCGCTCCATCAACCCTCCATATCCGCCAACTTCGATATGATTGTGAGCGTCGAGTGTCAGTTCCTTGAGCTGCTGTTTCAGCGACGGGTCTAAGGTGCGGGCATAAACCAGCGGCGCCCCGGGAATATCCGCAGATTGATGTATAATGCGAAAGCTCGAAGGCTCCACAGTGCCGGACGAAACCATTTCCTCAAGATTGACTGAACTCACCGGCGCCACATCGACCTGTCCGTCAAGAACGGCCCGAATGGCCTCATTATGATTCTCCGTAAAGGTGATTCTGCTAAAGGTGCCATCATTCTCAATGTCGATACCAACTTCAGCGAGTTCGCGCCTCGGCACCTCACGCCCACTGGCGGAGTAAGCGTCGCCCAATGCAATAGACCTATTACGCACATCCGCCAGCAGGGTCATGTCGCTATCGGGCCTTACGATAAACAGTGAATGGTAATTGGGCGTCGATTTTTCTTTCGGCAATCCGACGGCAAAAGCTTCGATTGTACCGTCACGCCCGGACACCTCTCGATAAGCATAAGGCCCTAACCAGCCTATTTGAGCAGACCCATCACGAAGCGCGGTAATCGCCTCAATGTAGTCGTGACACCGATGGATTAAAATCGAAACTCCGGTTTTTTTGGAGAGATAATCAGTCAGAGCTTTCAGGTCGAGCCCACCAGGTTGGTCGCTTGCGGGCGCAATCACAAAGATGAGTGTTTCAGTCGAGTTTTCAGGAAGGCTGTTCATACGGGCGTTGCCTCTACCACGGATGTGTCGGCGGCATTCTCAAAGAACAACCCACGATCATGACCTCGGTAGATATTCCGAATATAGGCTTCGTCCACTGCTTTCGTTGCGACGTCTAACACAATACGCCCGCCGGATAGACCGACAATACGGTCGGAATATTTAAGTGCCAAATCCACCTGGTGTAGATTGCAAATAACGGTAATGCCGATCTCTTTACCGATATCGTGCAGCAGGGTCATGATTGCCTGCGAAATGATCGGATCGAGACTGGCCACAGGTTCATCGGCGAGCAGCAAAACAGGGTCTTTCACGATAGCGCGCGCAATTCCGATCCGTTGTTTTTGTCCGCCTGAGAGTTGATCGGAACGCGCATA
>PBOR01000067.1 GCA_002724395.1 Rhodospirillaceae bacterium | reverse complement strand
TGTTTTAGACGGTATTGCTGATAAGGTTGTGATAGCGCCCCCGGATGATATAGATGAGACGCGCAGAATCATTGAAGCGAATGATGATATATGTGCGGTAATTCTCGAGCCAACAGGGTCAGGTTTTGGGCAAACTCCGGTGACACGAGAATTCCTTCAGGCGCTGCGAGAAATTACTGCGAAGCGCGAAATTATCCTTATTTTTGATGAGGTGGTATCAGGCTTTCGTGCATCACGGGGTGGTGCGCAGGAATTCCATAATGTCATTCCGGATATGGCCAGTCTGGCTAAAATTGTTGCAGGTGGATTACCTGGTGGGGCGGTATGCGGCCGTAAAGATTTACTCGACCATTTGGATTTTGACGTTACAGTATCAAAGGGCCTCGAAAAGGTCAGCCATCAGGGTACATTTAATGCTAATCCGCTTTCTTCCGCAGCTGGTGTTGCTACACTGAAGATGGTTCGGGATGAGACACCTAGTCAGGATGCTATTGATATTGCCGCTAGTATTCGCGCCAAGGTAAATCAGGTTTTTGTCGATGAGGGTGTGAAGTGGGCGGTCTACGGTCAGTTTTCTGAACTACATTTTTTTACCAACCCGGACAATGTAGACATAGATCCACTAAATTTTGATTTTATGAGTCGAAAATGCAACTTCTTTAAGAAGGATCCGGAGACGGTGACTAAATTTCGGCTTGGTCTTATGGTCAATGGCATTGATATTAATGGAAAATTGGCTGGTAAAGTATCTGCAGTGCATACGGACGAAGATGCAGATCTTACTGCCGACGCTGTAAGGGGTGCCCTGCATATGTTGCGATCTGAAGGCACAATCCTCTCATAAAATACTAAATCGAGGAGGGCTTCATGTCCGGCAATCAAGATCAACCTCTGCCGTTGGCGGGGCTCAAAGTGGTGGAGTTTTGCCAAATTATTATGGGGCCGTCCTGTGGCGTGGTCTTGGCGGATTTAGGCGCGGATGTCATTAAAGTAGAACCCGCACCTGGTGGGGATAAGACACGGAAATTATCAGGTTTCGCCGCGGGGTTTTTCTCATCCTTCAACCGTAATCGCCGCAGTATCGCACTGAATCTTAAAGAACCTAAAGGTTTGGAAATTGCGCAAAAGTTAATAGCTCAAGCTGATGTATTGACGGAAAATTTTGCGCCAGGAACAATGGATCGATTGGGATGCGGTTATGAAGACGTTTCCAAGGTCAATCCTCGACTGGTCTATTGTTCCCTTAAGGGTTTCTTGAGTGGGCCTTATGAAAAGCGCCAGGCTTTGGACGAAGTAGTTCAATTTATGGGTGGCCTTGCTTATATGACGGGTCCTCCGGGACATCCGCTACGCGCTGGTGCGTCAGTGATAGATATTATGGGTGGCACGTTCGGTGTCGTCGGTATTTTGGCAGCGTTGCGGGAAAGGGACCACTCGGGTAAAGGTCAATTAGTAAAAAGTGCTCTATTCGAAAATGTGGCTCATCTGATGGGGACGCATATGTCAGGAGAAGCAATTCAGCAAAAAGAAGTGCCCCCAATGCCGGTTCGTTGGAGCGCGTGGGCCGTTTACGAAGTGATGGAAACGTCTGACGCAAAGCAAGTTTTTATTGGTATCACTAGCGACAACCATTGGCGCCGATTTTGCCAAAAATTTGGCCGATCCGATTTATTGGCTGATCCCGATTTTCAAACTAATGAAGACCGTGTCGCGGCTCAGGAGAGATTGAAGCCGATTATACGCGACATGATTCGGGCGCATAGTAAGTCGGAAGTATTGGAGATTTGTGAAGAGATTAATATCCCCTTTGCTCCAGTTGCGGAAACGAAGGATTTATTTGACGACCCGCAACTAAACGCAAACGGTAGGATGTTGGTAACCCAACTACCCGATGGGCGAACCGTGAAATTACCGAGACTTCCTATCGAGATCGGCGATCATGATTTGGGGCTGAGAACACAGCCACCCGAAGTGGGCGAGCATACGCGGGAAGTTTTGAAGGAGCTTGGTTATACAGTAGATGCGCTCGACAAATTAGAAGATGATAACATTATTGAAAGCAGAACTGGTTCGGCTGAGAGGTAAAAATGAGTGTTGCTTTATTTGAGCCGATACAACTGCGAGGGGTAACGCTTCCTAATCGCATCGTAGTTTCACCCATGTGCCAGTATAGTGCTCATGAAGGTAGCGCAAATGACTGGCATTTGATGCACCTTGGGAACTTCTCACTTTCCGGCGCGGGTTTGTTAATCAACGAGGCCACTGCAGTGGAACCGGAAGGGCGTATTAGCCCAGGTTGTTTGGGGCTGTACTCAGATGAAAATGAAGCGGCTTTGTTGCGGGTGCTGAAGTTTTGTCGAGAAATTAGTGATATACCCATTGGGATTCAGCTTGCGCATGCGGGCCGCAAAGGATCAGCAGAGCGGCCTTGGGAAGGGCGCGGGCCTATCGCTGAAGATGATGAAAGAAGCTGGAGGACTGAGGCGCCATCTGCAATTCCTATGGCTAAAAACTGGCCGAAGCCCCATGCGTTAAGTCAAAAAGAAATGGCACGCATTCAAGCATCGTTTGTGACATCTGCAGAACGTGCGGTGCGGTTGGGCTACGATCTAATGGAGTTGCATTACGCTCATGGCTATCTGATACATGAGTTTCTTTCACCGATTGCCAACCAACGTGAAGATGAATTTGGCGGTAGTTTAAGGAATCGAATGCGTTATCCGTTGGCATTGTTAAAGGCAGTGCGTGCTATTTGGCCAAAGAATAAGCCACTTGGTGTTCGTATTTCTGCAACGGATTTTGCGGATGGAGGTTGGCAAATTGAAGATTCTATCGAGTTGAGTAACGAACTCCAAGCACTCGGGTGCGATTATGTTACTTGCTCTGGTGGGGGCATTACATTTCAACAACAGATTGAACTTCATCCTGGCTATCAATTACCAGGTGCGGAAGCCGTAAAAAGAGAGACGTCAATGCCAGTTATGGCAGTTGGTATGATCCGTGATCCAAAATTTGCCAATGAGATTATTCAGGAAGACAAGGCTGATATGGTCGCGTTAGCTCGCGGGATGCTCTATGAGCCGCGTTGGCCTTGGAGAGCGGCGTACGAATTAGGGGTCGATATTTCTTATCCGCCACAGTATGAACGCTCTATGCCGGGGGCTTGGCCGCAGGCATATACGGAAATGACGGATAAGTAGAAGTCAAATTCTATTGTGACGTGCATTATGACAACGCCTGCTAAATATGTAGCCGCATTGTCTGCTTGCATCGGTATTGTTGTTTTCGTAATCGCGCCGTTAGACGGCTTGGATGTAGTTAGTTCCCGTGTGTTGGGCCTTACAGTGATAGTTGTGTCTCTTTGGGTGACCGGTATTGTTTCGCCAGCACTTCCAACTATTATTCTTTTTCTCGTAGTTATGCTATTCGGGTTGGCCCCGGCTTCTGTGACATTTTCCGGCTTTAGTGCCGGTGCTGCGTGGCTTACATTTACCGGTATCATTTTCGGCTTGGCTATTCATCGTACCGGTCTGGGGGATAGGCTTGCGAGAGTATTGTTGCAGCGCTTCGGTCAATCCTATGCAGGTGCAATCGTTGGGACAGTGCTCGCTGGGTTTGTATTTTGCTTTCTGATGCCATCTTCGATGGGTCGTTGTGCCATCCTTATTCCACTAGTGATTGCGCTAGCAGACGCGCTTGGGTTGTCCGAAGGAAGGCGAGGTCGCATTGGCCTGATTATGGCGGCGGTATTTAGTACGGTGATGTCGGGGTATTCAATCTTGCCGGCGGGTATACCGACAGTCGTTATGGCAGGGGCGGCGGAGAGCCTTTTCGGGATAGTGCTGCATTTTGCACCTTATATGCTACTTCATTTTCCAGTTACTGGGGTTATGACATTGCTGTCTATAACTGCACTATCATTGATCTTGTTTAAGGACCGTGTCGATCATGCTGCGGTGCCCGAAATCGATATACGACCTTGGACTGCGCAAGAACGGCGCTTGACGGTGATACTGGTTGCTGTGTTGGCGTTGTGGACAACAGATTTCTTGCACGGTGTATCTCCTGCCTGGATAGGTCTTTCCGGTGCGATTGTCTGTGTACTGCCTTATGTTGGGGCTATAGATGCTGAGGCCATGGCGAAGGACTGTGATTATACACCGTGGATATTCACAGTTGGTATCATAAGCTTAGGTAGTGTCATTGCCGCGAGTGGACTTGCGCCATCTATTGGATCTACGATATTCGCTTTCACGGATTTTGAACCGGGGAGTGATGGTAAAAATTTTGCAACGATGATTGCGGTGTATAGCGCTATTGCTGGTGTCACGACTACTGCTGGGGTGGCTCCACTTTTAACTCCAATGGCAAACGACATAGCTACAATTGCTGGGTGGCCCATACTTACAGTTTTAATGGCCCATACAATCGGGCAATACGTAATACTTTACCCTTATCAAATCCCACCAATACTGACAGGCGCCCTTCTAGGGCGCATCTCGTTGCTGAATACCACGCTCATGGGGTTGTGCTGGTCGGTAATTTATCTCGCTGTAATTGCCCCATTGAGCTTTGTTTGGTGGCGTTGGCTTGGGATGTTCAGCTAGAGCGTAACCACTACATTGTCTCCGTCTATACTGTATTTAGTCCCATAAACTTCCGACGGTCCGTATACTTTTTCCAACTCCATAGTCTCATTAGCCGGCGAGACGAAATAGGTCTCGTTCTTCTCATTATGACGGACAAGCGCAAACCGTGCGGCGGTTACTTTATTGTCCTCAACCGTTAGTTTCGGCATGAAGCCAATCCAGTCAGGATGCTTTTGTGCTCTATGGCCAGTGTGGAAGGAGAAGCTGCCAAGGCTGTAAAAAATGGGTTTGCCTTTGTAAACTTCGACCGGCAGTGGAAAATGCGGACCGTGACCCATTACCACATCAGCGCCGGCATCGATCGCGGCACGACCCAGTTCTTCCATATATTGGAGGACGTCGTGTCCACAGCCCCAGTGATTGGAGGCAATTAGCACGTCGCATTGTTTGCGCGCAGCTGCGAGATCATCCTGATAGGCCTGCATTGAGGATGTTTCGCACCATGTAATGATCTCGGGTGGGTTCCCCGGTCGAGTGAGCGTTTTAGTTTCGGTAACTAATGGTTTATAGGCGGTATGGGCTTGTACGATTGCAATTCCTGGATGGTCTTCTGTCGCCTCATGTCCACCATGTGACCAATAGACTGATGAACGCTGCATAAAGCCGTATTTAACTTTGTCTACTTCGACGAAGACCGGAGCGTAGGCACTTTTTCGATCGACACCGGCACCAGCATGGGGAATCCCCAGTTCATCAAGTCGGGCACACGAAGAGCGAATTGCCGAAGCTCCGAAGTTTACATTATTGGCATTACCAATGATGCCTATACCGCCCTCTAAAAGGGTCTCACCCGATGCTAAATTTGCATAAAAACCTTCATCATGGATGGAGCGTTCTTCGTCCGGCTCATAGAGGCAACATTCGAAATTAGAGATTACGAGATCTGCCTTTTTTAGCGTTGGGCCAATCTGCGCAAATGGAATCTTCGGATCATTTACGCCTAGTAAATTAATATCACCAGTTAAAATTACGGTCTGCGCCATGGCTAGGTTTTCTCCATTAATGCTTAATTTTATTAATTTCACCTTACATTAGACAATTTCGTCAATCTTATCCAAGGGGGACAGGCTGTCATGACTTAGCTTGGAAAATGCTCACGGGAGAGATCGGCGATGAAGCTGAAAGGTTCATGGCTTGGAACAAAAGTGAGTTAACTAATTACGGAAGGTATTTTAAAAAGAATTTTAATTTTGTTTCGCCTAATTCCCAAAATTTCCGCTATTTTAGCAAATTCTCGCCTTATTTAGGTCACAAATTCGGCCATTGTTTAGTCTCTATACAGTTTTGAGAAAACCCATTGGGGAATATTTTAATCGCGTCAATCGATAAATCGTATTCTGGCGACTAGCTAACCATCATGAGACGCTATGGCGAATCTAAATCCGTGCCAGGTGTTACAAAACTCTCCGATTGTATGGAGGCATTCCATAAATTGTGGGTTCATTAAGGAACTGTAAAGACGTGAATAATTCGTCGCTTAAATGCCTTATTGGTATTCAGCGGTGCAACAGGAGAATTAGATGCTGAATTTATTGAGAACGATTATAGTAATGTTGATTATAATTCCCGCATCAGCTCTGGCTGGTTTCGAAGAGGGACGTGAGGCTTTTATCAGAGGGGATTGGCAGACTGTAAAGTCGGAGATGATGCCTTTGGCACAAGAGGGAGATGTAAAAGCTCAGATTGCCATGGGATTATTATACGCTCGCGGTCACGGTGTGGCACAGGACTGGGATTTGGCAGCTTATTGGTTTGCGATTGCAGCGGAATTTGCACGTGTTATGAAGGATAGGACTGAGGGCACGGTAGTACGCATTTTAGCACACGAAAATCATTCATTTAGCCTCAAAAAGGCGACGCAAATAGCACTTTATCAAGAATAAGTCGTCATCACCGGTGTCGGCTTTTAAGTCGACAGGTTATAAAGCTCCGAGAATTATGATCATTTTACAACGTACATAGTACGATGGTTCGCGCTGTTGCAGTCTTGAGCCCAGCTGCGCAAATTAGAATAGCGAAAAATTTGGGCATAGTACGAGTAGGAGTAAGCCAGTTCATACCGGTTAATAAGAGCCGAAATCGCGATTAACCAAATATAGAGAATGTACAATACGGCCCGCTTGCAACTTCACCAACGATGTATTTTTTGTAGGCAAATGCCGAAGGAGCGGCAAAATGTTTGAAGCATCCGATGTTATGGAACTATTTCCGAGCTGTCTTTGGCTTCACAAGGTCAGTGATAGTTCTAAGATTAATGAAGGTCTGATGCGGGCCGTTGAGGAAATGCGTGCTGCAGGTGAGGGAAATACGCGCAGCAGCGGTAAGGTTTGGATGAGCCCGACAAATTTATTGGAGTATGATGCGTTTCTGCCTTTGTCAGAATTTATTATTCCGGCTGCTGACCAGGCGCTTGGCTTCATGCGCTATAAGTTTGACCATTTCTATATTTCTGAATGTTGGGCGAATATGAATGGTACTGGTGAGATTCATCCGCGGCATTCTCATCCTAACTGTTTTCTAAGCGGCGTTTATTATGTGCAGACACCAAAAGGATGCGGCGACATTGTATTTCATGATCCCCGCGCCCAGGCGGCGGTTCTTAGCCCTCAATTTGAGGAAATTACACTACAAAACAGCGACCGCCATTATCTTCAGCCCGACGAAGGCATGCTAATTATGTTCCCATCTTGGCTGGAACACAGCGTAGCTGAAAATAAATCTGGTGCTGATCGTTTAAGCATCAGCTTCAATATCATGCTTACGGGCACGATTGGTTACGAAAGTGCCCAGGTGACTATTTAGTGTCTCGATCAAAGAAAGACAAAAAGTTCGTCCTACAGTCTAATTCATTTACGTTTTAAGCAGATTGACTCAGTTCTATAGTTGCAGACGCGAGACGTTCAGAGAGTAATCCAATAACTTTCTCATTTACGCTACTATTAGTCTTTATCAGGTCTGTAAAAATCTCTCTTGTTAGTAACAAGACAGAGGCATTATCTACCGCAGATACGGTCGCTGTGCGAGGGACGTTGGATAGGATACCCACTTCGCCCACTAAGTCACCCACATCAACGCTTCCAATAACTTTTTTGCTACCATCTTTATCAATGCTGACTTCAAGTTGGCCTGATAATACAATATATGCTCCGTTGCTTATATCCCCCGAATTAAAAATTACATCCCCAGCAACCAAATTATGACGCTCACTAGAGAAAGCGATCAGTTTGAGTGTTTCTGGTGATAAATCAGCTAAGAGCGGCACTGTTCGAAGTACATTAATTTCATCGCTTACATTAAAGCTGGCATCCTTGATGGATAAATCTTCGACTATTTTAGTGTGTGTTCCGTCACCAGAACGTTGTGCAATGATTTTACCGCCTTTCATGCTTATTACTTGATCAAAGCCATCCGTTTTAAGTCCCTCCTGATCTACCCAAATAAGAGAGGATTCTTTTAACGCCGACATTAAA
Source organism: Rhodospirillaceae bacterium (assembly GCA_002724395.1). Classification (GTDB taxonomy): domain Bacteria; phylum Pseudomonadota; class Alphaproteobacteria; order UBA8366; family UBA8366. The sequence goes on along the minus strand of PBOR01000067.1, from coordinate 14,756 downwards.
TTGCCTCGTATTGCAGACTGCTCTTTTGGATCTAATGTGGATAGTGCTTCATTCACAATTAGGATCTCTGGTTTCTTCAGTAAAGCACGACCTAGCACAAGCTTTTGACGTTCACTAGGCGTAAGAGACGAACCTGAACTACCAACACTGGACTCTAAGCCTAAACCAACCAATTCATCCTTAAGTCCGACTTCTGTCACAACATCTAACATAAGCTCATATATGTTTTCTTTATGCCGACGGTCAGCAATTCGACCAAACAGAATGTTCGATTGTACAGTTATGCCCTCACAAACCTTATCTGCGCTGAATTTATTGAACTTTTCGCTCAAGTCATTTGGTAAATTGGATAATAAGTCTTTCCGAGCCGCAAGAACTGATTCCTGTATTTTTGTATCGACCAAACCCAACCTTTGATCGGCAGGAACTAGTTTAAAGGCTACCGAAAAGAGCATGTTCTTTTCTGCCTCCCGGAGCCCTGACATCTCCTCATTATCTAATTTATTGATGAGTGCCTCATAATCGGTCATCGCATCTACAGGAATTAGACTGAGTTTACCAATTCGCCGATCATCTGCGGATATTTCGCTGAACATCTCCAGCATCTGCAAAGTTGCCTGACGGCCTAAGTCTAGTAAACTTTCATAAAGATCAGCCCTCTTCAGTGTTTCAATAACATACTCATTGCGCCCCAAATTATCCGGATTAAAAGTTTCATCACGATGATGACCGAATAGTAAATTTTCTGCCAATGTCGCATTTAAATTATATTTGGATATGTCGAAGAGTTCCGCGGCGTTGGGGAAATCACTCTTCGATAGCCGTTCTGCAAAAAGACTACGGGCTTGTAAGATTCTTTTCTCAAACTGGGGGTCCGAGGCCTGCGTGTAGATTTGCGATAGACCCTTTTGGAAAATTGTATTCTCCAGGCCTATAATTTTAATTATTTCGATAGTATTTTTATCCAAATCATCTGGGCCAGCAATTCTTAACGCTTCATAATCTATCCAGTCCGCTGCTAAATCACAGCTCAGATTCCCAGCTGCTTCTGCCTCTTCAATGAACTTCTTACGTTCACGAAATGCAGTTCCCGAATATTCAACCTCAGAAATTGGTTTGTGTTTTAGACCGTAATGTAGATTATCTCGCCATGTTCCTGAGAAGACGTGGGAATCTTGATCGACATAACCAATATAACGCCCTATCTGGGTAGGCTGTAACGTAGCGAATGATAAATCTCCGCACCTGATTTCGCCGGTAGATGGAACTTGTAGTTGGCAGAATAGTTGAGCAAGCTCAACTTTACCGCTGCCAGCTGGACCAATTAATGCGATATGTCCAGGAAGACAAGATTCAAAGCTGATGTCCTCTAATAACTGCGTTTCGCCATCGCGTATGGTAACGTTTGAAACAGACAAGAGCCCTTTAATTTTTTCTTGTACCTGCGTTTTGGCATTCACAATTGGGCTAATATCCTTATTCTCTACATTAAAATTTTCCACCAGGGTTTGATATTTAACCTTATTATCTTCGTGTTTTTGGTAATTTTCTATCAGTTTAGTCCATGGGCGAACCGCCTCACGATAGGCGCCAATAACCGCAACTAAACCACCGATAGTTAGATTGCCCTTGATGACATAGTAGCCTCCAATTGAATAAAAGAAGAAAGGCGTTATCTGGGTCATTAGGGCATTCAAGACCTTTATGAAATTCTCTCGATGGTACATCTCTCTGCGGATGCGAAATAGCTGACCCAGTCGTGCTCCAGTCCGGCTCATTTCAAATGTCGATGTATCATTCGAATGGATGTCACGCACGCCCTGCAATGTTTCAGACACCTGGCCAGCAAATTTTCTAACTGTCAAAACACGACGTCGCGATACTACGTTAAGTTTTTTCTGTAATCTTGGTATGACGATAACTTGTATTGGAAACAAAGACAGCGCTGCCAGTCCCAATACCCAGTCTTGAACAAATAAAAATAACATTGCCGTCGCCATGGTACCTATATTTAAGACTGGGTCGGCAAACGCGATGCCTAGGTAGCGACCAATCGGCTCTACTTCAGCTGTCGTCATCGTCACAATTTCGCCTGAGTTGGTTCTGCGAAAGTGACTAATTGGAAATCGAAGAATACGCTGATAAAGATCAAAGCGAAGCCGTCTCAATAAAACTTCAGCCAATACGCCTTTGTAAACGCTCAGATGGTATAATGTTCCAAAACTTGCGAGCACTAGAGCGAGAAACGCAAAACACAACAGTAATAGGAATGTTACTTGGCCAAGTTCCGTGCCAAAAATTGTACGAGAAAAATCCGCGGAACTAACTGAAATAGCATCATTAATAATTATCTTTGGGAGTTCAAATGTAAAATACAATAATGGAAGAAATAATAATGTAACAATTATTAAATATAATTGCTGTTTTTTTGAATTATTCCAAGCATATAAAAGAATATTACTTGTCATATTTTTCTCTTTTCAAAATTGTATTTATAAAAATTATTTTATTACAGCATAAAATGCTTAGAGATTGTTCATTTTCATTCCCTTATAAAACCGCTAGCCCTTTGCAAAATAACCCATGATTAGCAATATTGGGTTTCCATCAAAAGGTGAACTTAAAATGCGAAATACGCTGCTAAAAATAACCGGAGTTCTGATTACTCTTATGCTTGTTAATGGTCGTGTCCATGCCGGGGATCAGATGGTATCAGAGCATTTCGCGGAAATTACGACAAAAACACCAGAATTATACGCATTTCTGAGGGCTATGCCGAAAGGAGGCGACTTACATTCTCATATGGTGGGCAGCGCTTACTCCGAAGAATACATAGAGTGGGGAATAAAAGAAAAAATGTGTGTCGAATTGGCCACAAAAAGAATAACGAATCCTCCATGCGACGTGCGTGCCGGCAAACCATTGTTAAAACATGCAGTAAAAAATCTGGCGACCTATGCATCCTTAGTAGATGCATTATCCACTCGAAACTACCATCTCAGAGATGTTTCAGGGGCTACACAGTTTTTTGGTTCATTCGCTGGTTTTGATGCCGTTACGGAAACCGAAAACGGACCTGCCTATGGCCTTGCCAGCGCTGTGAAGCGCGCTGCTGACCAGAATATTCTTTATTTAGAACTAATGTTTTCTGAGGGTATGAGGGCTGCTCGGAAATTGGGGAAAACAATAAAATGGGACAATAATTTAATTAGACTTCGTCAACAATTAATGGACAGTGGTGTCCGTGAACTGGCGAAAAAAACCCGTTCTGTTTATGACGCGATGGAGAAAACCGCTCGCACCATTCTTAACTGTTCTTCAAAGAAAATATTATTGCAAAGTAATGATTTCTGCGGCGTTCAAGTCCGCTATATCGCATCTCTAAAACGAATAGTCCCAAAAGAGCAGCTGTTTGCAGAGCTAGTTCATGCATTCGAATTGGTGAAAACGGATCCCCGCATTGTAGGTATTAATCTTGTGGGGCCAGAAGACGCGCCCATCACGCTCAGAAATTATAGGCAACAGATGGAGCTTATTGGATCACTTAAAAAGATTATGCCGGGTGTTTCTGTCACGCTACATGCGGGTGAGCTTAAACTCGGCATGGTACCCCCAAGGTACTTGCGCTCTCATATAAGAGATGCGGTGGAAATAGCTCAGGCACAAAGAATTGGTCACGGTATCGATATAATGCATGAAAATGACCCCTACCAACTTCTACAAACGTTAGTAGACCGTGATGTTTTAATTGAGATCAATCTAACGAGTAATGATATTATTTTGGGTGTTAAGGGAGAAGATCATCCTTTTCCCACCTATCTGAAATACGGGGTTCCAGTAACTCTATCAACTGACGATGAAGGTGTCGCGCGTATAAATCTAACGCATGAATATCTGCGTGCTGCTCAAAGCTATAATCTCACATATGACCAGATTAAAACAATGTCGCGGAACAGCCTCACTTATTCTTTTGTACCGGGTAAACGCTTATGGCGAAGCAATAAGTACGACGGTTTCCGCGCTGAATGTGCGGATCAGAAACTGTATAACTCGGCTCTAACAAACCAGTGTGATAGGTTTTTGAGGAAAAATCCTAAAGCCGCACTTCAATGGCAGCTTGAACAAAACTACATAAACTTTGAACGTGCTGTAGCAAAAAGAATTAAGTGACTATTTGCGCTACTCTTCAATCCCTAGGCGGGCAAGCTACAAATAAACCATATACGTGCCTATCTTGTAACTAACTCACCTATCATTCGAATATGTTGAATGCGCACAAACGACGAAGAGGGGATCTGTCTGACCTTTATTCGGTGAAATGTCTTGAAATTTATGCGGTCCGAATTGCCGGGTAGCATCAAAGTAATAGCCCACAAGCTTGGCATGACCTGACGAGGTGAGCCTCTGCCAAATTTCAACTGCTTTAGTTGGAAAACAACGATTTGAGAATGATACTATGCACGGACTTTGCGGCTTTAATACGCGGGCTACTTCCTCAAACACAGTTATGGGGTGAATTAGGTATTGTACTGAAACTGTAATCATACACCCATCAAATGACGCGTCTTCAAATGGTAACTTTGGGTTGATAGCAAGATTATGGACTATATGATCAGTTAATTGAGGATTTTCGTTTAGCTCCGTTTTGTTCATCCCCAAGCCGGTGACGCGCCTATATTTAGGTGTTTCAGGTAGATGTGACGCCCAACTGGACATTAAATCGAGAAGATTGCCATCCTCGGGTAATGTTAGCTGGAAATAACTTGCCAATGCCGCGCAAGCAAATTCATCAATATGCTTTACGAGCCGCGGTTCGCTATAGAATACGGCGTCATCGCTTTCATCGGCACGTCTAAAGTGCTCAGTAGTTAGTTCAATGGACATTGGTTATGATCTGTATCGCAAGTCCGTAGGTGTCAAGTGTGTCGTCTCATGGCATGTGGGGGTGCTGGCAGAATTGCAAAGCAAGTAACAACCGTGGCGTAATGCGTTAGTCTATTCGTATGAGGCTAATATTTAATTGACTGCGTGTCCTATTGTTTGGAAGAGCAAAAATATGTGCTGTAAATTAATGAGATGGGTCTTTCTGTTTTCCTTTTTGACTATGGCTTCAGTGGTCTGGGCAACAGAAAAACAATTCCCAGGCAAAAGTTGGGATCATATCCAAGTTCCGGAAAATGTGGGTTTCTCAAGTGCCAAGTTAAAAAAAGCAAAAAGAATATTCGATAAAATGGCCTCGAACGCTTTCATTGTTATTTATGGAGGAAAAGTTCTAGTTGCGTGGGGTAACACAGACGAAAAAACTAGTGTTTTTTCTGTTCGAAAGAGTTTTATGAGTGCGCTATTTGGCATTCATGTAGATGCTGGAACTATTGATATTAAAGCAAACCTATCATCACTAGGAATTGACGAGGACGACCCATTAAGCGAAACCGAGAAATCGGCAAGGATCATTGACCTGCTTCGATCAAGGTCCGGTGTTTTCCGTCCAGCTGCATACACATCTTACAAAAAAGTACTCATCCGTCCGGACCGGGGTGAGTATAAGCCTGGTGAATTTTGGTATTACAACAATTGGGATTTTAATGTTTTAGCAACTATTTTTCATCGGCTAACTGGTAGTAATGTATTTCAAGCGTTTAACCGAGATATCGCCAGGCCGATTGGCATGCAGGATTTCTTGGTGTCGGATGGGCGATTTCATAAAGAATATTTATCTCGTTACCCCGCATATCCATTTCGTATGAGTGCGCGAGATATGGCACGGTTTGGATTACTGTTTGCCCGTGGGGGTAATTGGCGTGGCCGACAAATTATATCGACGGACTGGATAAGAGAAAGCACCAGAACGCATTCCATAACTAGTCGGAAAAATAAAAAAAGTGTTGGGTATGGGTATATGTGGTGGACCGTGCGTCCTGGCCGACGGCATTTCAAGAACTATCTTGGTGACGATGCTTTCTCGGCACGCGGTAACGGTGGCCAATATATTATTGTCGCGCCCAGTCTAAAAATTGTTGTGGTCCATACCGCTGACTGGAAATGGACAAGGAAAAAAGTCCGGCGTAAAGAGGTCGGGAAACTTCTGACAGCGGTTCTGGCGGCTAGAACGCTGGAATGATCTAGGCCCTTTCCAGCTAAATCAATGTTTGAAGAAAAGTTAAAAACTAATATTTCCCCCAATTAGGTTTCTGAGAGTTTTGGCGTATAGCATTGTCCAATACGGTCTCCTAAGGTGATCTGGGTCACGGAATGCATAATCTGGAAAAGTTACATTCTGATTAATATCGAAGAATTTAGTATCAAAACAAAGTTCATCGGTGGCGATTTTTATATTTTCTCCTAATTTACTAAGTCTGGCATCGCCATTCCAGATTTCGAGAACGCTGTTAGGTACCGGTGCCCAGATAAAAATTATCTGGAATTTATGAATTTTCGAAAGCTCACATAATTTTTTGATTGAATGCTTTGAATTTTTCGACAGCTTTAAGTCTGAGGTGGCCCTGAGTGCTAAATATTTATCTAAAAATTTAGGTTTAACATCTGCCAGAGTTTGTTGCGGCAAGTTATTTGATATTGGTAATTTTTTTTTGGATGTAGCCTTCGAAAACATTAAAGCAGCAATTCTATCAAAGATTTTATTTTCCAAATTCAGAATAGCGGGCTTCCAGCGATCTCTTACGACTGTAATGCCGGCGGCTTGTAATTCTTTAACTTCCGCCTCGCGTTCAAACACGGTATTGAGATAAATTTCGGCGGTCTGAGGATTCGGTGAATAAGAAAAAAATTCAGGGGTCGATGCAATAAGTATCCGGCGGGGCGAGTTGTGAATTTTTAAATAGCGTTTCAAAAGTAAGTAGCTTCCAATTAGACCGCTTGCTTGGTTAGTCGTCAGATTTGCAAGAGAGTTTCTTGGCGCTAATTTATAAGTCCATGCTACATCCTGCGTTACGCTATCACCTAATAGGACAGTCTCACTATCACCTGGCCAACTATCTATATTGGCAACCAGACGATCTAAAGGATGGCGTAATTTAGGCGTTGTAGAGAGAGAATATGCGGCAAATTCAATAAACCCGATCAAAAAAAGTAACGCCAGGGGTAATCGAAATATGAGGAATATTTTCCAGGGTTGGTTCATAATTCTACTTAGAATTGAAAATAGATAAATGCTTTTGGACGATCGAGTAGTCCGATACTCAAAACCAAAGCAGTAGCAGCTAAAATAGCATTAGCCCATGATGCTCTCAAAGTACCGCTACGTTCCACAAAGTTAAATGAGGATAAAGATATTATCCCAGCCAGTGTAATCCATAGGACGAGCCGCAGGGTATAGCTTCCGCTTGCTAAAAAGGACAGGCTTTGCCATGGCAATCCAAAATTGTCAGCAATTACAGAAAGCCAGCTTGGTAATACTAAGACCGGGGACCAAAACATTACTTTTAGTATGGTTGCCGCAGCTGCCATATTTTCGGCACGAAAATAAACGAAAGACACGATTACAACTAATATCGTTAGCAGCCATCCTAATAGTTTCGGAATTCTAGGTAATTTTGCTTCGCGCCATGCATGATTTAAAACTAGGCCAATTCCATTTATTAGTCCGAAGGCAACGAAGTGCCACGCGGCACCGTGCCAAAGCCCTGAAAGAAGAAATGTAAAGGCTGTCGGAAGTGCGATCGCTATTACAAATGTAATTCCTTGAGATAAATTACGTTGTTGCGACCATCTTGCAAAAGTAAGCGCGACTGGAGAGTAAACATATAACATAAAAAAGCGGGTCATGGTTATGTGCCACCGTTTCCAAAAGTCGATCATTGACGTAGCTCGAAAAGGTGTCTTGAAATTTATCGGAAGAGTTAAGCCAAGCATAAGGCCGAGCCCAACAGCCATATCTGAATAGCCCGAAAAATCGAAGTAAAGTTGCAAGCTATATGCAATTGCTCCGAACCAGGCCTCTAACGTGGTAAGTTGGTCGGGAATTGAGAATGCTAAGTCCGCGTAAGGTGCGATCGAATCTGCGAGGACAACTTTCTTGAATAAGCCGAGCGAAAATACGATTACCCCCGGGCCAATAAATTCTAATCCCTTGTAATGACCAGCTCGAAGGTCAGCGAATTGTTCTCGCATCTCTCGAAATAAGACAATTGGGCCTGCGATGAGTTGCGGAAAAAGGGCAATAAATGCTGCAAAATCGAGGGGATTAGAAATCTTTGCATGGCCCTCTTTGACGTCTATGAGTAATGCTATTTGCTGAAAAGTGAAAAAGGAAATTGCTAGTGGTACTACCAAGGGATCGAGTGTTCCCGATATGGCAAATGCCTCGCTAGCCATCATGAGGTTCTCGAGAAAAAAATTTCGGTATTTGAAATATCCAAGAATGGTTAGGTTTAGAGTGATTGCGACTGCGAGCCATAACCGCCCAGGGTTTGCAGATAATATTTTTACAAATCCAAAGTTGATCAGCATTGAACCGATCAACAAAAATAAGAAGGGTGGGTTCCAGTATCCGTAAAAAAACAGGGAGGCTGCGATGACTACTAAAAGGGCCGCTTTCCCGCCCAGAAAATGACGGGCGAGGTGGAACGACATAAGCACCAGCGGTAAAAAAACAAATAGAAATGCATGACTGCTAAAAAGCAATTGCGCCTCTCCTTTTCATACGCATTTCTGAAATTAAAGTTTTATTCAGGATTTATTAGCTACTAAGGGTTGCAAGTGCTCAATCATCGCCCCCACATTTTCAAGTAAATTTATGTCACGTGCATTGAGCCTTACGCCGAATGCTTTTTCACAAGCGAGGATGATTTTTATTTGATTGAGGCTATCCCACTCTTCAATGTCGGATGCGTTCGTAGAATGAGAAAGGACAATTGTTTCGTCGTCCATAACATCACAAAACACCTCATTGAGTCTTTTTAGGATTTCGTCATCTTTCATGAAGGTGCTTCCTCAAGGGCTATAAAATGCGGTGGTAAATTCTTAGGTGATATACTATCTGCCTCAAACCAATTTGGCATCTTACTTTCCGAAAAGCCAAGTGCGGGTAGCAAATCACATATCAAGTCGTTTCTACCTGATTGTAAATATTCAAGGCGAAGTCTCGAGAGACCTTTTTCAATTGCTGTTTCTGATATTTTTTCTCGGATAAGGAATTCAAGCCGTCTTGAGAAAACACGGCAACTCATTACCCAGTTTCTTAGAATGAGTGCATCGGCATCATAATCTGTTTCGGTCACTATAACACTTACTATACCATAATCCTGTAAGCGGTCTTTAAGCCTGAACGCCAGTACCTCAGAAGATTTCTTCCTTAACTCAGATGTCGAAAAAGTATTTGGATTTAGCTTGAATTGATTTGTCTTTGCGATCAGTTGTGACATTCTTTCAACCGTATCGTCACGAACATATTCGAGTATGGCTACAGGTTTGAGGTCGCGAAGAAAGCCTTCTATATCTGTCGTTTCTTGTAGTTCAGAATGAACTGCATTTAGGCTTTGATAGCTTGCACTGCGCGCAAAATCTTCTTCTGTTAAAGAGGCTACAGGAAATGGAATAAAATGGTCGAGGCAGCGAATAAATTCAGAGGGGTCTCCAGCTAATTCAACCACCCAAACTTCTGGCAATTGTTTCCGAACTAAAGCACACTCGACCGGACTATCATCGGCAAATACAACCGTGTCCAGGCCAACGTTAAGCGTTTTAGCTATAGCTCTGATATTGGTTGCCTTATCTTTATAATTTGCTACGAAAACTGGGAAGTCGGCTTCTTGTAGAACCATTGCACCGTGTTCTCTAAAGGGTTGAAGTGCTATTTCTTTAGAGTTTTTTGAGCAAACTGCTAAAACTATCCCTCTTTCACTCAGTGATTTTAGATATTTTTGAAATTCTATGAATGATTCACCATCACTTGTTTCTGGCCCAAGAGTGATACCATCAAGTCCATCATCTCCAATTATTCCGCCCCATAATGTATTATCCAAATCTAATACAAGGACCTTGCGTGCCTTCCCTAATATCGCGGAAGCTGATGCGGCGATCGAATTGGCTATTATTGGAAGAGCGTCCATAGACATTGGCTGTTTGGCCATATGATAAAGCCGTTGGTCATGCCAGAGAGTTTCGCCAACAGAGGCGCACAGCTGCTCCGTGTCGATTAGTTTAATATGCCCGGGTGCATCACTGGCAAGGCGCGTATTTACTGATCGAATATAGTTTAAAAAACCGCCTGGCTTTAAACCATCAACTTCTCCGAGCCGACGGGTTAATGGAGGATCAAATGTAAAAAGGATGGTGGGAGCATCGATATTTTTGAGAAGATTCATCCAAAAATCGATTTCACGGCCTAAACAATTCTCCACTATTGAGTTACTGGCACCTGTGGGAGGTATAAATCTCAAGTCTCGGTGGGTAGGAAAAAAGACCACCAATTCAGGATTAAAACTCGATAATTCGCTCTCTTTGTTAATTATGTCTTGTTGAAAACTACCGTATTCAGATTCGTAAAGAGTTGGAGAAATGCCGCGCTGAAGAAAAAATAAGGGCAAGATTTCAGCCAAAAATTTAGTCATGAAACCGCCACACAAGGCGACCCTTTTATCTGTGCTCAACTTTTCAAGGGATAGATTTGTTTTAGAGAATATTTTAGCTAATTTTTGCAAAGAATGCGTATCGTGGCTGACGAGAAATGGATCGCGTAATGCTAACTCTAAAGTTTTTTGGCGGTTCTCCTTCACTGTATTTTATCCTGTCTTAACGGCGAGTTCCGCGAGAAATTGGCACAATATTGCCGTAGAGAGCATCAGCATCCGGTTGCATCATGAAAGCACAAAGGTTTGCCACTTCCTCTGGCGTGGTCAATTTTTTTTCCGGCATGCGTTCAGCTAATAATTCAAGATATTCATCCGGCATATCGCCCGTTAATGGGGATTTGATGAGCCCAGGAGCGATGATGTGCACTCGTATTTTTGAACTTAAAAGCTCTTGAGAAAGCACTTTGGCATATGTTGTGAGAGCAGCTTTTGCGGATAAATATGGAGCAATTTTAATCGGAGGTGTGCCGAGTAAATACTCCGTTGATAGAACAATAACACGGGCGCCGTCCTCTCTATTTTCAAGGGCGGTCTTAAAATGCTGCATTATGAGGTGAAACGGTTTGAGTTGACTGTCTAATTGTTGCTGAAATATTTGCCATTCCGTTCGGAGAGTTAGTTTGTGGGGGAAAGGCATTGCAGCTGCAAAGATCAGCCCAGATAAATTTTCTGTGCATTTATGCACTTTTTCGGCGCATTTTTGGGTAACCAATTGATCAGAAATATCTCCAGAAATCATTGGAGATTTTAATTTTGACGCTAAATTCTTAAGGCGCTTGCTATCTGTGGCACCATGCAGAATTACGGAACAACCGTCGTCAGTGAGTTTGGTTGCTATCGCTGATCCTATTGTTCCGGATGCGCCGATTATGAGGATAGGATCTTGCATGTCATTTTCCCTCGGGCCACCGTATTCCCGGATTTTGAATTCGTACCAATTTTTGTAATTAAAACTTTTAATTCAACTATCCGCAGCTCTAGATGCAAATTTATGATCGTTGCTGATAAATTGAGTCTGTCGCCTGCATATGCTGCATTGGGATAAGCTAATGTCTGATCAATTAAAAGACAACGACGTCCAGGCAGTTTCATTCCTACTAGGCTAGATAATTTTGAAGCTAATAGAAGTCCGTGTGCCACGCTATCTCTGTAGCCCTCTGAAATCGCGTAGTCAGTATCAATATGAAGAGGATTAAAATCTCCGCTGAGATTTGCAAAGCTGGCAATATCCTGCTTCGTAACGGTCCAAGTTTTTTTGGCTCTATCGCCAATTTTTAAATCTTCAATATTTCTATCGATTGCTTCCATAACCAACGGAAGTATCCTTTTCTAAAGCAGCGAGGGGTAAGCAAAGCAGAACTCCCAGTGTTGCTAGCCACCACATTGACCAAATGGAAAAGTTACCAAGTGACGAGCACAAGAAAGACGCTAATAAAGTAATTGCAGCTATTGCCGGAACCGCTTTCTGAGCGGCTCGTTTAAAAAGGATAGCAAACGCCGCACACAATGTCGCAATTAAGGAAATGACACCCAGTAAACCTGTTTCTGAAAAAATTTCTAAAAACCAATTATGAGGATGAGACGGCACATATTCTTGGTTCATGCCGGGAATAATGGCACTAGCGCCTGGGAATAGATTTATTGTATTTGGACCAATTCCCAGTAAGGGATATTGCATGGCAACATCAAGTGTAAAACCCCAGATAACCTGACGATGCCAATCGGGTAGGGGTAATTTGGGCAATGGCTCGGGAGATACCGGCGGAACAGGCAGGCTGATAAGGATAAATACAGCGAATATGCTCGCTGCAGATATGGTTACCACAAGAACGGTAATGACTGATAGACGATTTAGTCGCAGCAGCAAAAGTGTAAAAATAAAAGCGCAAAGTGCAGCTGCAACTCCGAAAGCAGCCGACATCCCAGGCTGCAGCCCATTCCCATATAAAAGAATTAGAATTAGGGGCACACTAGCAAAAGATATATTTCTCCATAGACCACCCATTCTTAGACCGGCCCATAGTATGATTGGAAGAGCGCAAGCAGCAACGGAGTAAAACGGCTTTAGTAGCTGCAGAAGAACTGGGACCGGGGATATTCTTAAAACTTCTGAAACTATTTCAGTTTTAAAAACTGAGGCATAAAGATCGAAAATCATGCTGTCTATGTAAAGCGAGAAGTTCGCCACCACCAAAATAATGCCGTAGCCAGAAATCAATGACTTTAGGCATATAGGTAGGAGATTTTTATCTGAGCGTAAAAAGTTCACGAGTAAATAAAAAAATGAGATCAGTAAAATAATACGCATCCATGTGAGAAGAGATTTTGAGTTATCGTATGAAAAAATGCTGCTAATCAGCCAAAGAGATGCAGTGCAAAGTGCGAGATAGATAAGCCAACGATTTTCTTTCAAAGAACGAGAAATAGGGTTCTTTTGGAAAAATTGTACGTGTGCCAGAACAGCTAATGCCGGAAGAAAAAGGCTTGCAAAAATCAATGTCTTGCCGAGAACAAGGGCAGGCGTTCCGAGCCCCAGTGAAATGGCCGCATATGTTTGCCATCTTTTGCTTCTTAACCAGACAAGCATTTTCAGAAGCACCTTGGCCCAAAATAATTTTAAATAACTAACTTTAATACACTTTGCGTGATGAATTTAATATGACGGGCGGCATCCCGATTTGCCACTGTTAAATTGTTTGAGTTTTAGCATTTACAAAAAAATCAGTATTGAGTCATGAAGTTAATTACAGTTGGCGATGGCAAAACGTTTAGTTCCGGCATGCTATATCAAGGATCGGCTCCTTGATTAAATGTAGAACTGTTATGCTATGCCTTGGTCCAGCTATAACTTTAGAAAAATTCGTCTAAGATAGACCCACTACTATGTCCTGATGGTTACAGCGGTATAGGGATAAAAGGTACTGAAAATTTTTTGCGAGAGTCAGTTCCTTTGAGTTTGTAAAGTGTCTCCTGGCCCTTAGAATATTTTTTGTCTGTTGTGATCTGATTATTCATAAAATCTAGTCATCATATTGCAGTATTTTAGCCCCAGCTGTGCGCTCGATAACCTTCACGATCTCGCTTAAGTCGCCGTCCTGTAGTCCCATTGCCAGTGCCTGTTGAATAGTCTGATAGGTTGCGCTTCCAACGCCTTGAGGCACTTTGAGGCGTTCCGATTCTACACGCCAAAGCATCGCGTCCTTCGCAATAATATGCATTGGCGCTTGCAGATTAAATTCTCCTTTCATTACGGAGTTGGGGATCTTAGACAAGGTGGCGCTATTTTGGCCGGAACCAGAGTTGATGACATCAAGAGCCTTTTGTGGATCAAGGCCTCCTTTTGAAGCCAATGTCAAAGCTTCCAGACCGATCACCAAATTCGTGAAAGACATGATGTTATTGCAGACTTTAGCGATTTGAGCCTGCCCTACCTGATCTCCCACGTAAAAGATGTCGCGGGCAAACGACTTTAAAAAGGGTTCGACTTGATCATAGACGGCTTGTGGGCCCGAGGTGATTACAGTCATATCAGCATCCCACGCCCGCTGCACGCCGCCGGTAATCGGTGCGTCCAGCATCGGAATACCTTTCGCCGAGAGGACTTCCTCCATCTCAGAGACTACTTCCGTCCCTACTGTGCCAAGATTGACAAAAGTCTTCATTTGGTTGCCGTAAATTACGCCTTCTTCTCCGGTAATGACCGTACGGAAGGTCTCTATGCTTGGCATACAGGCGAAAACCAAATCAGACTCGTTTGCAACGGCAACCGGAGAGCCGACAATCCGCGCTTGTTTTTCTGCTAGCTTAATGGTCGCTTGTGGATTTATGTCATAAGCCACGAGCGACTTTTCTTGATCAAGAATATTTGTCGCCAGTGGCTCGCCCATGCTGCCGGTTCCGATAAATCCCGCTTTCATTCCTTCATCCCCCCATTTGGTTAAGATTAAAGTGAGTAAATGAGCAAAAGTAAACCGACCAGCCGGTACGCCTGTGCGACTTATAAGCAGCCGTGTCCCCGAAGGAGATCTAAGGTCAAAGCGTTTTATTGAGGCGCGGGTTTTATGCCCTACAGACAAAGTCGCGAGAGCTGCGGCGAATCCTAAAGGGTGTGAAAGGGGATTCTAAAATTATCCCGTTATACGGCTAAAGGACGGTGCAAGTTGG
>PBOR01000066.1 GCA_002724395.1 Rhodospirillaceae bacterium | reverse complement strand
CGACCAGTAATTAATTTGGCCGGCCGTCACGATTTCAATCAGGTGTTTTTCGAAGATGTTTTTTTACCCGAGGACGCCCTAATTGGCGAAGAAAATGAAGGCTGGAAGCAAGTTTTGACCGAACTTACTTTTGAGCGCTCTGGTCCGGAACGATACATGTCTAGCCAATTACTAATGGAGAGTATCACCCGAGAGGCTACACAAAATCCAGGCGAGAGAGCTGCGGTTGAAATTGGCAAAATGGTCGCGAATTTAGCCAGCCTCCGCCAAATGTCATTATCAGTTGCTAGCATGCAGCAAAATGGAGAAGACCCCGAAATTGAAGGGTCTTTAGTAAAAGAAATAGGCGTCAACTTCGAACAATCCATTCCGCGCATAGCACATGAATTGTTTGGCGTAGAGGCAGGCCTAGAGAACGGCTCGGAGTTTGAAAAAACCTATGCCGAAATTAATATGGGAGCGCCATCCTTTTCACTGCGCGGCGGCACGCGAGAAGTGTTGCGAGGCATCATTGCCAGAAGAATGGGCATTCGATGAGCGAGCTTACTGAGATTCTTAAAGAGACCGTCCACCGCTTATTCAGCGAATTGGTCACGCGAAAATTACAGGAAAACGCCGAGGTCGGTAAATGGCCAGATGGTCTCTGGGACACTATTGCAGAGAATGGACTTATTCATCCACTAGTAAGCGACAAAAACGGCGGCGCTGGCGCAAGTTTCAGCGATACTTATGAAATTATATTCGCGGCTGGCTATCACGCCGCTCCACTCCCTCTTCCCGAAACAATATTGGCTAGTTGGTTAGCTGATATCTCTGGAATCCAAATTCCCAAAGGTCCACTAACTGTCTTGGAAAGCCGTAATAATTCGCCACTCAAAATTAGGCAAGATACAGGCGGCTGGTCTATGACAGGAACCGCACCACGCACCCCCTGGGGCAAAAGCGCCAAGTATCTAGTTACAGTAGCAGACGCTGGTGGCGAACTGCGTGTTGCCATTCTCGAAGAGAATTCAGGAGAAATTACATCCGATACTAATATGGCCAGAGAGCCACGCGATCTTATTCACCTAGACCAAACTCCCGTTGCTGCAGTTAGTAATCCTTTGGGATATGAATTCACTCGCGATACCATTAGACTATACGGTGCATTATTTCGATCTGCACAATTGACAGGCGCCGTGCAACGCGTCCTGGACATTTCGACAAAATACGCATTAGAACGTGAAGCGTTTGGACGTACTATTTCAAAATTTCAAGCTATTCAGCATCAATTGGCTAGTTTGGCTGCACATACCGCTCAAGCAACAATGGCTACAGAAACAGCATTCCGCGCGGCAGACCGTGGGGACGCAAGGTTTGAAATAGCGGTAGCAAAAATTATAGCTGGACAAACCGCAACCCAAGCCGCTGAGACCGGCCATCAAGTTCATGCCGCAATTGGTTTCACTTACGAGCATATGCTTAACTTTTTTACCCGCCGCCTTTGGAGCTGGCGTGCCGAATATGGCTCCGATAGCCAATGGGCAGAAGAACTTGGGCGCCGCGCCGCAGGACGTGGAGCGGAAATGCTTTGGAGTGATCTTACTGAGCAGCAGGTGTAATGATTACCGAATCATTTAAAGATTTAGCATAATTAGCTTAACAATAATCGCTATAGACCAGTGGACGAAATAATTATCCTAAAAACACTATTGAAACTGATGGCCGTTCCATAAAAAAAAGGCTAAGCCTAGAGAGTTTTGCAGGCTCTTATTTTATTCAAGCAATAACAATTAGTTAAATATATTTTTTAATGTTGGATTAGCAATATATAGACATTAATTAGCTTTTGAGGTCAGTCTTTAACATCGCTTGGGAGCGTTGAGATTCGTTCATATGCTGTGAAAATAGCGATTGAAGCGATTTGATTTGTTGTCTCGCGTGGCAATGCTATATCAAAGTTAAAGTGCTAAAGAAGGATTGGGTTATCCGGAGTACGAACAGATGTCACGCCGTCGCAATATCTATGAAGGCAAGGCTAAAATACTATACCAGGGTCCTGAGCCAGGTACCATCGTACAATATTTCAAAGACGATGCTACGGCCTTCAATAATGAGAAAAAGGGCACCATCTTAGGTAAAGGTGTCCTGAACAACCGGATTTCCGAATTTCTCATGCTGCGGCTTGCAGAAATTGGGGTGCCAACCCATTTTGTCCGTCGCCTAAATATGCGCGAACAGCTAGTCTATAAGGCGGAAATTATCCCAGTGGAAGTAGTCGTTCGCAACATCGCTGCAGGCCAATTTACCGAGCGTTTTCAAGTGAAAGAAGGCACGCCCCTCCCTCGCTCCATCGTAGAGTTTTATTACAAAGCTGACGAGCTAGGGGACCCAATAGTTTCGGAAGAACACATCACGTCCTTTGGTTGGGCAACCCCCAAAGATATTGATGAAATGATGGCCTTAGCACTTCGGATTAATGATTATATGTCCGGCCTTTTTGCAGGTATCGGGCTAAAGTTGGTCGATTTTAAGCTTGAGTTTGGACATTTATTTGAAGAAAACGGAGAGGCTCGTGTCGTTCTCGCAGATGAAATCAGTCCCGACTCTTGCCGTCTTTGGGATATTAAGACTAATGATAAAATGGACAAGGATCGGTTTCGACACGATTTAGGGAGTGTAGAGGAAGCCTATCAGGAAGTTGCCCGTAGGCTCGGTATTCTGACGGAAACAGGTGACGGTGACATGCCAACCACCGAAAAAGCTAAATAGAGGTATCTCCATTGAAAGTACGCGTCCAGGTCATGTTGAAAAATGGGGTTCTTGATCCTCAAGGCAAAGCCATCGAACATTCCTTAACATCACTCGGTTTTACCGATATCGGCGAAGTACGGATGGGTAAAGTTATCGAAATTGATATCACTGAAACCAAAGCTGAAAAAGCGCATTCGCAAGCAACCGAAATGTGCGAAAAGCTTCTCGCAAATACGGTGATAGAGCGATACGAAATCCAACTGGAGGACGGCTCTCATTGAAATCCGCCGTCATAGTATTCCCAGGTTCTAATTGCGATCGTGATGCTGCTGTAGCACTTAAAAATACTACCGGCCGATCGCCTACTATGGTTTGGCACAACGATAATGAATTACCAAAAGTAGATTTAATTGTTGTCCCTGGTGGATTTTCGTACGGCGACTATCTGCGCGCCGGCGCCATGGCGGGGAATTCACCGGTGATGCGAGAGGTCGTAGCACATGCCAAAAGCGGCACTCCAGTTCTGGGTATTTGCAACGGATTCCAGGTGCTAACAGAAACGGGACTTTTGCCGGGTGCTCTGATCCGTAACGCTGGCCTTACGTTTGTCTGCAAATCCGTTTCACTGAGCGTTGAAACTACTAATAGCATTTTTACAACCGGCTATGACAAGTCAAACCTAATAACTATCCCCATCGCCCATCATGACGGTAATTATTTCGCTAGCAACGATACGCTGGAGCTATTGGAAAACGAAGATAGGATCGCTTTTCGATATTCGAGCGACAACCCCAATGGCTCGCAGCGCAATATTGCCGGTATTTTGAATGAAGAGCGTAACGTCCTGGGCATGATGCCCCATCCGGAAAGAGCCGTGGATGCGCAACACGGCAGCACTGACGGTATCACTATGTTTGCGACCCTAACAGAGCAGTTAGCATAATGGTCGAGACGCCGATAATTACCGATGAATTAATCGCCGAACACGGCTTCACTAAAGATGAATATAAGACCGTATTGGCCATAATGGGCCGCGTACCTAGTTTTACCGAACTTGGTATTTTCTCGGTGATGTGGTCCGAACATTGTTCTTACAAATCTTCAAAGAAATGGCTCAAAACCCTACCAACTGATGGCCCGCAAGTCATCCAGGGACCTGGAGAAAATGCAGGCGTAGTAGATATTGGGGATGGCAAAGCCGCCATATTCAAAATTGAAAGCCACAATCACCCCAGTTTCATCGAACCCTATCAAGGAGCCGCTACTGGCGTCGGCGGAATTCTGAGAGACGTTTTTACCATGGGCGCCCGCCCAGTTGCCAACCTCAATGCGCTACGTTTCGGAAGTCCTAACCATCCAAAAACTCGGCATCTTATTTCAGGGGTGGTAGGAGGAATTGGTGGGTATGGCAACTGTATCGGGGTTCCAACCATCGGCGGAGAGGTCAACTTTCATCCTGCCTATAACGGTAATATTTTGGTAAATGCAATGACAGTTGGCTTGGCTGATACTGATAAAATTTTCTATTCTGCAGCCGCGGGAAACGGTAATGCGGTGGTGTATGTGGGCTCGAAAACCGGCCGTGATGGCATCCACGGTGCGACGATGGCATCTGCTGAGTTTTCCGACGATTCAGAAGAAAAGCGTCCCACAGTCCAAGTGGGAGATCCTTTTACGGAAAAACTATTACTGGAGGCCTGCTTAGAGCTAATGGCGACTGATGCAATCGTTGCTATCCAAGATATGGGCGCAGCCGGCCTTACCTCTTCATCTGTCGAAATGGCCTCAAAAGGCGGCGTTGGTGTCGAACTCGATCTTGACCTTGTCCCTGCGCGTGAGACCGCTATGACCGCTTATGAGTTGATGTTGTCGGAAAGCCAAGAGCGCATGCTGATGGTGCTTAAGCCAAATTCCGAGAAAATGGCCCAAGCGATTTTCGATAAATGGGAATTGGATTTCGCCATAATTGGGAAAATTACTGATACCGGCAATTTAGTGTTGAAGATGCATGGCGAAATTATGGCTGATATCCCAGTTGATCCGCTTGTGGAGAACGCCCCGGAATATGATCGTCCCTGGGAAAAAACGCCGGAGGCACCAAAAATTCAAGCGAGGGAATTATCCCCTCCCGAAAATCTAGAAGATGTGCTGCTAGAATTAATTTCCACGCCAGATTCCGCATCGAAACGATGGATCTGGGAACAATACGACCATATGGTTATGGCCGATACTGTTGCAGGACCCGGAGGAGATTCTGCCGTTGTACGTGTTCACGGCACAAACCGTGGACTTGCTGTTACTACTGATTGTACACCCCGCTACTGCGCTGCCGCCCCTGAAACTGGTGGCCGACAGGCCGCAGCGGAAGCGTGGCGTAATCTTACGGCAGTTGGAGCTAAACCCCTAGCATTGACTAATAATCTCAATTTCGGCAACCCGGAACGCCCCGTCATAATGGGCCAGGTAGTTGGTTGTATTGCCGGGATTAGTGATGCAGGACGCGTACTCGACTTCCCTGTTGTCTCTGGAAATGTCTCGCTCTACAACGAGACAAACGGAGAAGCGATATTACCGACACCGGTCATAGGTGGGGTGGGGTTGATTGATAATCTCGATCGCACCGCAAATTGCGCATTCAAAGCGGAAGGAGACACGATCATTTTGATCGGAGATACCACCGGCTGGCTCGGCGCATCGCTTTATTTGCGAGAAGTTGAAGGCAGGGAAGTCGGCGCACCACCGCCGGTAGACCTCACCACTGAACGCAAAAACGGTGATTTTGTGCGGTACCTAATATCGGACGGACAAATAGATACTTGCCATGATATTTCTGATGGCGGTCTCCTTTTGGCACTCGCTGAAATGGCCATAGCCGGCGAAATTGGAGCGAACATTAAATCTCCAGAAATCGATATTCCCCTGTTTGCGTGGGCCTTTGGCGAGGATCAAGCGCGCTATGTGATTACCTCAAAGCAGTCAGAGGCAATATTAGGCTCGGCTAAATCCGTCGGTATTTCGGCAGCCGTTATTGGTACTGTCGGTGGATCAGCATTGACACTCGGTGATAGCATCTCCATATCCGTGTTGGACCTTGCCAACCGTCATCGAAGCTGGCTACCTAACTATATGGCGAATGCGGGTGAATAAGGGGAGATAAAACATGGCGATGGCCGCAAATGAGATCGAAACTTTGATCAAAGAGGCGCTGCCGGACGCCGACGTCAAAATAAACGATTTGCGCGGCGACGGCGACCACTATGCAGCATTCGTAACCTCTGCTTCCTTTAAAGGGAAAAACCGCGTCCAGCAACACCAAATGGTGTATAATGCCCTACGCGGACGCATGGGTAATGAGCTGCACGCACTTGCCCTACAAACAGCTATTCCCGAAGGCGTCTGATCAAGCTATCTTTGGTTCAAACGAATATAAATTTAAAGGATGTTCCCATGTCAGAGAGCCCCATAACTGAACGTATCCAGCAGGAAGTGAATGACAATGATATTGTTTTGTTCATGAAAGGCAGCCCGGTATTCCCCCAATGCGGCTTTTCGGCTGCGGTTGTGCAAGTACTAAGTGAACTCAATGTCAAATTTAAGGGTATCGATGTACTTGAAGACCCTTCGGTTCGCCAAGGGATCAAAGAATTTAGTAACTGGCCAACCATTCCACAGCTTTATGTCAAAGGCGAGTTTATTGGTGGCTGCGACATAATACGCGAGATGCACGATACTGGCGAACTTCAAACGCTGATTAGTGACAAAGGCATTGAAGTCGAACAATCCTAAACCAGACAAAGAGTAAGTCAAAAAGTCACGACTCAACTTTGAGGGTGCCTTTTCTCTTGTT
>PBOR01000065.1 GCA_002724395.1 Rhodospirillaceae bacterium | reverse complement strand
GAGGAGGGGTACGCGGTGTATTCACCGGATTTCTTTACACCCTTTGGCCTGAGCCCCCGGAACCGGATGGATACTTTCGAAAAATTCCGCGAACCTATTGAGCGCGGCCTAACCGGCGTTATTAAGTCCATGAGAGATGATCCAAAAATTGACAATGACAACATATTCGCAGTGGGCTACTCGAACGGTGGTTTTTGGGTTTGTTATCTTGCCGGGACAGGACAAATCAACGCAGGGGTGAGCCACTTTGGCGTTTGGAAAGCAAATTTTGGCGGTTCAATAACAAATCGCTATCCCGTTGATTACTTCTCCAAAAGTAGCTCGCCGGTGCTCGCTCTTCATGCTGTCAATGATAGGGTCCAGAGATACCAACATGCGCAACATCAATGGAGCCGTATTAAGTCATCTGGCGCACCATTTGAGCATCACACATATCATTCTGGTGGACATAAGTGGCTTCGCAAACTTCTGGGCGGCCCAACTGATAAAGATGCCCAGAAACGAACGTTTCAATTTTTCAAAAAACACATGAAATGACTGTCGGGTTATTTTGCGGAAATATTCAATTTTATTTGATTGCGGGGTTAGGATTTGAACCTACGACCTTGAGGTTATTAAACTGATGATACCGTGTAGCACGGTTACTGCAGTGGTACAAAGGGACAGAGTTCTGCGGTTTTTCCTTATTCTAGGGTGATACAGTTATCCTGCTTACACACAGTAACGCAAAAAAGTTGGCACCCAAATGGCACCCTGGGTGCCAAAAAAACGGCCTGGGTGCCAAATTGCATGCTGATTTGGTTACAATCAGTCACTAAGAAATAACGCCTTCTCCCCAGCTCTACGGCGAACCAGGCCTGGCAAGATCCGGCCGCCACCTCTACGGGGCTGCCACCAGATGTCCGCAGCTCCATCAATATTATAGAACTGTCGACAAAATCTCTGCTACGGCGTCCGGCCCTGAAATCGATCGGGGATTTCGTGGAACCCAAGGCGTGTTCATCGCCTGCTCAGCAATCCCGTTGACGTCTTCTGGGGAGACGCCAACATCCGATAGTCTTGTTGGCATGCCGATCCCTTTGATTAGTTCATGGAGACACTCAGCTGCATCATCTCCTGGCCGCCCCATGGCTTGGGCGATCAAGGTCTGACGATCGCCATTGGCCAATTTGTTCCAGCGCATCACAGGTGGCAGCATGACGCAGCTCGTGTGACCATGGGGAACACCGTGCATCGCGCCGAGAATGTAGCCTATCCCATGACTTGCCCCCATGGGTACACCGCTTGCCAAAGGCCCCATGGATAGCCAAGCCCCGATTAAGCAATTCAGGCGGGCCTCGAGGTCCGATGGATATGCCTTGGTCGCCAAAAGCCCCGAAACCAGCAATTCCAGCCCTTGAAGGCCCTGAGCATTTCCATAGGGATGGCTCTCCAACGAACAGACACCCTCAACGCAATGATCCACCGCTCTGATACCGGTCGAAAGGAACAACCATTCTGGCGTATGCAGCGTTGCGGTTGGATCAAGAACAACAGCTTGAGGGATGATCGCAGGTAGCTTGAATAGTTCTTTGGTATTCGTTCGCTCGTCTGTCACCCCGGCGATGGAAACAAGCTCAAAAAGCGTGGAAATCATTTTAGTGAGGTAAATACCAGAATTTGGAGCTCACGAGAGAAAATCGTTAAGGTTGAACCTTGACGAGACGGCATCGCCCGTGTCACTGAAAAGTCACTGGCACAAAAAAAGCCGCCCAAAAGGGCGGCTAACACATTGATTTTATTGGTTGCGGGGGTTGGATTTGAACCAACGACCTTCAGGTTATGAGCCTAATGACCTTATGAAGCACAGTTATCCTGGTGCGACAGAGTGACCGTTTTCTGCCATTTTTTCTCATTATATTTATTCTAGTTGCACCTAATTATTCTGGTTGCAGATGCGTTTTGGCACTGGGTTGGCACTGAGATTCGCATCCGTCCTTAGGTTTTTGCCTGGAGGGGATTAGGTTCACCCGTCACTGAGGAACAGCTCTTTCTCCGCAGCTCGGCGTCGAACTAGGCTTGGTAAGATCCGGCCGCCGCCACGCCGGAACTGCCGCCAAATGTCTGCAACTCCATCGTAGTCAGCTCCCGTCGTGTAATGCCCCGTGCTGCGCTCGAAATCCCCGGTGCCGCCGCAAATCGTGGCTAGCTATGCAGGGCCACCCAAGGCTTCTACGGCGAAGGTACCAGTTGGTATCTTAAAGGCAGATATTGACCTGCGGACGCGGACTGTTTTCTTATTTGAAACTATAATCTGGCAGGCTTTTAAGGGCGTCGCGTAATGCCTCACCCCAGCCATTTGAGATGATCTGATAATAAGGGTCATCACTTTGAAAACGACGATGGTCACAAGTCTTTAAAGTATCAGCTCGATAGATTTCAAGATCGAGCGGAAGCCCAACCGAAAGATTGGCTTTGATAGTCGAATCAAAAGATACCAACAAAAGCTTAACAGCTTCCTCAAAGCTAAGATCGGGTTCATATGCCCTAATCAAAATCGGCCGCCCATACTTGGTTTCTCCAGATTGGAAAAATGGAGTGTCGGTAGAAGCTTCAATGAAATTTCCCTCCGGATAAATCAAAAATAAGCTGGGCTTTCCTGTTGAAATTTGTCCACCTAATATCAGTGTTGCCGTAAAATTAGAGTCAGCCAATTCACCTTGAGGTGACGCCGTTTCGATTACCTCACGTAATGTCTCTCCCACCAGTTGTGCAACTTGAAACATGGATTGCGCTTCAAATATTGACGGGCTCCGATCATTAGGAGCCTTTGATCGTTCATCCAAGAGACTGATGACTAGCTGTGTAGTTGCTAGGTTACCTGCGTTCAAAAGCGTTATGACACGGTCACCTTCTTTGGACCAAGTGTGCATCTTTTGGAATGTAGAAATATTATCAATGCCCGAATTAGTGCGTGTATCGGACATAAAAACCAAGCCCTTATTGATTTTAAGACCCACACAATAGGTCATATTAACCTCACTAAACTCTCTAGAAACCTTTAAATCATTGCTGCTGGACTTGGAGCTTTACTGTCATCGACTCCTTCCCTCCACCAAACCAAATACCTGATACCGGTGCAGCTTCTCGGTAATCCAGTCCGGTTGCTATTCGCACGTATCTATCGTCTGGTGAAATTCCATTAGATACGTCAAACCCTACCCAGCCAAGGCCTTCCAGATGAACCTCGGCCCATGCATGACTGGCATTTTGTTCTATCGAATTTTCTAGCATCAGGTATCCGCTTACATAACGAGCAGGATAGCCAAAGAGACGCGCGATCGTTATAAAAACGTGGGTATGATCTTGACAAACACCACTGCCAGATTTCAAAGAATTTTCGGCAGTAGTGTCTGCATCAGTAGCGCCAGTCTCATATTTAATTTTAGCTAAAATGGAGCTCGAAAGCGCGTGCATCCGAGAAATATGATCTGAGTGCTTTGATCCGCTCATACGTGCAAATTTCCGGATCGTCGGCCCTGGATTGGTGAGTTCGGTGGAGCGCTGATAATACCAAAGTGGGGTAAAACCGGTATGTTTACCCACCACCCCTGCATTGTTTGAAAGTTCTACCGTTCCCTCACATTTAATTTCAAGTGCACCCCGACCAGGCTCTATAGATATTAAGTGAACATGATTTTGATTATGGTCTTGGAACTCGCACTCCACTTTTCCGCCCTCAACTAAAATTAACCAATCTACTATAGATTGGCCGGACTCAGACTTTGGGTGTAAGCGAAGCTGCTGGAGCGCATATGAGACGGGATGATCATATTTATAGGTGGTTTGATGATTAAAGCTAATCTGCATTTTCTACTCATAAAAGCGGTAATCGACTTCAACCTGTTTGCTCAAGGAGCCAAGATCCCCGATAAACTCGTCAATAAATTGATGTAATCCATAATCTTGAATCTCCGAAACGGAGTTGTTTTGTAACTGCGACTGCAGTTCATTACATAAATCGTGGCAAGTGTGACTCTCCTCGTAAGATCTCTCCAGATGGCCAAGATTCGAACTGACCTTATTTAGACAGAATATCAGAGATCGGGGCATCCTCTCATCAAGCATTAGAAAATTTGCAATTTCAGTAGGATTTATGTCTGCCCCATTTAACCAACGATATGCGCGCAAAGCAGACACAGATTGAAGTATTGTTTCCCACTGAATATTAGCAAGTGAAGAGGCGAGGTGAGAAAAAGTTGGCAATAACACGTGATATTTTACGTCCAAAATACGGGCCGTGTTATCGGCTCGCTCTATAAACGTCCCAATTCGGGAAAAATTATAAATATCATTGCGTAGCATCGTGCCATGTAAAGCAGCTCGAACCATACCATTTTGTTTGCGTATTTCATCAAGCACTAGTGGTAAGCGTTTTTCATGCACGGGTCGCTGCAATGACTCGTTTAATTGAATCCAGCATTCGTTGGTTGCCTCCCACACTTCGCGCGTAAGAGCTGTGCGAACACTTCGAGCATTATTTCGTGCACTCTCAATTATATTTAGAACGCTCGTTGGATTTGAATGATCACGTAAAAGAAAATCGACCACATTTGCCGAAGAGTAATATTCATGACGCTGTTCGTAAGAATCACGAATGCTTGTCATCGCCGCAACCGAAACCCACTCATTCGTTGTGGTCGCTGATCTTGTCAGCGTAATCCGCAGCGCAGCGCTTAAAAGCCGAGTTATGTTTTCACTGCGTTCTAAATAACGAAACATCCAGAACAAGCCACCTGCTGTCTTACCAAGCATTATTCTTCCAAGACCCAAGTATCTTTTGTGCCGCCGCCTTGGCTAGAATTTACTACAAGCGAGTTTTTCTTGAGTGCAACCCTAGTAAGACCGCCGGGAGTAACCTGGATGCCGGCTGGCGACATCAGTAAAAATGGCCGTAAATCAACATGTCGGGGCGCCAAGCCGTTCTTAGTCAAAATTGGAACTGTCGAGAGTGAGAGGGTTGGCTGAGCGATATAATTGCTCGGTTTCGCCTTCAATTTTCGTTTGAATTGAGCAATTTCGCGCTTACTTGCGGCTGGACCAATAAGGATCCCATAGCCACCTGATCCGTGCACTTCCTTTACGACCAATTCATTTATGTGATCAAAAACATAAGACAAGGCTTCAGGCTCTGCGCAACGCCAAGTCATAACATTCTTTAATATCGGTTTTTCGCCTGTATAAAACTGAATTATCTCCGGTATGTATGAATATATTGCCTTGTCGTCCGCGATCCCCGAACCTGGTGCATTTGCTATAGTAATTCGACCAGACCTATAAATATCGAGGATCCCTGGTACACCGAGTAAAGACTCTGGTTTGAAATTTAGGGGGTCAAGATATTCGTCATCCACCCGCCTATATAAAACATCTATGGACTTAAAGCCGCGGGTGGTGCGCATTGCAATCCTCCCGTCCACAATCTGAAGGTCTGAGCCCTCAACAAGTTCAGCTCCCATTTGGTCAGCTAGAAAAGAGTGCTCATAAAATGCAGAGTTATGAACTCCAGGTGTCAGCACGGCCACTGTAGGTCGGCCAATGCAAGAAGGTGGTGCACAAGCCTCAAGCGATCGAGTCAAATTGCTGGGATATTCCGTTATCGATTGAACCTGAATTATTTTAAATAACTCAGGAAACATATGCAGCATCGTTTCGCGGTTCTCGAGCATGTAAGATACACCAGATGGTGTTCGAGCGTTGTCTTCGAGAACAAAGAACTCGTTTTCACCTGTTCGAACAATATCTGTACCAACAATATGAGTGTAGATGCCTCCAGGTGGCATCACTCCAATCATGCGATCCAAAAAAGCGCTATTATTAGCAATCAATTCGACTGGCACGCGACCGGCACGAACAATTTCTTGCCGGTGGTAAATATCATTTAAAAAGGCATTAATTGCGGTAACACGCTGTTTTAGCCCCCGCTCAAGGCGAGCCCATTCCCTTCCTGATATAATCCTTGGAACGAGATCAAAAGGAATGAGGCGCTCAGCACCCTTCTTGTTACCATACTCATTAAAAGTGATACCCGTG
Organism: Rhodospirillaceae bacterium; assembly: GCA_002724395.1. Lineage (GTDB taxonomy): Bacteria > Pseudomonadota > Alphaproteobacteria > UBA8366 > UBA8366. The sequence continues at coordinate 649 of PBOR01000065.1, read as the reverse complement.
CGCCGAAAAACGGTCTCGGCTTCTTGGGACTTCAACCTTAAACTTGAAATCTCCTCCGCATTAATCCAATCAGCGTAGAGGCGATAAGGTTCTCTGAGGGCGTCGCCGCTCCCATACATTTCATCAAAAAAATTGGGCCCGTCGGAAACCATACTATAATTATCAACACAGCTTCCAAAAAAATAAAATGTTTGATTCTATAATCAATAAAAACCCCGTTCTCGCAGCAATTTACAGGCGTGACCGTATAGAAGAACATTTAGACGCTTGCTACTTGCTGGACGCCTAAGTTACCGGTTCAGGCAAAAACCTGGAGGGCGTTAGGTTTCGAAAATCTTTTGGCACTGGGTCTGCACTGGGCACAAAAAAAGCACTCCATTGCGGAGGGCGTTTGTCTTATAAGCTATTGATTTCACTTAACTATGATTGGTTGCGGGGGTAGGATTTGAACCTACGACCTTCAGGTTATGAGACTGATGATACCGTGAAACACAGTTATTCTAGTGACACACATTACGCAAATAAATTGGCACCCGATTGGCACCCAGATTCGCACTCATATTTGCAGCCCGAAAAAGCTGGGTGCCAAAAATATCGGCTTGGGTGCCAAATCTTATGCTGATTTGGTTACTACTAGTTGCCAAGACAT
>PBOR01000064.1 GCA_002724395.1 Rhodospirillaceae bacterium | reverse complement strand
TACCCATCGCTTCAAGCAAAGGACGGGCTCGGTCCTTGTCTTCTTGCCTTCCTCCCATCGTGATTAACAATGAACCATCAGCAGCAAAAACAACGCCGCCTGCGACCGGAGCATCCATAACTCTAATGCCTCTAGGAGCCAGCAATTTTCCTAGTGCTACTGTATCCGCCGGATTCGAAGTGCTCATATCAATGACAAGCGATCCGTCCACCATACCGTCAGCCACACCATACTTACCATCCTCACCAAGAATGACAGAGCGTACGATTTTACTGGTGGGCAACATAGTGATGACTGCGTCAACAGCTGCACCTAATGCTTTCGGATCGTTTTCACTGGAACAATCGTATTCATCTACAAATGCCTCGACAATTTCAGGGCGCACGTCCATCACAGTCAAGCTGAAGCCTGCCTCAACCAAATGGCGGGCCATATGCCTTCCCATATTTCCAATACCTACGAAGCCGATTTTTTGGATACCAGCCATAATCTCCACCTATTATTCCAGATTATTCTTAGAAAACCGGCGTGCCACTAACCGATGTTCGAATAAGATAACGGCGTTGCGGCAATTTATAATCCGTAATCGCCATGTGATGAGCGCCTACATTGTCCCACATCAACAAATCACCCGGCTGCCATTTATGACGGTAGAGATTTTCAGGGCGATACAAATGGTCGTAGAGGCTTTGTAGAACGGGAGCTGATTCCTCTTCGCTCTTGCCTTCAACACAGAATGTATTTGCCGGATTAGCGTAAATTGCTTTTCGTCCCGAATTCGGATGTGTCCGAAAAATTGGCTGCCATATATCAGGCGTTTTTGCTTTCTGCTCCTCTGTCATCGGAGGGCGCGGATGATCATGAATACGCTCCAATCGCTTCGCCTCCTGACGGCGGTTGTATTGCATGAAACAATGCTTACCCTCTAGCTCATTGCGTAGTTTTGGATCTAACGTATCGTAGGCATCAAATCCGCTGGCAAACAAGGTATCTCCTAAGGCATTACCGCAATCGTCATATGGAACTTCAATAGCATACAATACCGCCATCCGTGCCGGCACTTTCAGGAAACTCAAATCTAAATGCCAAGAATCGCCCGCATAGGCACTACCAATCGTACGTTCGCCATCCTTGATATTCGACAGCACATGAATTTCTGGAAACTCTGGCAATGAATATTCTTGTCGTACATGTGTTTCCAAATCACCAAATCGTTTTGAAAAATCTACGAGGTCACGCGGTTCAAACTCTTGCCCCCGTATATATAAAACACCGTATTCATCAAATGCATTCTCCAGCGCTCCGAACTGATCATCGTTGAGTGTTTTAACATCAACACCCATAACCTCGCATGCAAAAGTGTTATCACAAGCACGAATATCAAGTTTAGCATTGGAACGAACTGCCTGAAACATTTTTACTTGTCCTGCAAATTGATAGCTCTATCGTTATCATAGACGTCACGCCCAGGATACCCATCTTTCTACTCAATCTTACAAACAAGATTTCATAATTCTACCGGATAGCTAACTGTCTATTAAATCCGGCGGAGGTCTTTTCGAAATCCAGTCCATCAAGGGTAGCGGCATGAACAGGGGCAGAGATCAAGGTCGAGGATCTTCAAAAGGCGCTTAAAGCCTATAATATGAGTGATTCGGATATCAAGCCGGGTACCGCGAGAGCGCACCAAGCGTAATCTTTACCTGGTTCGGCTGCCAACTTGGTCGCCATCGTGAATAGGAACGCGATACTCAATATGAGTCCAATGAAACGCATTTAACTTAAGAAGGTCCGGTACGCAGGGTTGTTGGTCTCCGCGAAATACGGATACCCGAGTGAGTCCAGAAAAGACTGGAACGACCTCTCGTCCGCTGCGGGAACCTGCACACCGCAAAGCACGCGTCCATAGGCGGAACCGTGATTACGATAATGGAAGAGGCTAATATTCCAGCGCTCACCCATATGAGTCAGGAAGTTCATCAAAGCACCGGGGCGCTCCGGAAATTCGAATCGATACACCCGTTCGTCGACAATGTTGGATGGATGTCCCCCAACCATATGTCGAATATGCAATTTCGCCATATCATTATCCGTCAGGTCGCGCACCTGATAGCCATTCTTGCGAAGTATCTTAAGAATTAGCGACCGCTCGGTATTGCCTCCCGTTAAACCCACTCCGACGAAAATCTGTGCATCCGCCTGATCGGAATAGCGATAGTTAAATTCCGTGACGCTCCGCTTTCCAAGTATCTTGCAGAACTCGCGGAAGCTACCTTTCTTCTCCGAGATGGTGACAGCGAAAAGGGCTTCGCGGGACTGACCGATTTCGGCCCGTTCAGAGATGTGACGCAGCCGGTCGAAATTTACGTTGGCGCCGCTGTTGATAGCGATCAGCGTCTTGCCATTCAAGCGCTTCCGGGCGGCATAGATTTTCATGCCCGCGATGGCGAGTGCACCTGATGGCTCCGCAATAGCGCGAGTGTCGTCAAACAAGTCCTTAATGGCGGCGCTCATTTGATCGACGTCCGCCAAAACGACTTCGTCGATGAGTTTGCGCGCGAGGCGGAAGGTTTCCTTTCCGACCTGAGCCACGGCGACACCGTCGGCGAAAATGCCTACCTGATCGAGTACGATACGCCGACCCGCCTTCAAGCTGTGATACATCGAGGCGGAATCGCTTGCCTCGACGCCAATGACTTTAATATCCGGGCGGATCGCCTTCACATAAGCCGCGACGCCCGTCGCCAGCCCACCGCCGCCAATCGGAACGAAGATCGCATGAATGTCGCCCATATGCTGGCGTAAGATCTCCATCCCAACGGTGCCTTGGCCGGCGATTACATCCGGATCGTCGAAAGGGTGTATCAAGGTAAAGCCCCTTTTCTCGATAATCTCAAGCGCTTTGGCGTAGGCCGTTGCGAAATCGTCGCCATGAAGGACAACCTTGCCACCCCATTTGCGGACGGCGTTGACCTTAATTTCGGGCGTGGTCTGCGGCATGACGATGGTTGCCGGGACATTCATTCGAGATGCCGCAAGCGCTACTCCTTGTGCATGGTTTCCCGCCGACGCGGCGATCACGCCTTTCTTGCACGCGGCTTTCGGCATATTCATTAATTTGTTGTAGGCTCCCCGCAGCTTGAAGGAGAACACCGGCTGCAAGTCTTCCCGCTTAATCAGGACATTGTTGTTCAGGCGCCGGGAGATGCCCGGCGCTGCCTCGAGAGGCGTTTCAATAGCGACGTCATAAACGCGCGCGTTCAAAATTTTATTCAGGTATTTCTGCAGCACCGTTCAATACTCTCGAAAATTATTTTACGCCGTTCGCCTAAACCAATGTGAGTTCGAAGACAATGCGGCGGCTGGACACAGGAACGTGTTGGTGGGTTTCGATGCTTTTGTGCATCGCACCTTTCAGCTTGATGGTTTATTCTTGATGGTCAAACGTCACACGCGTTTCTGTGCTTTCGACTAAATTTAATTACTTATTTTTCTATACACTGAAATTTGATTATTTTTCCTTTAGTTATTCAAATTTACAGTTGAAATATTTATATCGTCAGCCCAACCCGGCATCTTTTTGACCCGGTTTCCATAAACTAATATATTATAAAATAAGCTTGCAACCAAAGGGCAACTAGCCATGGCATACGGCAAAGACGAGTTTATTGTGGACTGTCGAAAGGCGATGAAGACATTGGACGGGGACAAGGCACGAAAATCTATTTGTACCTCAATGGAGAAATTGCTGAAGAATAAGACATTCATTGCGGAGAATCTTGGACCAGACAAAGAAGAAGGCCGCCATACGGTTTATCGCTGCGAGGAGACCGGCTTTAATTTGCTTTTTCATATTTTTGACTCTGCCAATGGTGCACCTCCGCACGATCATGGCACTTCCTGGGCAGTTTATGGCCAGGCCGTCGGACACACGGATATGACTGAATGGGTATATGATGAGCTAGACAAGAACCTCGTGGTTTCTAAAGAATATCGGCTTAAACCTGGTAAAGCAGGTATCTTTCCGCCTAACGCTATCCATTCTATTCAATATACTGCAGGTGCTCGTTTTGTCCGTGTTACAGGTGTGGATCTAGAGACGGTGAGTCGCCGTGTATTTGATGCGACCACCCATGAAATGCGGACCCAGAACTCAAACGGTGCCGGTTTTACAGTAGAGCGATAAGAATATGACCTCAGTGCTAAACGACCAAGAGCTAAAAAAATACCATCGGGACGGTTTTGTAATTACCCGAGGGCTATTCGACTTCGAGGAAGTAGAAATTCTCGTACAAGCATTGGAGACCGATCCTAATATTCAGGATAACTTCTTCACGCGCACTGACAACGAAGGAGGTGCCACCAAGCTCGTTTCATGGAACCACCCAGGTGATAGTGTATATGGCCTAGTCTCGCGCTGTAATCGAATTGTCGACACACTCGAAGCATTACTCGACGGTGAAGTATACCACTACCACTCCAAGCTATCGGCCAAAGACCCAGGCGGTGGTGGATCCTGGGAGTGGCACCAAGATTACGGCTATTGGTACTACAACGGATGTCTTCGTCCACTTATGGCAAGTGTCATGATTGCCATTGACGAAGCAACGCAAGAAAACGGCTGTCTAAAATTTCTCAAAGGTAGTCACCAAGTCGGTCGGCTCGACCACGTCCTGACGGATGGTGACCAAATGTGTGTAGAGCCCCAGCGACAAAGTGAAATTGAGAAACTATATGAAATGGTCCATTGCGAATTAGCACCAGGTGATGCTGCCTTTTTCCATTGCAATACGCTCCATCGCTCAGACCAAAACCGTTCGGATAAACGACGTTACGGTTTACTTAGCCACTACAATGCAGCCCGTAATAACCCTGTGGTTGAACATAACCATCCATTCTACACCAAACTTGATAAAGTACCCGATAGCGCTATAAAAAAAGCTGGCGTTCGTTTGAGTAATGGCCGCGTCGAAGACTTTAAAACAAAGGCAATCAATCCTCCACAAGCGGCGCGTGCGACCAAAGCATTATGAACGTTAGCGTGAAACCTCTAACACCTCATATCGCCGTTGAAGCGCGTGGGGTGGATTTATCTAAAGCGCTCGGCGACAACGTATTTAAGACGCTCTATGACGCATTCGCTAAACACTCAATACTCCTCATTCGCGATCAGAAACTAACGCCCGAACAACATGTGGCCTTTGCAGAGCGGTTTGGTGAATTGGATAGGCATGTCCTTACAGAGAATTCACTGCCAGAACAGCCAGAAATATTCGTTGTCTCAAACATTAAGGAAAAGGGTAAATTTATAGGCCGCGCTAAGGCGGGCTGGTTTTGGCATTCTGATTTTAGCTATCAGGAAATCCCAGCTCAGGCTTCCATCATGCATACGCTAGAATGCCCCGATGTCGGCGGTGACACCATGTTTGCAAGTGCCGGCGCGGCCTTTGATGCACTGTCACCCACGCTACAACGTTTCCTCGAAAAGCTGACCGCAATACACGACTTTCAGTTGGGTTCATCACGGGTTCAGAACAAGCTAAATAAGCAGCAATTAATCAAAAAAAAGCATTTCGATGACCGCCCGCCGGTTAGCCATCCAGTGGTCCGTATTCATCCAGATACTGGTCGTAAGACGCTCTTCGTAGACCCCGGATACACCGATTATATCGAGCAACTGACTCGAGAAGAGAGCGACAATATGATTAATTATCTTGCCCGTCATGTAACACAGCCGGAATTTGTCTACCGGCATCACTGGGAGCCCGGCGATGTTCTATGCTGGGACAATCGTGGCGCCTGGCACTGCGCTATCGGCGATTACAGCGACGACGATCGCCGTCTAATGCATCGGGTTACAGTGAAGGGAACCGCAACTTCTTAGCCCACGCAAGCCATTAGGATACGAAAATCGGTTTCTCACCAGGTACAGGACTGCCTTGGAATGCGCCACGATCAATTATTCTATCCCGCCCGCCATGTTTCTTAATTAACGCACATTGAGCTATGTAAGCACGTTCATCCGCATCATCCGGGTCGACAATCCCGCGTAAAATACCTTCTAAACGTCCGGCCAGGCTTTGGTACGTAGGATCATTGAAAAGGTTCGTGAGTTCTTCCGGGTCCTTATCAAGATCGAACAATTCCGATTCATACCCTACATAATAAATGAATTTGAAATTTTCCTTTCGAATCATAAAAGCAGCGCGATCTGCACCAGGACCGTAATATTCGCTAAATGCTGGACGCTCCATGTCATCAGATTCTTTTGCAAGTTCTACTAAGGACCGGCCCCGCAGCTTCTCTTCCTCTATCATATACGGCAAACCAACGGCCTCGAGGACCGTCGGCGCAATATCTGCCAGTGTCACCGCTGTATTAGATTCTTTAGCTTCCGGCACCTCAGGTCCTGCCACAATCATTGGGATTGCTGCAGCTTCCTCATACATGTTCATTTTACCCCATATCTGCCGCGTACCGAGATTCTCGCCGTGATCGGAGGTATAAACGATGATGGTATTATCACGCAGGCCACATTCATCGAGGCATTGGAGTATGCGGCCTATGTTGAAATCTAAATAGCTAATGCAACCGAAATAATTCGACATAATCCGACGCCGAATTTCTTCATTTACAAAGTCGTTAAAATTTCGGCAGCGGCCCAATTTAACCATCCAAGGATGAAGCGGTGCGTCTGGATCGATCAGCTTCGGCTTCGGCATCTCTGCTTCAGGATACATATCGAAATATTCCTGCGGCGCACTATAAGGCGGATGAGGGCAAACGAGTGACGCAAACAACGCCCAAGGCTTATCATCAGGGTTGATTGCCTTTTCACGGAGGAAATCACAGGCCGTATCGGTTATATCACTATCGTATCTGGTATAGGTGCTTTCGCCAGGACCGAGACGTTCTATACCTCGCCACTTTCTATAAGGCGGCGCCATGGGCCGTTTAACCGAGCCCCTAAGGTCGCCGACCCCATCATGAATATGCATTGGGTTTATTTGGCGATTAAACCCAAACGGATCCTCCTCAC
>PBOR01000063.1 GCA_002724395.1 Rhodospirillaceae bacterium | reverse complement strand
TTTTTGGTAGCGCGGCCAAATTAAGGTCTAAATTAGGACTACCCTGCATACCAAGGCTCGTGGCATTTACTACCAAAGCAGCACCGTCTAGTGCTTGATCGCGCTCATTCCAGGGCACAAAAGAGGCATTTTTGAGTCCTGTCGACTGAATCAAAGACTGCACTCGTTCTCGGGTTCGGTTAACAATTCTCAGGTCCTGCACACCATTATCCGACAAAGCCACAGCTATGGCTCGAGCAGCTCCGCCGGCGCCAAGCAATACCACAGCGCCGGCGGGTGCGGTCCAGGAACTATTTTGGCGCAAATTTTCGATGAAGCCGAAGGCATCAGTATTAGTACCATGCAGAACGCCGTCCTCGACAACGACCGTATTCACCGCCCCAATTCGGCGCGCTGTCTCATCGATCTTATCACACAGCGGGATGACAAGCTCTTTATGGGGTATCGTCAAATTTACGCCACGGAATCCGAGTAGCGGCAACCCAGCAATTGCTTCCGGAAGCCTTCCCGGCGAGACCGGCAGCGGTATATAGGCGCCATCAACTTTAAGCTGTTCCAGCCAAAACCGATGCAGCCGGGGAGATTTAGAATGCTCCACCGGCCACCCCATCACCCCCGCAAATCTGGTTTGACCGCCGTCCATTAGTCAATTAGCAATTTGTTTGCGCGCAAGAATTCCATCATAGGCAACAGCGGTAGCCCAAGTATTGAGAAATAATCCCCTTCAATACCAGAGAATAGCTGCGCACCTAAACCCTCTAGCTGGTAGGCTCCGACTGACCGGTACAATTTCTCACCAACTTGGTTTAAATATATTTCGATAAAATCGTCACTGAATTCTCGCATGGTTAGATTCGACGTGTCTACATAGCGCCAGACGCATCTCTTGCCAAATAATATGACTGTGGCAGAAACCAAATGATGAGTTTTGCCGCGAAGTGATTTTAAATGCCCCCGCGCAGACTCAATATCTTCCGGCTTGTCATACCAAACACCTTCACACGCCAACATTTGGTCTGCCCCGATGATAAATTTATCAGGATGGTCTATAGAAATTATTTTTGCCTTTGCCATCGCAAGCTGCTCCGCAACTTGGTCCACGATCGCACCGTTCTCTCTCATTTTTATTTTGATAGCGTCCTCATCACAATCTGATGGGATAGCTTCAAAATTCACTCCTGCATGTTTGAGTAGGCTTGCACGGGACCTACTGGCGGAGGCAAGAACAATTTTTGATACGTTAGTGTCTGTCATTTATTGTTTTTCACTAGCAGTTGCAAAATGGCGGCAGCTGTTTCTTCAATTGACCTCCGTGTCACGTCGATAATCGGCCAACGTTGCGATGACCGGATCAAGCACCTGAATACAAGGAAGTTGCAATGCCCGGCAACCCGCCTGAAGGCGATGGCGAATATCGTCATCAACAATTATGAACATAACAATCCCTGGATCTTCTTTTATTTTTTTCGAGGACTCGCTCAATCTGGCCAACCGTGCGAACCAAAGACCAATGGTGCTCCTCCGGCTCAATCGCATCAAATTGTGAAAGACAAGCTCGCGCGACGCTGTGTATAGTTTCCCCCGTCGCGTCCGATACGAGATGTAAATGATATTTTTCCGACATCAAGGCACACTACCGGCAGGAAAACTAATGTATTAAATAACTAGTTTTGGGGGTTAAGTAGGTTTTTTCCACAAGCCAGACATGACTAAGGTAATAAAGATTAACTTAATAACAAGTAGCTAAGATTTGTCTTCAGGTGGAAAAGAGTTGTACACCAAAAAAGATAACCTGAAACATAATCGAAAATGATAGCTATCCCCGATTTGCGTCCAAACCTAATTTCCCTAATCTGCAGCGAGTCGAACAGAACTATTCGAGCTTTGTCCACAAAAAAATTAATCGTCCACAAAAAGATATGGACAAATATTCAGAAATAATAATCCCCGTTTCACACCGTACTACAGCTACAACAACCTATAGATTTAAAAAATAATTTATGATGGTTTAAGAGCATAAAAAACAATGGATGAAACCCAAAAATTACTCTCTCGGAAACCCATTCTTGCTGCGCTTCAAGGAAAAGTGCCAAAGTCGATACCTATATGGTTAATGCGGCAAGCTGGCAGGTATCTACCTGAATATCGTGAGATTAGGAAACAAAGAAGGTCCTTTCTTGATTTATGCTATTCACCGGAATTAGCTGCTGAAATTACGTTGCAGCCAATTAGGCGGTTTGGATTTGATGCTGCTATTTTATTTTCGGATATACTCGTGTTGCCGGATGCGCTTGGCCAAAAAGTTTGGTTTGAGGAAGGCGTCGGGCCCCGATTAATACCAGTTTCCCCGAGAGATCCCCTAAATCCAGCAGCGTTGGATAATTTATATGATAATGAAAATTACAAACTCAAAACTGTGTATGACGCAATAAGGATTATCCGCGAAGGTTTGCCTGCTGGCTGCACGTTGATTGGGTTTGCTGGCGGGCCATGGACTGTTGCGACATATATGATTGAAGGTGGAACAAGTCGCAGTTTTGAGAAAATACGCCATTGGGCTGTTACAGACCCAACATCTTTTGAAAAATTTATGGCTGTTCTCGTAGAAGCAACCAGTCTTCATCTTATTGGTCAAATAGAAGCAGGCGTTGAAGCTGTACAAATATTTGATTCCCATTCTGGTATTTTGGATGAAGAGGGCTTTGAAAAATGGATCGTTGAGCCTACAAAGAAAGTCGTCGCCCAAGTCCGTAACCATTTTTCACAAATACCTATAATTGGATTTCCGCGTGGCGCCGGCACGAAATTATTATCGTATATCAATCAACTGGAAGTACAAGGCGTTGGCCTAGACCAGTATGTTTCTTGCAAATGGGCTGCGGAAAACATCCAAAGAGTAGTGCCTGTTCAAGGCAATCTAGATCCAATTTATCTTCTTTCCGATATTGAAACGTTGTATAGAAAAACACTTGATACTTTGTCTCATTTTGGCGGAAATCCGTACATCTTTAATCTAGGTCATGGTGTGATTAAAGAGACGGATCCCAAAACTGTAGAGTTTTTGGTAAAAGCAGTGCGTGATTTTGAGGTGAATTGATCGTTTTCGCCTACGTGTAACACCATGACAGTAGATTTTCATGAATACCGGTGTGCCGGATTTTTATAAGCGTTTAGAGTTGTTTGGTTTTCAAAATGCTTTGGATTAAAGCACTACATATTATCAGTGTGATTGCTTGGATGGCTGGTCTTCTCTACCTGCCCCGTCTTTATGTGTATCATTGTGAATCTGCAGTTAGTTCTATTCAATCTGAGACATTTAAGATTATGGAGCGCCGTCTTTACAGAGCAATAATGACACCAGCTCTGATATTATCGTGGGGTTTTGGGTGCGCTCTGATAGTAAAAGGTGGGTTTGTGGGTGAGGGGTGGATGTTTTTAAAGTTGTTGTTGGTTGCAGTCTTAACAGGGGTACATTTTTTGCTGGGGCATTACCGTTTGGTTTTCGAACGAGATGAAAACACGAGGCCGGCTAAATTTTATCGATTACTAAATGAAGTGCCGACCGTATTAATGATAGGCATTGTTATTTTAGTCGTTGTTCGACCGTTTTAAATTATGATGTGAATTTCACTTGTCCCAATGTTGAATTGGGGTATAAATTTGGACATATTAAGGTTACTTCTTTCTTTCAATCGCTATTCCACTGGCTCTCTGCCAATTCCTATTCGCGGCGATAATTAAGAATTTTTAAAGTCTTTCTCTTTAAGTGGCTGTACCCAAATTGGGGTGCCGACGGCGCAATCAAATAAAATTGAGCTATAAATGATGAAATTTGAAGAAGTAAGTCTTCATGAATTGAAGCAAAAAGCACCAGCCGATCTCTTATCTCTGGCAGAACAATTAGAAGTGGAGAATGCTAGTAACTTGCGAAAGCAAGATATGATGTTCGGCATTCTAAAACAAATGGCTGCTGATGACGTGCCGATTGTTGGTGATGGTGTTCTCGAGGTGCTTCAGGATGGGTTTGGATTTCTTCGTTCGCCCGAATCAAATTATTTACCTGGGCCGGACGATATCTATGTAAGCCCAAGTCAGGTAAAACGATTTGGATTGCGCACGGGAGATTCGGTGGAGGGACAAATACGTGCCCCAAAGGATGGCGAGAGGTACTTCGCCCTTCTTAAAGTCGGCAAAGTGAATTTTGACGAACCTGAAGCCGTACGCCACCGTATCAATTTTGATAATTTGACACCGCTGTATCCGGAAGAAAAAATTAATCTCGAAATAGAAAATAGCGAGAGTAAAGATTTTACGTGCAGGGTCATCGAATTGGTGGCGCCGATTGGCAAGGGGCAACGTGGTTTAATTGTAGCTCAACCGCGAACGGGTAAAACCGTAATTATGCAGAATATTGCTCATGCGATCACCCAAAACCACCCCGAAGTATATCTACTTGTACTACTAATCGACGAGCGTCCTGAGGAGGTCACGGATATGGCTCGGTCGGTAAAAGGCGAAGTGGTAAGTTCCACTTTTGATGAGCCAGCAGCCCGACATGTAGCGGTTTCCGAAATGGTTATTCAGAAAGCTAAACGGCTGGTGGAACATAAACGTGACGTGGTTATCTTGCTCGATTCTATTACAAGATTGGCGCGGGCTTATAACACCGTAGTGCCAAGTTCGGGCAAGGTGCTGACTGGTGGCGTTGATGCAAATGCATTGCAACGCCCCAAACGTTTTTTTGGCGCAGCACGAAATATTGAAGAAGGGGGCTCTCTAACTATAATATCCACGGCGCTAATTGATACAGGTAGCCGCATGGATGAAGTTATTTTCGAAGAATTCAAAGGCACGGGCAATTCTGAGATTGTTCTTGATCGTAAATTATCTGACAAACGCGTTTTTCCGTCTATAGATATCCAGAAATCTGGGACGCGGAAAGAAGAGCTGCTGGTTGAAAAAGCGACGTTATCTAAGATGTGGGTTCTGCGGCGTATTTTGCTACCCATGGGCGTTACAGATGCGATGGAATTCTTGCTGGAGAAACTAAAACACTCGAAGAATAATTCTGATTTCTTCGACTCAATGAACCAGTAATTTATCAATCTATCCAAAAAAATGATGTAAACGACTGATGCAGATAAATGAGTGTAAATCTGCAGTATGATATTAGATTTATGGCCCGCAGCTATCGTTCCTCATAATTCACGATAAATCTTAGTTGGATATACAACCTAATATAAAAACTCCGGCCTAAAGATCAGGGGATGATTTTTGAGCTTGCTAGGGGATTAACACAGTGGAGCCAGAGGTTTTTCGTCCTTCTAGTGCCTCATGGGCCTTTGACGCTTCTTTTAGGGAAAAGGTCTGGTTAACGTTGATTTTTAGACCCTTCTCTTTATGGCGAAACAACCATTTTGCTAGCTCTGCGATTTGCTCTGGATTAGATATATGGCTCATCAATGTAGGCCTAGTGAAATAGAGAGAGCCCTTCTGGGACAAAATACCTGGATCAAAGGGAGGTACAGGTCCAGATGCATTACCAAAAGAGACCAAAATACCAAATGGGGATAGGCATTCCAGCGAGTCTTCGAAGGTGGACGCCCCAACCGAATCAAATACAACCGGTACGCCTTCGCCGTTGGTTATCTCAGCAACGTGATCGTTGAAATTCTCTTGGGTGTAGATGATCGGATGATCACATCCATGTTCCTTTGCTAATTCCGCTTTGGCTTCATCTCCAACAGTGCCAATTACTGTTGCACCCATCTGTTTTAATATTTGACACGCGATTAAGCCGACGCCGCCTGCAATTGCATGGAACAAGACCGTGGTGCCTTTTTTGACTGGAAACGTTCTATGGAGCAAATAAGTTGCGGTAAACCCTTTAAGCATGAGTGCTGCTGCTTCGTTGTCGCCTAAAGTATCCGGTATTTTTACAATGCTGGCTGCGTTGATGATTCGGCTGTCGGTATATGCCCCAAGGCCACCGCCGGCATATGCGACGCGGTCACCACAGGCGAAACCAGTCACTTTTTCTCCTACCGCATCAATGGTTCCCGCAGCTTCCATCCCTAGTATGGCTGGTGTTGGGACTTGGTAAAGGCCAGTCCGATGGTATGTATCGATGAAATTTAGACCTACTGCAGTTTGATTAATACGGACCTCGCCGGCTCCGGGCTCCCGTAACTCCGTATCGATAACGTGCATAACATCAGGATCACCGGTCTCATTAATTTGCACTGCATATGGCATTATGGAACTCCGTTTTAGTAAGGCTATGTATAATCGTGCGACTGAACGTCAGGATAGGTTTGCTGCAAAGCAGGCCATCGTCCGTTCTTCCGCTAGGGCGGCTGCGGTTGAATCGAAATTCAGGCCGTTATGGCGAGCGAAAGCGTGATCAACGTTGGGATAATTATGAATTTCGATGGAGCTATGATTGGACAATTTTTCGTTTATTTTTGCCTGTGCTTCTTTTGAGACAAACCCATCTTCTTCGGCAATATGCAAGAGGGTTGGGCTATTGATGGTGCTGGCAGCCGATAATTGCTCGTCAATGCCAACGCCATAATAGCTTACACTGCAGTCCGCATCAGACTGAGCTGCCACTAAATATGCTAATAGGCCGCCGAGGCAAAAGCCCACCGTGCCAGCCTTGCCATTACAACCATCGATTGTTTTTAGGAGTGCGAGAGATATTTTTAGATCACCCACACCCTTTTCTAAATCAAAACCTTGATATAGTTCAAAAGCGCGGGCCCATTCTTCTTCGCTTTGGTCGGTTAATTGGATGCCTGGTTCTTGTCGCCAAAAAATATCGGGACACAAAGCAAAATACCCGGCCGCGGCCAAGTGGTCACAATGCGAACGCATGTCTTTGTTGACGCCGAATATTTCCTGAATGACTAATACTCCACCTCCAGATCCGTTGGCAGGTGTTGCGAGATATCCTGAGAAATCCCCGTCTGGGCCGTTGATGGTGATATCGGGCATGCTGTCCTCCCTCTTTCCTTTTTTGTTGGTATTAGTAGCTTAAAACATATGTTCTCGGTTACTTGATGTCACGCTTGGTTTGAAAAAAGGTCTTCTTTTATTTTGGCAGGGTCGATGATAGGAGCGGAGGTCATAGGTTTACGCAGCATTTTACGGAAATATAAAAAGGGCAGAGAAATTAAACGAATTTATCTGCTACATATGCACGTTCCTTTAGGTTAAAACCGCGCATGAGTGAAACAATTTACGCATTGGCTAGTGCTCCCGGACGGGCCGGCATTGCGGTGTATCGCTTGTCCGGACCGCAAAGCAGCAAAGTATTGGCTACAATCACCGGGCGCAATTTACCAAAGCCTCGCCTGGCGTCCCGCTGCAGCGTGGTCGATCCCACAAGTGGTGAACAAATTGATGATGGTCTCGCTCTTTGGTTTCCCGCGCCGCGCAGCTATACGGGTGATGATGTAGTGGAACTTCACCTTCATGGCGGCACTGCGGTTCGCCAACGGATTTTTGAAATTTTAAACCGCTTTGATGGCCTTCGAATGGCCGAGCCGGGAGAATTTACTCGACGCGCGGTACTTGCCGGCAAGATCGATTTCACGGAAGCTGAAGGGCTGATCGATCTGATAGATGCCGAAACGGATGCGCAGAGGCGCCAAGCATTGCTGCAGTCCCGCGGTGTACTCGGAGATTTATACAATTCCTGGCGGGACAAACTTTTGCCTTGCCTTGCTCATTTAGAGGCGGCAATTGATTTTCCTGAGGAAGACCTACCCGAGGGAGTGGAAGCGGCAATAGGGCCTACGGTTAAAACTCTTATTAAAGAGATTGAAAACCATTTGGAAGACGGGCATAGGGGAGAAAGACTAAGGGATGGCTTGAAGATTGCTATATTTGGCCCTCCAAACGTGGGAAAATCCAGTTTGTTAAACTGGTTAGCGCGTCGAGACGCAGCCATAGTATCCGAGACAGCCGGCACGACAAGAGATGTGATAGAAGTACATCTGGATCTGGGTGGTTTTCCCGTTGTTTTGGCGGATACTGCGGGCATTCGCGATGCACAATCGGACGTCGAATCAATAGGAATCGAAAGAACTTTTCAAAGAGCGGCAGAATCGGACTTAAAAATTGTTGTAGCTGCCGCCGATCAGACTTCGACGCCAATTCATGATATCGATATTGTCGATAGAGAAACAATACTTGTTTTGAACAAAATTGATCTTCTTGAGCCTGAGACGGATAAAATCACTTCGGAGTATCGGGATTTTGAGCAGAATTTATATCCAGTCTCTGTCACTCGCGAAGTTGGCCTCGAAAAATTGGTCCAATGTCTAATTAAGGAGGTTGGAAAGCGCCTAAACACCGGGAGCTCGCCAACCATTACACGTCATAGGCACCGGACGGCACTTGGTAAATGTCTGGAGGCTCTAAAGCGCGCAAGGTCTCAAGAGAATTCGGAATTATGCGCGGAAGATCTAAGAATAGCGGTTAGGTTTTTGGGCGTCTTGACTGGCTCGGTCGACATCGAAGATCTGTTGGATATTATTTTTCTGGATTTCTGTATCTGAAAATAAAACTCTAATTTTTTTTAAACCTATTTTATTAGGGGCTGATTGTATTTGAAAGTCCAGTTGTTTCACGTGGAACAATGCCAACCAGAACCTGCAATCGTAGTTACAGGTTAAAATAAATCGAATTGACTCCTTGGCCTTGCGTCGGGAAGGGCCTAAATTCCTTTCTATGGAATTGGACAAAAATCGCTGGGATGTCGTTGTTATTGGTGGTGGCCATGCAGGGTGTGAGGCTGCCGCTGCTTCTGCACGCTGTGGCGGTTCCACCCTCTTGGTGACACATCGGCTGGGCACAATTGGCGAAATGTCCTGTAATCCAGCTATTGGTGGGTTGGCCAAGGGGCATTTAGTGCGCGAGATCGATGCCCTAGACGGCTTAATGGCGCGAGTTGCAGACGCGGCTGGCATTCAGTTTCGAATTCTCAACCAGAGCAAGGGGCCGGCAGTGCGAGGCCCGCGCGCTCAAGCCGATCGCAAATTATACCGCAAAGCAATGCAAGATGCTCTGAGTGCCCAAACGGGTCTGGAGGTTTATGAAGCTGCCGTTGAGGGGCTGAAAATTGATGGCAATGGCCGAGCTGTTGGCGTTGTAACCAGTGGGGGCGTTTTATTATCGGCGAAGTCTGTAATATTGACGACCGGAACGTTTTTGCAGGGGATTATTCATATTGGCAAATCCCAAACGCCCGCGGGTCGGGTCGGTGAGGATGCAGCCTATGGTTTGTCAAAGGTCCTCGCTGAATATGAATTTCGGCTTGGTCGCCTTAAAACGGGGACGCCGCCGCGTCTCGATGGTAGGACAATCGATTGGGCAAGCCTGGATGTGCAATCGGGCGATAATCCGCCCGTTCCTTTTTCTTTTATGACCAATAAAATTACCACGCCGCAAATTGATTGCTACATTACTTATACGAGGGAAGATGGCCACAATATAATAAGGGAAAATATTGATAAGGCGCCGATTTACTCTGGTCAGATCGCGTCCTTGGGCCCTCGGTATTGCCCGTCTATTGAAGACAAAGTGGTGCGTTTTGCAGATAAGGCGCGCCACCAGTTATTCCTTGAGCCGGAGGGGCTTGATGATGACACAGTCTATCCAAATGGTATTTCAACGTCTTTGCCCGAAGACATTTAGCGAGCGTTTCTAAAAACAATACCTGGGCTGGAGGTGGCGGAGATGATCCGACCGGGTTATGCGATCGAATATGATTTCGTTGATCCGCGGGAGCTCAAGCATTCGCTGGAAACCAAACGCATAAGCGGTCTTTATTTTGCCGGTCAAATTAATGGTACAACCGGGTATGAAGAGGCTGCAGGCCAAGGCCTCATGGCCGGCATAAACGCTGCGCGTTCAGCGCAAGGTCAAGAGCCGGTTATCCTTGATCGGAGTGAGGCCTATATTGGCGTTATGATTGACGACTTGGTTACCAAAGGTACGTCAGAGCCCTATCGCATGTTTACCTCGCGTGCGGAATACCGCCTAAGGTTGCGCTCCGATAATGCAGACCAACGCTTATCTCCCTTAGGCGAAAGTCTAGGCTGTCTATCGTCGGAAAGGCTTAAAGCGTGGCGCTTTAAAGATTCTGCGCTCGAAGCGGCGCGGATCATGGTCGGAGATTTGAGCGTTAATCCAACCGAACTGGCGCGAATTGGTTTTGAGGTGCCAAGCGATGGCGCCCGGCGTACTGTTGCAGATCTGCTATCTCTGCCCGGCATTACGGTGTCTGCCCTGTCTCAGATTAGGCCCTCCCTGGGCTCCATTAGTTCGGTGATTGCCGAGCAGCTTGAAATCGATGCTCAGTATCGGCATTACCTAAAACGCCAGGATGCTGACATTGCGGCTTATAAGAAAGATGAAGCTCTGAAGCTGCCGATGGATTTGGATTACGGCGCTGTCGGCAGTCTATCGACAGAAGTTCGGCAGAAATTAGAAAATGCACGCCCCGCTACGCTTGGGTCTGCGGCGCGCATCTCTGGGGTGACGCCGGCGGCAATAATCGCGTTGCTTCGCCATGTGAAACGGTCTGATGCTAGCAGAAGCCTCTGATCCCCTAACGGCTGATCAATTAAAGGCCGAAATAGTTGTTTCACGTGAAACAATTCAAAAATTTGAGCTATATTTGAAGCTTCTTAAAAAGTGGAATGGTGCTATTAATCTCGTAAGCAAGCGTAGTTTAGTTGATCCGTGGCGCCGACATATTCTCGATTGTGCTCAGCTCTCACCGCTTATTCCACGGACCACGAGGCACCTCATTGACCTCGGCAGTGGCGCAGGGTTGCCTGGATTGATCCTCGCTATACTTAGGCCGGAAATAGGCTGTGAATTAATTGAATCGGACCAACGTAAGGCTGCGTTCTTGCGAGAGGCTGCGCGCGTACTGAATTGCAAAATTACGGTGCACGCTCATCGTATTGAAGATGTAATAGACACAGTCCAGCATGCGGAGGTAATTACCGCCCGCGCGCTGTCAGCTATTGAGCCGTTATTAAATATAATTAAACCAGTGTTAAATGAGAAAAAACTATGTATATTTCCTAAAGCAGAAGGTATTGATAAGGAAATAGAAGCGTTGCCTTCGGACTGGAAGGTGACTGCCCGTATCCGACAAAGCCTAAGCGATCCAAGAGGCAAAATCCTTGTTCTGGAGGCAGCAAACTATGAACTATCAGACTAAGGGGGCGGCACGCCCCAGAATATTGGCAGTCGCCAACCAAAAGGGTGGTGTTGGCAAAACAACTACCGCGGTAAATTTAGCGACAGCGTTGGTAGCGGTCCGGAAAAAGGTCTTAATCGTGGATTTTGATCCTCAGGGAAATGCGACCACAGGTTTGGGAATAGATCGTTCAAAAATCAAAACATCATCTTATGATGTGCTTGTTGACGGTGCGAGTGTTAAGTCCGCTATTTTGCCGACAGATATTCCGTTTTTATCCATTGTGCCGGCTTCTGTGCATTTGGCTGGAGCAGAAATTGAATTAGTAACGGTAGCTAATCGTGAATTTCGTTTGGAGGCTGGGCTTGGCGCTCTCAGTATTAAAGACTTTGATTATATATTAATCGATTGCCCTCCATCCTTGAATTTATTGACCCTGAATGCGCTGACCGCGGCCCACGCTGTTTTAGTGCCGCTACAAGTCGAATTTTATGCCCTTGAAGGGTTAAGTCATCTAATGAATACGATTGAACGTGTCAGGCGAGCCTTTAATCCGAATTTAGAAATCCAGGGTGTGGTGCTCACGATGTTTGATAGTCGAAATAATTTATCTGAAATGGTTGCGGCCGATGTACGCCAGCATTTTGGCGATAAGGTTTACGAAACGATTATTCCACGCAACGTGCGAATTTCTGAGGCGCCATCATTTGGTAAGCCGGTATTACTTTATGATCATCATTGTGCCGGTAGCCGGGCCTATATGCATCTAGCAAGCGAGCTGTTGAAACGAGAGCGGCGGGTCGCCGCATGATTGCCGCTGAGGACAAGGAGCGCCGCGGGCTAGGCCGAGGCTTATCAGCCCTATTTGGTGACAGTGCGCAAGGTGCTGGTCAGACCGTTGCACACGTAACGACGACTTTGCCTATTCATCTTTTGAAGCCAGGAAAATTTCAACCGCGCCGCCACTTCGATGACGTTTCTTTGGCAACACTTATTGCATCGGTTAAAGAAAAGGGTGTGCTTGAGCCAATCATAGTCCGCGAATTGACGTCTATTGAGGGCGAGTTTGAAATTATTGCTGGCGAACGGAGGTGGCGTGCGGCGCAGGCGGCGCAGCTTCACGATGTTCCCGTGGTGGTCAAAGAATTAAATGATCAAGAGGCGCTTGAAATAGCCCTGGTGGAAAATCTACACCGTGAAGATCTTTCGCCGCTCGAAGAGGCTGAAGCCTACCATCGACTGATGAGCGATTTTGGCCACACCCAAGAGGGTCTAGCCAAATCAATTGGTAAAAGCCGTAGCCATGTGGCCAATATGCTTCGACTATTAACCTTGCCGCAATCAGTTCGGTTGTTGTTACTAGAAGGTAAAATAAGTGCTGGTCATGCAAGGACACTCGTGAATGCAGAACATCCTGAAAAACTGGCTCAGTTGATTATTTCTAAAGGCATGAGCGTTCGCGAAGCGGAAAAATTATCCAAAAAACCCAACACGAAAGAAAAGTTAAAAGACTATCGGATCGCTGTCGACAACGCTACGGCAAAAGACCCTAACACTGTAGATCTTGAAAATAGCTTAAGTGATACGCTTGGACTGAAGGTCGCAATTGACGAAAAGGGCGAGGCTGGCATCCTTTCTATCCACTACCAGCGCCTTGAACAATTGGATGATCTAATTCAACTATTGAACCGCGGCTGAGTTACGGCTAATGGGTCGTGGGTTTTGGCGTGCCGGTTATCGGCGGTAGCCCTGGCGCGCTAATGCGGCAATTTGGTGTAGTGTCCTGCCGCAGATGGCCAAGTCTGGGGAGCCTGCCTTTTTGCATTCCTGTTCGGCTGTTATTAGTAGGCTTAGGCCTTTTGATATTTGCCGGTCGCGCCACCGGTTTAGTTGCCGGATAAATCGGTCTCGTGTTTTGAAAAATACCGGTGGACGCAACGCGTTTACTGCTTGGTTTGGAGGTTCGCCATTGGCTATTTTCTTAACAGTAAGCTGCAACCTGAGAAGGTGGTTGGAAACCGCGCGCAATATTGCGATCGATGGGATATCTTCAGACACGCAGCGACTCAGATAACGATCCGTTTCCGCGGCGCTGCCATCGGTTGCGCTGAAGGCGATATCGCTAAGTGTAATGGTGGTATTGTCGCCGATCAGCGTTGCGATATCTTCAAGCCCCAGCTGGCCGTTTGGGCCAGCAAATATTGCTAGTTTTTTGAGCTCGGACCGTGAGATTCCTCGATCATTTCCTAAATTTTGTTCTAAGTAAGACCGGGCCTCGCGGTCGCACCCTATTTTGTCGAACGAAAATATATCGTCTATCAAGCGTGCGATTGATTGGTTATCATCTGAATAGCAAGCGAGTGCAGCTATAGAATTTGAGGTTTCAGCGAGCGACCGAAGTTTGCTTCGTGGTTTGAGATCACCAGCCTTTAAAATCAAGAATGCGGCTAAATTGCCTAGTGATAATGATGACTCGACAATATCCGCGATGCGATCAGATGCATCCGACACTAACACAAGCCGTTTATCGCTGGTCATAGAAAGGGCGTTCAAGTGATCCGATAGCATCGCAGGATCTTCCAAAATCGTGCTACCTGAAAGTGTCGATACGTTAAACGGGTCATTTAAATCACTAACAATATTTTTTGCCAGGGTTTTTGCGCGCTCTCGCACAAGACCAACATCGGGCCCATAAACCAAAGCTGCTTCAACGGCTTTCGCACCGTTGGCAATAAAAGAGTCGACCTGATTATTCGAAATTTTCAACTGGCTGTCTTTATCTAGGTACCGCTTCGCAATTCTTTAAAAAAGATTCCGAGCCGGAGTTTAATATCATCGGCGATCTCACGCGCGGCGCGGTCTTTAGCATTATTCTCCGCGCTCAGAGTGGCGAAATTAGACTGGACAATGTTGTAGCTATTGACGGACCGTGCGCTGCCCCGAAACAATACCGCGTTAGTTTTTTTCTCTCTCAACAAATAACTCGCATTTATTGAAAGTTTCGCGCGCGTTGCCTCGTCGGAGAATTTTAAACCCAATTCGGTCCTCGCTGTGCTCACGGTTACGGCGAGGACATAAAAGGGATTGTTGGGCCTTCCGCCGGGGTTTAAACGGTCTAGCAGAAGGTTCTTGATTTTCTGACCTAGACGGTCGTCGTAGCTGACTTGGTCAATCAAGTTTAGCACCTGGACTTGCGCTAAATCTTCGATCACGGCATCGCCAGCCTGTTGCTTTTTATAGAGTGGCTGAAAACCGCACCCTCCAAGCGCTATGAAAAGGCTTAGGGCGAATATTCTTCTAAATAACAACATTAACCACCTTGTTTGGAATTACCACGACTTTGCGTGGCGGTTTGCCATCTATTGCTCGCTGAACATTTTCAAGCAACAAGGCCTCTGCTTTCGTCTTTTCTTTGTTATTGTCACGCGGCACTTCAATCGTTCCGCGCAGCTTTCCGTTGACTTGGACGGCTATCGTTACCGTATCATCCATTAACAATGATGGATCATATTCTGGCCAAGGAGAATCCACGAGTAAA
This sequence comes from Rhodospirillaceae bacterium, assembly GCA_002724395.1. Classification (GTDB taxonomy): domain Bacteria; phylum Pseudomonadota; class Alphaproteobacteria; order UBA8366; family UBA8366. The sequence goes on along the minus strand of PBOR01000063.1, from coordinate 99,179 downwards.
TCTTTATATCCGAGACGTTGCCAAAGTTCCTCGGCAATATGAGGTGCGACTGGCCCGATGAGTTGCAAGATTACCTTACAACCATGCCGTTTGAGCCACACAGCCTCATCACATGTGCTGGCAATATCCGCAATCAAGCTACTGAACTCTCTAATTCGTGCTACGGCACGGTTGAAGTGAAATCGGTCGAAATCCTTAGTTACGTTAGCAATTGTTTTATGCATTTCTCGGTGTGTCGATGTTAAGGTGCCCAAGTCTTCTGGTGTTTCTTGCGCGCTATCGAACAAATCTTTGTTATCAAAATCCATCATCCGCCATAACCGATTCAAAAACCGCCATGCCCCTTGAATGCCGGCTTCCGTCCATTCTAAGTCTCGATCGGGTGGGCTATCGGACAACATATAAAGGCGGGCGGTGTCGGCGCCGTAGCTGGATATGATTTCAGCGGGGTCAACGACGTTCTTCTTAGATTTACTCATTTTCTCCGAACGCCCAGCAGTGACATTGGCGCCGGTTTTCTTGTTCGCCCAATCACTCCCCCTTTTTACAACTTCTGCCGGGAAAAGCCACTTTCCGTCTTCGTCTCGATATGTCTCATGACAAACCATGCCTTGCGTAAAAAGTCCGGCAAACGGTTCGTCCGCCGTTAGCATTTTCTTGTGGTGCAGCGCCTTGGTGAAGAAGCGTGAATATAATAGGTGCAACACTGCATGTTCGATGCCACCTATATATTGATCTACGGGCATCCAGTAATCTGTTGCGCTGCGGGCGAAGGGAGCCAATTTCTCATGCGGGGAACAATAGCGTGCAAAATACCAGGAGGAGTCGAAGAACGTGTCGCAAGTATCGGTTTCGCGTAACGCTGGTTTACCGCAGTTTGGGCAGTCTACGTGTTTCCAGCTGGGATGGCGTTCTAGCGGATTCCCAGGCTCATCAAAGGTGACGTCGGTTGGCAATACAACAGGCAGATCTGCGTCGGGCACCGCTACGCAACCACAATCCTCGCAATGAATTACAGGAATCGGGCAACCCCAATAGCGTTGCCGAGACACCCCCCAATCTCGCAACCGATAACTTATCTCCGCAGATCCACGATTTATTGATTGTAGGCGTTCGATGGCTACTTTTTTCGCAGCATCTACCTCAAGCCCGTTTAAAAAATCGGAATTAATTATTGATCCGTTACCTACATAAGCCTCTTTGTCGATCTTGAAGGTTTCTAAGTCGGCGCCCTTTGGCAGCACAACCGGCGTCACATCTAGCTTGTATTTATGGGCAAAATCTAAATCTCGTTGATCGTGGGCTGGGCAGCCGAAGACAGCTCCGCTGCCGTAATCCATCAGGACAAAATTCGCAACGTAAACGGGTAAGCGTTTGCCTTTCAAAAAAGGGTGGTCGGCGGTAAAGCCTGTGTCGACACCTTTTTTATCGGCGATCTCTATTGCGGCCTCGCTTGTACCCATACGATTGCATTCGTCTATAAAATCCGCGACTTCAGAATTGTTCTTGGTAAGCTGTTGTGCGAGGTGATGATTTGCGGAGATCGCACAGAAAGAGGCGCCGAATAATGTATCGGGCCGCGTAGTGAATACTTCAAGGTTATCGCCATTGCTTAGCTTAAAAAGAACGCGTGCTCCCTCAGATTTGCCTATCCAGTTTTTTTGCATTAGGCGCACTTTTTCCGGCCACCGGTCAAGTGAGTTGAGACCGTCAAGCAGAGCGTCAGAAAATTGGGTGATTTTGAAAAACCATTGTTTTAAGAGTCGCTTTTCCACAAGCGCACCTGTGCGCCAGCCCTTCCCGTCGATTACCTGCTCATTAGCCAAAACAGAATTTTCGACAGGGTCCCAATTTACCCAGGATTCTTTTTGGTAGGCGAAACCAGCTTTCAAAAATTCTAAAAATAACCTTTGCCCTTGCTCATAGTACTCCGGATCACAAGTGGCGAGCTCTCGGCTCCAATCCAAAGATAGACCCATAGATTTCAGCTGGTCGCGCATCGAGGCGATATTCTCCCGCGTCCAATCTGCCGGGTGAACATTATTCTCAAAGGCTGCATTCTCGGCGGGTAAACCAAATGCATCCCACCCCATTGGATGTAGAACATTGAAACCACGAGCTCTTTTATAGCGAGCGACAACGTCGCCTAATGTATAGTTACGCACATGCCCCATGTGTATTCTGCCGGACGGGTAAGGAAACATTTCCATCACGTAATACTTTGGCGTATCCGATTGTTCGCTAACCTCGAAACAGCCGCGTTCTTCCCAGATACGTTGCCATTTTTTTTCCGTTGTTATGAAATTGTACCGGCTCATCTGAAATTCCTAAGAGATGGTGCAGTAAGGTTGGGCACCTTATCTCCGATCATGGACTCGGTGTTGGTGGGATAGCGACCCGTTATTGGACTAATTTTATGCGCATTTGTCGGGCGCGTTTGAGAATAGCATTTTCTAAATCGGTGCTAGTCTTTTGACTTACTCGCGCCTCGACCCAGCGATTGGCTCCAGAACGCTTTTGTCGGAATACGGTGACCCGCAACCCGTCGGCTCTTAACGACTTATCTAGAATATAAATATTGATCTTGAACCTTTCGCCAGGCGATTCAGGCGGGCTATACCACTCGGTGATAATGACGCCACCAAAAGGGTCCGCCGTATTTAGAGGTAAGAACGAAATCGTATCAAGTGAAGCTCGCCACAAATAGCCGTTTACCGCTATCGAGGTCCCTCCGCCGGCAGGGTTTCCTTCGCCCCCGAAAACCGCGCTTAGAATACCGCCATTGCCGGAGTTTTGCGCACTAGTTGCGTTTAAGGGTTCCGCTTCGGTTGTCTGGCTGCTCTTCTTGTTGCTGGAGCAAGCGCTAGCAAGAATGGCCGAACTCATGAACAGAACTATTAAAATTTGTCTCATGCGCCTATATGCAGGAAAATGTTTGGTGAAATCCACAAAATTTTTGTGCTTGAGTTGATGGTGCAGCACGGCGGATTTTAGCGTTTTGACGAGTGTAAGCAAATGCCTTTACTCTTAATTGTCGTATAAACGGATTGTATAGAACTGATAATATGAAGCGTAAGGGTTTGCATATTGAAAATTTCTGAAAATATTCGGGCTGTAAAAGCAAAGATCGCCACGGCTGCAAAAGATGCAGAACGCGACCCGGTCAGCGTGTCTCTATTGGCAGTTAGTAAAACCATTGCGGAAGAAAAAATTTTAGAGGCGATAAAGGCTGGCCAAAATAAATTTGGTGAAAACAGGGTTCAGGAGGTTGAGAGGAAATGGCCTGCCTTACGAGAGGCCGGGGCGTCTGTGGAATTGCATCTTATAGGCGCACTGCAAACCAATAAAACGCGGACAGCCGTGGCGTTGTTTGATGTTATTGAGACCCTGGACCGTTTGAAGCTTGCGTATGCGTTGGCCAGGGAAATGGACCGACTAGACCGCCGAATCCCATGTTTTATCCAAGTAAATACTGGCGAAGAATCACAAAAATCCGGGGTTCTGCCGAACGAAGCAGATTCTTTTATTGACCAATGTCTTCATGAGCTTGATTTGCCGGTTGCAGGCCTCATGTGCATTCCTCCGGCCAATGAAGAACGATCTCTTCATTTTGCCTTATTGCGAAAAATAGCTGCACGAAACGGCTTGCCGCTTCTTAGCATGGGCATGAGCGCAGATTATGAATGTGCAATAGCATTCGGGGCGACCCATGTCAGGGTCGGCAGAGCTATTTTTGGGGAGCGTATTAGTTAATGTGCGGCACAATTAAGCGATCATCTTGGCTGCAGTCGACTACCAAATCTAATAAATCCTCCGTAGATAGTGCAATACAGCCCTCCGTTGGCGCATAATTCGCTGGTGCGCAATGCAAAAAAATAGCACTGCCACGTCCCGGCTGAATTGGATCATCATTATATCCTAGCACCACAATTAAATCGTAGAGGTGGTCTGAACGCCAGAGGGACTCAGCACTTGCGTCGTAAGGTAATTTTATGAGCTGATTATATTGCGGGTCTGCTGGGGAATCGCACCACCCATCGTACTTCTCCAATGCCTGGCGGGGCAGCTTTGTTTTTGGGTCTGAAATACGGGTTTGACGGAACAAAAGTCGGCGTAACGGAAAAACGCCTGACGGGGTTGCCCCGTCACCTTCTCTTTTGTCTGTGACAATGCCCGCTCTGCCGAGTGAGCAGCGGTAATGGGTGGACCCAGCTATCAACCAGCCTTTGGGCTCTACAATAATATCCATAGTGTCAGAATATCGACGCAAAGCTTGAGCACCAAATCGACGGCGTCACAGTCTAGCCGTTTTTCTGGCGCCGTTCTCGCATCATTATTTCATATTTATCAAGTGCGTTAAGCATCACGTTTGGCAATGGTGCAGATGCGGTGGCATTGTTAAAATTTATGGTTTCACCAACCGGATTTTGAAGTCCTTTTGGCAAGATATTTTTAGGGTTTGATTTTGGTGGCGATTTAGCATTGTTGTAGGCTGTTGATTGCTGGGATAGCGTGTTCAATTGAGCTTCGATAGAAGGCGAAAGAGCAATTGGGTCTTTTGGGTTGACGACTGGCCTGGCATCAAGACTACTTATGGTCTTTGGGCCAACGCCGTAAGCAATGCGATTTGCGCTGCTGCGCCCCGTAAGGTTACTAACGCTAGCGCTAGGCACGGCCGACCGAGCGTTTAATAGAGCGTCGGTCGCTGCAGCCTCTTTGGTTTGTGCGATAGGCGCGTTTCCATTGGGCGGCATCATGATGCCGCCGAATGCCTGGCCACGTGCAGTGTTTACCGCAATGGTCGGGGCCTTGTCGAATAATGCCGATTTACGGCCAATTCGAATTTTGGGATCACTCTGGCTAACTAAGGTTGGCGATTTTATCGCTGCCGTTTCAGCATGAGAAGCGGTGCCACTAGGTGATTTGCTTGAGGAGGCTGGAGCTGCTGCCACTTGCTCGGTGGTGTTTTGATTTCTGAACGTATCGCTCTCAATCATGGCTAACGCGTGGTCACCCAGGTCTTTTCCGGTACTGTCTTCAATGACTGCATTGATCAACGCACCCGCAAGCCCGAGGCCGCCTCCGAATAGAGCGCCGCCTGCGATGCGGGATCCAGGTTCAATTTCGTCACCACTAATTGATCGATAAATATTTGCAATCACGGGTATATGTTGGAGCGGATTGATGATGTCCAAAAAATCTCCAAAAGTGAACCCATCCTTGCCGAATAAATCCTTCGAGTTGTCATCAGACCATACTTTTTCAGCTTCGGACGCTAGGATGGTCTCTGCTTCATAATTATGGTCAATGTCGGCAAAGGGATGTTCGATTTCCTCTGGCTCTGGCGCCGATGCTAGGGATGGCTTGGGCGCGGATGCATAAGATGCGGCGGCAGTGTTGATTGGAGCGCTTATAGCGGTGGTCATAACCTGTTCCTTTCAGGCTCACAATATGCAAGGAAGGTGCCATCCAACCTCCATGTCAGAGCGCCCGGGAAACCGCGTAATTGTGGAGAAATTTAATGATTTGCTCGATTTTTTTGAGCTTGGGCGGCAATTATTGCCGATAAAATGTCAGCCGCTCTATTGGCGCCAGGTATCCTTTAAGATAAAAAAAGCTATCGATCAATGATCACGATTGCGGGCAGTGATCGTCAGTATGCTTAATTTCATGGTCAAAAGATTGGCTGAAAATGGTAAAGTGCTTCAGATGTTTAAAATCAACAACCTGGGGCGCAATGTTATGTCCCAGGCTATTTTAGGATTAGCGCCAGGGAGATTTGGATGCCCGGCACGAAGGTATTGATCGTAGACGACGACGCGGCTATGCGTGCTTCTCTTGAAGAACAGTTGCAACTTGATGAGGAGTTTACGACCCACGTTGCAGGGACGGCGAGAGAGGCGCTGGAAAAAGTCAAATGTGACTATTTCGATATAATTTTGCTTGATATTAGGTTGCCGGACATGGACGGTCTGGATGCATGCCGTTTGTTGAGACGCAATGGAATAAGTTCACCGATCATAATGTTAACTTGTACTGATTCCGATTTGGCTCTCGGCCTGAAGGCTGGCGCCAATGACTGCGTGTCAAAGCCTTTTCGTTTAGGCGTGTTGCTCGCGCGGCTGCGGGCTCACTTGAGCCAACATGAAAATACTTCGGCTGCGGTTTTTGTAATTGGGCCTTATAAATTTATGCCAAGTCCGAAAATTTTGATCGACGATTCGAAAAATAAAAAAATTCGCCTCACTGAAAAAGAGACATCAATTCTTCAATATCTATATCGGGCCGGCGATAAAATAGTGAGCCGAGAAACTCTATTAGGCGAAGTCTGGGACTACAACGCTGGCGTCACTACGCACACATTGGAAACTCACGTATATCGGTTGCGTCAGAAGATTGAGAGTGACCCGTCAAAGGCCAGGATTCTAGTTACTGAGCCGGGCGGCTACAGGCTCGTTACCTAAACAGTCGAACCCATATATTGCAGCCAGGCTGAGCAGAAAGTTTGAGTAGCCCAATGGTGCAATAAGAGATTAAGAACCGATATCGGATCCAGAAATGTATAACAATTATCCGGGGTATCCAGGCCTATCTATTTTTCTCTTTATCTGTATGAATGATTATGGAGGTTATTGTATCATTTTGATATAAAATCATTATTTCGCCTTTGGCCAAACGGCATAGACCTTGAAAAATACAACCGTGTATGAAACAGCCCGGCAAATAATTGCTGGGCTCATTAATAATGGTCTGGAGGTAAAGGAAATTTCAAATGCAATTAGCCTTGGGGGCCATATTGTTGGCGTTTCGAACCTTACCCCAACCGTCAAATAGAGATAATCTTAACTTGTATAATAAAGTTGGAAGGCTATATGAAACGCTTAATGGAGGCTAGCAATACATTTTTTGTCCGGTTCTGGGGTGTGCGGGGTAGCATTGCTTGCCCCGGGCCGAATACTGTTCGCTATGGAGGAAATACCTCATGTCTGGAAATTCAGTGCGGCGATAGGGCGCTTATATTTGATGCAGGGACGGGTTTGCGAGGCCTTGGGGAGGCGCTGCTTTCGCGAGGCCCGGTAGATGTCGACCTTTTTCTAACACACACCCACTTTGATCATGTGTGTGGGCTGCCCTTTTTTGCTCCTTTGTTTATTCCTGGCAATAAAATTAGGCTGGCGGCAGGCCACTTGCAGCCTGAAAATAGCTTAAAACAGGTAGTGGTAGAAATGATGATGGCGCCGCTTTTTCCTGTGCCACCAGGCATTTTTCAGGCTGAAGTTACCTATCGGGATTTTGCTGTAGGTGATTTGCAGAAGCCCGGGCCGGGGATAAGAATCTTAACCGCGCCGCTTAATCACCCCAACAATGCCACTGGCTACAGAATCGAATTTTCAGGTAAATCGATTGCCTACGTTACCGATACAGAGCACAGTGAGGAAGGCCCTGATCAGACAATTCTGGGGCTCGTAAAGGATGCTGACATTTTTATTTATGACTGCACGTACACAGATGAGGAGTATCCGCGTTTCAAAGGGTTTGGACATTCCACATGGCAAGAGGGTGCGCGCCTTGCTGATGAGGCGGGGGTAAGAACTTTAGTAATTTTCCATCATGACCCTAGTCATGACGATGAAATGATGGATAAAATTAGTTGTGATGCTGAAAACGTAAGGCCAGGTACTGTGGTCGCGCGTGAAGGCATGACGCTGTTGGCCTGAATGATGCCCCTATTCATGGCTAACGAGCTGGGATGGTTTCACAGCCCTGACTAGGTTTTTCTGCCATTTCGCTTAACGACTTTAGCATCAGAGTCCAGAGCCTCTATAATTGTCCGGATAGGGCGTTTTATCGCGTGGGTTATCGGAATCCTCTGGCCGAATATCGCCGCGCAGCGCTCTAAAATTTGCTTCGGTCGATTGGTCAAAACGCAAACCGAGGCTGGTTGCCTTTTTCTCGATTGTGTCAGCAATATGCGCGAAGCCCTCTAGTTCAGAGTTGAACTTCATGCTTATGCCATCACCGTTGAGGGTTATTTCCATCCAGCCTTCACCAAGGCCTGAGCTCGGACGATCTTTTGTGGTAGAAAAATACCGGAGTTTCACCTCACCAAGCTGTTCCCATGCAAGCCGCTTTTTTACGGGGCCGTGTTTAATCAAGCCGCTATTTGTCAACTCGAAGAAGCTGAGTTGATGGTTGAGCGTTCGTGCGCCATGGCCAATAAAAAATATTGTAAGCGCCCCTAAAATGGTTCCCATGATTAACCCAAGATCGGCTAATAGAACTGGTAGGCCAAAAAATAAAACACCGATGCCCGCCTGGATATAATCGCGTAACACGCTTTTGCTTGTATAACGGTGGTAGCTATTTTGGGTCATTTACTTCTACTAACCTTCGGGTGGGCGGGGTTTTGTCGGACTCTCTTAAATATGCAAATGGGGTGCGGATGATTGCAATTTTTCGGCCCGGTAATCTGGTATAAAGGGATCGGTAGTAAAGTCATTTGATTTGGTCATGCGCTAGGTGCCGCTAAGCTGAGGTCTAATTCAAGCGTTTCCGGCATACCGTGCTGATCAAGCGAAAAGAGCTGCGCGCATCCGTCTTCCATCTTTACAGGCGGCTTGCTTTTCATGTCCCAGCTGACAGCTAGTGCGTAGACAGCTCTAATGACCCCTTTATGACAGACCACAATAGTATCTTTGGTCAACCGGGCGCGATCTAATAGGAATGGTTTCAGCCGCTCCTGCACTTCGCGAGGACTTTCGCCATTAGGTGCGCGGAAATCTAAACCTTCTGCTTGCCATGCTGCCGTCAGATCACCGAGCTCTGCTCGTAATGCCGGTAACGTTTGTCCCTCCCAGCTTGACCAATCCATTTCGACTAACCGGTCATCGGTGGGAACCGTAAGTCCGGAGAGGATCCGGGCCGTCTCTGTGGCCCTGCTAAGAGGGCTGGCCACCCAGTCAAAACTTTGGAGTTTGCCCGGAATTACCCAACTAGCAACTTGTTTTTTTCCCCGAACGCTTAGTGGAATATCGCTTCGGCCCTGGACTATGCCGTTTTCGTTCCACTCGGTCGGCCCGTGGCGTATCATTGCTATAACGGTCATGTGGCTTTTCCCTGAAAAGGTATTGAAGTTTGGAGCTGAAGAAATATAGGCGTAAGGCCTAATGTTGGATAATATGACGCATATAGACGAAATTAACTAGGGTTAAAAACCAATTAGTTATGCTAAACACCTAAATGTTTACAATCACCGGCACGTGGTCTGACGGTTTCTCCCAGCCGCGCGCTTGGCGAAGAATATACGCCGATTTAAGGTTTTTTTCTAAAGCCGGAGTGACCCAAACATGATCTAGTCGGCGCCCCCGATCAGATGCGGCCCAATCCCGCGATCTATAACTCCACCAACTGTACATATGTTCCTTCTTGGGGGTGAAGTGCCTAATAGCATCGATCCACTTTAAGGATTCTTTTACGGCTTCTAGTTTCTCGATCTCAACGGGCGTATGGCTTACTACTTTTAGAAGTTGCTTGTGAGACCAAACATCGGTCTCGAGCGGCGCTATATTGAGATCGCCCACCAAAATCTTCGAGCCAGGTTTAGACCGCATGTCAGAGAACCAGGCCGTCATTTCTTCAAGGAACTGGAGTTTGTGGGCAAACTTTTCATTAGTCTCTGGATTAGGCACGTCGCCGCCTGCAGGCACATAAAAATTGTGTAATTCAATACCTGACTCGAACGTCACGGAAATATGGCGGCAATCACTCTTGCCGCACCATTCCTTTGTTATGGTCTTCATAAACGGCAGCCGTGAAAGGACTGCAACGCCATTGTAGCTTTTCATCCCCGAATAGGCGAGGTGGCTATATCCAAGCGCCTCGCAATCCATGACTGGGAACAAGCCGTCCACGACCTTGGTTTCCTGCAGACAAATAACGTCCGGGTTTTCATCTTTAACCAGCTTCGCGATGATCGGAATTCTTAAGCGTATGGAGTTGATATTCCAGGTTACAAGGCGCATCGTCGAAATCACTCCAAAATATCGTTTGGCTTTAAGCGGCAGTGGGATAAACCTAGTTATATCGTTTCTTAGCGCAAAGCTTAGCTTTATCTGAACATTAAATGAAAATTAAACCTCTTTATGGAAAATGGATCACATTAGAAAACAAATTACATCCGTGTTTGCTAGCCCTGTTCGTGTCCAAAGGGTGCCTGAATTAGTGGATATCAACCCGCGCCTAAAAGAAATTGTTCTGTCAAGGGAAACTGTACGGCGCCAAAATGTTGGGAGTAATATTGGCGGTTGGCAATCAGACCACGATTTGATGCAGTGGGATGAACCGGAAATGCAAATTTTTAATGAATGTTTGGGCCGCGCCTTGCAGGAAATGACCAGTGCTACAGTTGCTGATTTTCCCCCAGAAATGGATATTATTGTCACAGGTTGGGCGAATATTGCACGCAAAGGCGCTTATACGCGCGCACACAGCCACGATGGCAGCCTTTGGTCTGCAATTTATTATGTGGCCGCTGAGCCAGCGCCAGCGGAACACCCTTACAGCGGCTTATTATCTCTAATCGATCCGAGATCCGGCGCGCGCACTGTGCCTAAAATGCAAGACCCTTTTGGATATAATTTTGATATTCAACCTGAAGAGGGACTGTTAGTCGTATTCCCTGGTTGGATGCTACATGAGGTTCACCCTTATTACGGTAATGGTGTGCGCATTTCCCTTTCGGCTAATGCGCTTATCTTCCCCGAAATGGAAGTCGGAGAGGTTTAGTTCTCGATTGTAGATCTTTTGGCTATGCTCACGCATGGATATCACAGCTTACAGAGAACTGAATTTTTAGACTATCGTGAGTTCCAAGTCTGTCAGCCCGTCAACATGGCCAATAAGCTTGTCGCCTTTAACAACGGCCGATACACCAGCTGGCGTTCCGGTCATAATAATATCACCGGCTTTAAGAGTAATTAGAGTGGACAAATAGACGATCATTTCCGCTGTCGACCAAATCATTTGGTTGACGTTACCCTCCTGTCGGATCTCACCATTAACGGTGAAAAGTAGCCCGGCCTCGTTTATGTGTCCCACCTCAGAAACCCTATGCAGAATACTGCATGGAGCCGCAAAATCAGGCCCTTTGGACAGCGCCCAGGGCCGCCCCATATCTTTAGCAATTTGTTGCATATCCCGACGGGTCATATCAAAACCGACACCATAGCCAAAAACGCAATCCTCTGCGTCGCTTTCTGGTATATCAGCGCCTCCCTTTGATAGAGCGACAATCATTTCACATTCTGGGTGCATGTCCTCGGTTGCGGATGGATAGGGGTATTCAGAGCCCGTAAACGCACCGTCGCCAAATTTTGTGAAGAAAAAAGGTGGTTCCCGATCTGGGTCGTGCCCCATTTCACGTGCATGGGCTGCATAGTTTCGCCCAACACAAAAAATTCTATTAACAGGAAACAAATCATCAGTTCCAGCAATCGGCAATGAGGGGGTGTCCCATAGTGGGATGGCATAAGTCATGTTTAGTCTCCTACTGGATGTAATGTACGGCCTAATTTAGGCAGCGTGCGTTTTGTTTTCGCTCGAATTTCGAGCATTCATATGCTTGGTAGCAGCAGTACTAAAAGCAGAGAACAAGCTGTGAGACAGAATACAACTTTCAGTCATGGGGTACTCTGGGTGCCATTGAACGCCCAATGCAAAAGCATTCGGGTATGAGGCGCTGACAGCCTCAATGACACCATCCTCACTGATTGCTTCAACCTTTAGGCCATCTCCAACCCGATCGATTGCTTGACCATGCAGCGAATTGACCATCTCAACCTCTGATCCGCCTGTAATTTCACTAAGTAGTCCATTTCTTTCTACTGTAATGGGATGACGCACGGAGAACCGTTCGTCTGTATTCGCCGCTCGGTTCATTCGATGTTCACTCTTCCCGGGCAATTCATGAATATTTTGATGCAGACTTCCGCCCAATGCGACGTTCAATTCTTGAATACCGCGGCATACTGCAAAAACCGGCACTTTAGTGTCGATCGCTGCCTTTATCAGGGGCAAAGAAGTGCCATCACGATACGGATCATGAGCCGTACCCTCTCGGCTCGGTAAGCCATCATAGCGATGCGGTTCTACGTTGGACCCGCTGCCCGTCAGGAATAGTCCATCCAGCCGCTCCAAAATTTCCGAGGCAAAATCAATGTCACCAAATGCCGGCACAAGTAGCGGCACGCAATCGGTCGACATTCGTAGACACTCGATATATTTGTCAGAGACACGATGAGCAGGTTTTCCGTTTAACTCTATCCGGCAAGCAGGAATTCCGATGATGGGTAGCTGACTATGGGTCATCTTTGACGAACTTCACATTTATTATTCTACTGTAGCGGAATTATTAGTCTTGATCTTGGTCTTCTTGTTGCGGCTCAACAAACTTAAACAACTCAGAGTTTAAGCGGAGACCAATGCGGGTGTTTTGTAGTGTGATCAGCGTATCCTGATTTAGTGCATTATGCATGCGCCACTGCAGTAATGCCAGTGGCCGCTCATTAAAGGTAAGGGTAACGTAGCCCAAGTCTGGATGTTCGGTATTCACAATTCTCAAATGAATTAGGCCTGCTTTATGGCGAAAACCTATCAATTTTACCTCTTTGTCGAAACGCACCTGTTTGGCTAGGAGAAAGCGCGCGGGAGTTCGGCTTAAGGGCAGAAAGTTACTTTCCTTCAGTTCCCGGTCTACATGGATGAACCATGTGCCATTTGAAATTAGCGTGTGAGGCACCGGCGGGTCGTACTCGAAACGGAATTTGCCGGGCCGCTTAATCGAGAGTGTGCCCTCCCAGGTCTTGCCGTCGGGATTTGTTTGAATGAACCGCGCCTGCATTGTGGAAATGCGGTTAAGGTAAGATTTAATGCGACTAACGTGGGCCGTTTCTACCTCATTTGGCTGGTAACTGATTTGGTTGGCTATTCCTGCAGTGGGCGCTGTAACGAGACAAAGCCCCATTACCGCCGCGGCGGCAACATTATTAGTGATTGCCCGCAAGAATTTCGCGTTTACCCGCATGGTTGGCCGAACTGACGACACCCTGCTTCTCCATCTGTTCCATAATACGTGCCGCACGATTATAGCCGATTTGCAAATGGCGTTGGATGAAACTTGTGGAGGCTTTTTGCTCTTGGCAAATGAGCGCCACTGCTTTGTCATACAGAGCATCGGCTTCCGATCCTCCAGGTCCAAACTCACCAATTTCACTATCCTGTTCTTCGGTTACCGTCTCATTATATTGAGGTTCTGCTTGAGCTCGAAGGTGATCAGCAACTGCCTCAACCTCCTCGTCCGAAACGAACGGCCCATGGACTCTGGTTAACATTCCGCCGGTCGCGGTATATAGCATGTCGCCCTGACCCAATAGCTGTTCTGCACCCTGCTCACCTAAAATCGTTCGGCTGTCAATTTTGGAGGTGACTTGAAAACTAATGCGGGTTGGAAAGTTTGCCTTGATCGTGCCAGTTATTACGTCCACCGAAGGTCTTTGGGTGGCCATGATTATATGGATACCCGCTGCCCGGGCCATTTGTGCTAGCCTTTGTATGGAGGCCTCAATATCTTTTCCTGCGACAAGCATGAGGTCAGCCATTTCGTCGACTACAACTACAATAAACGGCAGCGGGTTCAGGTCTAGCTCTTGTTCCTCGAATTCGGCTTGGCCGGTTACTGGGTCGAAACCGGTTTGAATTTTTCTGGTTAGAGTTTCCCTCTTCTTAGCCGCTTCCTCTACGCGTTTATTGTAACCTTCGATATTACGGACACTCAGCTTAGACATCGCTTGATAGCGGTCTTCCATCTCTCGTACCGCCCATTTGAGCGAAATGACTGCTTTCTTAGGGTCTGTCACGACAGGGGCTAGAAGGTGCGGAATATCATGGTAAACGGATAATTCCAGCATTTTTGGGTCTATCATAATGAAGCGGCATTCTTCGGGCGTGAGCCGATACAGCAAAGACAAAATCATAGCGTTCAACCCTACCGATTTGCCCGAACCAGTCGTGCCCGCGATTAATAGATGAGGCATTTTTGCTAAATCGGCGATGATTGGTGTACCTCCAATATCCTTTCCCAGGACCATCGGCAGTTTACCTTTAGTTTTTTCATATTCGTTTGCCGCCAGTAATTCGCGTAAAAGGACTGTCTCACGTGAGCTGTTTGGTAATTCAATGCCGATGACATTGCGCCCAGGGACAGTTGCAATACGAACAGAAATTGCACTCATTGAGCGCGCAATGTCATCGGCAAGACCAATCACTCGGCTAGATTTTGTGCCTGGCGCTGGTTCCAGTTCATAAAGGGTTACCACGGGCCCGGGGCGCACCTTGACAATTTCTCCACGCACGCCAAAATCTTGTAAAACCCCTTCAAGCAAACGGGCATTTTGTTCCAACGCGCCGTCGTTAATGGTCTTTGATATAGACGATGTGGTTCCCGGTTCTTGCAGCAAATTAAACGATGGTAGGTCAAAGTCGCCAGATTGCGCTTCCAGATCGAGGCGGGGCTGTTTAGCAGCAATTGCCCTTTTGTTTTGTTTTGTTTGGGGCTTTCTTTTTTCAACTAGGCCTGGCGATTTGGACTCCCGGAGTAAGGGCGCGTTATTACCGACTGCGTCCGGCTTATTCTTTAGGGAGATTAATTTATCGTTTAGGGTATCATCCCCCCCCCAATTTTGCCTGAAGCGCGAAGCCCGATGATATGTGCTGACGCCGGCCCAGCGCATTCCGCACCAAAGTTGCGAAAGTGCCCACGCCCACTCTTGACGGCTGAAGGCTAGCAAATAGGCTGTTGCTGCCAGGACCAATAAAGCGAGTATGAGACCTGTAATTGTCTCAGGGAGTTCTACGATAGGTAGGCCGGCAAAAACAGCGGGGTCGGCAAGAATATGCCCACAGATTCCCCCGGCGCCGGCATATCCCAATTCTGTTGGGGCTGAGACTAATAGGGCTAATGTCATTGCAGCAGCCAGAACGGTAAATGGTAAAAGCCCAATTCTTAACCAAGTTCGCGCAATTCTTTTTTCGCGCATAAGACGTAAGCCCCAGGATAAAAATACCGGTATTATGAGAAGGGAGGCCAACCCAAAGGATTGCAGCATCAAATCGCTAATGGTTGCGCCGATGGTGCCCATTACGTTTTGGGCGACGCTGGCAGTTGCGGTGTTGAGAGACGGATCGGTGTGATTGTGGCTGGCAAAAGCAAAAGCAAAGAATAGAGAGGAACTGACCAGTGCAAGTCCTCCTGCTCGCAGCGCTAATCTGTGGATTTTTGCGCGCATAGCCGCTGGTAAGAATTTGGTTTTTTTTGAGCTTGCTAACATGATAGTCACGTTTCCAATACGCTAGCAATTCTCTCCAGGGCTTCTTGAGCCGTCGGTTTATCGTGAACCAAACAAACTCGAAGATA
This sequence comes from Rhodospirillaceae bacterium, assembly GCA_002724395.1. Taxonomy (GTDB): domain Bacteria; phylum Pseudomonadota; class Alphaproteobacteria; order UBA8366; family UBA8366. Next base: position 83,710 of record PBOR01000063.1, on the reverse strand, counting down.
CCGCGCCGCCGGATTCTCGCCGGTGAAGGGGTCGTTTTGGGCCATATACCCGCCAGGCATGCACTTCACCGCTGCTTCTCGCCATAATTGTAGGGCAGCAGCTTCGCCATCACCCACGTCTAACCATAAATAAAAGCCACCAGGCGGACTCGAGAACCCAGGGATGTGGCCAAGAATAGACTCCGCAATATCAAACAAATCAGCGTAATGGGCGCGGTTTATATCCACATGGGCTTCATCATTCCAAAGTGCTTCACCTGCCGCCAATAAGGGTAGAGGCACAGCAACAGACGCATAACTTCGAATCGTACGATACGCATCAATGAGGTTTGGGTCACCTGCAACAAAACCACAGCGTAAGCCCGGTGCTGAAGAGCGCTTGGAGAGGGAATGGAGAACGACGACGTTACTAAGATCACCACCTAGTTTTGCACAAACCTGTAAGCCACCAATCGGCGGGTCGCCTCGATAAATTTCCGAATAACATTCATCAAAGACGAGTATAAAATCGTGCTGCCGTGCGAGATCAATTAGCTTGACCAAATAGTCCATTGACCCACTGGCACCTTGGGGGTTCGACGGATTGCATAGATAAACCAGCGCTGTTCGTTCGAGGATGCCGGGGTCAAGTCCTGCATAATCGGGCATAAAATTATTGCTTGCGGGTGCGGCGATTGGGTAGGGCTCGCCGCCTGAGAAAACCGCGGCGCCATAGTACACTTGGTAAACTGGGTTGGGGACCAGCACCGCATAAGGCTTTTGATTGCCTGTGGGCCTGTCGCGCGGCACTGCTAATAAGCCCATATGAAAGAGCGCTTCTTTCGTACCTGCGCAGGGAAGGACGTTACGTTCACCGTCTATCATCCCTTTGGGTAATTCGTATCGACGAGTGAGCCAATTCGCGCAGGCTGTTCGATAGGTGGCGGTGCCTGGGTGCGGCGGATAATTACCCCATTTTCCAGCATTTTCGGCAATGATTTCAGCAACGAAATCTGGTGGTGGAATTTTCGGCTCGCCTATCTGCAGAGCAATTTCATCTATGCCTTCTGGCTTTGGCACACCTTCCAATAGTTTTGCTAAGCGCCAAAAGGGATAAACCGCTAATTCGTCAAAAGCTGGATTTCTCATTTATTACGCCATTAAACACAGAATTATTAATGCCAAATAAATATATGCGTTATTTTGGATATTTGGAAATAGAAATAAGTTTTTGTTGGCGGCTTGTTTGTTTTTACTTAGACCGGGGTCGTTTAGCGCGGACAAAAAAGAGGGGAGCTAAAGCTCCCCTCATAAGGTTGTGTCTTTTTTATTTTAGGGAAATTCTTATTAGAATTTTTTACTGTAAAGGTACTTATCCCAGCCTTCCCTATGAGGCTTACATGGTCTGTGAGCCTCGCCCAAACTCAGGATAGGCCTCCATTCCAAGTTCGTCCTTATCAAGACCGATTTCCTCAGCCTCGTCATCGACTCGGATGCCGACAGATTCTTTTAGGACGTACCACACGATAGCGCTGGTAATAACCACAAAGGCGCCGATTGCGACGACACCAATCGCTTGAGTTAGAAGCGACCCACTGCCGAAGATGCCTACCGCGAGGGTGCCCCAAATGCCGGCAACCAAGTGGGCCGAGATTGCACCTACCACGTCGTCGACCTTCAGCTTGTCCAGAAGCGGTACAGCGATTGCGACTAGGACACCACCGATCGCACCAATTATAATAGCGTGAAGGTGGTTTTGGAGGTCGGGCCCTGCAGTGATGGATACCAGCCCCGCGATAGCGCCGTTGAGCGCAAACGTGAGATCGATCTTCTTGTACAAGATCTGCGCCGCGATCATTGCAGCTACCACGCCTCCTGCTGCCGCCAGGTTGGTATTAACGTAAACAATGGCGATTGCTGATGCGTCAGCAGCACTGCCCAGCGCTAGCTGAGAGCCGCCGTTAAAGCCAAACCAGCCGAACCAAAGAATAAAGGTTCCTAAGGTAGCAAGAGGCAGATTTGCACCGGGAATGGGTTGTACCTCTCCATTTGGCCCGTACTTACCTTTTCGCGCGCCGAGTATTATAGCGCCAGTAAGAGCTGCCCAGCCACCGGTAGAATGTACCAACGTAGAGCCGGCAAAGTCGGAGAAGCCCATAGCAGCGAGCCAGCCCCCACCCCAGACCCAGGAAGCCTGGACCGGATAAATAAAGGCCGTTAAGACCACGACGAAAATAAGGAATGGCCATACCTTGATTCGTTCAGCGACGGTGCCGGACACAATCGATGCCGCAGTGGCCACGAACACCATCTGGAAGAACCAGTCGGACATAACCGAATAGCCACCTTTTACAACGCCTGCGACAAGTTCGGGCGTCTTCTTTTCGGCATTTAGAAGCGCCAGCTCTGCCTCTGAAGTATTGTATAGAAGGCTGAAACTGCCGATCCAACCACCCTCTGGGACGTCTGTGTACATCAAGTTGTACCCGATCAGGTAGAACATGATCCCTGCAATTGAATAGAGAGCTATATTTTTCAGGCAAATTGCAGCCGTATTTTTTGTGCGCACTAGGCCGGATTCTAGCATTGCGAATCCTGCCGCCATGAGCATGACAAGAAAACCATGCACTAAGAACGAGAAGGTATTAAAAACGAATGCCGCCTCGTCTGTAACGGCGGCAAGAGTTGGGACCGTCATCGTCGGCAGTATTGCTGCGCCGAGACCGACAGGCCAAATCAGAGACTTAGCTAGTTTCATTAAATTTCTCCTTATAAACATGCTCTAGAGAGCATCGCCGTCGGTTTCACCAGTGCGTATGCGGACGGTTTTAGTTAGGTCTGACACAAAAATTTTGCCGTCACCGATCTTCCCTGTGTTAGCTGCGTTTTGTATAGCCTCGACAACGGCATCGGTTTTATCGTCGTCACAGCCGACCTCAATTTTAATTTTCGGCAGGAAGTTCACAGCATACTCTGCGCCGCGATAAACTTCGGTTTGACCTTTTTGGCGGCCGAACCCTTTTACTTCGCTAACCGTCATGCCCTCCATGCCCAAAGCCGTTAGGGCTTCACGCACTTCATCAAGCTTGAAAGGCTTGATGATCCCCATGACTAATTTCATTTGAAATTTCCTTTCCTTGAGACCATTCATTAATGGGCCCAGTACTAATTTACCGGGCTGAGTCATACATGGGTGTACTCTTCAAGATTTATGCCGTTTGGCCAAAGGAAAAAAAATGACTTTATATCAACATGGTATAGGAGGCGCCGGAATCATTCACCCAGATAGTGAACAAAAAATAGACAGGCCTAGATATCCTGGTTAATTTTTATACACTTGTGGGTCTGATGTCGGTTCATAATCTCTGGACACTTGTTTAACTGCGGGTTTAGGGTCAACACATGTCGTCTTTAATAAAATCAAGCCGCTCGCAAGTCCTTGTCGTGGGAGGCGGTATGGCCGGATTTGTGTTGGGATTAACTCTGGCTAAGCAGGGGATGGCTGTCACGATTGTAGATCGCGAGAAGGCTAGTTCCGTTCTATCGCAGTCATATGATGGTCGCGCTTCCGCTATCGCGCATGCGTCCGCAAATATTTTTAAGTCGATCGGGCTTTGGAAGACTTTGGAGGATGCTGCTTCTCCAATTTTCGATATTCGAGTGGCAGATGGACATCCGTTGCGTGGTATATCGCCCTTATTTTTGCATTACGATCACACTGATTTGGGTGATGAACCATTCGGTTACATAATCGAGAACCGCGCGATACGAGAGGCGTTGCACGCTGAGGGAAACAGAACGCCCGGTCTTCAGATAATCAGCCCCGCTTGCGTTTCGGCTTTGGAGTCCGATGGTTATAGCGCGGCAGCGCATACGGAAGAAGGAGCTTGCATTGAAGCGGACTTGGTAGTCGCGGCGGACGGCCGTAATTCGACGCTCCGCAATCTATCGGGTATAGGCCACACCGAGCATCGCTACGAGCAAAAATCTATTGTTTGTACGGTGGTGCATGAAAGAGAGCATCAGGGTGTGGCGGTGGAGCTATTTTTACCGAATGGCCCCTTCGCAATGCTACCCATGACCCTTAACCGAAGCAATGTGGTGTGGACTGACCGGTCTGATTTGGCTGATTATTATCTAGATTTAAGCGAAGAGAGTTTTCTCGAAGAACTTTATCAGCGGTTTGGTGACTGGCTAGGGGCTGTCGAGCTGACTGGGCCACGGTTCGCGTTTCCGCTCGGTGTGTTGCATGCGGACCGGTACACGGATACTAGGTTGGCACTTATTGGAGATGCGGCGCACGCTATTCATCCAATTGCTGGCCAAGGGCTTAATTTGGGGTTGCGCGATGTGGCGGCTCTGGCGGAATTAATTGTTGATGCAAAAAGATTGGGTTTGGATATCGGCTCGTCGGCGGTTTTGGAGCGCTACGAACGCTGGCGCCGTTTTGATAATGTAGTCTTAATTGCCGTCACAGACAGCCTTAATCGATTGTTTTCCAACGATGTAGGGCCTATTCGGTTAGCGCGGGACCTTGGCCTGTCGATGGTCAATAAAATGCCTCCGGCCAAAAAGTTTCTTATGCGTCATGCAATGGGATATGTGGGAGACTTGCCTCGCTTAGTGCGCGGTAAGGACCTTTGACGCAAAACCATTAATACAGCTTCACGGTTCCCGGCTAAGACCACTAGCAGCGATCGCAGCCAAATATCCTTCCCAGATGGTCTGCTGGTTCTGACCCATTTCGTAGAGAAACGCCCAGGTAAAAATGCCGGTGTCATGAAGGTCGTCAAAATTGATTTTGATAGCGTAGTTTCCAATTGGCTCTATTCCTATAATCCCAACATATTTTCGGCCGGGAACCACCATTTTTTCGGAGGGATTGTGTCCCTGCACTTCGGCGGAAGGACTCTCAACGCGAAGTAATTCTGCCGGGAACGTAAAAGAGCTCCCATCATCAAAGTCCACCTCGAGTGTCTTTTGTTCTTTGTTTAGCCGTATTTCCGTCGGCCAATGTTCTGTTTGAAAGTTCATGACAGTTTGAGGCTAAACGCCGCTATTGTTCTAAAGAACGCGCTTCGTCTACTAACATAATAGGGATACCGTCCCGAATCGGGTAAGCTAGTTTTGCCTGCTCACTTATGAGCTCCTGGTTTTTGCGATCATATTGAAGCGGTCCTTTTGTGACTGGGCAGACAAGCACTTCAAGCAATTTTGGATCCACCGCAGCTAATTTTTGAGCCATTTAGCACCATATTTTGGGAATGTATCAACGAATAGGTTTAATAAATATGTCTTACATAAAGCTTTGGGTGCACAAGGTGACATTTTAAAAACTATTGCTTGTCGTTACTTGCGCCGTTGTTACTCATAATCGCCATATTGATCAAGGCAGCTAATATTTCAATTCTATTTTCCAGCGTCGGGGCTTCCAACAACGCTTGTTTTTCTGACGGTTCGAAGGGGCAGATCATCGCGATTGAGTTAACTAGCCTTTCACAAGGCGCTCCTTCAATCGCATCCCAATTAGCATCCATACTATTTATATCAAAGTATTGTCTCAATGAACTAAGGAATTTACCGCGGTCTGGAATAGCGCCAGATGGCTCTTCCAGGTCGGGTGCGTAAGGTTCCCAATTGGGCACCACGCGCCGATAACCACGTTCTGTTTCTAGTTCTTCAACAATGTCAAATCGCGCGGTTCCCTTTAGCATAATTAGGTATCGCCCGTCGTCATGTTCCTCGAAGCTTACGATACGACCAGCGCAACCAGTACTATAAATTTTTGGGTTTTCCGCAGTGTCTGCGCCATCAGTAGGCTGGATCATACCGATCATGCGATCAGTTTTTAAGGCATCCGATGCCATATTTAGATAGCGAGGTTCAAATATATTTAGCGGTAAACACCCTCTGGGCAACAACAGTACGCCGGTAAGGGGAAATATCGAGATCGTAGTACCAAGATCCTCAAAGGTGGGGTCGAAGACACTCATGAAAACAAAATCGTCGATAGACTTTGCCGTCCATCGATAGTTACAGGGTCCTCCGAGCCAAGAGCTTCGAAAATCTTGATGAGTTGTTTACGTGCCGCCTCTTCATTCCATTTAGGGTTGCTTCTAACAATGGTTAATAGATGCTCAACTGCGTCTTCGTTGTGTCCTTGCGCAAATTGCGCGATCGAAAGATCGAAGCGTGCTTGATGGTCCTTGGGATTTGCTGAGACCGCAGCCTCCAGTTCTGAAGATTGGCCCACGGCCTCCTTAGCATCGTTGGCTAGCTCTAAAGCCGCTCGCACGGCAGTGATTTCCGGCTGACTTTGTTTGTCGGCCGGAACTTCGTCGAGTAGATTTTGGGCGGCGTCTGGTTGACCGGCCGCTATCAAGCATTTGGCCATACCTGCGGTGGCAGCAATATTGTCTGGTTGTTGTTGAAGAATTTGCGCATAAATACCGGCTGCGTTTTCTGAATCACCACCTTCCAATAATGCGGCGGCTTGATCTAGAGCTGCGTCCAGCGGTGATGGCTCCAACGTGCCGCCAGCGGTCTTGATCACGCGTTCAATGAAACTGCGAATTTGGCTCTCTGGTTGCGCTCCGACAAAGCCATCAACAGGTCGACCTTTGACAAATGCAAAAACCGCAGGAATTGACTGAACCTGGAGTTGTTGGGGGATTTCAGGATGTTGTTCTATGTCCAACTTTACCAGCTTGACCGAGCCTGCTTTTTCCTGAACCACTTTTTCGAGTATTGGCCCTAGTTGTTTGCAGGGACCACACGATTCAGCCCAGAAATCGACAATTATGGGCACTTCTTGACTGGCGGCAATCACGTCATTGGAAAATTCAGCGGTAGAAGTGTCTTTGATCAAACCGGGCGTGCCTGTGAGATTGCCAAGCATTTCAGGCGGGTTCGTATTCATATCGTTCATTGGCGTCTTTTCCTTGACCAAACCATTTTATGTTTCTCTTTTAATCTAACTCTAATTAGTCCTATTGTTGCAGCAAGAGTTAGGCCGCGCGTCGGACTAAGTCAATTCCGCAAAGTCGATCACGTCCGGCATACGATCTTGTTCCCTTTAAAAGAGTAGAAAATTTTTCAATTAATCCACCGAAAGTTTGATGGATTCATATAATTTTTTATAAGAAAAATCGGCTTAATAACAGTAAGAGAATCGAAAATCTAAAGGATGATTTCTTGGGCTCGCCCCTTTTTAATTTGCTAGTTGAGCGACCAATCACTTGCAAACACCGCTACCATCCGTATTATCCCCTGGCTTAAGCGCGGGCGTAGCTCAGGGGTAGAGCGCAACCTTGCCAAGGTTGAAGTCGTGAGTTCGAATCTCATCGCCCGCTCCATTTTTCTTTCCTTAATCTGAGCTGGCATTCGATTGATGCAAAAAGGGTTTGAAAAAATCCCGATATCGTCGCGTCAACCGCTTGCGCCCAGCGGTGAGGCGCGTATAAAACCGCCATCGGGAGGACAACTCGTATGAAAAATAAAAAGGCGCCTGATATCGATGTCGCTTTGGATGCGGTCAAAGATGGCGATTTAATCTTTTTCGGTGGCTTTGGCACGGGTGGCGTGCCAATAGCGCTTATTCAAGGGCTAATCAAGAAAGGCCTTAAAGACCTAACCATTGTTTCGAACAACGCTGGAGCCGGCCACAACACCATAGCGTCTTTACTTGACTCTGGTGCCGTTAGAAAGGTCATTTGCACCTTTCCATATTCGCGCGGATCGGTAGTTTTTAACGAGCTGTATCGCTCTGGAAAGATCGAACTTGAGTTGGTCCCCCAAGGCACGTTAGCCGAACGCATGCGAAATGCTGGTTCTGGACTCGGAGGTTTCTTAACGCCTACGGCACTGGGTACGGAGATAGCGAAGGGCAAGCCCTTAATTGAGGTGGATGGTAAAGCCTACGTTTTGGAAAAGCCATTATATGCGGATATTGCCCTAATAAAAGCTGATAAAGTTGATCCTCGTGGTAATTTGACTTACAGGTTGGCTGCGCGAAATTTCAATCCAGTGATGGCGATGGCTGCAAAATATACTATCGCGCAGGTAACTGATGAGGTGGGTTTGGGGGATATCGACCCGGCGGTGGTTGTGACGCCGGGCGTTTACGTGGACTGCTACGTAATAGACAAGGGGGGGTTGGTTGAATGACGCAAGCATCGCTTCAAACCGATAAGCTTTTGAGCAGGGACGCTATTGCAAAACGCTTGGCCGCCGATTTACGGCCAGACTGGGTCGTTAATTTAGGGATTGGCATGCCGACCTTGACGACTAAATATGTGACACCGGAACAAGACATAATATTTCACAGCGAAAATGGTATCATTGGCATGGGACCGCCCCCGTCCTCAGAGGATGAAGATGACGATTTGCGAGATGCGGGGAAAAATTTCGCAACACTCATCCCCGGTGCTGCGTTGGTACATCATGCGGATTCTTTTGCGCTCGCCCGCGGCGGCCGGCTTGATTGCGCGGTACTTGGTGCTTTCCAGGTTGCTGCTAATGGTGACCTCGCAAATTGGCGATTGCCTCAAGACCCCACCGGCAATATCGGCGGTGCAATGGATATCGCCACCGGTGCTAATGAAGTATTCGCAATGATGACTCATGCGACTAAGGGCGGTGAATCAAAATTGGCCGAAACACTTAGTTATCCGGTAACGGCGCTCTCCTGCGTGACTAAGGTCTTCACTGATATGGCAGTAATTTCGGTTACAGAAAAAGGATACCGATTAGATGAAACGGCGCCGGGTATATCGGCCGAAGTGGTGCAATCCTTCACGGCCGCGCCGCTGGAAATATCCGATACCCTTTGCGAAATTGCTGCTTAAAAGCGGGCCAGGAATGCTCGTGATATCGTTTGGTCCTAAATAGCAAACAGCTTTACCGGAATTTAACGGCTGTATCGGCTTTGGAGACCAAGGTCACGGTGCCGATTTCTTCACCAATGGTTTGACAATCGGCATTAACACCGATGAAAGCATCTGCGTCGATCACTGACGACATTTTGCCATAACTTGAAACGACCGCCCGCGGCATCGTAAATGCTGGAAAATATGCTGTGAAGGAGTTGGCGCTATAATTAATCTCGCCGGTGTTAATACCAATATATTCGAAAATCTAATTTCGTTTGATGGTGTAAAAGGTTGTGAGGGGCGAGTTGTCGCTTCTTGTCCATGGCGGCGTCTTTGAGGGCATTTATGATAGGGTGAGTGCATATGGTTGTTTTGTGCCATCCAAAAATTGTATTGAAGGATATTAAAGGTTATGAGCCGACCGGCAATTGCCTCTTGGTGTCTCTATGACTGGGCTAGCTCGGCCTTCAACACGGTTATAGGCACTTTTATTTTTAGCGTTTATTTTGCCCAGGCTGTCTATGGCGATACTACGGAGGGTAGTGTTGTATGGGGTTATGCAATTGGTGGCGCTGGGCTCGCCGTGGCACTGGTAGGTCCATTGCTAGGCGCCATTGCCGACCAAAGTGGTCGTCGAAAACCATGGATTGCGGGATTTACAGCGCTTTGCATTGTTGCCACGGCGTTTTTGTATTTAGTGGAACCGGGCCGCGCCTTTGTTTTCATTGCAGTTGTCTTGGTTGTGATTGCGACTATAGCGTTTGAATTAGGATCCATATTTTATAATGCTTCGCTTCAGGTGGTGGCGCCCAGAGACAAGCTGGGTCGGGTGTCTGGTTGTGGTTGGAGCCTCGGCTACTTCGGTGGTCTATGTTGCCTTGGCTTAGCGCTGGTTGGGCTGGTGCAGCCGGATGTGCCCTGGTTTGGGTTTGGCACAGATGCGGCCCAGCAGATACGCGCTACGGCCTTATTGACGGCGGTTTGGTTTGGGCTATTCTCCATTCCCTATTTTTTCTTTGTACCGGACTCGCATAAATCGAGCCAGTCAGTAGGGCAGCTTTTCATATCTGGCTTAGGCCAATTATGCGCCACTATAAGAGATGTTCGGCGCCATGGGCCCATTGTCATTTTTTTGATTGCTAGTGCGTTATACCGAGATGGTTTGGCTACATTGTTCGCCTTTGGTGGTCTTTATGCGGCGGGTGTTTACTTAATGGACATCGAGGAAATAATGATTTTTGCCATAGCGTTAAATGTAACGGCCGGTCTAGGCGCACTTAGCTTTGCGTGGTTTGATGACAGATTTGGTTCAAAAGATATGATCCTGGCATCATTAGCGGGGCTGTTGTTTTTTGGTTTTGTCATCCTGTTTGTTGACGATCAACAGATTTTTTTCTGGCTCGCTCTCGGTCTTGGTTTTTTCGTCGGACCTACCCAATCGGCTAGCAGGTCCCTAATGACGCGCTTATCGCCCGATGCAATGGAAACTGAAATGTTCGGACTTTATGCCATGACCGGCAAGTCTGCAGCTTTTTTGGGGCCTATCTTTTATGCTGTGGCGACGGATTTCTTCGGCACTCAAAGAGCGGGTCTCGTAACAATTTTGGCTGCTTGGCTGCTTGGCGGCTTGTTTTTGTTTTTCGTCCCCGCCCCGCGACCTAATGGCGGAAGTGTCGCATCCCGGTGAAAACCATCGCGATGCCGGCCTCGTCGGCTGCCGCGATCACTTCCTCGTCACGGATAGAGCCGCCCGGTTGAATGACAGCTTCCGCGCCTGCGTCCACCGCTGCTAACAATCCATCTGCAAAGGGGAAGAAGGCGTCGGAGGCGACCACTGAACCGGCTGTTCGCAGAGATTTTTCGCCGGCAGCTTCTGTCGCATCCTTAGATTTGAGCGCTGCAATCCGCGAGGAATCTACCCGGCTCATTTGCCCGGCGCCCATGCCAACTGTGATACCATTTTTCACATAAATAATTGCATTTGATTTGACGTGTTTGCAGACTGTAAAGGCGAACAACAGGTCTGACATTTGTTTTGGCGTTGGCTTTATAGCCGTTACTACTTTGACGTCTGCTTCTCTTATATAGCCGTTGTCTCGAGACTGTGCCAAAAAGCCGCCGGCGATTGATTTTATCGTAAGGCCCGGTGATGCCGGGCTGGCCATCTCGCCGGTTATTAATACGCGAAGATTCTTTTTTGCGGACAAAATTTCGCGCGCTTCTGAATTCGCATTGGGTGCGATCACGACTTCTGCGAATAAATCAGCGATTTTCGCGGCAGTGACAGCATCTAAGGTTTGGTTCAGGGCGATAATTCCGCCAAAAGCGCTGACCGGATCGCAGGTGAGCGCTTTGGAATATGCGTCGCTAAGCGTCTCACCTATAGCTACGCCGCACGGGTTGGCGTGTTTGATGATGGCGCAGGCCGGTTGCTGGAACTCGGAGACTAGTTCAAATGCGGCGTCGGTATCATTCAAATTATTATAACTTAGTTCCTTACCTTGGATTTGTTCAGCGCTGGCAACACCGGTTCGTGCCGGTCCGCCGAGATAAAGAGCAGCTTCTTGGTGGGGGTTTTCACCGTAACGCAGCCCCTTCTGCAATATCCCACCGATCACGAGGCGTTCTGGGAATGGACCCCCTCTTTGCGTGGCGAACCAATTCGCGATCATCCCGTCATAAATCGCAGTATGGGCATAGGCCTCCTCGGCAAGTTGCAGGCGTAATTCTGCTGATGTCGCTCCATTATTCGCATCCATATCAGCCTGAACCCTGGCATATTGGTTGGGGTTGGTCACGATGGTAACCGCGTCGTGGTTTTTTGCCGCAGCCCGGATTAGGGCGGGGCCCCCGATATCGATGTTTTCGATGCAATCTTCAAAGGGTGCGCCCTTAGCGACTGTCGCTTCGAATGGGTAAAGGTTTACTACGACCAAATCGATGGGGGCAATATTATGCTCTGCCATTTGTTTTTGGTGACTGTCTAGGTCGCGCCTTCCAAGTATGCCGCCGTGAATTTTCGGGTGTAGTGTTTTCACGCGGCCGTCCAGTATCTCTGGCGATCCGGTATGATCAGCCACCTCGGTTACAGCGATTTCCGCATCACTCATGATTTTAGCCGAACCGCCTGTAGATAGGATTTCCACGCCAACTGAATTTAGCTGGCGCGCAAATTCAATAAGGCCCGTTTTATCGGAGACAGAGATTAGGGCGCGGACAATGGGCGTATCGGTCATTTAGAGTTCCTCTATGGTATTCTATTTTAGGATTTTGGTTGGTATTCGGGGACGAGTGTACTGAGCAACCTTAATGTCTCTGCTTGATCACGTTCGCGGGCGGATATTTCCAGTTTTTCGATATCGCGGCGCAGTACTGTTAAATCACGCAACGACGGCGCGGCTAAAAACAGGCCAGGATTATCTGACGCCATCAGGCTTTCTGAACCAAGTAGGAGCTCTTCGTGCAATTTTTCTCCAGGCCTAAGCCCAGTAATTTTAATTTTGATCTGCTCACCGGGTTTTTGGCCAGATAGGCGGATCATTTGCTCCGCAAGGTCATAAATTCGCACCGGGTCGCCCATATCGAGTACAAATATTTTTCCACTGGCGGCTGGGTCTGTATCCCCTTGGACTGATGCTTGCAGAACTAGCTCCACAGCTTCGCCAGCCGTCATGAAATAACGTGTGATGTCAGGATGCGTAACCGTAAGCGGACCACCATTGGACAGCTGGCGCTGAAAGAGTGGTACGACGGACCCTGTGGATCCTAAGACATTACCGAAGCGGACTGTCACATACCTGGTGCCCCCGCCGTCGCGTTCAGCCACGTCCAAGGCCTGACAATAACTTTCCGCTAGCCGTTTGGTAGCCCCCATTACATTGGTTGGATTAACTGCTTTATCTGTCGAAATTTGTACCATAAGGCTCACGCCGCCCTCGCGGCAGGCATCGGCGACAATTTGGCTGCCGACGGTGTTTGTCAGTACGCCTTCAATGGGGTTGGCTTCGACCATCGGCACATGTTTCAAGGCTGCCGCGTGGAAGACTAAAGAGGGTTTGAAATGCGCGATAACACCTTTAATCCGGGTCTGATCGCGAACGCTCCCGAGTATGGCCTCCTGGACGAGATTCGGATGTCTGTTGCTGAGTTCCATTTCGATTTGGTAAAGATGGTACTCTGCACTGTCGAGAAGGATTATTTGGGACGGCCCCAAATCAGAAACCTGGCGGACCAACTCACTGCCGATAGTGCCGCCTGCGCCGGTTATCAAGACACATTTACCAGCAATGAGTAGTTCCATTGCGTTTCTGTCCAAGACGGCCTCTGGGCGACCGAGTAAATCTGCGATTTCGATTGGGCGCGTTTCGTTTCTTTCTTCGACGCTTGCCTTCAACTCTTCGAGCCGTGGGAGCCGTGCCATGGTTAATCCGCGCTTCTCGGCAATCGCAAGTAGTTCTCGAATGATCGATCCGTCCAGATTCTCAACAGTTAAAACTAAACGTTGAATCTGATGATGCCGCTGTATATCCAGTGCCGAGGCGATTTCATTAATGCTCGCGACTACTGGCACGCCGTGGATTTCTCGTCCGACACGATTGCCTTTATGGTCGATAACGCCGATCACGTTGTATGCGGCGTCTCGATCGCGAGCTTGAGCACGAATAAAGGTCTCAGCCGCATCGCCTGCGCCGATCAACATTACCGGAACACGACGATGATCAGATCGTTCGAACAAATATTCGACGTGGCGGTCTTTGAGTAGTCGATAGCAAAAGCGCGGCCCCCCTAACAAAGCCATCAATAGAAACCAATGAATGAGAGGCACTGACCTCGGCATAGCTTCTAATCGCGTTAAAACGAAAAGAACTGGCAGAAATATCAGTATGGAAAGCGTAACTGTTTTGGTGATTGTAAGCAGGTCATCGACAGATGCGTATCGCCAAATGCCCCGATACATTTTGCCGACCAAGAATACAGTCATGGCAATTGCAGCGAAGCCTAAGGTGCCGGGAATAAGAAAATCTTGCGTATAGGGAAAAAACGCATCGCCAAGGCGCAGATACAGCGCTAGCGGGAAAGAGATTGCCGCCATAACGGTGTCGTGGGCCAGCGCAATGCGGGCAAGATTGAGTCGCGGAATTAGGATCATCGTTGGCGTTCATAAACGGCGGCAAGGGTGCTGACAAGCGGCACGATTGTATTATTTATGCTCGTTCGCACGCCAATCGGCAACTTCTTGCAATCCCTGCTCTAGGTTGAAGGGTGGTGTCCAGTCAGGAATTTTACCGTCAACAACCAAAGAGCCAACAAGCCGTTGAATAGATGAGGATTTTCCCGTGACTATCCCTGCTAGTTGCAAGGCCGATACTGGGCAGGGGATTAATCGTGTGGGACGTTTTAGCGCTGCACATAGAGAGCGGATTAGTTGAGAGGTTGAAATGGGGCTGCCATCGCTTGGCAGATAAATGCCTGGTGGCGTTATAAGAGAGGCCCGAATCGCGTTGGTGAGATTTCCGACAAATATGAGGCTGCGACGGTTTTGCAAGCCGCCAAGAGGTAGTGGCCATCCCCCTTCCACCGCATGAATGAGCTTCAGAAAATTGCCTTTAACGTAAGGCCCATACACTAGTGGTGGTCGTAAAATTGTAACGCGCATACCCCCTGGTATGGACAGTAAGCCTTGTTCGGCATCCGCTTTAGCCGCCGCGTAAGGGTCACCGGGGGCCATTAGCGATGCCCCTGCTAATGGCATGTTTGATTGTTCACCGTGGACTTTGACCGAGCTCAAAAAAATAAATCGGTCGACGCCGGCCGCCGCCGCCTGTTTGCCCAAATTGATGGTTCCTTCTCTGTTGGCGCGGTCATAGGCCGTGGTCGCCTTCGACATCGATTTTCGTTCATTCATTTTATGGACGCGTGCAGCGAGATGGATCACCGCATTGGCGCCTTCTAGAAAGGGCTGCCAATCATTGGAGGCGCTGAGGTCGCCAACGAGATCGCGTCCGGCGGTGCGCACCCGCCACCCGGCTGCTGATAGCTCGGGAATCAAACGTCGTCCGATAAATCCACCCGCACCGGTTACCAGGACGGTCTTGGTCATCGCGACATCCAGCGAAGCAGAAAGGCCACGATGGAGAAAGCGATAGCCAATGCAAACCAAGGTTCTTTAAGGGACCAGTAAGACATGGCTATCAACAAAATGCCCGCTAAAAAGACGGACGTGCTAACCGCAGCATGGGTTTTCCCCGATTGAACTGCCGTTTGATAAAAATGCTGCCTATGGGCCTGCCAAATTGGTTGTCGTTTTAGGGAGCGGCGGATAAGTGTCATCGTCGCGTCGCACAGAAAGTAAAGCGGTAAAATCAACGCGGGTACCCAGAACCCTTTCAATGCAGTAAAAATCAGAAGGCCGCCTAGCAAGAATCCTAAAGGTATGCTGCCCACATCACCCAAAAACACTTTGGCCGGATACCAGTTCCACCAAAGAAACCCTAACGCGGCAGAGAAGAGAGCGACTGGCAACCATGAGTCAAGTCCGATAAGAGCCGTCGAAGCAAAGAGTAGCGCTAAACCGCAGGCGATGATTAAAGTTTCCACTGCAGCGATGCCATCAATACCATCCATGAAATTAAACAGGTTTATGAACCAGACCCAGACTAAAAATGTGATAAGACGGTCAAGCCAAACGGGTACGTGCCCTTGCAACAAAAACCCTTCGTTTGACAAAAAGGCCATCGTGACGCCAACCGCTAGAAATTGAACGCAGAGGCGGATAACAATGCTCAGGCTGCGTAAATCGTCTAGCCAGGATACTAATGCAAGTAGGATAGCGCCGGCGAGAATAGCGAGCAGTAAGGGCGATTGGCTTGCAGGATATGCCCAGCAAAGGATCACGACTGTTATGACTGCGATGCCGCCACCGCGCGGCGTCGGGGTTTTATGGCTGCTCCGTTGATTTGGACAGTCTAATATGGCGCGGTTTTTAAGTTGCGCTAGGACGAATTTCGTCAAAAACCAAGAGAGGAGTGTGGCGCCTATAAAGGCGGGAGTTTGCCAGTGCATAGCCGCGATGTAGCCCTATAGTAGCCCTATGAATGTTTTAAGGAATCAGTATAGCGTATCTTGTGCAGATGCAGCGAATTATGCGATCGCACTGATTGTTTGCAGGGGGACAGTAACTTCCAGCTTACGGCCAAGCATATCAAGCATTACACTTACACGATCTTTTTCGTTTAAGCGCTGAAATAGGCCCACTTGGTCGGCAAGCGCTCCGCCGGTGATATTTACAGCCTCGCCTTTCTTAAAAGGAAGTTGTTGTACTAGCTTAACCGGCCCATCATTTGTCTCGCGAGCTCTAATTTCGTCTACAACGCCGTCTGGTAACGCTACGGGCCGTTCACCCATAGAGACCAAATGATTGACACCGAACGTTCCGTTGATCGAGTGCCACCGTTGTGCAGCGATATCGATCGCGACAAAGATATAGCGCGGAAATAACGGTACAGTAATCTCTGCGACGCGGCGCGCGTGCCGTGTGATTTTAAGACATAGGGGCAAATATGTGTCGAATCCTTGCCGCTTTAAATGCCCTTCAGCCAGACGTTCCGTGCCCTGATGAGTGTGCACTACGTACCAGCTAGTCATGATTCGTCGCCGTCAGCGGCTATGTTTTTATCTTCTGAGACTCCCAAAAGCTTTGGCACGATAATGCGCTCTCTGGGCCAAATTTGGCTAAATTGGTCAAAGCTATCTTGTGGGTTGTTGACGTCCGTCAAGACGATCGCAGCGAGTTGGTCGATATCTTTATGGGAAGCTATAACGGGTAAGCCGGCAAACCTGGTATGCTTTGTATCAGCGTCGATAATGCCAACTATTTGGATGTCCGTATCGTTCGCGCAGAGAGTAAGGATCTCGGCAAGGTCGCTTGCGCCTGCAAGGGCGATCCTTAGCCACCCTTTCTTTTCGCACTCATGAAGAGTATCTGCGCACTGTTCCCTGGCACGACGGAAAAAAGTAAACGAATAAGTCAGGTAGTCGGCGGTGAGGCGGGTTTTTTCTGCAAAACCTTGTGGAGTCAAATAGTAGCTGTACCGATTAGATGGTATTTGTTGGACCTTTATGAAGCCTTTCCGAATACAGCGTTTCAAATATGCATTTGCAAGGCCGAGAGCTATGCCCAGGTCGCTCGCCATCGAACGCTGTGTAATGGTATTATTGTCATGGACTGCGTTTAGAAGCCCAAGTGTAATTTCCGACTCATTGTCCATGGCTTCTGATTGGATTCTCGACTCTACCATAACGTTACGCTGACCCAGATTTATCTAGTTTGCGGACTAAATTTATGTTCATAGCTCGAACGGTACCCTGTTCAACAGCTGAACGTCAAGCTATTGTGGGCTTCTTCATAGAGCGGAAGTTGCTGATTTGGCCGTGCTTTAAATTTGACACTATAATAGTGAGAGCGTACGTCAAAACTCATTATAAAATTTTTGGCGCGTTTATTTTTTGCTGCGAATACGGGATCGAATGGCAGATAACTCCCAGACCATTTATCAAGTGCCGCAAATAGCGGTTGTTGGACTTGGGTATGTAGGCTTGCCGCTGGCTGTCGCATTAGCCCAGCATTACCCAGTCATCGGTTACGACGTGAATATTGAGCGAGTCAAGGAACTGAAAGCTGGTGACGACCGCACCGACGAAATTTCACGAGACACCTTGTTAGGTTCAAGCTTAGCGTTGACTTCCGATACAGCCGAGTTGAGACCTGTTGATGTCTTCATCGTTGCGGTTCCTACACCTGTGGATGAGCAGAAGAAGCCCGATCTTGAAGCGCTAAGATCGGCGTCGAAGATGGTTGGCGGTGCGCTGGGTGCCGGTAACATTGTCGTCTTTGAAAGCACTGTTTATCCCGGAGTAACAGAGGGGGTTTGTGGCCGCATTTTGGAGGCAGAGTCAGGCCTTCGCTCGGGACAGGATTTTTTCCTTGGATATTCGCCGGAACGCATCAATCCTGGCGATAAAGAACATACTGTTGATCGCATCACGAAAATAGTCGCGGGGCAAACCCCTATGGTGACAGAACAGCTGGAAGCGATTTACGGCTCGATCAACTCTGGTAATATTTTCAGAGCTACAGATATCCGAACCGCAGAAGCGGCAAAAGTGATAGAAAATGCTCAGCGCGACATCAATATTGCTTTTGTGAATGAGATAGCCGTTATATTCGAGCGACTGGGGCTTTGTACCCATGACGTGTTAGACGCGGCAGGCACCAAGTGGAATTTTCTAAACTTCAAGCCTGGTCTCGTAGGTGGGCACTGTATTGGAGTGGACCCATATTATTTGGCCCATGTTGCCGAATCTGCTGGCTTGGAGCCCGAAATCGTTCTAGCCGGCCGACGTATCAATGACGGCCTGAGTGCGGTCATCACAGCGCGTATTGACGAGCTATGTAAAAAAGAGGACCGCATTCTGGTTTTGGGCATTACATTTAAGGAGAACGTACCCGATATTAGAAACTCCAAAGTGGTAGACTTAGTGCGTCAGCTGCAAGCGTCTGGCCGAGAGATTGATGTATTCGATCCCTTAGCCGACCCTCTTGAAACAGAACGTGAATACGGCATTATTCCGGTCGATCAACCAAAGGGACTCTACGATTGCGCCATTACCGCGGTTGCGCATAATATTTTTCAGCCGCAGATGCTATACGGCCTTTTGTCCGCTGGGGGGATGGTCGCGGATATTAAAGGTATTTGGCGTCATGAAATTTGGCCTAATGGGATTCGATATTGGTCTTTTTGATTAGGCTGGCACTTTAATGTGACTGCAATGCCCATTTAACAGTTGTCGAGGATAGGTTTGTCGATCCTTTTATAACTAATTGTTTCGACCGTTTCGCCATGGCTTCATTGCCCAGATAGACGCTATCGGTTACGGATAAAGCACCGCCGCTCACGCGAAAATACCAAGCGCTGCCGCTTTTCGTGCGAAGAAGCGCAGTTCTATTATTTTGAAGAAGTGATGCGGCAATATCAGGGTGCAGATGAAAGCGCAGCACAAATTGATACTCATCGTTGCCTATTAGAGTATCTTCGCCGCGAAAATCTAAACCCGATGCATCTACAAAGAATCGCCTGCGGTGCGTTAGGCCGAATTTCTGCAAATAGCCTGTATGGCTGGCGCTAAGCCAGCAATCCCCGTCAATTTCCCCTCTATCACATTCAATTTGCAACTTTTCGGATTCTGCACCGCCAGTTTTATGTAGAATGCATGAGTTAGTATTTTCTATCGTTAGGGTAGAATGGGCCGCTGTGGTGCGGCTGGCCCAAAGCCAGTCCGCGGCCATATTTGCACGGGATCCACAATTAACGATTAAGCGATCTTCACCGGAACACGCTTCAAACCCTAAGGTTCCGGCGTACCCAAAGGGCTCTATGGCGGCTGGCGCTGGTTTTCCTGTATCTAATAAAATGGTCATCGATCCAGCGACAAAACGTTCGAATCTAGAATGGGGTATACTTGTTGGCGCTTTACCGTTTGATGCGGCTAAATCTAAAATATGCTCGATCAGAGTGGCGTTTGATTCGCCTCCGCCGTTAAATTGGCCGAAGCATCCGTCGCTATGCCGGAAAAATCGAACGATGGGACACATTCGATCAATTGCATTGTTGAGATATTCAGGAATGCCCGTATTGCTATTAGCGAAAGCATTTCGCATTAGAATAATATCGCTTAGCACACGTAAATGGGTTTCAGGGCATCGTGAAGCATGTCCGCCGTCCGCGAGGACTTGCCGGCTAAGCTCTTCAGATAAACTTAAAGAAAGACGATTAGAGATTTCGCCATTTAAAACAATTTCGCCGAATGCCTGACCAGCCAACGCGGTTATACGACCAGCGCCGTCGCGGTCGAATGTCGAGACGCGGTTCAGATGGGCACACTGTCGGGCCACGCTCCTGCAAAATCTATCGTTAAAGCTCGGGCCGCTATAATCGAACAATAAATGCGCCCAGCACAACCAATTGATGATACGGCGACCGGTGATGTCGGATCGCCATACGGTTTCCGAATAATTGGAATGACGGTCAATCCATTGGTCGACCAACAGGAGCGCTTTTTCCCTTGATTTCAAATCATCAAATGCACACAGATCGCCTAACCAATCAAAACTATGTGCGGCTATAACCCAATTTTTACCGGGCCCATGGGTTAACCAGATTTTGTCGTCTATCGGCGCGGTCGCGCCGGCGATCGATAATTGGCCAGATAGGATAGAATTTGCTGTTTTAAGATCGGGGATCCTTGGAAGAGTGGTTTTGGGAAGGATACGAAAGTTTTTTGGTGCGTTTTGCGGCAGAAAAAACCCATAAAGAGGGGTTCGCTGTAAGCGGCGATAAAGTCTTTCGCGGAGGCCAAGCCCTCTATTTGGGAATGAACATTTCAATATCAGAGCCTTCCGGTCGCCCTGTTGTGCGCTAATACGTCTTTCGAAGAAGACCGTATGTTTAACGCACGATCAAGACGGAATTTTCTGCATGTTCCATAACCTGGAAAGCTACGCTTCCCATAAAGAAACGTTTAAAGCCTGTTTTGCCCGTATCTGCGAGGGCTATTAAAGAATAATTTTTACCTGTTTCTATAATTTCTCTTACTGGATCGCCGATGGGCGTGTAAGTATTTTCTACTCTGACTCCCATGTCTTCGAGAATATTTTCCGCGGTTTTAACGGTCTTTTTAGCGGCATTCAGCTCATCCTCATCGAGCGCCACACAAATAATAGATAAAGGGAAATCGCACTTTTTCGCCAAGGCACCCTCTTTCCGGACAACTGCTAGGGCCCTTTCTGAACCGTCGGCACAAACCAAATGCCCATGCCCAGATCGCTTCAATGAGCGTGCGATCAACACCGAACAGTGCGAGTGTACCGCCACTTTTTCTGCAACGGCCGGATCACGGAAAGGATTCATGCCTGAAGATTGCCAGCGCTCGGATGCACCGAGTACGATCAAATCATAATGAGCGATCTCGGTTTGCTCTAATATTCCCACCGCGATGCCTGTTGAAACTTTAAGCTTTAGAACAACTTCGCGACCGCTTTGGGTTACGTATTCTATTTTATTGTCACCGAGTGGGTCGCCCGCAACATCTACATGGGCGCGATGAATATCCCAATCGTTGGTCATTTCCCCCCACTCGACAAGGAGGTCGTAACCTTTTTTGAGATAACGAATACCAGGTAATTCGAGCCCCCAATCCAGCATATTCTGCCTCGCTACGCTGATTTGTAAGCCGCCGGTGCGGAGTCCTTGGTCGGTGGGACGGATATATAGGAGTACCAGGTCCGCTTCGATTGGATGGACCATCTTGGCCGAGTATTCTAAAGCCTGATAAGATTCTTCGGCCCCATCTATGCAGACAAGCACACGGTAAGGGGCAATGCCCTCCCGTCGTTCTTCAAGTTGCCCGTCGGTTAATTCCATTTTTCCCTCAAAATCGAAACTTCCTTAAACGCCTATTAGTGGCCAATAAACACGAGCTGCCGCTAACATTACAATTGTCGATAGTAAGGCCATTTTCCAACCGACACTGAGAAAATCTGTGGCCTTTAGGTAGCCTGATGAATAGACGATTGTGCAGGCAGGGGTGCCAACGACCGTTAGGTATGCGAATGCGGATGAAACAGCTGTAATAAAGCCTATCAGAATTGGGCTTTCGCCAGCTGCAGTTGCTAAATTTAAAACAATCGGTCCGAGCACAGCAACAGCAGCACCGTTAGACATTGTATTGGTCACACCAGTGGTAAGAACCGATACGGCTGCCCATAGCCCTATACCGTCTCCAGCCCCGAACGGCTTAAGCATATCTAGGAAGCTCTCTGCAACCCAGGCGGCAGCACCGGTATCCTTCATTTGTAGCCCCATGGAAATAGCCGCAGCATAGAGCAAAATAACACCCCAATTGACGCCATTATTAACATCCTGCCAATTCACCATGCCGAGCACCAAGAAGCAGGCGGCGCCAAGGATCGCAACAGTCCCCATACCCAGCTGGTCCGAATAGCCAATCCAACCAATAAGAATGAGGAAGAATAGGGCGATGGCTAGCCAGTCACTGCTTTTCATTGCGCCTTCTTCCTCTATTTGTGTTCTTAACTTTACAACAGCTCGGCTTAAATCTCGAAACTCTGGGCGAAAGGAAAAAATCAGAACCAAGGTCACCAACGGCAGTTGCAGCAGGAACATCGGATAAGCATAAATCATCCATTTAAAATAGCTGATCAAATATTTATAGGTTTCTGGATTGGTGGGGTCGAAAAAGAACTCTTTCCAGTAGCCAATCATAATAGCGTTGCGAGCGCCACCAGAGGGCGTCGCAATGCCGGCAACGGAACAACCATAAGAAATTGAAAACAATAAGACAACTGCCAGGTTCCTTACCCGTTTGGGGTCATCTGAGGTAAGTGAAATCAAGGTAATACCAACCGGCAGCATCATAGCCGCGACTGTATGTTCGCCGATAAAGGAAGCTAGAACACCGGATACCGCAGAAATGCCGAAGCATATGTTGGTGGTTTTAGTACCCGTCATACGCACGATGAACCAGGCAATACGTTTATCCAACTTCTGTTTGACTACACACACCGCGAGCATCAAAGAACCCATGATGAACAAGACGGAGTCGTTCATCAGGCTTTTAGCTACCTTCGTGGAATCTATCCCCATCAAAATCACTTGGGCGATAATGATCAGCAAAGCTACGCTGGGTAGGGGAATGGGCTCGGTAACAAACAATATTGTTGCGACAATTGCCATGGTGAGAACCGCATGACCTGCGGGCGTAAGGCCATCGGGGGTAGGCAAACTCAAAACGATTGCGCCGATAGCTAGCGAGATCAAAAACCAGCGTTTGGCCCAGAAATAATGCAGATGTAAATTGGAACTCAGCTTAGCTAGCCGCTTTAATTTTTGGCTATTAACGCCATTTAATTGATCAGTAAGCATAATCTATTCCTATCCCAAAAGCGGGATGAAATGGATAAAAATTTGGACGACCATTTAGAATTATTATCATGATTTGAGCCATAGATTTTTAATTTCTGCAACTCCAACAATACCCTGAAATATAAAGAATTGTACTTTGCGACGAGGCAGTATTTTTGCTCAAGAAGCCGCTGAGCGAAGGGCAGCAATATTTCCTAGATAATCATCTGTGTTAAAAACCGCGCTGCCGGCGACCAAAACGTCTGCGCCGGCCTCAATCGCTTGCTTCGCCCGGGCGGGGTTGATTCCACCATCAACTTCTAAATCAATGTCTCGGTCGCCGATCATTTGGCGAATTTGCGCGATTTTTGGCAATTGAGAACTTAAAAAGCTTTGTCCGCCGAAGCCTGGATTAACCGACATGACAAGAATCAGATCAACGGTATCCAAGACATGTTCTATGGCCGAGACGGGCGTTGCCGGGTTCAGCGAGACGCCTGCTTTTTTATCCAGCTCATGAATGTGCTGAATACTGCGGTCTAAGTGCGCGCTGGCTTCCGCATGGACTGTAATGATATCAGCACCGGCCTCTGCAAAGGCTTTCAAATACGGATCAGCAGGCTCAATCATGAGATGTACGTCGAATGGTTTTGGGGAGTGGGGTCGCAAAGAGTTTATTACTACCGGTCCAATTGTAAGGTTGGGTACAAAATGGCCGTCCATAACGTCAATGTGGATATAGTCTGCACCTGCGGCATCAATGGCTTGCACCTCTTCGCCAAGCCTGGCAAAGTCTGCCGATAAGATTGATGGTGCAATTTTTACTGTCTGAGACATGATATTTCTTGAAAGCACTTTTAATCGTTGATGATATTCGAAAGCGGTAGCATTAATCGAGTTCAAATGCATCTTTGTAATCATGCTTTAGCGCCGGATTTTGCCTCTCTTTCTCCAGATAGCAATTGCCGATAACAAGTGAGTCAATCCCGCTACCCATGAAACACCGAAATGCATCTTCAGGCGAACAGACAATGGGCTCTCCGCGCACGTTGAAACTGGTATTGACCAAGACAGAGCATCCAGTTCGCTCTTTGAAAGCCAGCAAAAGTGCGTGGTAGCGGGGGTTCGTCTCTTTGTGCACGGTTTGAATTCGAGCCGAGTAGTCCACATGGGTGACGGCGGGAATGTCTGATCTTGGGATATTTAGCTGCTCTATACCGAACAATTCTTTCTCTGATTCACTCATTTGCAGTTGGCGTTCCTTTTTTATGTCGGCCACCAACAGCATA
Organism: Rhodospirillaceae bacterium; assembly: GCA_002724395.1. Classification (GTDB taxonomy): domain Bacteria; phylum Pseudomonadota; class Alphaproteobacteria; order UBA8366; family UBA8366. The sequence goes on along the minus strand of PBOR01000063.1, from coordinate 59,593 downwards.
TAAGGGCTGTCCGTATTAAGCTCAAACCAGTCAGAAACATCCTCTCGCAGGACGGAGGGTGCAAATGGCCTGAAGCTCTCTCGGTATTTAACTTTTAGGTTTAATGTTTTTTGCATGTTCGGTGACCGCGGATCACCCAGGATAGAGCGTCCCCCCAATGCGCGTGGGCCAAACTCCATACGCCCTTGGAACCAGCCAATTGCTTTTTCGGCTGCTAGCGCGTCAGCTGTTTTGGCGATGACCGTTTCTTCATCGAATATTTCGAAATGGGCACCTACTGCTGTTAGGCGATCGGCAATATTTGATTCGCTATATTGCGGCCCAAGATAGCTACCCACCATCGCGTCTTGTACACGATTGGTATGACGCGGTTGTTTTTTATATAAATGATATGCTGCTAGCGCGGCGCCTAAGGCGCCGCCCGCATCGCCGGCGGCTGGTTGGATCCAGATATTTTCAAACGCGCCGTCGCGCAGTGCACGTCCATTTGCAACGCAGTTGAGTGCCACCCCACCGGCCAAACAAAGGTTTTCCGATTTGTACTCCCCGGCCAAGGAGCGGGTTAGCCTCAGTAGAGCTTCTTCGATGACGGACTGGATGGAGGCAGCCAGGTCCATTTCACGCTGAGTTAGAATTGTCTCTGGAGCGCGCGGTGGGCCGCCAAATAAAGCATCAAATTTTTCGTTTGTCATGCGAAGCCCAGTGCAATAATCGAAATATTCCATATTGAGCCGGAATGATCCATCTTCTTTCAGGTCAATGAGATTATTGAGAATTATATTTTTGAAACGCGGTTCGCCGTATGGCGCTAGGCCCATTACTTTATATTCGCCTGAATTGACGCGAAAGCCGGTGTAGTAGGTAAAGGCTGAATATAAAAGGCCGAGCGAATGTGGAAAATGAATTTCCCGCACCATTTCTAGCGTGCTGTCCTGTCCCACGCCAACCGATGTTGTGGCCCACTCACCAACGCCGTCCATGGTGAGGACAACTGCATCATCGAACGGTGATGGAAAAAACGCACTTGCTGCATGGGATTGATGGTGTTCGGCAAAAAGTAATTTATTTTCCCAGTCGAAATCCGGCTGGTGCTGTTTCAGTTCGTCCCTGAGCAAGTGTTTCTGAAACAGCTTTTCTTTCAGCCAAACCGGCACCGCCATAGCGAAGCTACTGAACCCTTTGGGGGCGAAGGCCAGGTAAGTCTCTAAAAGTCTTTCAAACTTTAGAAAGGGCTTGTCGTAAAACGCAACGAAATCCACATCGTCTAATTGGCACTTTGCTTCGGCCAGACAATAGGCAAGCGCGTGTCCGGGGAAATCAGAATCTTGTTTCTTCCGACTAAACCGTTCTTCTTGAGCTGCGCTTATAATGTGTCCATCATCGATAAGGGCAGCAGCACTATCATGGTAAAAAGCGGAAATGCCAAGAATACGCATTGGGTCCCTCAGACCTTTTGCCTAAAAGACCGTATAAATAAAAGGCGCGACAGCACTTCCTTGGGTCAGCACGATAAGCCCCCCAAAGAGAAACATCATCACCAGGATAGGAAGGAGCCAAAACTTTTTCCGCACTCGCATAAAGGTCCAAAGTTCTTTGATTAAAGACAATATAGTTTCCTAAAATTGGTTTTTCATGCCGTCTATGGCTGGGCCCGGCGGGTCACGTTCGATCCAATAACTTTTTCGGCTTTTGTCAATTTGCAAATCCAGCGTTCGCTTGCCGAGCATCCGCATAAGTAACCCAATCGGTGTCACAACCATAAAAAACAATAAGCCCATCACTAGTGGATTTACCACCTTATGGAGCGCTAGGCCAAATGCCGTCCAAAGCCGATTCAAAGGGCGCAGCGCTTTTGGTAGGAAGAAAGCGGTTCCCAAAAAAGCTGCGCCGATATAAATGGCCCAGAAACGCGGCTGGTCACTGCCGATTAGCGGCCAAAATCCGATTAGTGAAAACACAATAGCGAAGACAACACCAAAGTTTTTGTTGGAAGAGGATTTTACCTCTCGACGGTCCGCTAAGCGTTCGTGGGTATTCTGTTGGTTTGTCATTTACCTTGTAAATCACAAAAATCGTGTTAGTACGACCGCAAAAAAACCGTCCATGCCGCCGCGGTTTGGCCAGTGACAGGGAAGCGTGCGGAGGCTCCCGTCGGCGGAAAGGGCACTTTCGAGTGTTTTGCAGTCGCTTACATCGAATTGAGAACGTTGATAGTTCAAATGACGGTTGAGGAAGGACGAAATTTGATCGGGGCCTTCTTGTGGTTGCAAGGAACAGGTGACATAAAGAAGCAGACCGCCGGGCGCTACCATTTCTGCAGCGGCATCTAAAAGCGTGGACTGTATTGCTGTCAGCTTTGCTACATCACTTTCATTTCGAAGGCGCAGTATATCAGGATGTCGACGGCAAGTTCCTGTGGCAGAGCATGGAGCATCCAATAGGACGATGTCGGCGGGGTCGTTAGGGCGCCATTGTCTAAGGTCCGCAACAATAGTCTTTGCTGACATTTGCAACCGAGCCAAATTTGATTCCAGCCGGGAGAGGCGACTTCTTGATATATCTACGGCGGTGACCGTCGCGCCAGCATTTACCAGCTGTGCGGTCTTGCCGCCGGGAGCGGCACACAGGTCGATCACTGTTTTTCCGGCAATATGCCCTAACAGCTTAACCGGGATTGCGGCGGCGGCATCCTGGATCCACCAATGCCCTCCTTCGAACCCAGCCCACTCCGAAGGGTGTCCGCCTGCGGTTAGCCTAATTGTTCCGGTAGGTAGAAGTTCTGCACCCAACGATTGGGCCCATAATTCCGGGTCCTCTTTAGCGGAAATATCTATTGGTGGGTTTGCCAGATGCTGAAGACCAATAGCAGTAGCGCTGTCCTCCCCATATTGGTCCACCCAGCTTTGCCATAGCCAGTCCGGCGTATTAAGCTTTGCTGGGTTTTCCACTTCACTTTTGCTAGCGGCGACTTTCCGTAAAACGGCGTTAACTAACCCCTTAAATTTATTGCTTCGAAATTCATTTGCAAGCGCCACGCTCGTATTAACGACGGCATGCGGCGGCATTTCCAGAAATAAGAGCTGAGCGGTACCTGTGCGAAGCAGCTGGAAAAGTTTTTTAGGATTTTTAGGTAGCGGACGATCCAGAAATTGCTGAAAGGCCTGATCAATTTCCGGCAATCGTCTTAAGACGGTGCTCACCAGCAAGCGCGCAAAAGCACGATCATTCGCAGGCATATATTTGAAAGCTTTGGTTTGGTTGATAGCGTCTCCTAAAAATTGACGCCTATTTAGCACAGTAACAAGTATTTCTATGGCAGCGCGCCGCGCTGCTAATCCTGTTGATTGCTTGGTCTCTGTACCTGGCGTTTTGGTTTGGTTCTGTGCCACAGACTGTGTGCTCTCAATTTAAATATGGTGTTTCATATCACTAAATGATGGGAAGCGTACCAAACCCTTCACAATCGCTGGCACCGCAATCTTCTTGGCAAGTATAATAATATCAACCATATTATATGAATGGCGAACCTATTCGATAAACTCAAGAAACGCACCAGGGCTGCATCGCAGGAAGATACTCCGCCGCCGTCGTCGTCTGATGAACCCTCTGGAGCGCAACCGCTTGTGGAACCAGCTGCGGAAACCGGAGCTGATTCGCGCCGTGAGGCAGAGCGCAAGGCCGAAGCTGCCGGCGCAAAGTGGCGTACTCAAGCTGAGGCTAAAGGTCAAATTCCAAGAGAGATCGGTGGCCCAAAAGGGCTTGAACCGACACGCTACGGCGATTGGGAGAAAGCCGGACGCTGTTACGATTTTTAGAATTATGCGATATTCATCTGTAGATCGACAGTGGCGCGCACCGTAAAGGTAAAAAGTAGATACTGTGCCAGACATCGAAAACTCTCGCGAAGTCCTCAAGAACCGTTATATCGGCGGCGAGTCGCAAAAGATTGAAGGCTGGTTTTACCCTCAGGCGGTGCAAGCCCTCGTACTGATCGATAAATTTCAGCGGGCAGCGGGCATAGAAGGCCATATAGGCGAAATCGGCCTGTACCATGGCAAGTCCTTTATTTTGCTATATTTATTGGCACGCGATAGCGAGAAATGCGTTGGGATAGATGTGTTCCTGGATGAAGAATTCAAGACGTCTTTCTTTGCCAATATGGGGCGATACGAGGTTCCGGGATCACCGCCGCGGATTGAAAAGATGGACTCGGTCGACTTGACTAGTCAACAACTGCTTGACTGGGTGAATGGGTTTTATCGCTTGTTTAGCATTGATGGCGGCCACCAAATGGAAATGGCGTTGGGCGATTTGGAACGCGTGGCGCCGGTCTTAGCGGAGGGTGGGGTTATCGCCTATGACGATTATTTTGATCCGCAATTTCCCGGCGTTTCAGAAGCGCTGAACCGGTTTTTGTTGGGTCCCGCAGGCGTCGGTATTGCACCGTTTTTTATCGCCGGCGGCAAGGTTTTCTTAACCACTGTCGGGGCACATGAACTTCTCTATAAGGCCTTTGAAACAGCATTTGAGGTGCCTCTTGAAGAATCGACAAAGGACCACGAAGGTATATACCGTCGTGACTTTCACGGTTGGCCGGTATTTGTCCTTATTTAGCTTTGACTTGGTTTTGGCGCGGTTACCGGTTCATGCGATTCTCCACCAAATCTTCCACCACGATAGGGTCTGCCAGCGTTGACGTGTCGCCGAGATTCTCGAAATCGTTCTCAGCAATTTTGCGCAAGATACGGCGCATGATTTTGCCCGATCGCGTTTTAGGCAGGCCGGGCGCCCATTGCAGCCAATCGGGGCTGGCGATGGGGCCGATCTCCTTACGAACCCACTGCACCAATTCGCCGCGCAAGTCGTCTGAAGGTTTTTCATCCGCATTCAAAGTCACGTAGGCGTAAATACCTTGACCTTTGATATCGTGCGGCGCGCCGACGACGGCGGATTCTGCCACTTTAGGGTGAGCGACTAGCGCGGATTCAATTTCCGCCGTGCCCATGCGATGGCCTGAAACATTGATCACATCATCGACCCGGCCGGTAATCCAGTAATAGCCGTCCTCATCGCGACGGCAGCCATCGCCGGTAAAATATTTATTTTTATGGGTACTAAAATATGTTTCCACAAACCGGTCGTGATCGCCATAGACCGTGCGCATTTGGCCCGGCCAGGAATCGGCAATGCACAGATTCCCCGAGGCAGCGCCCTTCAATTCAGTCCCATCCGCATCGATTAGCTGCGGCGTGATACCGAAGAATGGCCGTGTTGCTGAGCCAGGCTTTAGGTCGGTCGCCCCTGGCAGTGGTGTAATTAAAATACCGCCGGTTTCCGTCTGCCACCATGTGTCCACGATTGGACAGCGTCTGTCGCCCACCACATTGTAATACCAAAGCCAGGCTTCCGGATTGATTGGTTCGCCGACGGAGCCAAGCAGCTTGATGGACTTGCGGCTGGTTTTTTTTACTGGCTGGTCACCGTCACGCATTAGCGCGCGAATGGCTGTGGGCGCGGTATAAAAAATTTCTATTTGGTGTTTATCGCAGATTTCCCAGAACCTACTGGTGTCGGGATAGTTTGGTACGCCTTCAAACATTACTGTAATGGCGCCATTAGCGAGCGGACCGTATAGAATATAACTGTGCCCAGTGACCCAACCCAGATCGGCGGTGCACCAATAGATTTGGTCTTTTTTATAATCAAAGACATACTCATGGGTCATTGAGGCATAAACCATATAGCCGCCGGTGGTATGCATGACGCCTTTCGGTTTGCCGGTGGAGCCAGACGTATAGAGAATGAAGAGCGGGTCTTCGGCATCCATTTCTTCTGGTTCACAATCCGCCGATTGCCCGGCCACTAGATCGTGATACCAAATATCGCGTCCGTTTTTCCAATTGATGTCGCCGCCGGTGCGTTTGACGGTGACACATTTCTCAATAGTGGGGCATGATTCCAGTGCTGCATCCGTATTTGCTTTAAGAGGAATAGGTTTACCGCCGCGCAGGCCTTCATCGGCTGTAATGATGATATTACAGGTGCAATCTTGAATGCGGCCGGCCAGCGCATCAGGCGAAAAACCGCCGAAAACCACCGAATGAATCGCACCAATCCGTGCGCATGCGAGCATAGCATAGGCTGCTTCGGGTATCATTGGCATATAGATGCAAATCCTATCGCCTTTTTTTGCGCCAATAGCTTTTAGTCCATTGGCAAATTTGGACACATGCTCGTGTAGTTCTTTATACGTTATAATCAGGTCTTCATTCGGATCGTCGCCTTCCCAAATAATTGCCGTTTGGTCACCTCGTGTTTCCAAATGTCGGTCGATACAGTTGGCCGCTGCATTTAATTTACCGTCATAATACCAGCGGATATGCACATCGTCATAAGCGTAAGATACGTCTTTGATTTTTGTATAGGGCTTAATCCAATCAATGCGCTTTCCATGTTCCGACCAAAACCTTATCGGGTCGCCGACTGATTGACGGTACATTTCCTGATATCTTTCATTATCTACTAGCGCCGCATCGGCGATGGATTTTTGCACCGGAAAAAGTTCGTTAGACATATTTGGTCTCCCTGAAGACTCCTTAATTAGGTCCTATCTTAAGGCGTATATGGCATTGATTCCTTAAAGTGGATTATAGCGTGCCACGACAGTGGCTCAATGGAATTGCACGGCGCTATCGTGCAAAGTTTACTCTGGATGGGTTAGCACCAATTGTCCATTTTCAAGACGTAAATCTAGCGGTGCCAAGCAGTCACCTACGCACGGGCCTGAAATGCACTGCCCGTCCTCGATACGAAATTCTGCACCATGGGTGGCGCAGAGAATATATTTTTTATCCAGCGTCATGAAGCGGTCGATGGACCAATTTAATGGTGTGCCTGCGTGCGGACAATAATTGACGTAGCCGAAGAAATTCGCGCCTTTGCGTACAACGAATACCTCAACTGTTTCGTCATCATGCTCAATTTCATATTCCTTAGCTTCGTTATCGGGAATATCTTTTAGAGCGCCGAGGGTTGTTTCTTGCGGCATACTTTTGCTCGTTTTCTTTAGGGTTTGGTTTCGCCTATGGTACGGGTGATACTATATTCCTCATCATCTATCGGTACGGCTGAAAGGCGTTACTAGCGAACCAACGTCAGCTGGGAAAGAGGCGGATTCGCCGCGAACTTTTTCTCCCCTGGGTTTGTTTTTTTATCAGCCAAAACGCCATCGATTGATTTTCTAGTTTGCGGGCCATTGATTATCGTATGCATATGCATAGAGGGTGCCGTATACGCCTTCGACCGTAAATGGCTCTGACAAACGCCATTTCTCAGCCTCTGCGAGAGTGGGAAAGTCGACAACAAACACCGATCCAATTCGGTTGTTGAATTTGACCCTGTCACTGTCCCAATAAAGCGGTCCGTCCGAGAAAATGTTGTTGGTGGTGGCATTTAAGAAATCGATGTGGGCGTCGATATGAGTTGTTCGGAGCGCCAAGCTGTGTGGTACATCGATTTGTACGTATGCCCAGAGTTCGTTTTTAATATATTCTGATAATCCATCTTTGGGCACGATATGGGTATAACCGCGAATGCGAGCAATGCAGTAAACCCCGGCGTTGCGATAGGGCGATCCCGCGAGCCAGGCTTCTGCAGCAGCCCGATCAGGCCAATCAATCACATAGAGCGAACCCCTTGCTTCAGTGCGGTCTGAATTAAGTAGAGTGCCACCAAAAAAGATTTGGTCATTTACTTCAGCTAGATAAGAATCTTCGGCGTCTTTGTGGTCGCGTCGTAGGCCGGTGACATTGTCTCCGTCAATTAGGCAATAAACGAAATTCACCTTTTAAACTCCACGCCAAAGATTCTCGTAAGCATACCCCCAGCAATGATCATAAACATCGTTTCGTGTATACGGTTCTTGGGCACGCCATTCGTCTGCCCGAGGGCGATCTGGGAAATCGACGATAAACATTGAGCCAATCCGGTCTTCGAATTCGGTCTTATCACTATCTTTATATAAAGGGCCGACCGCAAAAAGGTGATCGAGATATATTGTTAAATAATCAACATGTTGTTCGCGGAGCGATGCTCGTTTGTCCGGTGCCGAAGGGGCATCTAGATGGAAATAGAGAGTTAGATTTTCTTTGCTCTCCCTATCCCCTTTAAGGTGATCCCATCCATAAATATACTTGGAGCTAAATAAACCGTTTTGGAAGAAAGGTTCGCCTGCGAGCCAGGCCGTGGTGGCGGCCTTGTCCTTTTGTTCGACTACGTAAAGGGAGCCCAGCATTTTGGTACGGGCATCGTTCCAAAGGGGGCCTGCGAGGTAAAGTTTGTCCCTTGATGTCTCCAAGTAGCCCTGATGGACAGGACGCAAGTCGTTCCGCTTTTCATTCATTCCGGGTTTATCAATCATGAAGCAGGCGAACAACATTGCTTAGGCTTTTTCATAATTTTCAGGAATGAATGTACTCTTTTTCATCCGAGTGACGGTAACGCTGCTGAATACGCCGGCTTCCGTAAACGGATCATTATTTGAGAAGGCCTCGGCTTCTGCCCGGCTTTCGGCGGCGATGATGAAGCAGCTGCCGGTCATTGTTTCGCCATCGTCGGATAATGTCGCGCCCGACATTACGATTTTATCGGCTTGCGTTTTTAGGTAGGCGCGGTGGGTTTCGAGCACTGATTGTCGCGCACTGTCGTCGCTCGGCTTGTCTACACATGTAATGCACCAAAGCATGCTTTTTCTCCCTGGGAATGTTGATGTTTAAAGCTAACGGAGCAGGGCAGACGGGTCAATCAAGCCCCGCGAATTCAGGTGTGAAAGGACGGTTCAGTAGGCCGTGAATAGCTGTATCGATATCGGCACCTTTATGGAGGACTTGGTAGACCGCTTCGATAATTGGTAGCTCCAAACTTAGTTCGCGAGCCAGTTTGGCAATCGCTGGTGCTGTTTGCACCCCTTCTGCAACCGAATTCCGCTCAGCTAAAATTTTTTCCAACGCACGTCCTTTGCCTAGTGCAACGCCAAGTGACATATTCCGCGATTGTGGCCCGTTGCAGGTAAGGGTAAGGTCGCCTAATCCTGATAGGCCCATAAAGGTTCTAGCGTGCGCCCCTTTGGCTACCCCGAGCAGGGCCATTTCATAGAGGCCCCGAGTAATCAGGGCTGCACGCGTATTATCCCCTAAATCACGTCCAGTCACTATGCCACAGGCGATTGCAAGAACGTTTTTAACTGCACCGCCTATTTCGGCGCCAACCGGGTCATCCATCGGATAAGGGCGAAAATGGGACGTGCCAATCATCTCTGTGATTTTTTGGCAGAGCGCGGCATCGTCTCCGGCAACGGCGACGGCGGTGGGTGTGCCCGCGACGGTCTCTCGGGCAAAAGATGGGCCTGCTAGTACAAGAATGGGCAATGCCGGAAAATTTTCCTCAGCAATCTCTGTCATGAGTGCGCCGGTATTGTTTTCAATTCCTTTAGAACAAAGTACTATAGGGGTGTTCGCAGAGATATGCGGCGCTATTTTTTGGGCAACATTTCGAAAAAATTGTGAAGGAACAACCGATAAAATAAGGTCGCTGTTGCTTACTGCCTTTGCATGATCGCCGGTTGCCATAATACCTTCATCGAGCATTATATCGGGCAAATACACGGGATTTCTGCGCTCTGCGTTAACAGCATCAACGACTTCGGACTCGAGCGCCCACAGGGTGACGTTGTTTCCTGCGCGGCGGCTGATGCATGCCAGGGCGGTACCCCAAGCCCCGGCTCCTATGACGCTAATATTTGCCATGCCTCACCTATGATCCTTTGCTCCTCGTGCGTCAAGCTGCCAACGAGGGCGTGCGGGGAAATGGAGAGAATCGATTAGGCCCAAGCGCAACCTTTCTAATCCAGCCCAAGCGATCATTGCGCCATTGTCTGTGCAAAGCTTTGGCGGCGGCGCAGCTAGTTGGAAACCCGATTCTGCGACGCATTGTTTCAAGCGTGTACGGATAGATTTATTTGCCGCAACGCCCCCTCCGATCACGAGCGTTTTTCCGTCGGGGAATTCGTTTCCAAATCGATTAATAGCCTGTTTGCTGCGGTCAGCAAGGCAATCGGCAGCGGCGCACTGAAAAGAGGCGGCAAGATCATTAATCGATTGGTTGTCAAGTTTACCTTTAAATTCTTCGACTACACGCCGGACAGCGGTTTTCAAGCCGGAAAAGGAAAAGTTACAATTTGGCCGTCCGTGCATGGGTCGGGGAAGGCTAAAGCGGGATGGATCACCGTGTTTAGCGGAATTCTCCACCGCAGGTCCACCGGGGAAGCCTAAGCCCAAAATTTTAGCGGTTTTATCAAAAGCCTCTCCGATCGCATCATCAATGGTCGTTCCATAAATCCGATAATCTCCCACTCCGGCCACTGCCACGAACTGCGAATGACCGCCTGACACCAGCAAGGCTAAATAAGGAAAATTTAGGCCTTCCGAAAGGCGTGCAGCTAGTGCATGCCCTTCCATGTGATTTATGGCAATAAATGGCAGGCCTGTTGAGAGTGCTAATCCTTTGGCTGTCATCATGCCGACCATTACCCCGCCGATCAGACCGGGGCCGGTTGTTGCTGCAATTGCATCCAGTTCGTCAAAACTCATTCCCGCCTCGTCTAATGCCTGTGTAACAAGGAGGCTTAAATGATCAAGATGACTGCGGGCGGCAATTTCTGGCACGACCCCGCCATAACGTCGATGTTCGTCAATCTGTGATAATATTCGGTCGCTAAGAATTTGACGGTTTTTATTTACAATAGCGGCGGCTGTTTCGTCGCAGGAAGTTTCTATACCGAGTACATGCATGATTAGTTTGTAGCGTTCCCGTCACTGTTGCTGCAAATACTTATGTAACGCTTATGCTAAGCTCAGCAATCGGGTATGAAGATCCTATGCGCAAGACAAGCCAAGATATTGTTAGATTAGGGAGCCGCGGTTCACCGTTGGCCTTGGCCCAATCTCGTATGGTACAGGCCGCATTGGAGTGTGCGCATTCAGGCCTAAAGATTGACCTAGAAATTATTCACACTTCAGGCGACCGCGTGCAGGACCGACCATTGTCCGAAATTGGGGGCAAGGGACTTTTTACTAAAGAATTAGAAGCGGCCCTTCTCGGGGGGCAGATCGATTTCGCCGTTCATTCTGCTAAAGATATGGAAACGCGATTGCCCGATGGGCTTGCTTTGTGTGCAGTAATGCAGCGCGAAGATCCCCGAGACGTCTTTATCTCAGAAAAAGCGTCAAATCTAGCGGAATTGCCGGCCGGCTCGTTAGTGGGGACTACGTCTTTGCGCCGGCGTGCGCAAATTTTAAATCGTTTTCCTTCGCTTGAGGTTGTGTCCATTCGGGGCAATGTGGATACACGCTTAGGTAAAATGCGCGGAGGAGAGGTAGATGCCATTTTGTTGGCGCTAGCGGGCTTGAAGCGGTTAGGCCGAGACTGTGACGGCATGACAGTTCTTGATACAGATTATATGTTGCCGGCTGCGGCTCAGGGAGCAATCGGCATTGAAACCCGGGCCGATGATGATCGCTTGATTAGCCTGATGGCGGCAATTAACCATAAAGATACATTTAAAGTTATCTCTGCGGAGCGAGCATTGTTAGAAGAGCTAGACGGCAATTGTCGGACGCCTGTTGGTGCACTTGCGGAAATTCAGGATGATGGGCTGTTGCACCTGCGGGCGCTCCTTGCTGAGCCCGATGGCGCTTGGTTGCATTCGATAGAACGCCGAGGTGTCGTTGAAGATGCGGTTATGATGGGAAAAGACGCGGGCGCAGAGTTGCGGGGGTTGGCCGGCGAGGCGTTTTTCAATGTCTAACGGCTCGTTAATCCCGTCCATTCTTGTTACTAGGCCGAAAGAAGATGCCGAAGACCTAATCACCCGGCTTGAATCTCGGAATCTAAACCCGCTCTTAGAGCCTATGCTTTCTATAACTTTTTTAAAGGGTCCCGCACCCAATCTCGTGAGCGTTCAAGGTTTACTTTTTACTTCCGCTAATGGCGTACGTGCTTATTGCGCGCGGGGAGGTGGTCGGAGCTTCCCTGTTTTCGCGGTTGGTGATGCAACTGCTCGAGAAGCAGAGGCGAGTGGATTTGATGCTGTTGAAAGTGCTGCTGGAAATGTTGACGATCTATCTAGGTTAGTGCAGATGCGGTGTGAGCCAGAGAATGGTGCACTTTTTCATGCTGCGAGCAGTGCCATAGCAGGTGATTTGGGCAGCGCACTTGGCCGAGCGGGATTCGAGTATCGCCGCGAAGCACTATATGCTGCAGAAAAGACTCAAAAATTAAGTCAAAAGTGTCTTGAGGAATTTTATTGTGAGAGAGTTAAATGTGCGTTGTTCTATTCCCCGCGGACGGCCCAAAGCTTTAGTGCTTTAGCGCTGGGTGCAGGTATTGTTGATGAGTGCAAACAGGTGAGCGCGCTTTGTTTGAGTGAGGCTGTTGCCTTGGCTGCTGGAAACCTACCCTGGGGTGGGCTGGTTATCGCTGATGCTCCATCGCAAGACGCACTATTGGCAGCTCTAGATATGGAGCTTGAAAGATTAAGTCGATGAAAGAACCAAACGCACCAACTGATCAAGAATCTCTAGTTGATTTCTCAACTGAAGACTTGATCCGTCAATTTGGTGGTATCCGGCCCATGGCCGCGAAACTCTCCGTGCCTGTTACGACGGTACAAGGTTGGAAGTCCCGCGGGCGCATACCAATGAATCGCCGTCACGCAATTCTCGAGGCTGCACGTAGTCATAATATTAATTTATCTGATATTGCAAAACGCGAGCAGTCCAAAAAGCTTGTTACCATGACACCGGTAGCCGGCTCGGTAAGAATCGAAAAAGATAGCGAAGAAAAGGAAACAGTCGCTGAAGGGTACTCGACAGAAAAGACCTCCAAAGCCGATGAGCTATCAGGACATGCAAACCAAGCTATGAATAAGAAATTGTCTGGTTATTTTCCAAAAGTGTCGGGTAAGTTTAGATTGTTATTTTTGTTGTTTATCAGCTTTATAGTGATGGGCGGCATCGCTATCTATTTTCAATCGGACTTTTTCCGGTTTGGACCGGCAAGCGCTGATTTGGAAAATGTCAAAGACCACGTGAATCTCAAGACGTCGGAGCCGCCATTATTTAAGAAGGCGCACCCCCAAAAAAAATCGGCGGCCAAAACGCCAGCTTTTGAGCCATCGGCGCAGCTAATTGAGCAGCCTTTGTTGCAGAATAAGCCCCCGATTAAAAAAGCTGACGGTGTTGACACTAAGCAACCTATGCCAAGCGGTGAGAAAGCAGCAGAGATGAAACGCCAAGTTGTCGCGCAAATAACTAAAGAGGCCTCCGAAAGCCCGGATCGAAGGCCGACGGCGCTCGTAGAGAAAACCATAAAACTTGGCGAAGCTGATAAGATGTTTTTGAGAGCAATGAAGGGCGAGCTCTCTGAATTTCGTGAACAAATGGCTTCGATGCGGAAGGATTTAAATCAATTATCTAGAGAACTAAATTCGCTTAAAACCATACCACTTGTAAGCGGAGAAAGAATTGCTTTGCATGCTCTGTTACTTGGGCAATTAGAAGCCGAGGTTTTCAGCGGCCGGCCTTATCGCGCGCCCCTTGATCGGTTGGGCGAATCCGTTGGCAATGCTGAGGTAAGAACTTTATTAAAAGGTCTAGAGCGATATGCGGATAAGGGTGTACCAACGAAGTTAATGTTGGTTAATGAGTTTCAAGTTTTAACTCGAAAGCGATATCTCGTGCCAAACGGGTCGATGGGCGCCGATTGGGCGAGTGAAGGCTTTTGGAATTGGTTTGCGGCCCAATTGAAAAGCCTTGTGTCTGTAAGACGGACAAGCGGTTCGGGCACAGTGCAGCCCTTAAGCAAGGCTGAAGCCGCAGTTGCCCGTGGTGATTTTGAGCGTGCGGTCGGTCACCTTGAGCAAACGGGCTCTCCTGCCGCAGCGCTTTGGATGGCAGATGCACGTGCTTATATTAATGCCCGTAAAATCATCGGGAAGCTTCGGTTGCAAGTGAGTACCTTGCTACGTGGATTAAATACTCCAAAATGAGTAGAGCTTCAGTTTCATGAATATATTTAGCATCAGCGTATTTTTGATTCTGACTGTATGCATAATTTTGGGCGAGGTCTGGCTAGCAGATAATCCTGGCGAAGTTACGGTCTATTGGCGCGGTTATCGAATTGATACAAGCGTTGCTATCATTTTACATGTCGTTGCATTTTTAATTGCCGTAGTTGCGTTGGCTTATCGATTTTGGTCAGCGCTTCGTCGCGCCCCACAACAAATTCGACTGCGCAGGCAGCTGCGACGTGAACGCCGTGGTTATGACGCGCTTAGCCAAGGTTTAATTGCTGCGGCTGCCGGAGATTCAACAGGTGCCTTGCGCCAGGCTAAAAAAGCTGGGGTGTTATTAAGTTCTCCGCCAATTGCCAAATTGTTGACCGCGCAGGCTGCCGAGCTAACCGGGGATAAAAACGTAGCACGAGAGCACTATCAGGCACTGGCGGATGATCCTCAGACAGCATTGCTAGGTATTCGTGGACTCTTGGAGCAAGCAAGAAATGCCGGTAATTCAGAGGAAGCGCTTCGGTTGGCCGACGAGGCCTACCGACTGCGGCCCGATGCGGAGGGCCTATTAGAGCAACGGCTTGAGCTCCAAATTGAGGGTAATTACTGGGAAGATGCAGAAGCAACGGTGCAAGAAGCAGTTAATCGCAAAGAAATGGATGCAGAGGACGGTGCCAAGCGGCGAGCTGTAATGATGTTCGAACAAGCGCGCCTGGCAATGCTCTCACAAGAGAACGAGCGTGCCTTATCATTGTTGCAGACTGCCACAAAATTGCACCCACAGTTTATCGCTGGTCAGATGAAGCTCGCCGAACAGCTAGGCGCAATAAATAAGGCTCGCCGCGCAAGTCGAATCATCGAGAAATGTTGGGCGACCACACCCCATCCCAACCTAGCCGCGGTCTATCGTGCGTTAGAGCCGGAACTAGATGCGCTCGCCCAAGTTAAACGGTTTGAATCTTTATTTGAGTGCAATCCTGGCCATGTGGAGAGCCATCTAGCCTTGGCAGAGGCGGCACTGGCGGCTGAGTTGTGGGGTCAGGCGAGGACTCATTTGGTAAAGGTATCGGAAAGCCGAATTACGCCGCGTCTTTGTCGGTTGATGGCGACGCTGGAAGAGGCGCAATGTCAAGATCGGGATAAGGCCCAGCATTGGCTGGCACAAACCGCAATGGCGGAGCCGGATATGGCATGGCTATGCAGATCTTGCGGCGCGGAATCGGAAACCTGGCAGGTTCGATGTAGCAATTGTGGATTTTTCAATGGTATTTTTTGGGGAAAGCCCCCCAAGGTTGCTCGGCTCTCGAGAAATGGAAGCGATCACTTGATCCAAGATCTGCCGGGGTGATTCCCGTGTCTTTAAGCAACAAAAAGGCCAGTGATGGGGCACTGGCCTCATAGGGGAGGAGAATGAACGTTTATCAATAGGGACGACCCCAGTTTGTAGATTTAATTTAGGACAAAGCGGGTTTATGAGCAGTGATGTGTATCACACTGAGCGAATTCGATCATAAAATTTTAAGCCAAGTCTTTAATGAGGCATTATAAAAAATAACCCGGTCAAGCCAGTTTTCTAAAATTAAGGCTTTTTGAAACAACACAAAAATATCGTTTTTAGCAAACCTGAATTTTCATTGATGTATTTTTTTAGCGCAGGTCTAATTCCATCCTTTTACAACTCTAATCGATTCGTTTAATAGAGGCGCAGTGCCGCGTTAGCTCAGTTGGTAGAGCATCGCATTCGTAGAGAATTCTTTGCGTCCCTTTTTGGAAACAAGTAGGTGAAAACTCATCAAATTCGGGGAAACCTGTTAAATGGCAATCCCGAGCCAAGCTCAAGTTTGAGAAGGTGTAGAGACTTAACGGTGAGCATCTAAGGCAACTAGGTTTGCTATGATGAAGAGAAAGTCCAGCCCACAAACATCCTGTTAAGGATGGTGGCGAAAGTCATAGCGGGGATGAATGCGGGGGTCGGGTGTTCAAATCACCCACGCGGCACCACTTTTTACCGCATTCACACGCTATTTAGTACTTAGTCTGGTGTCGGGCCCAAAATTCGGAACAATTCGAAGACGGTCGAGCCGGAATAGGCGAATTTTTCTTTAAAAGGTCATTTTTATATTAAGACTAGACCGCAATAGCTAAGAACAAAGGCAGTAGCCATATGCGGGGCATGATGGCAACCCAATTTACCCAAAATGCACATTCGGCAGCGATGTCAAGGTATCATATTGTATTTTCCAAATACTACTATGGCAGTAAAAGACCGCCCGACTAGGGGCGGTCTTTCATTACAATCGGGTGCGTTTGCTTAATCGCGATTTCCAAAGAGGTGAAGCATCCAAATGAACATGGTTATAAAACTGCCATAAAGGATAAATGCACCAAAGACTGCTTTCTTTGATTGAATATCTGATGTGTCATCAGCAAAATAAGATTCTTTGATAGCTTGCGTTTCATACGCGGTCAGGCCAGCAAACACTAAGACCACGACGATGGACAGGATCATATCGAACCCGCCGCTTTGGACTAGAAACATATTAACTAGCATCGCAATCAAAATTCCAATCGTCGCCATGGACAGAAACCGTCCCATCGGTGCGAGGTCCTTTTTGGTGGTGTAGCCATAAAGGCTCATGCCGGCAAAGGCTCCCGAAGTTATGAAAAAGACTTTTGCGATGCTTGCTTCTGTATATACGTGGAACATCGGTGCCATAAGGGCACCCCACATCGCCGCATAGGCCCAAAATGCGAATTGTGCGGTGACAGAGCTGCCGGTCAAAATTACTTTGGGAGCGAACCAGCCTAAACCAAGAATGCCCACGAATAGAACCCATTTGAATGGTCCTACTGCTATCATTTGCATTAGAGCTGGACTGGAGGCGACAACCAGGGCGACAATGCCAGTAAAGGCCACACCGAGCGCCATATAATTGTAAACGCGGAGCATATAGCTCCGAAGGCCAGCATCGATTTCATCACGACTGGCAGCGACGCCATAAGATTGGCGAGCTTGAGAGTGTTGCGGGTCAAAACTCATTTGAGTCTCCATCCTAAAACTGAGGTTTCATCTATTTCATAAGATATTGGTAAAACTGGTTCCTTTTCAAGTCTAAGATTATCAGTCTTGTTTGATCCTTTTACTACAGGCTCGACATCGGGTTTGACTATTATTCGTTGCACAAACGTTTCGCGGGTTTCTGCCCGAGCGCAAGCCAGGTTCCCACAAATCCGCTAGCGACTGTTACGATTATGCTTAAACTCATCGTCCAAAGGACCGCATCAGGAATAAATGCCCATTCCGCTCGCATGACGTGGACCACCAGGGCCCATCCTATAATTGTTCCGATTAAGGACGAAATAGCAGCGGTCGTAACGCCTAATATTCCAAATTCAATTGCGAAGATCGCCAATAGGCGTTTCCGGGTGGCCCCCAACACCTTTAGGACGATTGCGTCGTATACCCGACGGCGATGGCTTGCGGCGATGGCGCCAGCCAGCACTAGTATGCCTGCAATAATGGCTACTGACGTGCTGGTGCGTACTGCAATTCCAATGTCGGCGACAATTTTACTGACATCACTGAGAACGTCTTTCACACGTATGGCGGAAATATTAGGAAAAGCGTCTGTTACCGCCCGAGCCACAGCTCGTTCATCTTTTTCAGAGGCGTTGGCCTCGAAATGGGCCGTCGCAAGATAGGAGAGCGGAGCCCCCTGCATGGAACCTGGCGAAAAAATCATCAGGAAATTAATAGAGAGACTGTCCCATTTAATAGACCGCAAATTTGCTATTCGTGCCGTTAGGGGCCGCCCCAGTAAATTGATCGTAATCGTATCGCCGATTTTGAGGCCGAAGGCCCGCGCCTTTTGTTGATCGAAAGAGACCAGCGGTGGACCGTCGTAACTTTTGGGCCACCAAACGCCTTCGACAACTTCGCTGCCTTCTGTCGGCGGCTCGCGAGACCAGGTGAGCCCCCTGTCACCGCGTAGTACCCAGGCCACCTCTGGTGGTGCCTTGATCTGAGCAGCCGGTACGCCGGCAAGTTTTAATATGCGCCCGCGCAACATCGGGACTTGAGATGCGCGTTTAACGCCTGGCTGATGTTTGACTAGCGCTTCGAAGGCCGGTCGTTGTTTGGGATGGATGTCGATGAAGTAATAGGCTGGCGCAGTTTTTGGAATAGCGTGATCCACTTGGCGCGCTAAATTTCCTTCAATTAATACAACGGTTGTCAGCACGGTTAGTCCGAGACCCAAAGCCAAAGTTACAGAGGTGGTAGCGGCGCCAGGGCGATATAGATTGGCGAAGGCAAGCCGGACCGCAGCGTTGCGCGCGCGGGGGAGACTTCGGAAAAATTTTTCGATAAAGAGCGCTACAAACCGGAAAACTATAAATGCTACTGCCGCTCCGCCGACAAACCAGATAGCGACGTGCTGCAGTTTTGTTGTGGCGATGGTGAAAGCCGTGAGTATTATTATGAGAATTGCTTGAACAATAATATAGCCCTGGCTTGGAAAACCGCCAACTGGCTCCAAAACTGCACGGAATAATGCGCTTGGCGCAACATTACGAGCACGCGCAAGCGGCCAGAGAGATGAAACAAGGGTGATCAATATCCCGAAAACTGCAGCCTTAAGGAGAGCGGCCGGGTAAAAGCCAAATGCAGACGCGATGTCGAGTTTTTCCTGGAGTAATGGTGCGGCCAATAAAGGTGCAAACATTCCTAGCACAAGACCCATGACAATGCCGATGCCGGCAATCATCATTATTTGAAAGAAATAGGCTGTAAAAATTAATCTGCCAGATGCACCTAGAGACTTGAAGGTGGCAATGGTTGTGAGCCGCCCGTTAACAAAGCTTGTGACGCCAGTGCTGATGCCCACGCTACCTATTAGCAATGTAGTGAGCCCCACTAAGGTTAAAAATAATGCTACCCGACCAGCAAATCGTTGGATGCCAGGTGCGGCATTGTCAATTGTGCGGACGTGCCACCCGGCGTCAGGAAAGTTTACATCAAGGCGCTTGGTCCAATCCTTAGTCTGGGCCTGATTTTCAAGGGCAACGCGATAGTGGTATCTAACCAAGCTGCCGGGTTGAATTAATCCTGTGGCCTGAACGCCAGCTAGTGACATTAGAATTCGTGGCCCCAGTCGGAACACTTGCGAGCTTCGGTCGGGTTCCTTCTCAATGGCAGACCGAATTTTGAACTGGCCCTGACCAATCTTTAAGAGGTCGCCTATTGCGAGCCCTAGTTTTTCCATCAGTTGTTTTTCTACTGCAACGCCGTAAATGCCTTTGTGGAAGCTAAGTGCAGCTACCAGTGGAATAGCAGGTTTTAGGCGCAGTCCCCCATATAGAGGGTATTGCCCGTCAACCGCCTTTAGTTCCGCCAGGGCGCGTCCTGCGTTGTCCTGCCTTTTAGCCATAACGCGCATTTGCACAATCTGGGAAAGCTTTGTGGCATTGGCTTTTATCCACTGCGTTTGATCTTTCGTCGCAGGGTAATGGGTAAGACGAAGATCAATGTCGCCACCCAGCAAAAGCCTTCCGTCGTCTCTTAGGGTCGATTGTATGCCGCCTAAGACAGTTCCGACTGCGGCGATGGTGGCGACGCCCAGAGCAAGACAACTGAGGAAAATCCCGAATCCGCGAATACCGCTGCGTTTTTCCCGGCACGCTAATCTCCAGGCAAGCGAAATAGTATTTTTCATTTTTCTAAACGCCGCGCCGGCGCGCTATCGTACGAAATGACGCCGTCACGCAACTGCAAGATACGGCCGCATCGGGCGGCCAGCGATTCATCATGGGTAATGAGTAATAGCGTGGTATCCCGTTCGGCCGCGCGTTCAAACATCAAATCGACAATTTGCCGCCCGGTTTCACTGTCTAAATTACCGGTTGGTTCATCGGCCAGGAGAATCTTGGGACGAGGCGATAAGGCGCGAGCCAAAGCCACACGTTGTTGCTCGCCACCGGACATTTCGCTTGGATAGTGAGCGGCACGTTCTTCCAGCCCAACGGCCGCTAGCTCTTGTTGCGCGCGTTCAAAGGCATTCTCTAGCCCGGCGAATTCAAGTGGGACGGCGACGTTCTCAAGAGCGCTCATGGTGGGCACCAGATGAAAAGATTGAAAAACAATGCCAATTTGGTCACGCCGAAAAATAGCGAGATCGTCTTCTGAAAGATTTTCGAGAAACTGGCCTGCTACCTCAATCGTGCCGCCGGTCGCGTGCTGCAGTCCCGCAATGACGAGTATAAGCGACGTTTTTCCAGAGCCTGAGGGACCGAGAATACTGATTGTTTCTCCGTTCGTGACGGTTAAATCTATCCCATTTAGGATATTGACCTTGCTGGCTTTAGTCCCAAGTGTTAGGTGCAGTTTTCTTAGGGAAATGATCGGGTTTTTTCGATCATTGTCTATCATCGTCACAACCACCTCATCGGTTGGAAGGGTTTATCATATCATCTCTATCTATCAACCATATGCTTCTCTGGCTCGTTGTTTCAATGTGAAGACTATTATTTTCTTGTTTTTGGCTCTTTTGGTTTTGTCCTCCGAGGTGTCGGCCAAAGCTTTAAGAATCTTGGCCTTTGGAGATAGTTTGACTGCCGGGTTTGGTTTGAAAGCACGAGATAGCTTCCCCAGCCAACTGGAGGCGGCGCTCAAGGAATCCGCTCTTGATAGCCGAGTTATCAATGCAGGCGTTTCCGGGGACACGACTGCTGGCGGTCTCGCTCGCGTCGACTGGGTCATGCAGGTTCAGCCGGATTTGGTGATTTTGGAATTGGGCGCTAATGACGGATTGCGCGGATTAGATCCTGCCGAAACCAAACGAAACCTCGATTCCATTATCCGTCGTATTTTAGAAAAGGGTGCGGTTGTCGTATTAACAGGTATGCGTGCACCGCCTAATCTAGGCCAAGATTATGGAGCCCGCTTCAACAATATCTTCCCGGCCTTGGCAAAAGCGCATAAGCTACCGTTCTATCCGTTTTTTCTCGATCGCGTTGTTGCGGAACCGGGCTTAAACCAGTCCGATGGTATCCACCCGAATGCGAAAGGGGTGGCTATTATCGTTTCTGGGATATTGCCTTTGGTCAAACGTGCGTTGGAGAATGTTAAATGAACAGTGGAACACCATTTTTGTCGGCTCATGCGTCTGCCTCTGATTGGCAAGTTGCTGCCGGAGAAATCGTACGACAATTCGATAGTGTTACTCCTGCCCACCGGCTCGGGTTTTTATATGTCACTGACCATTTCAGTGCCTATTTAGAAGAGATTTCAATTTTTTTGCGCGACACCTTAGGTGTCCCTCATTGGGCTGGTACCGTCGGTTTTGGAGTATGCACGACTGCTCAAGAATATTTCGATGCGCCTGCGATGGTGGTAATGCTTGCGCCGGTTTCCGAAGATTCCTTTCGTATTTTTAAAGGCGTTTCGGAGGATATTACGAGTATTACGGAAACTCATAAAGAATGGCTTTCCGGCCCTTTTCCGCCGCTGACAGTGGTGCACGGGGATCCTCGCAATCACAGAGTGAGCGAACTTATTTCGGAAATTTCCAATGCTACGGAAGGGTTTTTGGTCGGGGGCCTGACTGCGGCCACGGAAAATTTCGTGCAAATTGCTGACAACGCAACTGATGGCGGCCTCTCTGGTGTCATGTTTTCATCGGGTCAGGTGACAGTTCAGGCCGGATTGACCCAGGGCTGCTCTCCGATTGGTGATACGCACCAGGTTACTGCGGCAGATGAGAACATGCTAATCGAACTTGATGGCCGCCCGGCGCTAGATGTTTTCAAGGAAGATATTGGCGACGTGTTGGCACATGATCTGCAGCGTGTGGGCGGTTATATCTTCGCAGCCCTGCCTGTGACGGGCACGGATACAGGCGATTATTTGGTTCGAAATCTCGTCGGCATCGATCCTGAATCTGGTGTAGTGGCGGTTGGCGAATATGTTTCGGCTGGTGACCGGATTATGTTTTGTCGTCGCGACCACGATAGCGCAGTAACTGATATGCAGCGCATGCTTGTTGATATTAAGAAGCGCACCAACAACTCACTTGTGCGAGGTGGTTTATATTTTTCGTGCTGCGCGCGCGGTCCTAATCAATTCGGTGATGATAGTGATGAATTGAAAATGATTACGAAAGAGCTTGGTGAATTTCCGCTGGTTGGGTTCTTCGCTAATGGTGAAATAAGCAACAACCGCTTATATGGCTATACCGGCGTATTGACTGTCTTTCTATAAAACAATGATTAGACTTTTCGTCGGACTTTCGGTTTCGGAGGTAATTCGTAATAGGTTAGCAGCCCTTTCGGGCGGCATTCCTGGTGCACGCTGGATCGCGCCAAAGAATATGCACATCACATTGAAGTTTATCGGAGACATAGAAAACGGGCTCGCGGATGATATCGATATAGCGTTGCAAGCCGTGCGAACGAATCCAATGGAACTAAATCTGAACGGTGTTGGCGTCTTCGGAAAGAAACATGGCGGTCGGTTGATATGGGTAGGTGTTCAGTCGAACGATGCATTATTGCGATTGTATGGAAAAGTAGAGGTTGCCCTGAATAATATTGGCATCGCGAGAGAAAACCGCAAATTTTTGCCCCATGTTACCATTGCCAGGTTACGTAATGCATCGGCAGCGCGGGTTGAGGCTTTTGTCGCTGAGCACGCCGCGTTTACGGCTGGTCCGTTTGGAGTCTCAGAAATAACGTTATTTTCGAGTTATTTGGCCACATCGGGTGCGGTTTACAGGGCCGAAGCGACGTATTCTCTTAAGCGAAATATTTAGATTGGCCGCTCGCCCGCCACTTGAACTTTGTGAAGGCGCCTTCGCTGTAAAGGATCGAAGGCTTCACGATGGTGCATAGTTGTGCGGTTGTCCCACACGAGTAGGTCACTTAAGCACCAGTTGTGCGAAAAAACTCTGCTATCGCAGATGGTGTGTGCCCAAAGTGCGTCCAAGAGCTCTTCACTTTCTTCGACTGGTAAACCAGGAATATATGCACTAAGCCGCCGCCCAAGATAGAGAACTTGCCGACCTGTTTCGGGAATTGTACGAACAATTGGGTGGGTGGGGCCTGGCGCTTGGGTTATATCCGTTGCTTCCTCAAAGGCAGGGCGTTTAGCGCCGGTGCTGTCGTATACTTGACTATGGCGAATACTCAGGCCGTTGATTTTGCTGCGAAGGGATGCGGGTAGCGCATCCATAGCGTCGAACATGTCGAGAAAGGATGTGCAACCACCTTCGCTGGGAATTTCGATTGAATGGAGTGTGCTGGCTGAGGGTGGGGTCTCGCTGAAGCAGCTG
This sequence comes from Rhodospirillaceae bacterium, assembly GCA_002724395.1. GTDB lineage: Bacteria > Pseudomonadota > Alphaproteobacteria > UBA8366 > UBA8366. The sequence goes on along the minus strand of PBOR01000063.1, from coordinate 36,145 downwards.
TCCGTATGCCAAAAACATTCTCCATCACCGAGACTGCCTATATTTTTCCCATCTTGGCGAATGTTAGAAATAACGCTAACACACTCAGGTATTTCGTCGCCTTGATAATCGCGCTTTCCTAACCCTAACAACGTGTCAGCGATAGCGCCTAAGTCACCAAATGCTTGCGCAAAACGAACTTGCTCATCTACCGTCAGAGACTGGCCTCGGAAGAGCAACACCAAATGTTTGGTCAATGCCGCGCGCAAGGTGGCTTGATCTTCATTAGCGATCGGTTGGGTAATATCTAAACCCTGAATTTCAGCGCCCAGCATGGCGTCTTTGGCTACTATCTCTATCGTCATTTCCACCCCTCTTAAACTGGCACTTCACCCATAATCTGTACTTTAAACATAAGCCGACGGTGATTGTCGTCGAAGGCGCTACGATGATGCATCGTACAGCGATTGTCCCAGACAAGTATATCGCCTACTTCCCACTCATGGGACCATACGAATTTATCCTGAATGGTATATGCCCAAATCTCGTCCAGAATTTCTTCGCTCTCGGCGCTTGTCATACCAGGTATGAAGGAATTGAGCCTGCGGCCAAGAAATAGGCATTGCCGTTTGGATTCCGGATGCGTCCGAATAAACGGATGTTCTGGGCCGGGTGCTTGGGAAATATCTGTAACTTCGGCGAATTCAGGGCGTTTTACGCCATTACTACTATGCACCTGCGAATGACGACATTTGACAATCTCGATTTTTTGCCGGAGGAAACCAGGCATTTCATCCAGGGCGGTATACATATTTAAAAATGATGTATTGCCCCCCTGGGGAGGAATTTCCTTACTATGTAAAATGCTCGCTGAGGGTGGTCGGTCGACGAACGAACTGTCTGTATGCCACATGGCTTCCAAATTGCCGAGATTGCCGATAGCTTTGCCATTATGCTTTATATTTGAGATGCAGCTGATTGTTTCAGGTAACTCTTTAGGTTGGCTAGGTTTCTTCCCGAGACCAAGCAACCCTTGTGCCGGCATGCCGAGTTCCCCAAATGTTTGTGCAAAATCAATTTGTTGTTGGGCATCTAGATCTTGGCCTCGAAATAAGAGGACTAGGTGTTCGTGCCACGCATCCATCAGCGCCTGTTTGTTGGCTACAGAAATTGGTTTGGTGGCGTCAATACCAAACACCTCTGCGCCAAGTGCTGCTTTTTTGGGAATGATTTCCATTTTCTCGTCTACTGCTAGTTTCCGGCCTTCCACTATACCGCATGGTAAAATTCGTTCTAGAGTGGGCGAGGCGTTGTCAAAATATGCTCTGCTTTATCCGTTCAAGCCATGCATTTGCGCCAATCTCGATAAGATCAAGCGCACGCTCAAATTCTTTCATCGATCCGTAAAACGGGTCGGGTACGTCTGTCGCGCCACAATTGGGCGCGGCTGATAAAAACATTTCGATTTTTGCCGCCTGATCACGTGGGCAAATCTGATGCAGGGCTTCGAAATGACCGATATCCATTGTCAAAAAGAAATCAAAGGTATCGAAATCTTGTGGGTGAATTCGCCGGGATCGCAAACCTAGCATGGAATAACCGCGCTGTGACGCCGCAGCAATCGCGCGGGCGTCGGGCGGTTCTCCGACATGAAAACCATGCAACCCCACCGAATCTGCTATTATAGCATCACTCAGATTCTCGTTTGCTACGATATGCCTGAATACGGCCTCTGCACTTGGCGAACGACAAATATTTCCTGTGCATACGAAAAGAATTTTTACCATGCTGTAATCATCCATATATGCTGGATCCTTAGTGTGAGGATTAACGGAATTTCCTTCAATGAGCGATAACGATCTTGCACTCTTGGATACCAAAAACCTGTAGGTTTGGGTTATCCGTTAGAACTTGCCGCTGAGGTTTAGGCCGTTACTCAGAGTGATCGAGACAGCGCGTATTGTTATTATAAAAATTAGTTTTGCCATTTTGGGGGTGGCAAGCTGGCAGGATAAACAAGTCTTTCAAGTAATACCCCCCCCCCATTTGATGCCGCCTTTTCGGGTCTAGTATAAATTTTGTGTAAAAGATCGTGGCGTTCAGCGTTTAGCTGGGCCAGAATGTATATAATAAAATTTTATAACGTTCAGGGAACACCGCAGTGGCGGAAAGATTACAGGGCGATGCGCGCAAAGAGGCGCTGGCCAGCTTGACACTCTGGTCGGAAGTGAAGGGCCGGGATGCGATCGCACGCTCTTTGAAGTTCAAGAATTTCAATGAAGCCTGGGGCTTTATGTCCCGCATTGCCATGCAGGCCGAGCTCATGGACCATCACCCGGAATGGTTTAATGTTTACTCTAAGGTCAATATCACATTGTCTACTCATGATTGTGGCGGGTTGAGCGTCAAGGATATTGAGCTCGCAAAATTTATCGATAATGCGGCGGTTGGGAAATGAATTGGATGATGGAACGATTGAATTTTTTTATCCGGCGATTTTTGAGTGTCGCTTTGGCTCTATTAGTCCTTTGGGCGGTGATGCCGCAAGCAGTGTTTGCTGACACCTTCACGGATGGCATGAAGCTGCACCTTCAAAAAAAGTATTACAAATCAGCTCAGATTTTCCATGGTCTTGCGCGGGCAGGCAACGTCCGTGCGAAATTCATGATGGGTACGATTTATGAGCAAGGGCTTGGAGTGCTGCCAGACCTTAATGCGGCGGCCTTCTGGTACCAAAAAGCCGCCAGTGGAGGGAATCCTTCGGCGCAGTATAATTTGGGCATTTTTTATCAATTCGGTAAGGGTGTACAGCAAAGCGATAGAGACGCCGCTGCATGGTTGCTTAGGGCAGCCAACAACGGTCACGCCAAGGCTCAAAATAATTTGAGCACATTTTATTTTACCGGGGTTGGCGTTAAGAAGGATAATGCTGAGGCTTGGAAATGGCTTTCGCTCGCGGCAGAGCAGTTGAAGGGCAGAGGCCGAGAAATTGTCTTGAAAAACCGTGACAGCATTGAGAAAGAAATGTCGTCCGATGAGATTGGTGACGCTAAGCGGCGTCTAGCAAATTGGCAGGCAAACCGCAAAAAATGAGAAAGTTCTTATGGCCTGTCGCCGATGAGGCTCTGTTCCCCTTTTGAATCTATTTCCAAATCAAGGCAGCCGATCAAAGAGGCGTGTTTTCCTAAAAATTCAGTGCTTAACGTCTCAGGCGACGTCATAGACCTTTGGAAAAGAAGGCGCAAGAATGACCGGTAACACCGCTCGAATAGTGAATTATGCGCCGCAGCTTAAAAGGGTGCTGGAAGGTCTTCGGGCGGACCCATATGATTGTCCTTAATGTCTAAGACGCTCACACCGATTCCACTGGAAAGTTCACCAGGCGACCAAACGGGCGCGTTACAGGGTTTTTGGGGAAAGATGCGCGCGGCGGTGGGTCTAGTCCCATTTTGAGAAGAAGCAGCTTCCGGATATTTCTGTGCCGTTGATCCGAGTAGGCCCGCGCGGGTGAAAGTAATATTTGTTGCAGCGATGGCTTATTTTATCATGCCAGCGGATATGATCCCCGATTTTATCATAGGACTAGGTTTTACGGACGATGCGACGGTTTTTTTGGACAGCCTGGAGTACGGTTAGCACCCACATAATCGAAGAGCACAAACACCTCGCGCGCCAGAGTTGGATCAAAGCATAAACGCCTTACGGTAATTATGAAAATCAGTCATTTTTTTTGTTCTCTTGCGCTTCCCTGCGCGCGATGTAGTAACCGCTCGCCAAAATCAACGCCGTGCCGGAAATTGTCCAGGCTGTCGGGACTTCTGAAAACATGAAAAGACCTACCAAACCTGCAAAAACTACCCGGGAATACTCAAATGGTGTCACTGCCGTGGCCTCGCCGACTGCAAGGGCCTGAATAAGACAAGCATGTGCTACCGTGACTAGTGCGCCAAGGGCAATCAATAAAAGAAATTCCGTCAAGGTCGGCATCTGCCAAAGAAAATAGGTCGGTGTGGCTGTAATTATTATCGTGATCGACGCATGCCAAAGCAAGATGGTGAGATTGGTCTCGCCTTTCGATTTGAGCATTTTGATAAGTGTAAAAATTACAGCAGCCATAACGGCGTTGGTAAGCGCGAAAAGTATACCCGGCTCTATACCGCCAGCGGGTCGCACCATCAATATCACCCCAATAAAACCGACTGCTGTTGCAGTCCAGCGGCGCCAGCGAATAGCTTCGTTTAGGAATAGGACGGCACATGGGATCATCCAAATAGCGCGGGAAAACATTATTGCGGTTGCATCTGCCAGGGGTAGCAGTTGAATACTATAAAAAATGCAGATCATTGCAATTCCGCCCGTGACGGCACGGGAGAATTGAAGCCATGGATGGTTGGTGTAAAAGGCCTTGGCGCCGCCAGCCTGGATGATAGATGGAATAAGCCATAGTAAACTGAAAATATTGCGAAAAAACACAATTTCGATAGGATCGAGTCGTTTGCTTAGGATTTTGATTATGGTGTCCGCACAAACAAAAAAGATCGCCATGACCACCATCCAAAAGGCGCCGCGCAGATTGCCTGGCAAAGCCCGCCATCGGTTGAGAACTGTTTCTTTAAAAACTCCCATCACGTACTGTCTGTTTTCCTGACATCTCTTAATTCTAAAGCTGCTTCGCGGCGTACGATGTAGTAGCTGGATAAAATAATGATGGCAGCGCCGACGACGGTCCAAGTATTGACAGTTTCGGCAAAGAAAAAATAGCCGATCACTATAGCGAAAAGGAGCCGCGAGTAATCGAACGGCAGAACTGCAGTAGCCTCGCCGCATTCAAGCGCTCGAATAATGCAGCTATGGGCGAACGTGAGGCCTGCCCCCATTATAACCAGTAGTAATAATTCAGTGAGCGTCGGCGATATCCAAACCAAATAGAGTGGTATCCCGCTTAGCAAGGTGGTGAGAATGGTATGCCAACAGAGGATTGCCAGGCGTTCCTCTCCTTTCTGAGTCATTATTTTTATCAGTGTAAAACCGGCGGCGGCACATACCGCATTGCCCACAATGAGGAGGGCCCCAAGTTGCATGGCATCGCCAGGCCAGACCATTACGAGAACGCCACAAAATCCAACTATGGTGGCTGTCCAGCGGCGCCACCGCACGACTTCAGCGAGAAATATCACAGCTAATGGAATCATCCAAAGTGGTCGCGAGAATATAATCGCTTGCGAGTCCGCGAGTGGGATCATCGTTAGCCCGTAAAACATAAAAATTATTGCCATCGCGCCAAGAAGCGCGCGAGAAAATTGCATAGTCGGATGGTTAGTTTTGAGTGCTCGCAAGCCGCCGGCCTTGTAAATTAAAGGCAGTAGCCAAATCACCCCGAATAGGCTTCGGAAGAAAACCACTTCGATCGGATCAAGACGTTGGCCTAAATGTTTGATGAGCCCGCCCATGGAGGTGAACAAAACAGCGCTCAGAACCATCCAACAGGCCCCTCGGAGATTACCCGATAGCCCCTGCCATTTATTTTGGATTCCTTGCGGAAGAAGTTTCTGTGAACTGACCACATCGATGACAGTACGGCGCTTTGCCCGCAAAGGCTAGGCCGAACATATTGGTCACATTGGCGTGGCGTGATAGGAAACAAGCAGCGAAGATTATTTAGGAGAAAATCAGTGACGGAACCGCTTTGGCGGCCATCGACAGAAAAAACTGCATCGGCGAACTTGACGGCTTTCACTAAAAAGCTGGAACAAGACTATGCTCTGTCTTTGAGCGACTATGATGCATTACACCAGTTTTCGCTGGAGTCAAAAGAGATGTTTTGGACTGCGGTCTGGGATTTTGTTGGTGTTATTGCAGAAAGTCGTGGGACCCGGGTTCTAGTTGATGGTGACAAAATGCCTGGCGCACAATTCTTTCCGGACGCAAGGCTGAACTTTGCCGAAAATTTACTACGACGCCGAGATGAAACTGACGCGTTAGTATTTTGGGCGGAAGATCAGATCAAGCGACGGGTGAGCTGGCGTACTCTCCATGAAGAAGTTTCCAAACTGGCAGCTGCGCTGCGGGATTTTGGTATAAAGCCGGGTGACCGATGTGCAGGATTCTTGCCGAATGCGCCCGAAGCTGTGATCGCGATGTTGGCGTCCACTGCTGTTGGTGCAGTTTGGACGTCGTGCTCTCCGGATTTCGGCAAGCAAGGGGTGATCGATAGGTTTGGGCAAGTGGAACCAAAAGTGCTGTTTGCCTGCGACGGTTATATTTACGATGGCAAATCCTACGACTCACTGGGGCGTATCGCGGAGATACTAGGTTCGCTACCGACAATTGAACACACCATTGTTTTTCCTTACTTGACTACCTCGCCTGATATTGGCGGCATTGCTAACGGCGTCCTTTGGGCTGATTTTGTGTCTGGTAGAGCAGAAGGCGAGATCGATTTCGAACCATTACCTTTCGCCCACCCACTTTATATCATGTATTCATCTGGTACCACCGGAGTGCCTAAATGTATTGTCCACTCCGTCGGCGGGACCTTGCTGCAGCACCTTAAAGAACATCGCCTTCATGGGGATGTGAAGCCGGGCGATCGCATTTTCTATTTCACCACTTGCGGATGGATGATGTGGAACTGGCTGGTAAGTGGGTTGGCATCGGAAGCGACATTATTGTTGTATGACGGCTCCCCATTTGCCGCTAAAGATGATATTTTATTCGATTTTGCAGACTTAGAAGCAATGACCTTTTTTGGTACGTCAGCCAAATATATCGAAACGCTGGCTAATCGAGGGGTTAAACCAAATCAGACGCATGAGCTTGCCAATCTGCGCACTATTGCTTCGACGGGGTCGCCTCTGTCGCCTGCTGGTTTCGATTATGTTTATGAGAATGTAAAAAACGATGTGTGTCTATCTTCGATTTCGGGTGGAACCGATATTATCGCTTGTTTTGTGTGCGGTAATCCGACGGGGCCTGTATGGCGCGGCGAAATACAGGTCCGCGCGCTTGGCATGGCGACTGAGGTCTTCGACACAGACGGTAACAGCATTATAGGCGAGAAAGGGGAGTTGGTATGTACCGGTTCATTTCCCTCTATGCCTATCGGTTTCTGGAAGGACGAGACGGGAGAGCTTTATAACGCAGCCTATTTCGACCGCTTTCCGAATGTTTGGTGCCACGGTGACTTTGTCGAACTGACCGAACGTGGCGGTATGGTCATTTATGGTCGTTCGGATGCGACGCTTAATCCTGGCGGAGTTAGGATCGGGACAGCAGAAATTTATAGGCAAGTGGATGCGTTCAAGGAAATAGAAGAGGCAATTTGCATTGGCCAGAAGTGGGGAGACGACACTCGCGTGGTACTATTTGTTCGGATGGCGGCAGGCGAAAGCCTCACGGATGATCTAGTCGCATCGTTACGGAACCGCATTCGAGAAAATTGTTCGCCCCGTCATATGCCCGCTAAGGTGATTGCGGTTAGCGATATACCGCGCACCCGTTCCGGTAAAATTACGGAACTTGCAGTGCGTGACATCGTGCATGGGCAGCCCGTAAAAAACAAGGAAGCTTTGGCTAATCCGGAGGCCTTGGATTGTTTCGCTGGGTTGGCGGAACTGGATAGCGCATGAGCCAATCTTTTCCTATACGCGATTCTATCGCAGCCCTAGAAACGCAGCAAATTATGCAGGTATCGGGATTAGCGCTGGACGATCCGGACGTTATTCCACTTTGGTATGGCGAGTCTGATATGCCAACACCGCGTTTCATTTGCGATGCAGCGACGGCGGCTCTGGCGGCCGGCGAGACTTTCTATACTCACAAGCGCGGCATTCCTGAATTGCGCGATGCAATAGTGCGCTATACAAAATCGGTTTATGGCGTCGCCGTGAACTGTGGTCGTATAACGGTAACATCGTCCGGCATGACTGCCATCATGATTGCGATGCAAGTTTTGATTGATCCTGGTGACCGCGTTGTTTTGGTGGGTCCTGTTTGGCCTAATGCTAAAGCGGCAGTTGAGGTTATGGGTGGTGAGGGTTGTCAAATCTCGCTCGAATTTAGTAATGAAGGTTGGCGCTTGGATTTGGACAAATTGTTTGCTGCATGCACGGAAAATACGCGCGCGATTTTCATCAATTCACCTGGCAATCCTACGGGTTGGATGATGTCGGCGGAAGAGCAGCAGGTGGTTCTAGATTTCTGTCGAGCAAGGAATATCTGGATCATCGCCGACGAGGTGTACGGGCGGATCGTATATGACCGAGAGGTAGCGCCGTCTTTTTTACAAATCGGCGAACCGGAAGATTTGGTGCTCGCGGTGAATACTTTCTCGAAAAATTGGTCTATGACTGGTTGGCGGATAGGGTGGCTGACGCATCCCACGATATTTGCCAAACCCTTTGCTGATTTGATTGAATTCAATACGAGCGGAACACCTGCCTTCTTGCAACGCGCGTGTGTGAGCGCACTTGACGATGGCGAGGGTGTTGTAGACAAAATGATTGCACTTTGCCAAGAAGGCCGTGACATCGTGAGTGAAAGTCTTTCTGTGTGTTCACGAGTAAAATATCGCGCACCCGATGCAGCATTCTATGCCTTTTTTGCCGTAGACGGTGTGAGAAACTCGCTTGACTATGCCAAAGAACTTGTGCGGAGCGTGGGGGTTGGATTGGCCCCGGGAACAGCCTTCGGCCCAGAAGGAGAAGGATGGCTACGGTTATGCTTCGCTCGTGAGCACGGTAGTTTGCAAAAAGCAATGGAGCGCCTTGGAGGCGTATTAGTTTGAACTGTCGCCGCGTTGCCGGAATCCACGCGCAACGATTAAAGGAAAAACATGCGCGGATATTTTGGAATAGGAGTTGAACATATTTCCAAGCCAATGAATGTGGGAAATCTGTTTCGGTCGGCTCATGCGTTTGATGCAGATTTTGTTTTTGCGATTGCGCCTGCAGTGGATCTCAAGGAGATTCAAAAATCAGACACTTCTCAAACTGCAAAACATTTGCCGCTTTATGAATATGCATCGGTCGCCGAAATGAATTTGCCGCGCGGTTGTCAGCTCGTTGGCGTAGAGTTGTTTGATGATGCGGCGGAGTTGCCAAGTTTTACTCATCCGGAAAGGGCGGCATATATTTTGGGCCCAGAAATGGGCTCTTTGTCTCCGGCGCTCATAGAGCGGTGTGATCATGTCGTCAAAATTCCGACAAAATTTTGTGTCAATGTTGGAATCGCAGGTGCGGTATTAATGTATGATCGATTAATTACACGTGGCCGGTTTGCCGCGCGTCCTGCGAGCCCAGGCGGTCCGGTCGAGGAGTTACCCTCGCATGTGCATGGCGGTCGCGTCGTCCGTCGATAGGTTAGGTGAGGTAATCCCGGCAGTGGTAATGGCGTTATGAATTAGGCAGAATTAGGGCCATACGACCAAGATCCAAGAAAGTGATTCGATGCAACTGATCAAAATGCCCACGGTTTATCCAAGTATCTTCTCCATTATTGCACTTCTAATTATGATTCTGGTGCCGGCACAATCTGCAGAAAGTGGCAATACGGAAAAAAAGCTTGGCGACTTTCGTGACTGGCACGCGCAATCTTTCATAGAGAAAAAGGGCAAAAGAACTTGTGTCATGTGGAGTAAGCCGATCAAGTCTCGCGGCAAATATAGAAAGCGAGGTGAAATATATGCGTATGTGACTCATCGCCCGTGGATGAAGAAGAATAACGTGGTGAGTTTTCTTGCAGGCTATAAATTTAAAAGAGATAGCGAAGCGCGCGCACTTGTAGGTGGTGCGAAATTTATCCTATTCACGGACAAAGACGTCGCTTGGACACGGAACGCGAAACAAGATAAGGCGTTGGTTGGCGCGATGCGGCGGGGCACTACCATGACGCTCGACGGAATATCGAGTCGTTCTACGCACACTACCGACATTTATTCCCTTACCGGTTTTTCCAAAGCCCACGATGCTATAAATAAGGCCTGCAAGGTAAAATAGTAATGCTGAGCACTACCATGAATGGAGCAAGCCCTAGCTCGCAGGAATTCATCAAAAATCATGATGCGCGGCCAAGTTTAATTGGCATGGACCGCACTGAATTAGCGGCAGCATTGAGTCCACTGGGTATAAAACCCTACCGTGCCCAACAAATATTTCGTTGGATTTACAATCATGGCGTTTCTGATTTTGAGGCCATGACTAATTTATCGAAAGACTTACGCAATACGTTGACTGAACAATTCAGGCTAACACGCCCTGGTGTCAGCCACCATCAGAAATCTGCAGATGGTACCCAGAAATGGCTTTTAGTGTTTGATGATCGCCAAGAAGCCGAGTGTGTTCATATTCCTGAAACGGGTCGTGGAACCCTATGTATTTCAAGCCAGGTCGGGTGCACACTCACCTGCAGCTTTTGTCATACTGGCACTCAAAAACTAGTTCGTAATTTGAGCGTGGCAGAAATAATCGGCCAAATTATGTTAGCCCGCGATTCATTCGATGAGTGGCCGACTCCTCAAGTGGACCGTAAAGTCAGTAATATCGTTATGATGGGTATGGGCGAGCCGCTTTATAATTTTGAAAAGGTTAAGCAGGCTTTATTAATTGCCATGGATCAAGAGGGTCTCAGTATTTCGAAGCGTAAGATTACTCTTTCCACCTCCGGTGTGGTGCCAATGATAGAACGCTGTGGGAAAGAGATCGGCGTTCAGCTTGCCATCTCATTGCATGCTGTATGCGATGATCTGCGTAACGAATTAGTCCCGATTAACAAAAAATGGCCGATCAAACAGTTATTGGCGGCCTGCCGAAATTATCCCGGCAGTCGAAATGCACGGCGGATTACATTCGAATATGTGATGCTAAGGGGGGTCAATGATTCAGCGATGGAGGCCCGAGAGCTAGTGCGGCTGATTAGAGATATTCCATCAAAGGTAAATCTGATTCCTTTTAATCCCTGGCCCGGCTCAGTTTATGAATGTTCGACCGACGCGGCGATCTATGAATTTAATGAAATTGTCAATTCGGCTGGCATCACGGCGCGCATTCGCCAGCCACGTGGGCGTGATATTCTGGCAGCATGCGGTCAGCTGAAAAGTGAAAGCATACATGCACGCCGCGCGGGTGTACCGAACCAGCACTAATGGATATCTTCGGAGTCGCCTATCGCTTCCTTTAGTCGCTCGATCCCGAAACCCTCTTCTTTGCAGGCAGCCAGAATTACAGCCTCTTTGCGTATCAGCAATTCCGCGGCGGCAGGAATATTTTTGACTGCAGCATTTGGAACGACGCATGCGCCATGCTGATCTGCATGGATGATGTCGCCGTCTGAGACGACCATGCCGTATACATTTACCTGTTTTTTGAAATCGGTGATATTGACATGAGCGTGGGACGGAACGACTTCTCCCGCCAACAGCTGAAAACCATCTGCAGCATCGGGTAAATCGCGCATACTGCCATTTGTTACACAGCCTAAACAGCCAAGTGATTTGTGGATGTTTGTATTCACTTCCCCCCAAAAAGCTCCGAAGCCGGGGATTTCATCTAAATCTTGGATGATAGAAATTGCCGGTGCGGGCCCGCCATTTTCTATATAGTCATAATATTCAGTGCGGATTTTTTTTACGTTTGGCCCTGTATGGGGTGCCATGGAGCGGATTGTAGCGGTACGGGCATATCCCACAATAGCTGTTTTGGTTGGCCTGAGGCAATGCATAGAGCGGACTGTAAAACCAGTCGCCCGACGCTCAGGCGCAACGATTTCAAGCGCATTTAGTATTGTTGGCGTATCATAGGCGCCCAGTGCATCAAGGTCTTTTTGACTTAAATTAGACATGGTAGCATCCCCTGGTTGAAAGTATCGAACGCACAATTAACGCGATGGGGGTGGGACTTCAACGCTTGTGGTATCATTGAATGACAGAATGGCTTGCGGGCGCGAGCGCGATGCCTATACTCCGCGCGCACTTATCCAGAACAAGTAAAAGCGGCGAAGCGATATGGCGCAAGATGTAAAGAAAGTTGTCCTGGCCTATTCCGGTGGGCTTGATACTTCGGTTATCCTGAAATGGCTGCAGGACCAGTATCAGTGTGACGTTGTTACATTCACCGCTGATTTAGGGCAAGGCGAAGAGATAGAGCCAGCGCGGGCCAAGGCTGAGATGCTCGGTGTGAAGGAAATTTTTATCGAGGATTTGCGGGAGGAATTTGTAGAAAATTACGTTTTCCCAATGTTTCGTGCAAACGCTCTCTATGAGGGCGCGTATCTGCTGGGAACCTCGATTGCTCGGCCATTGATTGCCAAAAGGCAAATTGAAATTGCTAAGGAAACCGGTGCCGATGCAGTCGCTCACGGCGCGACCGGGAAGGGTAATGATCAAGTGCGGTTTGAACTTGCTTATTATGGGCTTAACCCGGATATAAAAGTCATCTCGCCTTGGCGGGAGTGGGACCTAAATTCTCGCACGACCTTGATCGAATATGCAGAAAAGAATCAAATCCCGGTACCGAAAGATAAACGCGGTGAAGCGCCTTTTTCCGTTGATGCGAATTTATTGCACATCTCTGCCGAAGGCAAAGTGCTAGAGGATCCAGGGGTTGATGCTCCGGAATATGTGTATACCCGGACCGTCGACCCGGAGCGCGCGCCAGACAAAGCTATAGAGATCGAAATCGGTTTTGAGAGAGGCGATGCAGTTTCCATAAACGGTAAAACCTTGTCGCCAGCGTCTTTATTAGCGCGTTTAAATGAGCTGGCAGGTGCCAACGGCATTGGGCGGATTGATTTAGTAGAGAGCCGCTTCGTTGGAATGAAATCAAGAGGAGTCTACGAAACGCCCGGTGGCACGGTGCTGTTGGCGGCGCACAGGGCGATGGAATCAATTACTTTAGACCGGGGTGCGATGCATTTGAAAGACGAGCTCATGCCGCGCTATGCGGAGTTGATCTATAACGGATTTTGGTTTGCTCCAGAGCGTGAGATGTTGCAGGCGGCCATTGATAGGAGCCAGGAACATGTAAGCGGATCGGTACGGCTAAAGCTATACAAGGGTAACGTAATTACTCTTGGGCGCGAAAGCCCTAACAGTCTTTATAGCGAAGCACATGTAACCTTTGAGGAAGATTCTGTTTATAATCAACGAGATGCAGAGGGATTTATCAAACTTAATGCGCTAAGGCTGCGATTGGCGGCACGGCTCGGGGATAAGGCTTAGCTTTTTAAAGAACTGGCCAGTTAAGCTCTGTTTTGTGGCCCATTTTCCAGCATTGGAGTGCTGCAATTGTAAGTTTTACCGCTACATTAACGGGACATGCACCTGCTGGGCGTGCTACACTTTGTTATATGTCAGACTCCAACGAACTCTCTGCGCCCGAACTCGATCCGGTCGCCCAAGCGATATTGGAACATTTGAGTCTTCAAAATCCGCCGCAAGATGTAAAGCCGGTAGCAGTAGCCAAGTTTTATGCTGAAAAACGCTCAAAACCGGGCACATCGCCTAATCTTTGGCGTCGTTATCTCTCTGCCGTTCGTCAGCAAGCTAAATTCTTGGCGCGGAGTGGAAAAATTACAATCATTCATCGCGGCCAGCTAGCAGATCCTGATACGGTAAAGGGTCTCGTGAAATATAGACTAGGTAAATCCGGCTAAAATGGTTGAGCGTGAGTGGCTGCGTTTGGCCATTGGCAGCGCGGCCGCCATGTTATTGGCGATGGGGCTTGGCCGATTTTCTTATACCGCGATGGTGCCACTACTGATAGAGGCGGATTGGGTTTCAAGTTCGGAGGCGGGCTTTGTCGGTGGTGTCAACTTGGCAGGCTTTTTATTAGGCGCCCTTAGCGCTGAATGGCTAAGGCAAAAATTGTCGCTAAGATTTGTTGTTCGTGCATCTATCTGGATTTCTGCTCTGGCAATTGGCGCGTCAGCAATTGATGGCGGGTTTTATTGGCTGGCTTTCTGGCGAGGGCTGCTAGGCGTCACAGTGGCGTTAATCATGATTTTTGGTCTGGCTCTAACAACCGCACTCACGCCCGAACGGTACCGTTCTTTAGGAACCGCGATTATTTTTGCCGGTGTCGGCTTAGGTATTTTTATTTCAGGAGCCTTAGTACCATGGTTCGCGCGCTTTGGCGTAGTTGCGGCTTGGATGGGAGTTGCGGTGGTTGGCGGTGCAGCGCTGTTGATAGCGCTATGGGGTTGGCGCCAGCCGAGAACGTTTTATTTGTCCGAACCAACCTCTAATGGTTCAAAAGTGACACAACCGTACTGGGCTATGTTGCTTATCGCGCACGCTCTTTTTTCAATTGGCTTAGTGCCACACGCGATCTATTGGGTCGATTTCATCGCTCGCGGCCTTGGCCATGGTATAATAGTAGGCGGTTTGTATTGGAGTGGGGCTGGCATGTGTGCGGTGTTGGGGCCGGTAGTTGCGTACTATTTAGCGCGCTGGCTAGGTACAGGCTGGGCGTTAGTAATAGCATTCCTTTTACTGTCGGCGGGTATTGCGGCCCCAGCTTTCGGGAGCGGTATTACAATTTTGGTTGGGTCCACCGTAATTTTTGGCGCGCAGCCCGGCCTTTCTGCGCTCATCGCTGCACGTGCCCGTGACCTGGGAACGTCGAATGCTATGCCTGCTATGATGCGTCAGATGATTTTGGTGAACGCGATTGGTGCGTTAGTCGCAGGCTTCTCATTTCCCGCACTTTTTGATCTCACGCAAAACTATGGACTATTATTTGCAGTGGCAGGGGTTGCAATGGGGTTAGGAGCTATTTTGTCTATGCCGCGACATGGCTGCCCGCATCTTACCTAAAAATCACATTGGGGGTTCGTCGACCTCAGCGATACGGCAAGCAGCAGTGATCGTATTGCGGAGTAAGCAAGCTATTGTCATCGGACCGACGCCACCGGGTACTGGCGTGATGGCGCCAGCAATTTCTATGGCTGCTGCAAAATCTACATCCCCAACTAAACGGAATTTCTTAGGCTCTTCTCTCTTGGGTATACGGTTGATACCCACATCGATAACGGTGGCTCCGGGTTTTACCCAATCGCCTTTAATCATTTCTGGCAATCCAACAGCGGCGACTAGGATATCGGCTGAACGGCAAAGCCCGGCTAAATCATGCGTTCGTGAATGGGCGACGGTAACGGTGCAGCTTTCTCTTAATAACAAAGCTGCCATGGGTTTACCAACAATGTTAGATCGCCCAACGACAACTGCATTTTTACCTGCCAGACTTCCAAGCTGGTCCTTGAGCATCATTAAACAGCCAAGCGGCGTGCATGGAACCATCCCTTTCTTACCGGTGGATAAGCGTCCCACATTGATAGTGTGAAAGCCGTCGGCATCTTTCTTTGGGTCTATGGCATCGATTACTTTTTCGGAATCTATATGATCCGGTAATGGTAGTTGCACTAAAATACCGTGGACGCTTGGATCATTATTGAGCTGTTCAATGAGGGATAGAAGGTCGGCTTCTGACGTGGCCACATCTAATTGGTGGTCAAAGCTTGCCATCCCTGCTTCTACAGTCTGTTTTTTCTTATTGCGAACATACACCTGACTGGCCGGATCTTCACCAACAAGCACAACTGCTAGACCCGGTATTAATCCATGGTCATTCTTCAACGATGTTACGGCGTCCTTAACCCGTGCGCGGACTGCCTCAGCAAAGATCTTGCCGTCAATGATTGTAGCGTTAGCCATAAAAAAACCTCGAACTCTCTATTTTAAGTCGGTTTTGACAGTGTCAAAAATTTCTCACAATATGAATCACTTTTAGTCATTGGGTCATCCTCTTGATAATGGGAAGACAAAACTTCGAAATCTTTCAATCTTTTGAGGTGTGTTTTATCGGCGCGTAATTGGCTTTTTCTTGCGCGGGCGCCGTCGTAACCTTCTCTTTCAACACCGAGTCGCCTTGTTCCATAAAGATTTGCTAATGATGTGCTTGGCTGATGTTTTTAGCTTTAAAGCGAACGAGGCTCGCAGCGCAGACATTTGACGTTTTTAATGCGACCAAGCCTCAAATCGGCCAGTAGGAAATCAGAAGTTTCTGAGCGAAAACTAACAACAAAATTAAAACTAATGGTGAAATGTCTAAGCCGCCAAAATTCGGCAACATCCGACGAATCGGCCCCAGCAAGGGCTCGGTCACCCGATACATAAAATTGCCGACCGTATTGACAAACTGGTTGTGCGTATTGACCACGTTGAAGGCTACAAGCCAGCTCAAAATCACTGAAATAAAGAGTGCCCAGATATATAGGTCAATGATTGTAAGGATCAGCCAAAGAAATGGATTTGAGTGTTGCATCGCCCAAGTATCCGCTGGAAGTTTGAGAAAATAATTATCGCACCCTAACTGTACGGACTGGCGTAGGCAAGAAAGCGCTTTTGCCCGGTGAGCGTCGCTTGACAGGCGGATAGCTCGTCCCCATATTTCCGCTTGCTGACGGGCTACTCTGGGTCGCCCACCAAACCTATATGGGGCCGTAGCTCAGTTGGGAGAGCGCTGCGTTCGCAACGCAGAGGTCGGGGGTTCAACTCCCCTCGGCTCCACCAAATTTTTCATTACCCGAGTTTAGATTGTATAAAGGTTTTAGGGCTTGCTGAATTCGTTGAAATGATGGAGGTGGCAGTAGTATGATGGTTTATTGCCGCGTTTTCTTTAAATCCAAATCGAGAATATAATGAGCGCATCTGTACTGACCTTCCCCGTAGGATCCGATGAAACGATTGATTATGTAGGTCGCGTCCGTGCCCTTGGCCCTGAAATTTTAGCCACTGCAGATGAAATTGAGGACAATCGTCGAATTCCTAAATCCCTTCTAGATCAATTGCTAGCGGCGGGCCTCTATAGGCTATTGATCCCGACTTGCTATGGCGGCGGCGAGGTTCACCCCGTAACGTTTTTCAATGCGATCTCCGCGTTGGCTGAATATGATGGCACCATCGCTTGGTGTGTGGGTCAAGCAAACGGGTGCGCCATGTCGGCGGCGTCGGTGCCCGAGGAAGTGGCTAAAGAGATTTGGGGAGACCCAAGCGCTATTGTAGCCTGGGGGCCCGGTCGTGGCAGAGCCGCGCCTCATGGAGGAGGGTACCGGCTTTCTGGCAGTTGGATGTTTGCTAGCGGCGGGCATCACGCCACCTGGCTTGGTACTCAGTCGACGGCGATACTTGATAATGAGGGGAATGAACAATTTACCGAAGATGGTAACCTTGTCACACGAACCTTTTACGTGCCTGCCGAAGCGGTTAAATGGAAAGACATTTGGGATGTGATTGGCCTTCGTGGCACTGCGAGTGATGCCTTCACAATAGAAGATGTTCCGGTCACGATGGCTTATTCCGTTAAACGCGATAACGTAGATGAGGTGGTTGTCAAATCTCCGCTTTATGCCTTCCGTGCTAAAAACCTCTATGCGGCAAGCTTCTCTGGTGTGGCGCTTGGGCTGGCGCGCGGAATTTTGGAGGGTTTCAAGGACCTTGCGACCGATAAGAAAGGTAAATATGGCACGGTTCCTTTGCAAGATAATGCAGTTGCCCAGGCCGATGTCGCTGTTGCGGAGGCGCGCATTCGATCAGCCAGCGCTTATATTACGAGCGAACTTGCCGATATTTATGATGACGTTTGTGTTTCAGGTGCGTTGACGCCGGAGCAACGGATGAGGATTCGTCTAGCAAGTACTTTTTGTATACAGGAAGCCAAGGTAGCTGCAGATATCGCCTATCATTCAGCGGGTGCAACGGCAATTTTTGCTAGCCAGCCTTATGAGCGCCGCTATCGCGATCTGCATGCGGTGACTCAGCAAATTCAGGGACACAAGGTGCATTATCAAACAGTCGGCTCATATCTGATGGGACATGAGCCAGATTTGACTTCTATGTAATGGCTGACGCATTAGAGCTTTACTACGTTGCCGGTTGCAACTGATTGTGTGACGCCTTCCAGCAAGGCAATGTTTTCGATCATTTCCGCTTGTTTGTTGATGTAGGTCCCGGTGCCAGCAATGGCATCGGCGAAATTCTCTAAATTATCGAGCACTGTGTTGGAAGCTTCCATAGTTCGGCTTTCTGGGGTGCCGCCCTTCTTGCAGACAGTTAGCGTTGTGAGACCGCCATGTTCTGGGTGGGCGCTATCGCGCGCTTCAACCCAGGCCTCGGAGCCGAATACTTGATACCGCATGAAGAATGGTGTCACCATGGTTGCATTTAGATAGCCAAGTGAGCCGCTCTTAAAGCGAATCTGGGCCATAACTACATCGCCATTTTCTTGTTTGGCGACACGATGAGCAACCTGCGCATACACTTCTTCGGCAGGACCGAACATCCATACATAAGCATCTGACAAATGAATGCCCATGGCCGTCATGCCAGCTGCGGGTGCGTTATCAGACTTTGTGCGCCAGTCGCCCTCTGGCATGTTGGCAAGTATATCGTGGCTGAAATTTGCTTCTGCTTGCATAATGGTACCAAGCTCGCCTTCGCTGATCATGCGCTTGATTTCCTGGAGTGCAGGCTCAAATCGCCGTTCATGACCAACACCGAGAATGACGCCGGCTTTGTTACAGGCGGCGACCGAGCGTTTAGCACTCGCCTTAGTGAGGCCGAGTGGTTTTTCGCAGAACACATGCTTGCCGGCGTTTGCAGCTTTTGCGATTTGGTTCTCATGTAATGCGTGGGGAGTAGCTAAAATAATAGCGTCAACGTTGCTATCCGTTAGCAGGTCATCAAAATTCCCAGTTGCGAGAAGACTGTTCTCGGCGATGAAATCTTGCATGCCGTCGATATTGACCTCGGCGGCCCGCACAAGGTTGATTTTTTTACTTTGCTCCAGCGTACGGGTCATATGTTTTCCCCACCAGCCGAGACCCGCGAGCCCTATATTAAGCATGGGTTGCCCCCCTAAAATTAGCCTAGAATCGGCTTTCACTGTAAAGTCTGGAACATTGAACGTCCACGAAGACATTGCCGCATTGGGGATTAAAGGGCTAATTTGCCTCGCATGTCAGCAGAACTAAAAAAAAAGCCCATTACTGTCATCACAGGATTTCTGGGCAGCGGTAAAACGACTGTTCTTAACCACTTGCTCCGGGATAAGAAATTTTCTGATACGGCCGTTATTATTAATGAGTTCGGCGAAATCGGCATCGACCATTTGTTAGTGGATACTTCTTTTGAGGAAGAAGAAATGGTGGTTATGCAGAGTGGATGTATCTGTTGCACTATCCGGGGCGACCTTGTGGACACTTTAGCCGACCTAGAAACCCGCGCAAGGGCGGAAGAGTTACCACCCTTTAGCCGGGTCTTGGTAGAAACGACCGGCCTTGCCGACCCGGCACCCATATTGCAGACCATAATGTCGGATTTTCTCTTAGTGGATAAGTATCGGTTGGGTGGCGTAGTTGCGACCGTGGATGCCGTGAATGGCAACAGCACCCTCGATCAGCATAAAGAAGCGATAAAACAAGCCGCCGTAGCAGATCGGTTGTTTGTCACAAAAACTGATATAGCTGACCCGGTTCAAACGACTGAACTAGAAGCGCGCTTAGAAGGCTTAAACCCAGGTGCGCCACTACAAGAAATCATTGATGGTAAAGTTTCTCCCGAAAACATTTTCGGACTTGGTCTATACGATGTTCGGCAGAAAACTGATGATGTTCGCACTTGGTTGGCGGATACGGAGATAGCAGCCCATTCCCATCACGGCCACGGCGTCGGACTTGGGCATGACACACAAGAGGATGTAAATCGGCATGATGCTGATATTGGTGCGTTTTGTATTACGGCAGACGAACCATTGCCTTGGCCCGGAGTAAAGGCTTGGCTTGAGTCGATAGGGTCGCTACGGGGTGAGGATTTACTCCGGGTCAAAGGCATCCTCAACATTACTGAATTTGACACGCCGGTGATTATTCATGGCGTCCAGCATGTTTTTCATCCGCCGGTTCGCCTTGAAGCTTGGCCCGATAGTGATCACACAACCCGAATTGTATTTATAACAAAAAATATTCCGAAAGGCGGGCTAGAGAATTCCCTAGCAAGCTTTTGCAAAGCGGCTGGAAAAAAATCATAATTGCTTCTGCTTTGAGGTTTTGCCGTAAAAAGATTCTATGGAGATTTCTCAATGAAAGAAGCGCTTTCTAAAAACATGCACTTGGTATCCCAGCACCTTCTCGACGGCTTTGGCGGTATGGGCGAGGGCATGTCTATTCAGCTTACCGCTGATGGGCGGCGGATAATATGGTTGGCGCATGTTTCGGCGCCGAAAAACTTTTCAGCTTTAGACGTTACAGACATTAAGAATCCCAAAATGGTCATTCAGACCGAACTGCCGCATGAGAATGTTCGCTCAAATTCGCTCGAAGTATGTGGGGATACGATGGCAGTAGCTTATCAGACCAATAAGCTTGGCCAGCAGCCGGCGGGAATAGAGATGTTCGATATTTCAACGCCAGAAGAGCCAAAAAGTATAGGCTTTTTCGATACGTCGGGCCCGATGTCGAAGGGCGTGCATCAGGTTTGGTTTGTTGACGGTGAATATATTCATTGTGCAGGTGCAGACGCCAATTTTAACGCTCGCTTGCCAGAAAAAGATTACCAGTTTTATCAGATCATCGATGCGAAAGACCCCGCCAATATGAAAGAGGTGGGACGATGGTGGCTTCCGGGGCAATGCGAAGGTGACGAAGAGCCTCCACTGAAGCGCGAGCCGAAATATAACGCCGGCATGCGGCCCCATAATACTAATGTATATCCGGAACGCCCCGATCGTGCCTATGTCGCTTATATCGACGGCGGGGCGGTAACGCTTGATATTTCGGATATGTCGAGCCCTAAAATGATTGCCAACTGGAATCCGTCGCCTCCCTTCCCTGGCTTTGTGCATACGATGATGCCCCTATTCGAACGCGAACTTCTGGTTGTTAGTCACGAATGCAATAAGCTCGGGGGCGAGGACTGGCCAAAGGTAACGTGGCTTCTCGACAACCGCTATGAGCCAAACCCAACACCGCTCGCTATTTTGCCGTTGCCGCCTTTTGAGGAGTTCGGCGGTCGGCGCGGCCGGTTCGGCGCGCACAATCTACATGAGAACCGTCCCGGTCCGTCCTTCCGTTCTGAGACATTGGTGATTGGCAATTATTTCAACGCTGGCATTCGCGTACATGATATATCGAATCCTTTTCGGCCCGAAGAGATCGCCTATTACGTTCCAGAGGACCCGGAGAACTCGCGTGTTGGCGAGATTCAAATCAATGACGTTTATGTGGATGAGAATCAAATCGTCTACGGGATGGATCGTTTCGGCGGAGGTCTTTACATCATGGAGATGGATGTTTAGAGGAAATTCTAAGCGGATAGAAATATCTGCATGCTAAAATAGCCAAAAAATCCGTATGAGCGGAGAAAACCGATGAGCCAGGCCCAATCAAAAAACATGCGCTTAATAGCGCAGCATAAGCTGGATGGCTTTGGTAATATGGGAGAGGGCATGGGATTGCAGCTCCCTAAGGACGGGCGGCGTATCATGTGGCTTGCTCATGAAAGTCCGCCGAAGAATTTCACCGGTGTTGATGTAACCGATATCAAAAACCCAAAAATTATCGTACAGACAGATTTACCGCATCAAAATGTACGCTCCAATTCACTCGAAGTTTGTGGCGATCTTCTGGTGGTTGCCTATCAGACTACGGCGTTGGGTTTGAAGCCGGCGGGCATTGACATATTCGATATTAGTGATCCCGAAAACCCAAAATCAATCGGGTTCTTTGATTGCTCCGGACCGCGATCGCGCGGCGTGCACTGCGTTTGGTTTGTGGACGGAGAGTATATCCACTGCTCAGGTGCTGACGGCAACCTGGACGCTCGTGAACCTGAGAAAGATTACCAAATTTACCAAATTATCGATGTCAAGGATCCGACTAGGCCAAAAGAAGTAGGGCGGTGGTGGATGCCGGGGCAGCTTCAGAGCGATCCCGAGCCCCCGCTCGTGCGCCACCCGGAATTTGATGAAGGGTTTAGGCCCCATAATACAAATGTCTACCCCGAACGTTCGGACCGCGCCTATGTCGGTTATATCGACGGCGGCATGTTTACGCTCGATATTTCCGATATGGGTAACCCTAAAATGATAGCCCACTGGAACCATAGCCCGCCCTTTACCGGTTTCACGCACACGGTGCTTCCGTTGTTTAGTCGCGATCTCTTGCTAGTGGCGGCGGAGGCCACCTATGCGGGCGCTGCCGATTGGCCTCGCATCACTTTCGTTGTCGATAACCGGGTAGAGACAAATCCGGTGCCAATTTCGACCTTGCCAATGCCCTCGCTGGAGGAATTTGGCGGTAGGCCCGGAAGGTTTGGTGCCCATAATTTGCATGAGAACCAACCCGGCCCGTGTTTTAGATCCGATACTATTATCATAGGTAACTACTTCAATGCGGGCATCCGGGTTCATGATTTAGCTGACCCGTTCCAGCCTAAGGAAGTGGCCTACTACGTGCCTGAAGCCCCCGAAGGTTCGCGTGTTGGCGAGGTCCAAATCAATGATGTCTATGTAGATGAAAACCAGGTTGTATATGGGATAGACCGGTTCTCTGGTGGCCTCTATATTTTGGAGATGGATATTTAAGCTGTGGTATCACATCGGATAACGTGAAGATTTAGCCAAGAATCTGGTTGAGCTAATACCGCGACTTAACGAATTTTAAACAGTGGTCAGGGGCCAATAAAATCCGCAAAGGTACAATTCGCACAGCTCAAGGCCTGCAATTGTTTTGAAAACCTGGGTGCTTATTACCAAAACCAAGTTTTCGGCTATGAAAGATCTTTGAGAGCAATATCATCCGCATTGAACCTAACTGTTGACAATTAAGCTAGAAGAATAATTGTGGTGCAAGCCTAAAATCGAACTCCACCTTCGGCCGAATCAACTATGGTCGGCTTGAACGGGCTTTGCGGTAGCACGTCGCCTTTCCAAAAGTGATGGAAGGGGGCGGGTAGCAATGTCTCGAGATAAGATGCGCCCCCGTTGGCTAGGCGGGCGCTCTCAACATCTATAATCGCTATGCCGTTTTGTTTAAGCGTGGTCAACTGGTTGCGGACGGCTTTGGTTAATGTTTGGACGCCTTTGAGGTTGATCGCTACGAGCCCGCCGCCTGTCCAGAAGGCGAAGTCTATAGCGACAAAAGACCCGTTCTCTAGTGGAATTTGTGCACGTGGTAGAGGACGCAGTGCTGAAAATGCCCAGTCACGATAATGATAGAGACCGCCATAATTTGCTAAAGCGGCTGTGAGCGTGGTTTGTTCGCACTCGAGTGTGGCATTGATAAGACCGAAGTAAGCATCGATAAAGCCATGCTGCGCTTTCTGCCAAAGGTCGCAAAGCGCATGCAAATGATCATGAAGCAGTGTTAGGCGCGTTTCCGTATCGCTGGCAGTACCAAGGCGCGGTGTAGCCCGAAAATCATATGGCCCATGGTGCAGTCTTAGCGGTTCTTGATCGTCTGTATTAATCGTAACAATATTGCCTAGCCGGGCATCTCGGGCCGCAACCTCCATTGCCTTTGCAGGATCAGCGGTACCAAATGGGATAATTAGAGGCTGGTCTTGTGGCATACGTACAAAAACTTAAGCGACAGCGCTGTCGCCCTTGATAGATGCATTAACTGCGGGCATGACGTCTGTTGCCAGCAGTTCCATAGAGCGCTTGCCTAATTTTTTGTCTTTCCAATCCATGGCCGCATAAAGCAATGTGCCGAAATTTCCGATTTTCTCGCGGAAGGCTAATAGATCATCGGTCACTTTGTCCGGGGTGCCGTAAATTACCAACTGCTCGACAATATCTTCTACATTGAGTTCTTCTTCGGGTTGGTTGCGGTCAACCTTGAATAGCTCTGCGCGCCCCACCGCCTTTAGTTTGGTGAATAGAGAATGGAAATATTGGTAATAGGGCCCGCCTGGATCCGTCGCATATCGTTTTGCCGTTTCAAGATCGTCTGCAACACAAATGCATTTCGCTACCCTCCAATTTTTTGGGTCCGCTGGACGTCCGGCCTGCTCGCAGCCCTCCACATATTTTGGCCAATGGGAGGCAACCCATTGTGGTTGCAGGAAGTTGGCGGAAATTGGTTCCCAGCCCCTTGCGGCAGCGGCTGTCACGCCAGCGGAAAAAGGCGCAACAGCGGTTACGACAATGGGCGGGTGTGGTTTCTGAAAAGGCTTTAAAATAGTGCCTTGGCCGATTTCGGCGATCTGGGTCTTTTCCGTGGAGACATTCCAAAACTCGCCTTTTAAATTATACGGTGGGTCATTGGCCCAAATATCCAGCACCATATTGATGCCTTCTACTAACATAGCTGTACGATCCCGGTCTAAATTTCCCATCGCTTCTGCATCGGAAATCAGTCCGCCTGGGCTGATGCCCAAAAGAAAGCGGCCTTGTGCCATGTGATCAACCATTGCTACTTCTGCAGCAATTTTGGCGGGATGGTGATTTGGCATGTTGATCGTACCTGTGCCGAGTTTGATTTTCTTAGTCTCGTTTAGCAGCCAGCCAATGAAGATAAGGCTCGAAGTGATAGTCTCGGCGGCATCGGTCAGATGTTCACCAAAATAGCCTTCTATATATCCAAGTTCATCTGCGAGTAGGGTACACTCACGGTCTTCCTGCAGGGTTTCTGTATAATTACGGTCCTTGGGGTGAATTGGCATAGTGAAGAAGCCGAGTTCCATATCCCTAAATCCTTTTTTTCTAAGCGGTTTTGCGTTCGAAGGTTATTTTGAGAAACTTTAACAGGCCAAACGGAATTTCACCAAGAATTATGGTGTCAGAGCTATGAACTAGACAAGTCGATAGAATCATTGTTGGGTGGAGAGACCGTTTTAAACTGCGAGATGTCACGATGTATGATCGACCCATGCCTTCCGGTCCACTTTCTGGGATACGCGTTCTCGATTTGAGCCGTGTACTTACAGGCCCATTTTGTTCCATGATATTGGCGGATTTAGGTGCAGAGGTTCTAAAAGTAGAGGAGCCGGGTAGCGGTGATCAGACACGAACCGTGCCGCCATTTGTGGAGGGCGAAAGCCATTACTACATGGCGATTAACCGTAACAAGCAAAGCATTGTCATCGATCTTAAAACAGATGAGGGACGAGAAATTATCCTCGGTTTGGCCGAAAAATCAGACATTGTTTTAGAGAACTTTCGTCCCGGTGTGATGGCCCGTTTGGGCTTGGCCTATGAAGTTTTTCAGAAGAGGAAACCCGACCTGATAATTTGTTCAATCACCGGTTTCGGCCAAGAAGGCCCCATGGCGGAGTTACCATCGTTTGACCTGGTCACCCAAGCTTTGAGCGGCATGATGAGTATCAATGGTGAAGCTGATGGGCCACCGACTAAAATAGGTGTCCCCATGGGTGACGTGGGCGGCGGCATGTGGGCGGCGATTGCTGTGCTTGCAGCATTGCAACACCGCACCGCCACAGGGAAAGGATTGCATGTGGATTTAAGCCTGCTTGATGGGCTGATAGGTTTATTAGGCTACTTAGCGGAAATGTATTTAGTAACCGGTGAAAGTCCGGGCCGCGTCGGCAGCAGCCACCATTCAATTGTGCCTTATGGTCGATATCCGGTGAAAGATGGCCACATTGTTTTGGCACTTCATGTCGGCCCGTTTTGGCGTAAATTTTGTCAGGCGGTTGAGCGTGATGATTTGATCGATAACCCTAAGTTCAAGACAACGGCGGATCGTCAAGAAAACCGAAAAGAATTGGAAGCAATCGTAGTAGCTATATTGGCTGAGAAAACTGCTGAAGAATGGGGTAAATTCTTGTG
Organism: Rhodospirillaceae bacterium; assembly: GCA_002724395.1. Taxonomy (GTDB): domain Bacteria; phylum Pseudomonadota; class Alphaproteobacteria; order UBA8366; family UBA8366. Next base: position 10,328 of record PBOR01000063.1, on the reverse strand, counting down.
CGAAGCGGATATACCAAGTGGCCCGGTTTTGACTGTTGGCGAGGCACTTAACCAACCGGCTATCATGGCGCGAGGGCTGATTAAAGAGACGGACCATCCGGTGGCAGGTAGCATAAGTGTGGTAGGTAGCCCTATTAAGTACAAAGGCGCCTTTGCTGAAGAGGCCTACGCGCCCTCGGCTTTATTGGGTCAGCATACGAAGGCGGTACTGTCCGACCTGCTCGAATATGACAATGAACGGATCAATCAATTGATTTCTGACGGAGTTGTTGAATGACTGACACTCATGGTCTCGCGACCGATGAAGAACTGGTGCGCCTAAGATCCAAGCTTGGCGATCGCATGGAAATATCTGAGCCGCCGCATTTGACCGAGGTGACGCGTGACGCCATCCGCCATTGGGCGGAGGCAACTGGTGACCGGAACCCGCTTTATCTAGATGAAGGGCACGCGGTCTTATCGCCGTTAAATGGGTTAATTGCGCCGCCCTGTATGTTGTATGCTTTCAGCCGCATGTCGATAGGTTATCGGAGTGGTTTGCCTGGCGTACATTCCATGTTTGGTGGCACTCATTGGCGTTGGAAAAAACCGTTGCCGCTGGGCGCCCGCGTCGACACAGAAGTGACCTTTAAAGAACTGACGGAATTTCCCAGCCGGTTCGCAGGACGGATGTTCAAGCAATCGTCCTATATCCGATATGTGGACGGTGACGGTGTAGAATTGGCGGAAGCGGATTCGTGGGGCATGCGCACTGAAAGGGTAAAAGCCCGAAAAAAAGGCAAATATAAAAAATTGGAACCTGAGGTCGTATCAGAAGCAACTCTGGTCGACATCGCAGCGGCATATGAAACGGAAAAACCGCGTGGGGCGGAACCCCTATATTGGGATGACGTTGCTGTTGGCGAAGCGGTGCCGGGCATTGTGCGGGGGCCTTATACCGCTACCGTCGCCGTGGCGTTTGAACAGGCCTGGGGCGGCTTGTTTATCAAGGCGCATTCATATTGGTTCAATTATTTAAAACGCCATCCAGCGGCTGGCATTGCCAACGCCTACGGCGTTCCTGAACCGCCGGAGGCAGTACATTGGGATTCGCAGCTCGCCAAGTCCGTCGGTGTGCCGGAAGCTTATGATTACGGTCCAGAACGCATTTCATGGTTAGCGACCATGCTCACAAACTGGATCGGCGACCATGGGTTTCTGGAGGAGCTTTATTGCGAAATTCGCCGCTTTAATTTGATTGGCGACATAACTTATTGCCAGGGTAGCGTCATTGAAAAAGAAAATTTATCTGATGGCCGTGGGCGCCTTAAAGTGGAAATTTTTGGGAAGGATCAACGCGATATGGTAACGGCAAAAGGTTGGGCGGCAGTTATTTTGCCGTGCAAAGGTTAGGCTTTAACTCCAAAGCAATATGTTGGAAAAGGCTGTTTCGCCGTCAAGCTGGTCAGAATCATCCGGCAGTTCCGCGGCCACACAATATTTACCGCCGCTAAAAATGAGTGGGCTACCGTCGCCATAGCTTAATCGTTCGACGCGCCCGACAAACAACAAATGATCGCCGCCATCAATGGTGCGCTCAATGTCGCACTCAAAGGCTGCTAAGTGATCGTCGAGTACTGGGCAGCCACCCAAGCCCGGGTGCCAGTCGATGTGTTCGAATTTGTCATCGGAGGTTGTGGCGAACTGGTTCGAAACATTGCGTTGATGGGAGCCTAAAACATTAATAACAAAGCGGCCGGCGGCCAAAAAGCCTTCCCGTGACGGTGCTTCATTTACTAGGCTCCACAACACGAGCGGTGGGTCGAGAGATAATGCGGAAAAGGAATTGGCCGTTAACGCTTCTTTTTTTCCGTCATTGGTCGCTGTGGTAATCACCGTGATGCCGGTCGCAAAGCGTCCAAGGGCGTTTCGGAGTTCGCGCCCATTGATCGGGCCGTCTTCAGCGGAAATGATTGTTTTGCCCATTTGGTGGCTGACCTTTTGGTAACTATAAACATATGCACCCTACACGAAGGGATTTACTTTCAACAAGCAAATGCGATTAAAATGGAGGTTCTTGCAGAGGAAGGCGGACTGGCTCGTTACGTTCGGCCGAAAGGTCTGCAGCGATATAGACTTCCATTACCTGTCGTGCCTCTTCTGGCGTGACTAAGACAGGACGGTCACGTGCCACTGCATCAACAAAATGGATTGTTTCGTTTGCCATGGCGCCGGAAAAAACATGGCCGACAGACTCACCCGGCATGGAGGACAAGGGAAATTGAATGCCATCCTTCATTGTATTGAGGGTTACGTCTTTATGACTGTCATCGACAAGTAGTGCGCCTTCCGAACCCACCATTTCGATCCAAGTGGTGGAAAAGTTTGGATAGCCCGGCGGTAAAATCCAACCGGCGCCGACCACAAAGGCGACACCGTTATCCATAGTGATCGTAATCCACATACAATCGGACGCGTTTACCTCTTTTACCATGACCTTTTCGACGGCTTGGGCATAAACGCGGATGGGGCGGGCCGGGGCAAGGCACCACAGCACAAAATCTAGATCGTGGGTGGCTTCCATAGAGGCCGGCGAGAGTTTGATGCGGCCAGTGATTTTTTTGCCTAAACTTCGCGTGATATGGCGACTTACTAAGGCGCTTACCGGCTCGCCGATTGTGCCGTTTTCAATGCACTTTTTCACATAGGCGTATTTCGGGCTAAAGCGCTGGGAATAGCCGATGGTGAATTTCAACTTTCTTTGGTTGGCAATAACGATCAGTTCGTCTGCCTCGCCCAAAGTGAGCGCGATAGGCTTTTCCAAAAACACATGCTTACCTGCTAGCAAGCATTCCTTGGCCATAGGGTAATGGGTCGTCTCAGGAGTTGCGGAAATGAAAACTGCATCGATATCTCCATGCTTGACGATATATTCATATTCCGCTGTTGCCGAGACGGCACCTGTAGATTTTGCAACCTCTTCCAGCCGCTGCGGGTTAATTTCGGCAATATGCAGTTGGTCGATCAGCGGATTGTCCGCACAGCTATTAGCACGAATGCCGCCACACCATCCGGTGCCGATAATGCCCACATTTATTTGATCTAACGCCATATTTGCCCCAACAATAGAATTTGAGGCGGCACCATAAGAGAAATCCCGCTATGGTGCCAATACCAAACGAGATAGACGCATCCAGCTGCAGGGGAGGCAAATGAACAAAAAAGAACTCGGTATCGCTGTGGTCGGCTCGGGCCGCATCGGCACATTGCGGGCGAATATGGCCACGCGCCATCCGTCGGTAAATTTTCTAGCGCTGGCGGATCGTGACAAAACCAAAGCCGATATCTTGGCGCAGCAAACCGGCGCTGATTTGACGACCGGCGATAATTACGAAGCGATTAGCCACCAAAAAGTCGACGCGGTTTTCGTTTCCACCCCGGAGCATGACCATATGGAGGCGGTGCTGCAGGCGCTATCGCTAGGCAAGCCAGTTTTCCTGGAAAAGCCGATTGCGCTGACCCTAGAAGAGGCGGACAAAATTATTGCCGAAATCGACAAAACCGGCGTGGAAGTGGTGATTGGCTATTCAAGACGCCATGATCGCCGCTGGATGATGGCAAAACAACAGATTGAAGAAGGCCGGCTAGGGGAGGTCTTGGCTATTCAACAACGCGTCTACAATTCGCGGGCGCAGATGCTGCAAATTCTCCAACGTTCGCCGGAGGCGACGCCGGTCCTTGATGTGCTGACATATTATGTAGATATGGCTTGCTGGTTCTTGGCCGAGAACAAGCCGGTGGAAGTGGTTGCACGCAGCCATGGCAGGGTTTATCGGGAGCTTGGGCACGATATCAACGAAGCGACCTGGGCAATCATAACCTTCGATAATGGTTGTATCGTTAATCTCGGTATTTTTTATGCGCTACCGTCAAAGTATCCCACCTTTGGGCAGAGCCCGCGGTTTGAAATTCTCGGTGACCAAGGCGTGATCCTATTGGACGCGGACAATAAAGACAGCTTGTTGTACACTGACAATGGCGCAGACCACGCCTATGTACCGGATCACAAGACCAATATGCTGTTCATGCAGACCAACTCGTCCGGCGATTGGGCCCAGGGTGATTATTGGGGCCCAATCGCCAATGAAACCCGCTCTTGGCTGGACCATTTGATCACGGGCCGCCCCACACCGCATCCTACGGCCTATGAAGGGCGGTGAACCTTAGAGGTCACCTTGTCGATCGAGGAATCCGCGCGTACAGGCGAGACGATCAAGTTATAGATTACGGATCAACCCTCTCCATGCCGCGTGGATAATTGTGCACCGGTTCGGTGCCGGTTGCGGTAATCCGCATCATCTCACCGGTTTGCACACCAGCCTTATTGTCTGGCGTAATCACATTGGGTTGGACGACCAGATACATACCTTCCTCGAGCACCATGTCCGGTGCGGGAAAAATATCGCGGCTTTTTGAGCCCAATACAGGCGGTAAATAGCCGCCGCCGAAGCCGTGTACCAGATCGTCCCAGATGGTGAAGCCCGCGTCCTCAATGACGGTCGCCGCTTCGATAATTTCTTCGGGTCGCGTGCCGGGTTTGAGCACCGCCACGATGGCATCGAAGGCCGCCATGGCGACATCGTGCAAGTCTTTATAGAGAGGGGTCGGATCGGCGCCAATGGTGATAGTGCGAAGAATTTGGCCTGAATAACCCCAAAAATTTGCACTTAGTTCGGTCGCCAGTATGTCGCCCTTATGAATTTTCCGGTTCGAGGAGAATTGCCGAGGTACGCAATAACCGCCCTGCTCCATGTTGTTGATCATGAAATAATGGGTCTGGTTGACAGCGCCGTAGGGCATATAGGAGCGTTCTACGATATCGCCTAGTTCATATTCGCTCATACCAATGCGCAGACCTTTGGGAATTGCGCCGATACCAGCATCAGAAAGGATGGTGCCGATCTCCATCCAATCATGCTCTTCTTCAGATTTTATCAGACGCAGGCTTGTATAATCGCCACCCATGTCGACCAAGGCGTCCGTCGTTGCAGATATTTTTTCATGCTGGGAGACGGTGAAATTACCGACTACACCGAGCCGACCGCCGCCGCGGTTCTGAAACTCTTCGAGAGCGTTATTCACTGCCGAAACCCCGCCCCAACGCACATCGGCCATGCGCGCCATCATCTGCGCCATGGGGAAGTGGTTGTAGTGATTAACGAAAAGAACCGCTTCTTCCCCTGGTGTCATAAGAATGACTGCATCATGGGTGGTGGGCCAGCCGGTGAAATAGGAAATCGCAGGCCCAATCCGCAAAAATCCTCGAATTAGAGCATGGGAAACATCGCGTGCCGCCATTTTTTCCTCGAACGCAGCACGGCGACGCTTAAACTCATCATCGCTGAACATGGGGTATTCCTGCTCGACGATGTATTGCAAATGTTTGGAAAACTCGATCATGTGCACTATTCCGTGTTGGCGTTGGTGAATGCAGCCCCTTTTATAGCAGTGTTGGTCTCACGTGTTTCACCAAAAATTGAAATATGAAAGGATAATCTTGGCGGCAGCTACCTCCCTGGTGTATGCCATCCTGCGTGATGTAAAGGTGCCCACCGCAAACGGGGCGTAAGAGGAATTTAATGTCAGAGACAAACAAGGTGGACGAAGCACCGGTGCCGGTAGAAGGGCTTAACCATGTAGCAATTGCGGTGCCGGACTTGGATGCCGCTGTTGCTTTCTATAGAGAAAAGTTCGGCTGCACGGTTACTAAGATCGTTGAGGTGGAGTCTCAGGGCGTGCGTATGGCGTACGTTAAGTTGGCGGATGCCAAGCTTGAACTGATGGAACCTCTGAATGAGTACTCGCCAATCGCCAAATTTCTCAAACGCAATCCAAAGGGTGGCATTCACCATATATGTTTAACGGTACCGGATGTGGCGGAAGCCGCTGATGGGGCATTGGTTGCGGGCATCCGTGTGCTTGGTGACGGCAAGCCGGTCAAAGGCTATGAAGGTCAAGATTTATTCTTTATGCATCCAAAAGATACGCTCGGCACTTTAATTGAGATTGAAGAGCCGGAAAATTAAGAACCACAAACCTTAAAAGGGGAGAAAAAATGGGCAGTGACGCCAAATATGAAGAAATACTTTACGAAGTGAAGGACGGGGTGGCCTGGATCACCATTAACCGTCCGGAAGTTCAGAACGCCTTCCGCGAGCAGACACTGGATGAATTGATCACCGCCTTCCAATCGACGCGCCATGACCCGACCATTGCGGTTGCAGTGGTGACTGGAGCTGGCGACACGGCGTTTTCCGCTGGTGGTGATTTCCACGCAATGATGCGATTGAACTGGCAGAATGCCGCGCAATGGAACGACCGGATGCTTGGGTGCGCAATGGCGATTCGCGGCTTGCATATTCCGGTGATCGCCATGATCAATGGCTGGTGTATGGGCGGCGGCCATGAGTTGGCGCTATGGTGCGATCTTGCAATTGCCTCCGACGATGCGACCCTTGGTCAAACCGGCGCGCGCGTTGGTGCGTGCCCGACCGTCGGCGCGACGCAATACATTCCGCGCCTGATCGGCGAGCGCCTTGCCCGCGATATGATCTTCGGTTGCCGCACTTTTAAAGGCCCCGAGGCGGAAGCCGTCGGGCTGATCAATCGCTCAGTGCCAAAGGAAAAACTGCGAGCAACGGTTGAGGAATATTGCGAACGCATCAAAGGCTATAGCGCGCAAACTATTCGTCAGACCAAACGGTCGCTTAATTTTGAATCCGATCAGCTTTACGCCTCCTGGCAACACGGTATGGAGCTGTTAGCCCATGTCTGGGGCTCTGAAGAAAGCCTTGAAGGAATGAATGCCTTTATGGAGAAACGGAAGCCCAACTTTGGTCAGTTCCGCGAGCGGAATAAGAAAGAGATGGATCGCTATCTTGATGGGCTGGCGAATGACGAAAATATGCGTCCGCCGAAGAAGTAAATCCAATGGCAGATCAAACACCTGAACGGCCCCTTTCCGGCATCCGGGTCATCGACATGACCCGGATTCTGGCCGGGCCTTTCTGCACCATGAATCTCGGCGATATGGGCGCCGAGATTATCAAGATCGAGCAACCGGGCAAGGGGGATGATACCCGCGCCTGGGGGCCGCCCTTTGCCGGACCGGAAGCGGCCTATTTTCTGGGTGTTAATCGCAACAAGAAAAGCGTTACGCTCAATCTGAAAGAAGAGCGTGGTCTAGGTATATTGAAAACCTTGATCAAGGGCGCCGATGTGCTGATAGAGAATTTCAAAGCAGGTACGCTCGAAAAATGGGGGCTCACCCGCAATTGGATGGAGAAAAATGCGCCGCAGGTGGTACATACTCAAATCACCGGCTATGGCGAGAAAGGCCCGAAAGCAGGTATGCCCGGCTATGATTTTCTGCTCCAGGCGGAATCGGGCTTGATGGCGATCACCGGCGAAGAAGGTGGTGCGTCCATGAAGCTGGGGGTTGCCATTGTTGATGTATGTACCGGCATGTATGCGGCGATGAGTATTCTCGGCGCACTGAATGCCCGCACGCGCACCGGTAAAGGCCAAAAGACTTCGGTGACGCTATATGATTCAGCGCTTTCCGCGTTGGTGAATGTGGCATCTAACTATTTGGTCAGCGGCGATGAAGCGGGCCGCTACGGCAACGGCCATCCGAATATCGTGCCCTATCGGGATTTTGTATGTGGTACAGGCGAGATCGCGCTGGCGGTAGGGAACGACACGCAGTTCGCCCGGCTTGCTAATTTGGTAGGCCATCCGGAATGGGCCGAGGACGAACAATACAAAACCAACCCGAACCGGGTGCGAAACCGGGCCGCTGTCGATACGATGGTGCGCGATGCGCTGAGTAGCGATAGTGCTGAGAACTGGATAACGCGTTTTCAAGAGGCAGGTATTCCGTGCAGCATGGTCAACCCGGTGGGTGCCGCCTTGGACAGCGAACAGACCAAGGCCAACGACATGATCGAGGAAATCGAGCATCCGACCGCAGGTCTTATAAAGATGCTGGGTATTCCCTACCGCTTTTCCGATACGCCTGCGGGTGTTTCCTCTGCGCCACCAGAGCTGGGAGCGGATACGGACGCGGTCTTGGTTGAGATCGGCGGCGTTTTGGAGGCCGAATTGGAAACCCTGCGCGGCGACGGTGTTATTTAGTGCATGGATAAATCCATGAGCATAAGTGCCCTTGTTGAAGAGCATATTAATGACGGCGATACGGTCTTTGTCGGCGGGTTCGGTCATTGCGTACCGTTTGCTCTTGGATTTGAAATTATTCGCCAAGGCATAAAAGACCTGACGCTTTGCCGATCAGGCACGGACATACTGTTTGATATTTTCATTGGCGCCGGTACGGCAAGAAAGGTCGTATATGGTTATCTTGGTAATCCCGGTATAGGACTTGGCCATGCCTTTCGCCGTGCGGTAAAGGCGGGTACGATCGCCTATGAGGATTGGACCAATATGGCAATGATCCTTCGGCTCGAGGCGGCACGGCAAGGCGTACCCTTCCTGCCGTCCCGTATCTTGCAGCTCGGCGACATCGCTGGTGCTTCCATTGAAATCAAGACTATGGATTGCCCCTATACGGGCGAAAAGCTCGCCTGTATCCCCGCGTTAAAGCCCGATGTAGCACTGGTCCACGCGCAACAGGCGGACCGGTCTGGCAATGTGCAGTTCATAGGCGTTGATGGGGACACAGTGACCGGTGCATTGGCATCTGAGAAAGTTTTGGTTACGGTGGAGCGGTTTGTAGAATCGGCAGAAATTCAAAAGTCGCCAGAAAGCACGCGTATTCCCGCCTACCGGGTGAGCGGCGTTGCTGAACTCAGATGGGGAGCTCATCCGTCCTATGTGGAAGGATATTACGGGCGCGATGATGACCATTATTTTACTTATGACAAGGAAGCTCGGAGTGAGGAAGGTTTGGCCGCCTATCTCAAGCGATGGGTTTTTGACTGTGCAGGTCACTCTGCATATTTAGGTTTGGTGGGTGAAGAGGTTTTGGCGGAACTAAAATCACAAGCTAGCGCTCGGAGGATCTCATGAAGGGTTTCCCTGCTGCCGCACGCTTGGCGCTTGCTGCTGCGCTGGAATTGCAAGACGGTGAGGTGTGCTTTGTGGGTATCGGCAACCCATCTGATGCCGCCTTACTAGCTAAACACACACATGCTCCCGACATGAGCCTAATTTATGAATCTGGCGTCATCGGTTCAGACCCTAAAGACCCGCCGCTCTCCACCGGCAGCCCGTCGGTAGCCGATGGGGCTATGATGATTACCGATGGGTTGGCAGTCTTCGCTGAACTTCAGGCAGGTCGCATTGACGTTGGACTTTTATCGGCGGCCCAGGTGGACCCTTGGGGAAATCTTAATAGCACCGTCATTGGTGACTATCATAAACCAAAAATACGCATGGTTGGCTCTGGCGGCGCCCATGACATAGCGTGTCTCGTTCAGCGTTTAGTAATTTTAATGCCTCATGACCCGCGTCGTTTCGTCGACAAGGTAGACTTTATTACAAGTCCTGGTTGTGATGCTGTCCGGGCGGACTTGAATCTTCCGCCAGGTCCTGTCTCGTTGATTACCGAGCGCGCGCAGTTCTCTTTTGAGAGTGGCATTGCGCAGTTAGCAGCGACGATGCCGGGTTTTTCTGAGGCGGAAGCTGTCGAGGGTTTATCCTGGAACGTAGAAAAGGCTGAGGACTTTGCTGCCGTTGAATGCTTTAACCCAGAATCTCTTGATGTTGCAAAATCACGGCTTGGCTATTTATTTGATCACAATCATTAGTCGAACATTCCATCTCCATTTAGCTTAATGAAGCGCTTTTTGTCATGGCCTTTTTTGACCGCGCCATTCATAGCGGTAAGCATCCATTGGGCGATGAAATCGAAAGTAACCCCGCCGCCAAGATTTTTAGGAGCTCGGATGCGATGAAATTCGTCTTCAAAGATCCACATTTCCTTTGGGCAGGTGAGAGAGTCGTAGACGGCCTCCGCGTCCTCAAGCGGATTTAGTGGATCGAACTCTCCGATCCCCATTAGGACCGGGCACTTCACCTTTTCAGCGAAGCCTTTTAGCGTGTATCCTTCGATTTCTTTATCAAACATTTCTTCGTCTTCTGCGCCGGCCATCGCCATGAAGACTTGTTTGAAGCGGATTGTGACTTCTTGAAAAATGACGATCCTATCCCAGTAATAACACGCCACCGCACCGCCAACGCAGGCGAATCTGCCGTCTTCCGCTGCGGCCCTAAGCGACCAATAAGAGCCGAAACTACGCCCGGAAATACCTATGCGAGTTTCGTCAACA
>PBOR01000062.1 GCA_002724395.1 Rhodospirillaceae bacterium | reverse complement strand
GGAAACGACGACCTCCGCGCTACCGGTGAAGTCGTCTGGGTAAACACCGACCAGACGACACACTCATCTGTCTCGGTTCCAGACGAATTGAAAGACCTGCTCACCGCGTTTGAAGGAGACCCAATTACGTCCTAGTGGGCGGCACGGTTTGCAGTAATCGGCCGAAGAAACCCGAACTGACGCGTGTCGCGAAATAATCCGGCTTGGGCATTACGGCTGTAACCCCGGTAAGATCGGCGTACTCACTTTTAAATCGTTAGTAACGTCACGAGTGGCCGATAATGGGGCATCTACACGAAGACGCGATAGGATACCTGCCATGCCAATCCAATTAAGAAGCTGGGAGCGGCCGCAAACGGTAACACATTGACCTCTATTACCGCGTTTCTGCCCGTTGGAGGTGCCTACCCAATTGATATATAACGATTTGTAACTGACTTTTAATCAGTGGGTCCCAGGTTCGAGTCCTGGTGGGCGCACCAATCTTTTCAAGGGCTTAGCAGGGTTTTCTCTGCTGATCCCTTAAATGGTTGTCACTTTTCACTGACTTTGGATCAACCTTTGTTCTTTTTAGCGTCAGTCAATTTGATGATCGCGGCCTTCGCCTGGCGCCTTTTCGACACCTCGCGCCCGTACTTTTCTATCATCTGAGTCGTTATATGGCCGGTAATTGCCTTCACTTCGCGTCTCATGACGACGGTGAAGCATATTTAGTGAACGACTTTCCACTATTGAGCAGGCCGTAATTTCTTAATCTTTTTCAATATCAAGCGCATATCCAGCACCACGGACCGTTCGAATAATTTCGGGTTTACCATCCTGTGTTAAGGCCTTGCGAAGACGGCGGATATGAACATCGACAGTTCGGTCTTCCACATAAACTTCATGGCCCCATACTTTATTAAGGAGTTGTTCCCGACTGCGAACCCAACCGGGTTTTTCCATCAGAGAGCGAAGTAAATCAAATTCTCTCGGACTCAGATGGATAGGGCTACCGCTCCGTCGGGCTTTATGTGTTTCCAAGTCCAGTTCTAAATCAGCGTATTTAAGGATACCAGTTGCTAAACCCGGCGTGCTCCGTCGAAGAAGTGCGCGAAGGCGGGCAATAAGCTCCTTAGGTGAGAAGGGTTTGACAACATAATCGTCCGCTCCGCTGTCTAAACCCTCAACCCTGTCCTCTTCCTCACCGCGAGCAGTAAGCATGATAACCGGCGTATCACGTTTGTCATCCAATTGACGGATTTGCCTAACCAAATCTATGCCGGACATGTTAGGCATCATCCAATCAAGGATAATTGCATCAAAATCGCGTTCGATTACGGCTAATGCGCCGTTCTCGCCGTCGTTTTCAACGAAAACACTGAAACCTTCTCTTTCGAGGTTGTAACGCAACAATTCAACTAGAGAGGGATCATCCTCAACGACAAGGACAGACTTTTTGTTACCAGGGATCATGAGGTCAGGCGTCGGTATCAGGGTCCACTACGTAGACCGATGCATCCCCTTTGGAGCGTTTTTCATCTGGTCTCTCACCGTGAACAAGGAAATGAATATTCTTCGCGATATTCGCGGCGTGATCTCCCATACGCTCAATATTTTTGGTGACAAACATAAGATGCGTACACGCGCTAATATTACGAGGATCTTCCATCATGTACGTGAGTAGTTCACGAAAAAGACTGGTGTGCAGATCGTCGACCTCTTCGTCTCTTCGACGGACGTCAGCCGCTTTTTCCGCGTCTCTTTTCGAGTATGCATCAAGGACATCGGCGATCATCTGTTGAACAAGAAGGCTCATCCGTTCAACGGTTTTTATGGCGCCAATAGGAGGGCTCTCCGCCAGCACCTTTGTGCGCTTTGCAGTGTTTTTCGCATGATCACCGATACGCTCAATCACCGCCGCGGTTTTAAGAGCGACAACGATAGACCTCAAATCCTGACCCATGGGTTGGCGGAGGGCAAGCATCCGGATCGAGGTCGTATCAATTTCATGGGCCAACGCATCAATGTTCTTGTCGCTTTTCTTAATGCCCATGGCGGTATCGACGTCACGATTTATCATCGCCTCGATCGTGGTCGAGAACTGCTCTTCGGCGAGACCACCCATTTCAGCGATCAAACGATCGAGTGTCTTTAGTTCATCCTCAAAAGATTTGACGGTGTGTTCGTGTTCCATGCCTTGTCCTGCTATCCAAATCGGCCGGTAATGTAATCTTGGGTGCGCTTTTCTGTTGGCGTTGTAAAAATCTTTTCTGTGTCGTCAGTCTCAACAAGGTTTCCCAGGTGGAAAAAGGCTGTCCTTTGAGACACTCTTGCTGCCTGTTGCATTGAGTGTGTCACGATAACAATTGTGTAGTTCTGACGTAATTCGTCCATAAGTTCCTCGATCCGCGCTGTGGCTATCGGGTCGAGGGCAGAGCAGGGCTCATCCATCAGGATTACCTCCGGTTCGACGGCAATTGCCCTCGCAATACAAAGTCTCTGCTGTTGCCCACCAGATAGACCAGTTCCGGGTTCGTGAAGGCGGTCTTTAGCCTCATCCCAAAGCCCTGACTTTCGAAGACTTCGTTCGACCAGATCATTCAGGTCGGTTTTGCTGTCAACCAAACCATGTATCCGCGGACCGTACGCAACGTTATCAAATATAGACTTCGGAAACGGATTTGCCCTTTGAAAGACCATCCCGACCCTGGCTCGAAGATGCACAGGATCAAGATCCTTTGCGTAGACGTCCTCGCCATTGAGCTCGACGGTGCCCTTAACCACGCAACCGTCAATCGTATCATTCATTCTGTTGAGGCACCGAAGGTAAGTCGATTTTCCGCAACCGGAGGGGCCAATCAGCGCCGTGACCTGGTATCGATATATATCGAGATCGATCCCGAATAACGCCTGCGCGGTACCGTAGAAAACATCCAGGTTTTTCGTGTGAAAGGTGAGTTTTGACGGATCCATTTGAGGTCTACTTGCCTCTTTATTGTCTTCCGCGTGATTTATTTGGTCCATTTGGGTTTACTACCACTGCCTTTCAAATTTTTTCCGCAATACAGCGGCCAGCACATTCATCGTAATCAAAAATCCAAGAAGAACTATCACTGCGGCTGATGTACGTTCGACAAAAGCTCTTTCTGGACTGTCGGCCCAAAGGTAAATCTGGACTGGCAGTGCCGTAGCAGGGTCGGTTATTCCTCCCGGAATATCAACTATGAAAGCTACCATTCCTATCATCAGGAGGGGTGCCGTTTCGCCGAGCGCTCGAGCCATGCCAATTATTGTTCCGGTTAAAACGCCAGGCATTGCCAGGGGAAGGACATGATGGAAAACAACTTGGTTGCGGGAAGCTCCAAGTCCCACGGCTGCTTCTCTTATGGACTGTGGGACCGACTTTAAGGCGGCTCGGGCGGCTATGATTATAGTGGGAAGTGTCATTAGCGCTAAAACGACACCTCCGACCAATGGCGCGGAACGCGGCATTCCCAGAAAATTGAGGAAAATAGCTAAACCAAGCAACCCAAATACAATCGAGGGTACGGCTGCAAGGTTATTGATGTTGACCTCAATCATATCAGTCAATCGGTTCTTTGGAGCAAATTCCTCGAGGTAGATCGCACCGGCCACGCCCAAGGGAAAGGCGAGAATGACGGTTACCAACAGCGTAAAAAATGACCCGACCGCTGCCCCCCAAACTCCGGCAAGTTCCGGCTCACGCGAGTCACCTGCGCTGAAGAAAGTGGTGTTAAAAACTCTCTTTATGCGTTGTTCTGAAGTAAGTTTATCGAGCCATAATAATTCCTTGTTAGAGATACGTCGGTCGTTTTCCGGTAAATCTCGCCGGATAAAGCCCTTGATAAACATGTCGACGTCATCGTCAGCGGTAACCCAAACTGGAACGGTCTTTCCAATTAGCGCGGGGTTGCTTTTAACCATATCCAATAATTCGTAGGACGCCCCAGAGCTTACGAGCTTGTAAAGGTCCCTCTTAGCGCGCCGATTTCTTACTTCGGGGAACAGGCCACGAAGACTTTTTTTCACTATTCCCTGGTAGTCTGCGTCGGAAAGGTTATCAGGATCTATTTGTTGACTATCAAAGTGAATATCAACTTGGATATAGGTTTGTTGGAATGCCGATATTCCCTTGCTAAGGATTGTAAAAAATAAAATTCCCAGACAAGCTACAGAAAAGCTAATCGCGAGAACCCCATAAAAACGGAAGCGACGCTCCGCCGCGTTGCGGCGTCTAAGTGATGCCTTGATCATATCGGAATGGGAGCGGGTCTCAGTCATATTTTTCCCGATATTTTTGTACGACACGAAGGGCAATCACATTCAGAATTAAAGTAACGAAGAAAAGCATAAGCCCAAGCGCAAAGGCGGCGAGGGTCTTTGCGCTATCAAATTCCTGGTCCCCGATGAGAAGCGTCACGATTTGAACTGTTACAGTTGTGACAGCCTCGAAAGGGTTAGCGGTCAGGTTTGCGGCAAGACCGGCAGCCATTACGACAATCATTGTCTCGCCAATTGCTCTTGAAATTGCGAGAAGAAGACCACCAACGATACCGGGAAGTGCGGCGGGAACGACAACCTGCCTGATGGTTTCTGAACGTGTTGCCCCGAGCCCCAACGATCCGTCTCGCATTGCATTAGGTACGGCGGTAATGACGTCATCTGAAAGGCTTGAAACGAAGGGGATAATCATGACCCCCATGACGACGCCAGCGGCCAGCGCAGATTCTGATGATATTTGAAAGCCACCCTGATCAGCCCAGTCACGGAATAGCGGCGCGACGGTGAGGGCAGCAAAAAACCCGTATACGACCGTTGGAATACCCGCAAGAATTTCCAGTAAGGGTTTTGCAAAAGCCCTGACACTACTCGACGCATACTCGGCCATGTAAATCGCCGCCATAAGTCCAACAGGCGCAGCGATACAAATTGCGATAAAAGAAATTAACAAAGTACCGACGAAGAGGGGGATGGCGCCAAATTTGCCGGCGCTCGCAACCTGATCCTCTCGAAGCGCAATCTGCGGCGACCATTCCAGCCCAAAAAGGAACTCCATGGGAGAAACCAGCTGAAAAAACCTCAATGACTCAAAAAGTAGCGATAAGACGATCCCGACTGTTGCGAGAATGGCTATAACCGAAGAGATAATTAAAGCGCAGCGAACGAAGGTTTCAATTTTTACCCGAGCCTTGAGGCTTGGTTTGAGTGTTCGCCATCCTATCGTCAGACCAAGTGCACCGAATCCTGCGAGTGCTACTATAAGTGTTAATTCGCTTAGTCGACTTAACGACCGGTAATACTCGATCGCATAAGGCAAGGCCGGCACTGCTTTCCCCTGCGACAATGCAAGGTTGGTGTTATCACGCAAATTGTTAAAAAAAAGGCTCAGTTGTGCCGGGTCTTTAGGGAGCGCGTTTTCTGGTAAATTTGTCTTAAGCAACCATTCGAGAATAGCTGCCTCGCCTAAATACCAGCCGAAAAATACAATCGACGCCGGAACTGATAAGTAGAGGGCAAGGTAGAACCCGTAGTGTTCCGGCAATGAATGCAGCGATTTTCGATGACCGGAAGCCAGGTTTAACGCCTTCTTCCGGCCTAGGTGGAATGCCAACGAAGACAACACGAGAAGTGTCAGTAAAAAAATAAAGGCAGGCACTTTCCATCCTAATAATTTGCAGTGGCGGGGTTACCCCCGCCACTTGCCGTTAGACTATTTCACATCTTTAAGTTCTGAAGGTTTGCCGCGTCAGCTTTGAATTTCTGCCGCTCGGGTGAAGGCATTGGTATTAGGCCTTTGTCGGTCAGGTAGCCTTCATCGCCCCACGCCTTGTTTGAGGTAAATTCGGCAAGATATTCCTTTATCCCAGGAACAACTCCAACGTGTGCGTTTTTCACGTAAAAATACAACGCCCGTGAGACTGGATATTTGCCGTCGGCAATGTTCTCAAATGTTGGAGACTTTCCCTCAATCAGCGAGCCTTGGACTTTGTCGGCATTCTGATCAAGAAATGAATACCCAAAGACGCCGAAGGCATTTGGATTTGCCTCCAACTTCCTGATTATCAGGACATCATTTTCACCGGCTTCGATGTAGGCTCCGTCCTCGCGTACAGAACGACATATAGCCTTGTAGCGTTTCTTATCCTTCTTTTTCATCGCCTTAATAAAAGGAAACTTTTTACAGCCCCCTTCAAGTGCCAACTCGGCGAATGCGTCCCGGGTCCCGGATGTTGGTGGCGGGCCGAGAACCTCGATCTTTCTATTTGGCAGGGATGGATCAACGTCTGACCAATTCTTGTTTGGGTTCGCAATTAGCTTACCATCGGGACCGGGAACTGTTTTTCCAAGCGCTAGGTATATTTGCTTTCGCGTTAGTGCCAACTTCTTGGAAGCTTTCGAGTTGGCCATTACGATCCCATCGTATCCAACCTTAACTTCTGTGACACCTTTGACGCCGTTTTTCTGGCATTTCTGCACCTCGGACATTTTAATCCGCCGCGATGCATTCGTTATGTCAGGCGTTTTAACGCCGACGCCGGCACAAAATAGCTTAAGGCCGCCGCCTGAGCCAGTGGCCTCAACCACAGGCGTTTTGAAGTTAGTGGACTTACCGAATTGCTCGGCAACCGTGGTCGCAAATGGATAGACTGTAGACGATCCGACAATTCGTATCTGATCGCGAGCAACAGCAGAACTCGCAAACGCAAGTGAGGCGATTGTGGCGATTGCCAGGGAAGTTCGTAGCATTCACTTTCTCTCTATGATTTCCGTGACACATGGTGTGTCATGTGTCACCGCTTACCGCCACTAAACTGACGGAACGGAATGGATCTACATCCCCTACGACGACGGAAATATTACGAATCTGTTACAGTTTTATGACAACGCCAGAACCACACTGTTCAGGCTTCGAATGTCGGTAAAAACACAGTGAATGTGCTCCCCAGGCCTTCCTCACTGCCTATTTCAAGCCTGCCGCGGTGCCTCCCGACAATGTGCTTTACAATTGCAAGCCCGAGACCCGTACCGCCCAATTCTCTGGAGCGCGCTTTATCGACCCGATAGAAACGCTCAGTAAGGCGAGAGAGATCCTTGGCTGGTATGCCATCGCCCCGATCTGCAATACTTACTATAACTTCCGAGGCGGAGTTCTCTGACGAATGGTCATTTATTCCAATCTTTATCCGTATTTCACTTTTCGAGCGCCCGTATTTCATCGCGTTCTCTAAAAGGTTCTGAAAAACTTGCGTCAGTTGGTCAACGTCCCCTGGAATGTCGGGTAAACCCTGAGGAAAATCAGAAATAATTTTAATTTCCTTATTCACGGCTCGGGCTTGAATAACAGTCACAACGTCTCGGAGCAGTGGAATTAGGCTGACCGCCTCTCTGGGCTGCACATGTTCATCGACCTCAACGCTCGATAAAGACAAAAGGTCGTCGATCAACCTGCTCATGCGGCTGGCTTCGTTTTCCATTACAGAAAGGAATTTTTTGCGCGCTTCCGGATCGTCTTTTGCGGCCCCTTGCAGGGTCTCGATAAAACCGATGAGTGATGCGAGAGGAGATCTTAATTCGTGAGAAACATTTGCAACAAATGTTGAGCGTATGTCATCTGCCTGTTTGATGCGTGTATTATCTTTGAAGGTGATTAGCGCCTTGACGATCCGGTTTCCCAAAATTGGGGCCGCCCGCACCTCAAATATTTGAGGTGTTCCCCTAGAGATCTCTATTTCGCCAGGTTCGGGATTTTGGCCATCCAATGCCGCGTTGGCGATAGAGAGAGCCAGGGGTTGGCGAAGAGCCATTGCAATATCCCCACCCTCGATATCTTCGCCTAAAAGACCCAGTGCCGCTTTATTGGCAAAAATTATTTCGCGATTGCCGTCGAGAGCTAAGGCGGGATCGGGCAATGCATCAAAGATATCCCACGTAATTTGGTTATCTGCACTCACAGCCATCACCCTCTCTTAAACTCGCGGTTAATCAGACCCCGGTACCCTGCCACATCGTCCAGCGCTTCGCGAAGCCTTTCGATCCCATATCGATTGCGTCAACCCGCCGCCTTTTCCAACTCGCTAACCGGGCAGGACCTTCGGCGCCGGTACACAACCCTCGCAGCATTAGCCCGGAAATACCCTTAAGCCATTATGTACCGTTGTGGGCCCGGACATCAGAGAGCTGTTTTTGCGGAGCCAGTGATTGTCGACGGGAAACCGGAAACCGCTGCGAACGATAATGAGAGGGGTGTGAGCATTTTTTGCTGACTTTTGATCAACCTTTGTTCTTTTCGGCGTCTTTAAACTTGTTAACGTCGGTGCCTCGGGCGCTCAGCTAGTGCGGAATGTGTGCTGCCGATCATTGATGTGAAAATAGGACCGGGCGATAAGCCGATGAACCGACGTCCGGAGCGTCGCTACACGCAGTATGAACGAAACTGGCTTTGTTTGAATTTTCAAACTGAACTTAGTTAAATTTTGTCACAATGTGCTATCTGGTTTCAGGGATTCCAACTTCTTTTAGGGCGTGAATTATCTTTCCTTTCAAACTTTGATTGTTGATCCGGAATGCAGAGTCAAATTTTTCGATAGAAAACTTTTGGTCAAGTTTTAGAAGCAATTCAGCACTGTTTTTTGCCTCATCGATGTCGCCCTTTTGGACGAGTACAGATATCAGATAGTAGATTCCGGTATCCCAAGAGGGGAAAAGTTCGATGGATTTTCTGCAAAATTTTTCAGCTTGTTCGAGGTCACCCAGTTCAGCATATGCTGCGCCTAGGTTTGCCAGGTTTGCAAAAGCAAGTGGATCTTTCGGGCTGAACTTCTGCGTGGCCAAGAAACATTCTAGCGCCTCAGTATCATTGCCTCCGGCATACAAGAGACCAGCCCCGCAGAGCATAGAAACAAAACCTATATTAGGGTTGTTCGCGAGGGCGCGTTTGAGTGTCAACGTTCCGAAAGCTACGTCTTGGTTAGCCACGACAAGTACGAAACCGGCACAGGCCAGGACGACCGGATCTTCGCTTGCAGTATTAATAGTGAGATGCGCGTATTCGACAGCGGATTCTACGTCGTCTGCACTAAATGGTTCCCAACCGTGATTGAACCTCTGCTCATAGGCCCATGCAGTAAAAGCGAGGGCTTCTGGATAATTTGGCTCGAGTTCAATAGCTTGCTGAAGGAGCTTTAACGCCTCTATATTTTGAGACGGGTTGAAAGCGTATATGTGTGGGAGAGCCTGAAGATACAGATCATGCGCATCAAGGTTTTTAGGATGCACCCGTTTTGCCCGGTCTATTTCTGCAAGACGAAGACTAGGTTCGATCGCTCCTAAAACAGACGCTGTCAGTTCGTCTTGAAGCTCAAAAATATCGTTTAAATCTCTGTCGTAACGATCAGCCCATATGTGGGCGCCTGACGATCCCTCGAGCAATTGTGCATTTACTCTTATTCTGTCGCCCGCTTTCCTGACGCTGCCTTCAAGCACATACCTAGCCCCAAGTTCATTAGATACTTGCCTGATATCCGGCGACTGCCCTTTATAACTGAATGAAGAATTTCGAGCGATAACATCTAGCCACCTTAGGTGTGATAACTCCGTAATTATATCCTCGGTCATCCCGTCAGAAAAATACTCTTGTTCAGGGTCGTTACTCATGTTGTCGAACGGGAGGACCGCAATTGAAGCTTTTTCTCTCTTATTTGGCTCTGCTGGGTCGTTTTGCGTCGGAAAATCATTGGCCCGTATCAGAAATGCTCGGACGGGATCGGATACGTTTTTAACCTCCTGGAGACCCAAATCGTTATAATTTAAAGACACTCGGTTTTTCACCTGATTATGCACGTCGCCAGAAATGCATATACCTCCGGGTTCGCAGAGTGTCTCGAGACGCGCAGCGATATTTACGCCCTCCCCATGGATATCTTTGCCATCATCAATCACGTCCCCGAAGTTTATAGCCATCCGAAATTTTATTGGGGCAGTTTGTAGGCGACTTTGAATCTCTACGGCAGACTCCAATGCCGCCTGAACGGTATTAAATTCCGCAAGAAAGCCATCACCGGTAAATTTTACGATCCTTCCGCTCGCACCTAATATCAAAGGCTCTATAACGCCGTCCCGAGCCTCGCTCCATGCTTTGACGGTTCCTTCGGTGTCGGATTCCATCAGTTTGGTGTATCCAACTACATCAGATATCAAAACTGCCGATAGCCTTCTCTCCACGGCGGACTCCCCAATTCAGCTTTTATTTCGCAGTTACTAATGATGATACTGAACGACATGATATTACATTCTAATTAGGTCAACATCACGGATTTCAGCATGAAACGCTTATTCGTGATCGCTTCAGGAGCAGTCGCAAAGTGGATATTTCCAGCCCATGCGGAATCGCCGCGACGCTTTATCGATAACTGATGCAATTTATGCAGCAGACATAGACAAAATCAGCAGTAGCCAGAAGCGCCCTCAATAGCGTCACTAGCACTTGCACCAAATTTTTCGAATAGCTGATGCTCCAGAGTTGTCAGAAAAAACAGATTGGAGTGAGCGATACGGAGGCAAAAAGAGCCCCTACCCATACACATTAAATGTCAGGAGAATACCATGAAACGCTCGCTGTTCATCGCCTCAGTAGCCGCTGCACTGAGGATAGTTCCAGCTCAGGCGGAAACGCCGCTGGAGAGGGGCGCCTATCTGATGAAAGGCATTGTCGCCTGCGGCAACTGTCACACCGCGAAGGGTGGCCCCATGGCGAAGCACGAGCTCGCCG
>PBOR01000061.1 GCA_002724395.1 Rhodospirillaceae bacterium | reverse complement strand
TAGCAAATTACCATTGGCTTTCTAAGAAACAGAGCTTCTAACGTAGCTGTGCCGGACGTAATGAAAGCAAAGTCCGAAGCATCCAGCGCTGCATGCGAGTCATTTATTAAAGTAAATTGTTCTCCAGCAACGATACTTAAGTTCGCCATGTAACTCTTTAATCGCAAGTGCGTCTCAAGGTTACTAAAAGGTACTAGGAATTTTAACTTCGGGTATTTTTGCAGTGCCTCAAGCGCAGTTTCAAAAAAAATAGGCGCTATCCTATTAACCTCATCCACTCTGCTGCCGGGCAGGAGGGCGACTACAGTTTGATCATTTGGGATACCTAACTGAGTTCGAAGGTTACAACCTCTATCCTTCAAAGATAATTGATCGGCCAACGGATGACCGACGCATTCAGCTTTTATCTTATGCTTCTTGTAAAGATCTTTTTCAAATGGAAAAAGGGTTAACATTAAGTCAATTGACTTCTTTATATTAAACACCCGATTTTCTCGATAAGCCCAAATAGTGGGGCTTACAAAATGTATTGTCTTTATGCCTTTGTTCTTGAGAGCTTTGGCGAGACTTAGATTAAAAACGGGGGAATCGATACCGATAAACGCATCTATCCGATCAGCCAAGAATCTTCTTCGTAATTTCCTCTTAAGAGTAAGCAATTCAGGTAACCGACGAAGCGGTTCAACAAATCCCATTACGGATAAGCGATCAATCGGGCAGAGAGACTCGCAACCAAGAGCAATCATTTCGGAACCACCAACACCAATGAATTCCGCACGAAATTGTTCTTGGGCGGCTCTGAACTCCCCCGCCCCAATCAGGCAAACCCCGAGGCCATATTGGCTGACATAAGGCTCTGTATTGAAGGGATCATCGCGGGCTGTCTCAAACTGTTTTGCTCCCCCCTTCCATTTGCCTTGCCCACACAGATAACTCCCATAGTCATTACGGGCGCCCACATTACCCGGGTCGCTGACCAACGCCTGATCAAAATGCGTCTTGGCATCAGACGTTTCCCCAAGACGTATTTTAAGCAGAGCCATCGCATGATTTGCTGTGGAGTCATCGGGCGCGACGGCGAGAGCGTCATTCATCGCTTCAAGTGCAGAGGCCAAACGATTCTGGGCCATGTACTCCAATCCCAATCGGGTATACAACTCAACCCGCTGCTACGAATCCCAACCGGACTCATCCTCCCACATAGGTGTACAGCCATTGATCACTAGGATCAGCAAAAGACTGGCGAGATACTTCGCTCTCACAACACGCTCACGACACGGTCTTGGCGAGCTTCGCACTGCGATGGGTTCGGTCCTGAACCGTGCCGGCGAGCTGTCCACATGCCGCGGCGATATCCGCACCACGTGTCTTTCGGGTAATGGTGGTCAGTCCGCTGGAGATCAGGCGCTGGCGGAAACGGTCTATCGCATCTGGGTCCGAACAGAGGTACTCGACGCCCGGAACAGGATTAAACGGAATAAGATTGATCTTGGAGGGAATCCCGCTAAGCAGGGACACCAGGGTCTCAGCATCTTCCTCCGAGTCATTTACCCCTGACAGCATTACATACTCAAAGGTAATGCGCCGACGACCGTCGTTACGAAGAAATCTCCGGCAAGCGTCCAAAAGGATCTCAATGGGATATTTGCGGTTTAAGGGCACCAACTCGTCCCGCACCGCATCGCGCACGGCGTGCAAGGAGACTGCCAAACTGACGGGGCAGTCCTCAGACAGTTTATCCATGGCAGGAACAACGCCTGCCGTACTGAGTGTTACACGCCGGCGAGATAGCCCAAAAGAAAGATCATCCAGCATAAGCCGCATGGCGCTGACGACGGCATCATAGTTAAGCAGTGGCTCTCCCATTCCCATCATCACCACATTGGAAATGGGCCGCTCTCCCCAACCTTCCTGCTTGAGCAATCGATCCGCAAGCAGCAGCTGACCAATAATCTCTCCAGCTGACAAATTCCGACTAAACCCCTGGCGGGCGGTCGCGCAGAAACTGCAGGTCAACATGCATCCTGCTTGCGAGGAGATACATAACGTACCCCGGTCTTCCTCGGGAATGAATACCGTCTCGATGGAGTTTCCGTCTGACAGACGGAATAACCATTTGCGTGTGCCGTCCTGTGAATGCTGAGCCCGGGCCACTTCGGGCAATGCGATCACCGCATTCTCAGACAACGTCTGCCTTAAAGACAGGCGCAAATCCGTCATTTCCGAGAAATCAGTAACTCCCCTCTGGTACACCCACTGGAGCAACTGGCGGGCATGGAATGCTTTCTCGCCCAGCGATGCAAAGTAGTCTTGCAGCGCGAACCGATCCAGTCCTACAAGGTTCTTGGGCGCTGACACAAAGATTCTGACTGCCTCAGTCAGTCCTCGGACAAAGGTCAGCGTCGTCGAAGAAGAAAGCAATCTCCTCCCGAGCAGTATCTGGCCCATCGGAACCGTGGACGGCATTGGCTTCAACGGATTCTGCAAAATCTGCACGAATCGTGCCAGGCGCCGCGTCAGCCGGGTTGGTCGCACCCATAATCTCCCGATTACGGGCAATCGCGTTCTCCCCTTCGAGCACCTGAACCATAACTGGCCCGGAGATCATGTATTCCACAAGATCATTGTAGAAAGGCCGTTCTCGGTGTACAGCGTAGAACTCCTGCGCCTGGGCGTGGGTCAAGTGAATCATGCGCGCCGCCAGAAGTTGCAGACCCCCTGACTCAAAACGTTCGTAAATTTTTCCGATGAGGTTTCTTCGGACAGCGTCGGGCTTGACGATCGAAAATGTTCTTTCGATGCTCATTCAGTTTCTCCAGGTTCAGGGATAAAGGTCCTACTGGGGATCCGCTTGCCCGCTATGCCAGCGTGGCTGCAGTTTTAAAACATCCAGTCGCAGCTCAAGCCGCCAAGATCCCCGCGTGGGGGGATTTTATTCCGAGGGGGAGACACGGGCAACGAGAACCTCCTCGCTAACCCGCTGAATCTCCACTCCCACCTCGTTTTCAGAGGCATTTTCAGGATCCATAAGCCTTACCGGCATGTAGTTCGCCAACCGCCCATGATAAGCGTTGCTCTTGGCGGGCACATCAACCCGTTCAACAATCAGTTGTCCTACGCTGCCAATCATGCGGCGAAGCGCTAACCGCCGATTAGCCTCCCCAACGGTACGAAGCGTAGCGGCGCGTCTGCGCCGCTCTTCCTTAGGGACCTGTCTGGGAATGCGAGCTGCGGGCGTACCGGGCCGGGCCGAAAATGAAAAGACATGCGGATAGATTACCTGGGCGCGATCAATGACATCGACGGTGTCGGCAAAATCCTGCTCAGATTCTGTCGGAAATCCCGCCATGACATCTGCTCCGAGAACTAACCCGTTAATGTGTTGTCGGGCAGATTCCAAACGGTCTATGAGGAACTCGCGGTCATAGCGGCGTTTCATGCGTTTCAGGATTAAGGTACTTCCACTCTGGATTGATACGTGGAGGTAAGGACAAAACCGCTCCGGATCTGAGAGCACAGCCAACAGGTCATCGGTAAGGTGGACGGGATCTACCGAGCTCAGTCGAATCCGGAAGGCTCCGGGAATATCAGCAATCTTCTTGAGTAGTGAGGCCAACGGGAGTCGAGATCCATCCTCGAAACCTGGGCTTTCATAGCTACCAAGATCCACTCCGCAGATCACGACCTCGGAAAACCCACCACTGACAAAGTTTCTGACCTGCCGCAGGATGTGCGCTTCATCAAAAGACCAGCTCGGCCCTCGTGCGCGGTGAATGACGCAGAACGTGCAGGACTGATCACATCCCTGTTGCACTTGGACGAAGGCTCTTGAGCGCGATTCAAACCCCTCCAGAAGGGCGGGAGGAAGCCCCGTCAAGCGATCTATCTGAATAGCCGCCTCAGGGACTTGAACCGATTTTTTCAGGTTCTGGACAAACTTTGCCACGGCAAACTTGTGATCGTTGCCCAATACCAGAGAAACCCCCGGGATCTCTGCGCACGCATCTGCCTGGTTCTGAGCATAACAACCGGTCACGATGACATGGGCTTTTGGGTTTTGGCGAAGCACACGCCTAACGGCTTGCCGGGTTTGGCGATCGGCCTCAGCCGTGACCGTGCAGGAGTTAATCACATAGACATCTGCAAATTCAGTTGGGTCAACAAGGCGCCATTGATCTCGCTCGAGATCCTGGGCCATCGCCGCCGACTCAAAACTGTTTATCTTGCAGCCAAGCGTGGTGATCGCGGCTAGGCCGGAGGAATTCACCTCATGAGGTGCCGCAGGAATGGGCGACTCGGTTACCGGAAACAACACCTAGGAAGGGTTTACGGTAAAACTTTCGCCACAACCGCACTCATCCGCCACGTTTGGGTTCTTGAAACGGAATGCGGTTGAAAAACCATCGGAAGCAAAATCGATTTCCGTGCCGTCGATGTACTTGATGCTATCTCCATCAACGATCACTTTCACTCCCCGGCTGGTGAAAACCTGATCTTCAGCGCTGATCTCGTCAGCAAAGTCGACAACATAAGCGAGTCCCGAGCAGCCGGTCGTCTTGACGCCAAGCCGCAACCCTTCGCCGTGGCCTCGCGATTCGAGATGATCTGAGACGCGCTGTGCTGCTGCTTCTGTCAGGGTAATTGCCATATGCGATCTGCCTACGGTCCAGTGATATACAAGTTTTAGTTATTTTAGGGATTTTATCACGTAGGTGTGGTGCTGTTGTTTTTTGCTGAGTTTTTTGCTGTGTTTTGCACTCCCCTTTGTGCTCTTTTTTGCGGCTGCTTGTCAGAGACCCCCAAAGCATACTCCAGAGAAGTCAAGACGCCTCGAAGAATATTAACCTCTTGGGTGGATTTCACACCCTGAAGCAAAAGGCGGCGGATTTTGCGAAGCAATTTGGTCTTGGGACCCGAGAGGAACGCGGTCTTGCTCAGCACTATCTCCATATGGGTCAT
This sequence comes from Rhodospirillaceae bacterium, assembly GCA_002724395.1. Lineage (GTDB taxonomy): Bacteria > Pseudomonadota > Alphaproteobacteria > UBA8366 > UBA8366. The sequence goes on along the minus strand of PBOR01000061.1, from coordinate 560 downwards.
TAGCTGGTCGAATTCGCCCATGGTCATCGGGGTCTCCTCTTCCGCACTTTGCACAGCAGACTCCAACGCCCCGAGACCGGACTGCTTCCGGAACTCGTATGCCATTACTGCAACCGCGGTTGCTACATTGAGAGAGGGAAAGGCTTCATTCACGTCAATCCGAAGGTGTGCGTGACATAGGTCCAGATGCGCGTTGGATAAACCACAAGCTTCCGGGCCAAAGATCAGCGCACAGTTTGTCACTTGTTGCTCAACCACCAATCGGGCTGCGGCCTGCTCAGCGTCCAGCAGAGGCCACGCCAGTGAGCGTCTGCGAGCGGTTGCACCAATAACGCACCCGCAATCACTCACGGCCTCTTCCAGCGAATCAAACACCTTAGCTTGCTCGAGAATATCGTCCGCACCGGTAGCGCGGGCGGTTGCCGCTGGATCTGGAAAGCTGCGTGGGCTCACCAGACACAACTGGGTGAGACCCATATTGGCCATCACCCGGGCCGTCGCGCCAATATTCCCGGGATGGGTTGTCTCTACCATGACAATCCGTACACTCACTTCTCAAC
>PBOR01000060.1 GCA_002724395.1 Rhodospirillaceae bacterium | reverse complement strand
TATCGGCAATACCGTCTAAAACACCTGGTGTAGGAGAACCATCAAAATGATCGGACACGCCAAATGCCACATGATCATGCCAACCGTGAAAATGACCTTTGAAGCGCAGCAGAGTTTCACGTCCAGTGTGAGCCCGTGCCAACCGTAATGCCATTAGATTAGCTTCGGTACCGGAAGATACAAACCGCACTTCTTCAGCACACGGCAAGAGCTCCTTCACCAAAGCACCCCATTCAATTTCACCACGATGACCGGCACCATAATGGGTTCCTTTGTCTATCTGCTCGTGACAAGCGGTGGTTACGACCGAATGGTTATGGCCGAGAAGAAGTGCTCCATGGCCACCAAAGAAATCCACGTATTCGTGGCCATCTACGTCCCATTTTCGCGACCCCTGCGCTCGGTCTACATAAAGCCCATAAGGCTGCAAACGACGAGAATCATGGGTCAGACCACTTGGGAAATGGTCGCGAGCTTCATTAGCGCAGGCTGCCGAATTAGGCGTTCTTTCGCGATAAGCCGCTACAATTCTGGAATTGGTTAAAAAGTCATCGGGCATCGCCTTATCCTCCTGGAACAAGCGCCGCTAATGATCCGGCCAGATTTTATAGCCTGGCAGCGCCGCTTGATTTAGTTCTTGCCAACAATACTTATTCTACTTTTACGCCGCTTGTCGGCGTTTGGACACCGCAATCGGAGGCGTCCTAAAATAAATCCCAGTCACGCTTATTACCTTTTATAACACTTTCTCATCGAGGTTAAAGAAACCAGGCGCATACTCCTAAGCTAAGGCTTTAGCAAAGACTTCAATCGCTCGGGCAATTTTTTTACTGTATGTGAGCAGGCCTTCCATTAAATTTTATAGGAATAATTGTGCCTAGATTTAAAGTTTTAACAAATTTCTCACATCCGATTCTTAGGATTCTACCTTTCCTAGCACTGAACTATCGCGCTTTCTTTCTTGGTCAAGAAGGAATGTATTTTCTCTTTTCTCGCTCGCTTTTTTCGTATGACGTTCTTTAATAATCCTCACTTCATCCTGCATTTTCTTCATTCGTTTAATGAGCGAGCGTGCTTCTTCTACATAACGCCCTCTCGGCCTCTCATCGATATACTGCTCAAACCCAACGATCGTGGGATTTTCAAGCACTTCCGCCCAAGCTCTATCTTCCTGCCATTTCACGTGATACCAAAAACCGAAATACCAGCCGGAACAAAGCAGTAAGATCAAAATGACTATTTCTCGAAAATTACCAAAGCTCCTTTTCTCAGGTTGAACCGACATTTTATGATCCCGATATCGGAAAAAGACAGTACTTAACAATCTTTCTAGAATTTACTGACCGAGTACTACCAGTGTCAAATCGCCCCAGAAAGTTGTATCGTCACAAATTAATTAAATATTTATTCACGCTCCGGTGAGCAGCCCGTCGCCAAAATATCACCGCGTCAATGAAAGTGTGTGATAGATTACCACAAAATATACTATTTCGCCCATAATCATCTCGTAGTATGAGCCTTCTCAAAATCCATTTTTTAGAGTTATGATGCCCGGATCTAAATCTGAACCGTTTAGCCTGCTTGACCCGCATCGCACGCCTCTATTTGATGCGATGGATACAAAAGAGATTATAAGGGAGCCGGATTTTTATGGATATCCGAGACGGGTTCAGCGCGGCGGTGGGCAATACCCCGCTTATCAAATTACAGAGTGTTTCTGAAGAAACCGGCTGCACGATCTTGGGCAAGGCGGAATTCCTTAATCCGGGAAGTTCGGTCAAAGATCGTGCCGCTTTGGCAATCATAGAAAATGCAGAACAGGCTGGGCTTCTCTGTCCAGGAGGATTTGTTGTTGAAGGTACTGCCGGGAACACGGGCATAGGATTGGCATTGGTAGGCAATGCAAGAGGTTACCGCACCGTCATCATCATCCCCGAAACACAAAGCCAAGAAAAAAAGGATATGTTGCGGCTTTGCGGCGCAGAACTTATCGAAGTACCTGCGGTTGCCTACAAAGACCCAAACAATTACGTTCATGTCTCGCAGCGAAAGGCAGAAGAACTTGCCAAATCCGAGCCTACAGGGGCTATCTGGGCTAACCAGTTCGATAATATTGCAAACCGAGAAGGACACAGACTTACTACGGGCGCTGAGATATGGGACCAGACTGACGGGACTATAGACGGTTTTGTATGCGCCGTTGGAACTGGCGGTACCCTTGCCGGCGTTGCAGCTGCCCTGCGCGACCGAAAGCACGACATAAAAATTGGCCTTGCTGACCCCGAAGGCTCGGCACTTTTTAATTATTATGCAAATGGTAAACTTGCATCCGAAGGTACATCAATTACCGAAGGAATTGGCCAAGGTCGCATAACAAAAAATCTGGAAGGGTTAGAAATTGATTTTCCTTATCAAATTACCGACAGCGAAGCGCTCCCCTATGTTTTCGACCTATTAAAAGAGGAAGGACTTTGTTTAGGTGGCTCTAGTGGCATTAATGTAGCAGGAGCCGTCCGTATGGCAAGGGATCTAGGACCAGGGCACACAATCGTTACTATCCTATGCGATTACGGCACCCGCTACAGTTCCAAGCTTTTTAATCCGACATTTCTTCATGAAAAAGACTTACCAATACCAGAATGGCTACAATGACCTATCCCTACCCAGATGCACTTGTCAGCTCCGACTGGCTTGCAGATCATTTAAAAACATCAAATATCCGCGTTCTGGACGGCACCTATTTCCTCCCCAATGTTCCCCGCAACGCGCACGACGAATTCCAGGCCGAGCATATACCAGGGGCAGCATTTTTTGATATCGATGACATCAAAGACCCGAACAGTTCTCTGCCGCACATGCTTCCAACACCAACTATATTTTCATCCAAAATTCGAAAGCTGGGCATCAACAATAACGACCGCATCATCATTTATGATCGCATAGGATTTTTCTCCGCCCCACGAGTTTGGTGGACCTTTCGTATATTTGGGCATGAAAATGTCGCCATCCTAGATGGCGGATTACATAAATGGCTAGTCGAAGGAAGGCCCACTTCAGGTTCAGAAAATATCTGGCAACCGAGCCACTTTTTAGCGAGTTTTAATGCAGACATGGTTAGAAACGCCGAACAAGTTATGGAAAATTTACAATCGAAAAACGAATTGGTCATAGATGCTAGACCATCCGACCGTTTCGAGGGCATTGCCCCTGAACCACGGGAAGGGTTAGCCAGGGGACATATCCCGGCATCCCTTAACCTTATGCCCAGCCAATTCGTTTCTAATGACACCCATACCCTTTTACCCAGCGATGCAATAGCAGCGCAATTCAAGAATATAGGCATTACTCCGGACACGCCGATACTGACTACCTGTGGCTCCGGTGTTGCTGCCTCCGCGATCACTTTTGTCCGTTATTTAATGACCGGAAAAGTTGCGCCGGTATATGATGGCTCCTGGAGCGAATGGGGCGCTATTGAGCATGCACCAATAGTAACCGGGAAATCCTAAACCCAGCCGGAAGAAAATCCAGTGACAAACGCCAAACGTATAGATGTTACTGTGACCTATCTTGAAATGACTATGCGGCCAACTCGCCCGCTCCGCCCCCCACCTATTATTGATCAATCAGTCATACTGATTAAGAGCGAAAAACCTGTAGTTTCCTTTTACCGACATATATACGCAGAAGTTGGCTTGCCATGGCTCTGGTTTGAGCGCTGTGAAATGAACGATGGCGAACTCGATAGTATTATCCGGGATGATAACGTATCCATCTACATCCTCTATGTAGGCAGTATTCCCGCTGGGTTTGCCGAGCTGGACTCAAGAAAACCACCAAACGATAGGAAACGAGAACTTCATCTTACCTATTTCGGATTGGTGACCGAATTCATCGGCCGCGGACTTGGCCGCTATTTCTTAGACGCAATAATTGACATCGCTTGGACGCGAGATATTGATCGGCTTTGGCTGCGAACATGCTCGCTTGATCACCCTGCAGCCTTACCCATTTATCAAAAAGCAGGTTTTGAAGCCTACAGGAAAGAGCGATACCTTATTCAAGACCCTAGAAGTCGTGGCATTATTCCAACCGTCGACAATCCGGCCTCAGCCTAAACAGCCAGCATATCAGCGGTATGTGAAGCAAGCGCTAGAGAACTAGTTACACCGGGAGACTCAATACCAAATAAATTAATCAGCCCCTTAACACCATGCTCGGACGGACCCTGCACTATGAAATCAACTAACGGAGTACCCGGACCGTGAATTTTCGGCCGAATGCCTGCATAATCAGGATGCAAAGAATTATCCGGCAATCCAGGCCAATAGGTTCTTATTGCTTCGTAAAACCCAGCACACCGAGAAGGATCCACCTCGTAGTTAAGCTCCTCAACCCATTCCACATCGGGACCAAAGCGTGCTTGCCCACCGAGATCTACAGTAATGTGAACACCAAGACCACCGTCCCGAGGCATCGGATAGATTAAACGCGAAAAAGGCGCTTTCCCATTAAGCCCATAATAATTACCTTTCGCGAAATATTCTTTCGGAACAAAATTCTTAGCTAAGCCATTAAACTTCCGTGCCAATGCCGGCGCGAAAAGACCCGCACTATTCACCACTTGATCGCATTGTAATTTCATAGGCATATCACCACCAACCGACAGCAGGACACCATTTGTGTTTACCTGGGCTCTCTCCAATGGGCTCATGAAAGCAATCATTGCACCGTGATCTTCAGCATCGCCCTGATAGGCCAACATTAAGCCATGAGTATCTACAATCCCGGTCGTGGGTGAGAATAGCGCCCCAACACAAAATAATTCCGGCTCCATTGAAATAGCCTCATTCGCGCGCAGAAGGTCTAATGGCACCCCATTAGCCGCTGCCTTTTCTTGGATGGTTTTGAGAGTGCTGAGTTGAGCCTCCTCTGTAGCTACAATAAGCTTTCCACAATTTTTGTAAGAAACACCGTGCTCATCACAATACTGGTAAAGACGCTTTTTACCCTCGACACACACCTTGCTTTTCAGCGAACCAGGTTCGTAATAGATACCTGCATGAATTACCTCTGAATTACGCGAACTCGTTCCCGTCCCAATTGCATTTTCAGATTCAAGGACAATCACCTCTTTGCCCCGCATCGCAAGCTCACGGGCTACAGCGAGCCCAACAATTCCAGCTCCGATAACGGCACATTCTATTCGTTCTACTGTCACGCTTTACTCTCTCCCATTCTGAACAATCGCTCTGCCGCAGTGGGCTAAAATCTGTTAGGAATTATGCAGGCAATCAGTGCTATAGCCGGCACCCACGAAAGGTCTTTAAGGATATAACCGAAACTGAGGGCGATATGAAAGACGACACAAAATTAATTCATGAAGGACGCACCACCTATGACCATGTAGGTGCGGTCAATACACCGGTCTATCATGCCTCTACTATACTTTTTCCGACAATGGAAAAATACCTATCCCGCTCTACTGATCCTAGCGTCAAAGTACGTTACGGCCTACGCGGAACGCCAACCACTTTCTCGCTTGAGGACGCATTAACCGCACTCGAGGGTGGTTTCGGAACAGTTTTAAGCCCTTCGGGGCTTCAAGCCATTACCATGGCAATTATGTCTTATGTGGAAACAGGTGATCATATTTTGGTTACCGATAGCACCTACTCTCCCTGCCGTGCATTCTGCGACAATGTGTTAGCCAAATTAGGTATTGAGACCGAATATTACGATCCCCTTATTGGAGCCGACATTAAAGACTTGTTGAGGACCAATACTAAAATAGTCTGGACAGAAAGCCCGGGCTCGCAAACATTCGAAGTCCAAGATATACCTGCTATCGCCGCTGCAGCACATGAAGTAGGTGCCATCGTTATGATCGATAATACTTGGTCAGCAGGATATTATTTCAAAGCTTTAGAACACGGTGTTGATGTATCAGTCCATGCTTCGACAAAATACCATGGAGGTCATTCCGACGTTATGATGGGCGCCATCATTTGCAATGAACATACCTATGATCGCATCAAAACCATAAGCGGTAGTTTCGGCAATCACGCCGGTCCTGACGATGTTTATCTTACCCTGCGCGGCCTGCGCTCAATGGGCACTCGCATGGATCGTCAGTACAAAAACGGACTAGAAATTGCCCGCTGGATCGCTGAGCAGCCTGCTGTAACACGCGTAATGCACCCCGGATTAGAAACTGACCCTGGGCATGCCATTTGGAAACGTGACTTCACCGGGGCCTCCAGCCTTTTTGGGTTTGTCGTTGAAGAAACCAATCAAAAAAAAGTAGGTGCTTTTTTAGATGGCATGGAATTCTTCGGCATGGGTTCAAGCTGGGGCGGCTTCGAGAGCTTATTGATCCCCTGCTTTCCGGACGCTAACCGTACCGTGACCGATTGGAATCCCTGCGGCCAAACGCTGCGGATCCATATTGGCCTCGAAGACCCAAGCGATTTGATAGCTGATCTTGAGAAAGGGTTAAAACGGATGACTAACTGAAATTATCAGCAGTGTGAATTTCCTCTTTAATTGAAAATTTATTGGCCCGAAAAACTAAGTCACCCAAAGAATCTAGCGTACGGCGGAACGCAGTTCCTCTATTTCGGGACTCATCAGCTCCGGCTCCGCTCTGAAGGGTGAAAAACGCTCGCCCCAAATAATATCTAAGACGGTTTCAAGATTTACCTCTGAAGCACCCGACATATCGGCCGGTCCAATTTCGTTCAATTCTTGCAGACTATATCCCCTACGATGGAGATTGCGTGCCATTATATGGGGTCCTCCCATAGCTCCGCCTGCCAGCGCCGCCTCATCTAAACCACCGGCAAGCAAAGCATCATCTTTTTTTACACCCAGAAAATGAATACCGAAGCGATCAATTTCTTCCGTGCCCTGATTAATTACGGCTATCTTTGCTCGGCCAGACTTATCAAAAATAGCCATAGTATTTGCCAAAAGTGTGGGGTCAAACTGTGAATCTTTATCGAAGTAAATAATAATATCACCCCGAGCAACCGCTAGCCCCAAATTGAATGCCATATTGCGGTTATAAATATACTCATCTTGCCCGCAAACAATAACTAAGTCAGCTGCAGATAGCATTACTGATGACGGACAATCAAATGCATCGACACAGATGATTTCAAACTCGTCCCGCGACAAAGTTTGTGCAGCTAACGAATCGATCAATGTCGGATAGCGACACCCATTCAAATCGGCAATCAAAATAGATATACGGATATCACGACCCTCTGATGAACTCCGATTTTTCCTTACTTCAAAATTTTTGTTGCGGCACAGCCCTAAACGTTGCGCACGAAAATATGGACTGTAACGAAGTGATTGATAATCTTCGTTTACAAGCGCATTACCCTCGAAACATGCAACTTTTTCTGCAATTTCCCTATTTTCTGATAAATCAAGATTATGTTCCTGTGCCAAAGTAGACAATAATGACCAAGCTTCAATTGCATATATGCTATCATTTGCAAGGGATTGAAGCATCATCACGGCTATGTCTAAAGATTTAGCCTCTGTTTCCTTACTCAGATACTTCGCGTACCAAAGACGATAGGCGGCAAAGTCAGGGTCCAAATGCGCAGCATCAGCGAAATGAACCAAGCTGTTTAGCATACGACCGCAATAATAATGTAAAGAAGCATAAATCATTCTTTTGAGCGCTTCGATATCGGCGGAATGTTTAGCAAGAATTTCTGTCGCTAAACTAAAATACCCCCTGTAATTGAAAAAATTCGAGCAAAAATCCCAGGGCATAACATCGTCCAAAGCCGTGAGTGTCCAATCCTTCATTTCAGACGAAAGGGTACTTTTAGCGATCACTAAAGCATGTTTTACATCCTCTTCAGTCCCAAAATGGAAAGCTGTACGAACATAGTTAAATCGGATTACCAAAGCCTCAGGCATTATGGACAAACCCATTTTAAAAATATTCATGGCCGCGGGTAACAAATTATCCGTCGATAAGTCGGCCCCAGGTACGCGAGCCTCTGCTGCGAACTCGAGCAGTAATTCGCGGGCCGTGTCATTCACAGATTGAACGGTATGATCATCAGCAGAAATATTTTTAAAGCGATCCAAGTTTTTATTCTGCAAATATTGCAAAACTGGTTGGTTGCCTGCCAACCAACCTTTTGCAACGACCGACCGCTTTTGCGTTGGAGCTGGCTCAACAATGAAGCGTGTCCCGCGCGGACGGGCCGCTATGAACGTTGCCATGCGCATGTAATACGATCCCACTTTCCAGGGATCAAACTCACGACGCACAATTTCCATACCCCGTGCCGCTGCAGCAGCATAAGTCTCGGGTTTTTTGATGATATGCTCAATTGCTCGCGTCAAACTGTCATTACCTAAGCTATAGGTATGCAGACCCTCATCTTTGCCAACCCAAAGCTTCAGCACAGTCTCATCCTGCGCCAATAATGTACACCCCATTGCAAGTGTTTCCAGGCCGCGCGTGGGCGTGGCCCCTGCATTGCGCAAACACGAGATAGATAGCTTACTCCGGCCTAAAATTTCGAAGTAGTCATTTATTTTAATAAAACCGTTTAGGAAAAAAGGACTTATTTCGGGAACACGCAAAACACTGTTCACCATCTCTATTTTATCCGGCCAAAAACTATTAAAGAGACTGCCTGTTAAGACGATATCTAGGTCGCGTTGATCGTTCGGAGGAAGCGGCAAGGACCACGGAAGCGCAAAGCTTTTCGGAACCGTTGTAACGGTAGTATCCACCAACCCAGAAACAGATGCATGTTCTGTTTTGTCCGTCACCAAGACTTCATCAAAAAGCCGTAACCATGGCTGCAACGTCTGAATATGTAAATCAAAATCAGCCGTTTGGCAGAGTAATGGGCAGGCTAACTCCTGAATATCCGGCGGCACAAGGTGCCACTCAAGCATCTCAGAAATATAAAAATCGGGGGGCGTATCGACATCATAATGATCGTGAATACTTCCATAGGGCAAACAAGACTCATCGCGGTCGTCAAAACTTAAATTCTTTATTCTAAACTTTGGATCATTCTCAACGACTGACAGAATAGTATGAGCACCATCAATCAATTTGGGTAATTGTGCCAGCACGGTAACTGTCGGCTTACGTATAAGCCTCAGTAAATTACGCGAATGCTCCCCTTCGCATTTTTCGAGAAGGGATATCGATCGCCCTTCATCACCACAAAGCCAATAACCAACCGCCTCGTAAAAGCGTGCCTCAGGATTATCAAATTCGCTTAACGCCTCCAAAGCCTGTGGAATTTTACCACATAAAACCATTGCGGCATGGCTTTCCCATCGGCCAGAAATATCCGACGCAGCAGTATGATAATCTCCACGCGAAAATGCTTCTTTAAGAGGATCTTTAGACACTATTGACATGAACAGTGACAGTAGAGAAAAAGGGATTAGATCACCAACACATTTTGCAAAGCGCGTTTACCCAGCTTTTAAGTCGGTAGTATTTGGCGTGCAGTCCACAATGGTATAGGCTTTTTTACAGATCATGTGCCATCAACCGTGATTAAACTGAGGGCCGAAAGCCTATTCATCTGGCTGCAAGCATCTTCTTTTAGGATAAAAACCCCACCTATGAGGGCTGACGTTGACTAGATTTAGAGAACTAAATTTCTATACTGATGAAAGCGCTATCTCCGATGCCTTATGTAAAGACTTTCTCCTAAACGAGGGAAATGTATGTGTTTTCTCCGATACTAAAACAGCACTCAATTTTGAAATTCCAATAAGCCCGCTAGACAAGCTGGACGATAATATCGCACTAGCCGGAAAATCAATTTATATTATAACTAATAATATAGCTGCTCTGCGTGAAGCCTTGTTAAGGTGCGTTCCTCTCAATGCCAGAATCTCAGCACTGGCTCTGGATAGCCACTCGAGCAGAACCCCACTCGTTTTGATTAGTCCGCCAAAGGCCGGCAGCCACTTGCTCATCACACTCGTCGGTAGCTTTGGCTATCAAGCCGGACGAATACTGCCATTCAATCCATTAGGGGGGCACTGGTACACGCTCGATTACGATAGCATTCACACCAGCGCGCAGGATTATTTTTTCTATCGAAATAATCGCGGAAATAATTACGGGGGCCGGCTAGACGCTTTTGAACGATGTCTAGGAGTCGCGATGTACCGCCACCCACGAGACATCCTTAAATCTCGCCTGAATTATAATTTTAATCCTCAAAATGCCGTCATGGGTCGGTATATGGAAGGCGCTACCCGGTATGCCCAATGCAAAGCTTTGTTGGATGAAAATTCGGTTTTCCGAGATATTGGTGGAGAACTGGCGGATTTTGTAAACTGGGCAAGATTCCCAAACGTTATACCCATCTCTTACGAAGAATTCTGTACTCATGAGCCTGAGGACACATCCCCTGTCGATATTGTTTGGGAACTGCAATTACATCTTCAAATAGGCGGCCGACCAAGTGTTTATCTCGAAAAATCTCTCGGCAATTCTCCGACATTTTCGACCGGACAAGTTTTCGCTCCAGACGAAGATGTTGATGCACATAGCGACAAGCTTAGCGAAAAATGCCGCTATTATATGGAAGCGCTTGGATACGAAGCTAACTCACCATATTCTGATTATTTTAGAAAAGCTCGGCAAAGAGTATTCGACACGCAGGACAATAGACCCGTTGATCTACCAATTCGCATCGAAAACACCAACTTTTTTGCTATTTATTATCAGGATAAAGCTTTTTATGCTGAATGTATGTCCAAAGAGGGGGCTGAGTTTTTGCAAACTCTAGACGTTGATATGCCCTACAGACTGCAATCGGATAACCTAGAAGATCTGTTGTTTAAAGTCCGTATGATTGAGACAGGTCAAAAATTCCCCGTACCGGCCAATTTTAACTCATGAGCCAAAATTTGTTTGCACCGGTAGTCATCGGCATCCCTCGCAGCGGCTTCTCATTGCTCATTTCGGTGCTAAACAATTTCTTTTATCAAGTGCCTAATAAGTTCAACTCACGCTCACATGCTTATCGGATTTTCTGCAGCGAATACGGCAAGCAAATATCTATTGATATCGTTCGAGCATTTATGCGTCATGGATTAGAAGATGATATCATTTTCAATGATAATTTTCGCTTTATGGTCGGTGGTCCTATCTGGAATTGGGATGTACAGGGACAGCGGGCATATTTCCGTAAATATATCGGAGCAGGGAAACTAGGGGACTTCACGCTTCTCACCTCTCACCCACTGGGAGTGCTAGATCAATATGAAGTTATTCATTCCCACGGCCCCTTTAATGATTGGATATCTGTACCTCATTTCGATAATTACGAACGCTTTGCCTCTATTCGAAATCCTACCGGAATTATCAACTCCGCTTGCCATTCATTAAACGCGTTAAGCAGCGAATATATCCAGAGATACGCACCCAACCTTAACGTTGAAAAGACCCGGAAAAACCTTGCTTACTATAAGTTAACCGATCTCAATTTTTTTGACGCCCTTTTACGCCCCTTGAAATCTAGCCTTAAAGAATTGGAAGATTTTCATGAATATTTTCGCATTATCGCATGGGAGGATATCGTAACTAACCCAAAAGAAACCATCTTTAAACTAGCAAGCGATTTGAAGTTACCCTTAAGCAACACACAGTGTTCAGCTATCTGGGAAAATATAGGCTTTAGAAATTTGACAGGTGCTCATAAACACAACTATCGGGTCGGCAAGGCTTACGTTGGCGACGAACGGGAAAGCCTTACTAATGAACATATTGATATTATGAAGGAACAAGGTTTTGATGATCTTGCAGAATTTTTTGGTTATGGCACCCTTGAATATATACCACGATCAGAATACACCGAATTTCAGAAAAAAGTAGAAACCTATCTTAAGCGTGGCGATATTTACGATCCATTGGAAGACCGTGTTTTATTCGACCTCGCGTTCAACAAAAGTAATATAGACTTCTCCAGTTTCGGGTTTCGCACCTATGATTGGCGCGAACATACGCGGATAGAACGCTCTAACATTGAAGACCCGGCGCTTGAATTGGACGTGTGGGATGCTGCGGAAAAAAAAGTAGCTGCTGTAAGTGAGCTTTTCATCGCGATTGAACGCGCCTTTGATGGTAAGGGCTCAGTCCAATCCTTTATAGAGACAGCTAAGAGTCTCAGATACGAATTTCCAGACGTAAATCAAAACGGCGCCGTCAACGCCATAGCAAAATACATAGCCCATTATGAAGTTTATGGTCCGACTGGCGCGGCTCCAATGGAGAACGATACGTGAGCACTCTTGACGCAATACTAGTAAACCCGGGTGGCCGCGAACTAGTGTATCAAGGACTCAGTGCCGATCTAACAGCGGTAGAGCCGCCGCTTTGGTGCCGGTTGATTGGAGGCTATTTACGTGACCGAAACTTTGAAATAGATATTCTCGATACCGAGGCTTTAAATATAGGCCCCGAAGAAGCTGCTATCAAAATTATCAACCGCCGGCCACGCCTGGTCATCATGGTTGTTTTCGGACATCAACCCTCCGCCTCCACACAACAAATGGTAGGCGCCAGACTTTGTTGCCAAGCTTTAAAGGCAATCGCACCAGAACTAACTATCCTCATTGTCGGCGGCCATATTTCAGCATTACCCGAACGAACCCTCTGCGAAGAGCCAGTAGATTATGCGTGTAAAGGCGAAGGTCCCGTGACTGCCGAGCAATTATTGCAGGCACTTGATGCAGAGCCAGCTGGCCCAGATGAAGCTATACTAGAGAAAATACCTGGATTGGTATGGCGCCGCAATAAGGGCATTGTCATAAACCCATCCGCCCCCTTGTTCTCTAATCTTGATCAAGATTTACATGGAAACGTTTGGGACCTCTTACCCATGGAACGCTATCGCGCCCATAACTGGCAATGTTTCAACAATTTGCAAACACGAAAACCCTATGCCTCAATCTACACATCGCTTGGCTGTCCCTATAAATGCTCATTCTGTTGCATAAACGCCCCATTCGACGTTAATCGCTACCGAATGCGATCGCCAGACGCAGTAGTTGGAGAAATAAAATGTCTCTATGAAACTTATGGCATTAAGACTTTTAAAATCATCGACGAAATGTTCGTTCTGAACGATCGTCACGTTGCGGCCATTTGTAATGGTCTAGCAGCTCAAGATTTTGCACCCGAGTTGAATATTTGGGCCTATGCGCGCGTCGATACAGTAAAGCCGGAACGGTTAGCGTTAATGCGTTCGGCTGGGATTCGTTGGTTAGCACTAGGTATTGAGTCTGGTTCTGCACACGTTCGTGATGGTGCTGAAAAATCCTTTGAACAAAAAGACATTATAGAAATAGTACATAAGATTCAGGCAATGGGGATCAGTGTTATTGGCAATTTCATATTCGGCTTGCCCGACGATAACTATGCCAGCATGCGGACGACGCTAGATTTAGCTAAAGAAATTAATTGCGAATTTGTTAACTTTTATTCAGCCATGGCCTATCCAGGGTCACCTCTTTTCACAATGGCAGCCTTAAATGATTGGGATTTACCAGCGGCTTGGTCTGGATATTCCCAACATAGCTACGATTGCTTACCACTTCCAACCGCACAAATTAGCTCAGCTGAAGTGCTGGCGTTTCGGGACGATGCTTTTCACGAATACTTCGAAAACCCACGCTATCTTGATATGATCACGCAGAAATTTGGCATTGAAACGCGTCAGCATATCAAGGATATGAGTAAGCATCGCCTAAAACGTCATATTTTAGAAACAAAAAAAATGCGAGATCGTGAGCAATTCAAAAGATAACGCCAATTTAAGCCACCTTGACGTAGTCGTTTTAGCTGGCGGCCGAGGAACCCGTCTAGCCAGTGTGCTCACAGATAAGCCAAAGCTCTTAGCCCCTGTTGGCAACCGTCAGTTTATAGAAATCCTACTCGATTCTTTGGAATGCCAAGGTCTACGGCGTATTACCTTCAGTCTTGGTTATCTTGCTGATCAAATTATCAACCACCTCAAGGACAGACCACCTTCAAGCATGGAAATTGATATTGTCATTGAACCCGAAGCGCTCGGAACCGGCGGGGGAATTGCTTTGGCAGCCCGACACCTGCAACGCTCACCATTATTAGTTATGAACGGCGATACCTTTCTTGAAGCCGATCTCGCAGGATTTGTTTGTGCTGCCGCGGCTCATTCAAAGAGCGACCTCGCTATATTAGCAGTTCAGGTCTCCGATGTTTCAGATTTTGGCAGCCTCCAACTCGACGCCAACAGTTGTATTAAAACATTTTTAGAGAAAGGGAGGACTGGAGACGGCCTGGTGAGTGCTGGCGTTTATTATTTCAAGGAACCATTTGTGCGACGCCTGCTTACCTTTGAAAAAGGAAGTTTAGAAACAGATTTATTCCAGCAGCTTCCACCCAGCTCTATTTATTGTCATGCGATTAAGGGAAGTTTCGTTGACATCGGCACGCCAGAAAGACTTCAGAGCTTTCAAAGTTTAATGTCTTAGATAAGAACTTTTCTGAGCCGCTTGTTGGGCATGGTAGTCAGATGGGCTTACTCTATTTTCAACATATAACTACCAAAAAACTAATAGAAAATAACCATATTGGCTAATTATCCTGGCAGCATACCAATATCGGGTGTTTGCATGACAATCTAACTTGGTTGCGTTAGGTTGATCGAGTTCTTGATTAGCTACAGAGTTTCTAGGCATCGCGCATTTATGATCATCTCCCAAACGCCATATCGTGTTTCCTTCTTTGGAGGCGGAACTGATTATCCACGATGGTACCGTGAAAATGGCGGGGCAGTCATAGGCACCGCAATTGATAAATATTGCTATGTCAGCGTTCGTAATTTGCCTCCCTTCTTTGAGCACAAACATCGAATTGTGTATTCCAATATCGAATTGGTTGATGAAGTTTCTGAGATCCTCCATCCGGCAGTAAATGGCGTATTGCAGGAATGGGCTGGAAAAGCCGGACTTGAAATCCACCATGACGGTGATTGCCCCGCACGCTCGGGCCTTGGCTCGAGTTCGTCCTTCTCAGTCGGACTTATAAACGCTATGGCAGCGTACCAAGGCAGAATGATCGGAAGATCCGAGCTGATGCGAGAGGCAATTCGCATCGAGCAGGATGTGATCAAGGAAGATGTTGGATCACAAGATCAGGCGTGGGCCGCCTTTGGCGGAACCAATATGATTCATTTCGAAACTGACGGGCGCATTAACGTAAAACCTATAATTATGTCGGATCAACGCCGTGAGACATTATCATCGCATATGATGTTATTCTTTACGGGTATAAGTCGAATTGCCTCAGAACAGGCCGCACAGACAATAGAAAATTTATCGTCTAAACGGGCCAACCTTCATGAAATGAGGAGCTTAGTTGACATCGCTCTTAAACTCATTACGGATGAAACAAAATCGTTTGCTGAGCTTGGCAAGCTATTGCATGAATATTGGAAAATTAAAAAAGATCTGACACCGAATGTTACTAACTCTCATATCGATGCAATATACGACACAGCGCTTAGAGCCGGCGCTAATGGCGGCAAATTACTGGGGGCTGGTGCTGGCGGGTTCCTGCTTATTATGGCGGATCCAGACAAACAATTTGAAATCCGGAATTCACTCTCTGGCCTAACAGAACTCACATTTACCATTGATGCGCCGGGAAGCCAGATCATCGTCTACCAACCGTGATACAATAATTCATTACACTAAATTTAGGTAAAACTGGTCAGGATGTTGTCATGAAAACTGATTCGAACGACATTTCAGCCGACAGTAAAGCTGTATCTCCAGATGCCTTGGCCGACTGGATTGCATTAACGCGTGAGCGATATCATTGTGGCGACTGGGGAAATTGCATAGCGGCAGCACAAGAAGTAAATCGATTAGATCCGTCCAACCCGGAAATAACTCTTATATGCTCAGCAGCGCATATGAACATGCAGCAGTTCCCTGAAGCCACTGAGGCGGCTTTGCGCACCCTCAAAATACTTCCCGATAATCCAAAGGTCCAACTGGTCTATGCTAATTGTTTAGCAGCCTGTCGGCGATTCGAAGAAGCGTTAGAGTACGCTCGAAAATCTGTCGAAGGCGATCCTAGTTCAATCGATGCCCAGCAAATCCTGGGTACATGTCTTATGCAGGTTGGTTTTTTATCCGAGGCAGAATTACTTTTAACAAAGTTACTTAACCAAAATTCCTGCCTAGTAGGCCCGATGAATAGCCTCGCGCTTGTATACTTAAACTTAGGTCAAACTGAACGTGCGATAGATTTGTTCCGCCTCTCCCACAAAACAACCCCTTATAATCTAGACGCAATGTCCAACCTTTGTTTCTGGTTAACCTTCGACCAACGTGCAACAGCATCCGAGATATTTAACCTCAATCGTGATTGGGGCCGCCACCTTGAGAGCAAACTAGAGCCAACTACTTTTTCTCCCTCTACACCGCGGCCAGATGGCAAAATTAGAATCGCCTATGTCGCAAATGATTTTTATGATCAAGTAACTTCTTGGTTTATGGAACCCGTTCTCGCACGCCATAACAGAAAAAATTTTCATATCACCTGTTATTCGGGAACGAGCCAAGAAGATTATATAACGGAACGATTATCTACGATGGTCGACCGCTGGGAGAAAGTTCCCGAAGAAAATACCAAAGCTATTATCGACAAAATACGGTCCGATGGAATTGATATCCTCATAGCGGCGTCATTGTATCTAGGAAAACATCGGCGGATACTTGCATCTCGTGTCGCGCCCATTCAGATAGGATACAACAATCGAGTATCCTCAACCGGACTGGATACGGTTGATTATATGATCACCGAAGAGCTTTCAGACCCTATAGGCACTGTAGAACCCTATTACTCTGAAACACTCGTTAGGATTTCAAACCATAATACATATTTGCCGCCAACTGAGAGTCCTGAACCAGGTATTCCACCTTGCATTGAAAATGGCTATACGACGTTCGGCAGCTTTAATAATATTGCAAAAATAAATGATTCCGTTATTAACGTTTGGGCACGGATTCTTAATACCGTAGGCAATAGTCGGTTGTTGCTCCGTAGTACACATAGCTTTGACAACAAGGATATTTGTGCACGGTTCGAAAGTAATTTCGCAGGTCACGGGGTTTCTTCTGATCGATTAATTTTTAGCGGACATCGTAATAGCCGTGAGGCCCATTTGGCAGCAATTTGCGATGTAGATATCGCATTAGATCCGTTTCCGTGTAACGGCGGGACAACCAGCTGTGAAACCCTGTGGATGGGTGTCCCACTGATCACC
Source organism: Rhodospirillaceae bacterium (assembly GCA_002724395.1). GTDB lineage: Bacteria > Pseudomonadota > Alphaproteobacteria > UBA8366 > UBA8366. The sequence continues at coordinate 7,444 of PBOR01000060.1, read as the reverse complement.
ATGAAAGGTGATACCTATATGGGTCGACAAGGTGTGCACTATCTCACAAAAGTCGGCTTGCCGGAGTTAATCTGCGAAAACGCTGATGCCTATGTAGAAGCCGCCACTACAATAGCCGGTAAGTTTGACCGATTGGTAGAGCTGCGAAAGAATTTGAGGTCAACGGTAAAACAATCCTTATTTGCATATGACCAGCATGTTCAGGAACTAGAAATAGCTTACGAAACCATTTGGCAACGTTACTTAGATGGACTACCCCCTGCACCCTTCGCGGTTGCCGACAGCAAAGTCACAACCGTAAATGATAATCCCTCAGAACGGGCTATAAAATGAGAAATCGGCCGGTCAAACTAAAAGCACGACGGAAGTTTTTTTCGAACAGCAAATGGAATATTGGCGCTGATTCTATCGAAGATCTCAGAACCGGTACGACGGTTGAGGATTATGTCGTGCTTGAAGCGGTCACACCTCGGGACGATAAAGTAACAGGGTGCACGGTATTACCAATTTTCAAGGACCATATCTTACTCCTCCGCAATTACCGCCATCCTGTTGACCAATATTTTTGGGAAGGCGCACGTGGCTTCATCGAAAAGGGGGAAGAACCTAGTTCCGCAGCACTCCGCGAAGTTAAAGAAGAAGTAGGCCTCATCGCGAATACCTCTGATGTGATTCCGCTTGGTTACTGCTTCCCTGAATCTAGTACGATGATCGCACGCGCAGCCCTATTTGCCATCGTAGGACTTACCATCAGCACAGAAAAGCTGGATAAAGATGAACCGGGCCTGGGCGAAGCAAGAGCATTTACGTTTGCCGAAATAAACCAGATGATGGGCGCTCATGAAATTGAAGATGCTACGACATGCATCGCGATAGATCGATATATGCGGTCACGCAGAATTTCTTGAGTGCCCAGCGAATAAAGAAACTCGTAAAATCAATGCGGCCTAAGAAGGCGTCAATTTCTAAACGTTTGTGTATATAGTATTGCGGATCATACGGTATCCCTTGATCAGCTCCTTAATACCGTCATCAAGCGAATGCTTAGGCTGGTAACCGGTACGTTCTATCCGATCGTTGGAAACAATATAGTCACGCTTGTCCGGGTCCTCGCCAATAGGAGCCTCCATAAAGACAAACTTAGGAATGTGCTCCTGAATTTTCTGGCAGAGTTCAAGCTTCGAAATATTTGCATCCGACAACCCTACATTGTACGGCCGACCACGCATCACCCCAAAATTATCGATACCATGTAAAAAGGCTCTTGCAACGTCGCGAACATGAATATAGTTCCGTTTGAAATGGCTTTCGAAAAGCACCACAGTACGATCGTTAACTGCACGGTAGGTAAAGTCGTTGACCAAAAGGTCGAGCCGCATACGAGGTGCCATGCCAAATACGGTAGCAAGCCGGAAACTCAGACTATTTTCTCGCTCCAGCATTTTTTCCTCAACCTCGACCTTATGTTTACCGTAAAGCGATAAAGGTCGCATTGGTGTTTCCTCTGTACAGAACTGTCCGTCCACACCCACGCCATAGCCGGAATTAGTAATAGGCACCAGCAGGCTCTGATCCTTTCCCAACTTATCAACTAGCATGAACTGTGCATCCCGGTTCGTTGTCGTCGCACCGACCGGATCCTCGTTGCAAAGTGGCGCACCGACATAGGCAGCAAGCGGGATAACGATATCGGCACCCTTCACTAGTTCACCAACCACCCGTCCATCACGCGCATCGCCTCGAGTGATTTCGAAATTTGGATGTGCACAAATGTGACCGAGCGAATGCTGCTTAAACATAAAATTATCAAGCACTGTCACACGGTAACCTCTTTCTAAGAGTGCCGGGACTAATATAGAACCGAGATAACCGGCCCCGCCGGTTACCAGGACGGATGTTGCGCCACTCATTGGTATTCTTTCCTCAACCGAAGGCCCCCTCAATCACATTCCGGAAATAACGAATTTCTGCACTTATATCCCGCGAGTGATTGCCAACAAAAAACCCTTGATCATGGGCAAGTTTGGCGTTGGGGAGATCGCCCACCGTGTCAAACTCGTAATACTCCATGACATCATGCCGCACGATACAGCCGCCAGTAATAATACGAAAACCTATATCGGCATCGCGCAGCGTTGCAAAAACCTTTTCGCGATCAAGCCCGAAGCCAGGACGAAAAATCATCGGAAAACAAAAAGAAGAACTAGCGCCATATATCTCGCGCTGAATAATGAAACGCTCATCTTCCCCAAATAAAGTCTGAAAGATCTTCAGATTTTTACGACGAATATCCGTCATATTTGGCAGCTTCTTCAATTGCTCAATCCCTATCGCGCCGGCCATCTCAATAGGACGAACGTTATAACCCGGCAGAATGAAACGATAAGCCTCAAAGAAATCATTACCACTTTTCTGATAAATATCGCTCCCATCAGGCACATCACGGGTCCAACCATGGGCTCTTAGAGATCTCAATAAATGGTAAAGTTCTGTATCATTGGTTGCCACCATACCCCCCTCCATAGTGGCAATATGATGCGAGAAGAAGAAACTGAATGTGTTGACATCGCCAAACGTACCGGTCTTGCGCCCGTCAATTTCTGCATCCAAAGATTCACAATTATCTTCGAACACATAAAGTCCATGTTTATCAGCAAAGGCGCGTATTTCTTCTAAATTTGCCGGATTGCCAAGGATGGATACAGGAACGATTAATTTAGTGTTCGGTGTAAGTGCGGCCTCAAGTTGGCTGACATCCATATTGAGTGTTTCAAGTTCAACATCAATAATCTTAAGTTTCAACCCGTACTGCTGCAGCGGATGGTAAGTTGTAGACCATGCAACCGCTGGCACTATGGCCTCGTCCCCACGCTTCAACGGTTGTTCCTTTTTGAAACAAAGGCTAGCGACTGCTATGAGGTTTGCCGACGAACCCGAATTCACCATTACGGCATGCTTGAGTCCTATATAGGAAGCAAATTGCTCTTCAAAGGCGGCTACATAATCGCCAATAGTATATCTGTCGCTCGCAATTACGCGATTGATTGCATCAATCTCTTCACAATCCCAGGAGCTGGCAGCGAGTTCATATTTCATAATCTACCGTATCTTCAATAAGATATTTTAAAATGGGCCACGAAACTGCATCTCATAGGTTAGCTTTGCACTCTCAGGGTCCGGTATCCAATCTGAAGCTGGATCAACCAGTGCGTTAGCCTTTTCAGCTACCGTCACGGGATTGGGATAATAATGCTGTTCCAGCCATGGCGTCGTTGGGCAAGTAGTCGGCGCAAAGCCCATTCGACTTACAATCGCTCCGTCCGCGGCACCACTCTCAGCGAGCCTAGCTAGTATTTCAGCACTGAAACCGCAGTTCGTCCATGCATTATCCACAACGAGAATACGGCGGGTTTTCGAAACTGAGGCGGTAATAGTTTCCATATCTAGGGGTACCAGTGTTATCGGATCTATAACCTCAGCTGATATACCTTTTTCTGCTAATAATTCTCGGGCACGCAGACATTCCATTACCATATTACTAACCCCTAGCAGAGTAACATCGTCACCCTCAGCGCAAATACGCGCCTTCCCAAAAGGTAAAGTGTATGATTCTTCCGGTACGTAGCCTTCAGTGAAATAGAGCAACCGGTGTTCGGTAAACACAACCGGATTCTGATCACGAATTGCGGCGATCAACATCCCTTTGGCATCATAAGCATTGGACGGCGCAACCACTTTTAATCCCGGCACATGAGCAAACATAGCATTCAAATTCTGCGAATGTTGTGCACCCTGACCCCAACTTTTTCCAATCATGCTGCGCACCACCATCGGTACTTTTGTAGCGCCGCCGTACATGTAGTGACTTTTAGCAGCAATATTAATCAGTTGGTTCATACACAACATTAGAAAATCCATACGAATATGCACATGAACCGGACGACGTCCTGCCATCGCGGCGCCTATTGCAACACCGGTCATAGCATCTTCAGACAACGGGGTTGTGAATATTCGATTAGCTCCGTATTTTTCCAACAGCCCATGTGTCGACCCTTGGATGGCCTTATGATCATCAACATCAAGTCCCATAACGAAAACCCGTTCGTCAGAGCTCATCTCCTGATCGAGAGCTTCTCTTATTGCACCCACATAACTCTGGAGACGCTTCGCCTCTTGCAAAGAATTGTTTTCATCGGGCACGTTGTTACTTGGCGAAAACATGGTCAAAAAGCTCCTCCGGTGCGGGTGCAGCTGCGTTTTCAGCAAACGCGATCGCCTGATCAATTGCTACCTCGACCTCAGAATTGATCATCGCAACTTCGTCATTTGGCAACATCGCCGCCAAACGGACTACCTGGTCATTACGCTTCCAATCGGCGACTTCACTATCGGAACGGTAGCCTACAGAGTAGTCTTCGCTTGGGCCAACATGCTCACGCCACCTATAAGTGATACATTCGAGAAATTCCGGGCCACCACCTTCTCTCATGCGCTCGATCATAGCGTTTGATTCATCACGGATATCAAAGATATTCTGGTCTTCAATACGAACGGTGTTAATGCCGAAAGTAGCCACACGTTCACAGATCGCATCTGGACGTGATTGGCGTTTTTCCACCGGTTCGTGAATGGCATAGCCATTATTCTCCACGACATAAAGGACAGGTAGTTTATGCAAGGCAGCAAAATTTAGCGATTCCGTGAAAGCCCCTTCTTCTGTGGCACCATCGCCTAAGAAACAAATAACGACATTCTTTGACTTTGATTGTTGCAGTGCTAACGCATACCCGGTGGCAATCGGCACACCCGTTCCAACGACAGCAGAAGTACCCAATACATTGTACTCTTCAGAAATCAAATGCATGGAGCCTCCTTTACCAGCAGCACACCCAGCAGATTTGCCAAACATTTCCGCCATCATTTCATTCAATGGAGCACCTTTCGCAAGATATGCCGCATGACTTCGATAGGTGCACCCGACAATGTCCTCTTTGGTCAAATTTGTGCAAACCCCGACCGAGATCGCCTCTTGACCTATTGCTAGATGCACAGGGCTCTTGATGACATCTGTAGAATAGATATCCGCGATCCGCTCTTCGGTGCGGCGAATAAGGCGCAATTGCCTATAGAGAGAGGCGATATCACTAGTTGGTTTTTGTTTCACGCTAGTGGTCATAATCACTTAATGTTGTGCCCTATACCTGTTATTGCACAACATAGATGATTCGACCCGTGATACAAAAATATTTATCGAACAATTAACAAAAGGGGTGCACACCGACACCAGCGCGTAAAAATGCCAGTAAACCCTGTAAAATATTTGGTAACTATAAATCGAATAGTTCAATTTTGCCGATAACTTTAGCCACTTTAATAGGATCCCATGCTTAGCTCTGATTTCTCTGCAAAGTAACCCTGACTTAATAGCGTGACACCTCAGTGATATCCCTCCAACCTTCTTTAATTATTTATAAACTAGCTAAATTGACGTTAAATTTGCGATCACTTGGAAAGATTATTTAAAGAATGACTTTAGAAAAGTTACAGCAGGCAATCAAAACGCATCAAAATGGCAATTTAGAGACCGCCCAAAAACAATATGAAGCTATTTTACAAAAAGATATCCATAACAGCGATGCTTTGAACCTTTTGGGCTTAATACACTTCCAGCAAAAAGATTATGAGCAAAGCCTAATTTATATAGAAAAAGCGGTACGCCTCAGGCCTAAAGCGCCGGAATATCATAACAACCTTGGGATGGTTCTAAATAGTCTAGGACGCGTGGAAGAAGCAGTTGTGGCGTACCTAGACGCTCTGGAGTTGGCACCAACATATGCCGATGTATTCTATAACCTAGGTATTTTAGAAAATAATCGTCACAACTATCAGATCGCAGTTGAGTATTTCCAAACCTGCCTTAACTGCGATCCTACCCATAGGAATGTTCGTAATGGTATGGCGATCGCACTAATTCGGTTGGACAAACTCCATAAAGCGACGAAACAAATCGAAGAACAGCTCGGCCAGCACCCCCAAGATGTTGACGCTTTAAATAACCTCAGCGTTGTAAAGATCCTCAGTAAAGACAATTATAACGCACGAAAGACTTTGGAAATTGCTCTAGAAATTGACAATCAGCATGTCACTTCACGGCTAAACAGGGCCCAGTTAATTCTTCTTGAAGGCAACCTGCGCGACGGTTTCGCCGAGCATGAATGGCGCCTTAAAAGCCCAGGCTATGAGCAAAAATTTAAAATCCCCAGGTGGAAAGGAGAAGCTCAACCTGATTCAACAATCATCTTATGGGGCGAACAAGGACTTGGCGACGCACTACAATTCATTCGCTATGCACCGATGGTGAAGCAACGGATTGGCAAGATAGTCGTAAGCTGTCGACCACCGCTACAAAGATTATTAGCAACAATACCCACGGTTGATGAAGTAATCTCATCAACAGCTTCGATCACTGCCCACGCACACCTCCCAATAATGAGTTTACCGTATGTATTTCATACGACAGCTAACTCAATACCCGCAGAGGTGCCTTATATACCGGTTCCAACGCCCCTAGCCTTACCCGGCGACAAGTCTACGCTTAAAGTAGGCATCGTTTGGGCTGGCAACCCTAAGCATCCTCGAGATAGTCGTCGAAGTCGGTCGCTAGATGAATTTGCACCACTAGGTTCATTGCCAAACGTCGACTTTTTTAGCCTCCAAATGGGTAAGGCAAAAAAACAACGGCCACCAGACAGCTTAAAGCTTATCGATCTCACCCACCAAATAGAAGATTTTTATGATACCGCACGCATAGTAGCCGCACTCGATTTACTCATCACCGTTGATACGTCAATCGCCCATCTCGGTGGGGCCCTGAATAAGCCGGTGTGGCTAATTATCGATGAAATTCCGGATTGGCGTTGGCAACTCAAACGTAAGGACACTCCTTGGTATCCCTCACTACAACTTTTTCGGTCGCAAGGTGACTACGGCCTTCTCTTCAAAGAAATGGCGCAGGCACTTTCCAGTTTGAATAATAGGAGAACTTGAACAAAACCAGCGTGATAACCAATAAACAAAAGTTCGACGGCGCAAATGCATTACTACGAACTGTAAGCAGACCAAACCTGGCGACCCCGGTAGGACTCGAACCTACAACCCCCGGCTTAGAAGGCCGATAAAAAGGTGAGAAAACTCAACAATTGCCGACGCTTAAATACCATAAGAAACCATAAAGGGTGATAGCGTTACCTACACATACCGTAACGAGGCCAACTGGCTTTTACTCTTTGGCAAGCAGAAAATCGGGCGCTGGCCCATCTAGTACACAACTCGTTTGTTATTCGGCATAATGCGCGTATGAAAAAACTGACCGTTACACATTGTTCGATATAATAAGCTATTGCTCTGATGTAGCCTGTACTTGAGGATAATCTTGGCGGTTCTA
>PBOR01000006.1 GCA_002724395.1 Rhodospirillaceae bacterium | reverse complement strand
TCGCTGGGTCAAGCACACCCTTCAATTCCCCAAGGGATTCGATAAAGAACTGCACTTTGGAACCACCCGGCACCTGAAGGATTACCAAAAGGATAAGGCGAGCGCCATGATCTATGGCCTCAGAGAACAAGTCTACAAGAAGGTCACTCCAAAGCGGCTCCTTACAGCTCTGAAAGGTGATTCCGAAACGTTTGTCGGCTTCTTTTCCGAGGGTAAAAACATTGGCCTGATCACCAAGCCTGACAAAGAAGACCGCGCAACGTTTTATACCAGCGCAAGCTGGGCCGGTGAACCTTCCCCTCTTTTTCAAAACGAAAATTGGCCTGGAATGCTGTTTCAAAGCATCGACTAGCGCCGTCTGAATAGAATCACAAAATAGGATGTTAAAAAACAAGGAAAACCCCATGCGCCAATCCGTCGCGACCCTCCTGCTCTTCTTCTGCACATCGTCCATCCACGCCCAACTGGTACCCAAAGACGCCGTTCCCGAGAAGGTCGCGGACGGTTATAAATTTACGGAAGGCCCTGCACTGGCTCCCGATGGTTCCATCTACTTTACGGACATCCCGGCGGCTTTGATCCTGCGTTTTGATCCAAAGACCGGAAAGACAGCGATCGCGGAAGAGAACAGCGGAAATGCCAATGGGCTCATGTTTGATCATGATGGAGTTCTGATTGCCTGTCGACATGGGGCAAGAGAGGTGAGCAGTTGGTCACTTAAGCACAGTCCTCAGCGTTTCCGTCCGGCCGTATCCCAGAGATATAATGGTAAAAAACTTAATAGTCCGAACGATCTTGATATCGATAAGTCAGGCAATATTTATTTCACTGATCCACGCTATGGGAATCGCGATTCGATGGAGATGGAGATCGAGGGTGTTTATTTCCAGGGTATTGACTCAGACGGAAACAAAGCAATGAAGCCATTGATTCGTATCGATGCCGATCTCGTACGCCCCAACGGTATCGTACTCTCGCCGGATGAATCGATTCTCTATGTTGCGGACCGCAAGGCGAACTATATCTACGCCTACGACGTCGATTCGCCGGGTAAGGTTAAGAATAAACGCGTGTTCGCTCGGCTTAACGGTGGTGAGGGTCCAGGAAGTGACGGTATGTGCGTCGATCAACAGGGCAGACTCTATGCAACTGGGTTCAGCAAGGTCTGGGTTTTTGAACCTACCGGTCAATTGGTCGCGACAATTCCAGTCGCTAAGCCGACCATTAATGTGACATTTGCCGAGGATAACAAGACACTTTACATCACCGCAAATAAGGGGCTCTATCGGGTGCCATTAAACACCGACGCAACGCTCAAGCATACAAAATATTCGAAAGATAAGGAATGATCAGTAAAATCTTATTGTTAAGCACGAAAGCTTTTAAAAGACATATTTGCTAATCAGAATATTAGTGAAAGTATTTTCTCTGTTTACGATCTTGTGCCTGCTGTTATTGGGTTGTGCTGGTGTTCCCACTACCCGGGTCAGGCCTTATTCATGGGATGACCCATACTGGAAGGCTGAAATCTATGAGAGTAAGGACCCGGAAAGTGTGATTGTTACAGAAGGAGATCTTTATAGAAATTACAGGGAGATAGCCACGATTTACACCGAAGGTCGTCCCAAAAATAAGCAGGAAGCCTTCAGTCTAATGAGACGTTTGGTTTGTAAGTTCGGAGCCGATGCTGTGATTAAAGTTAGGAAAAAGAAAAATAAGAATTACGAAGGAATCGTGGTTCTTTTCAACTAATCCTATTTCTTGGGCTTCTTGGAACTTTTCTTCAGAACTTGGGTTGACATCTTATCACTTATCATACAAGTGATAAGCCATGCCCGCCCTGAGCGACCTTAAATCCGAAAACCTCGTGACCCGTGCGGTCGAAGCCCTGCGGCAATTCATCCTTGACGAACTGCTCGTGCCCGGAGCCGAATTGCCCTCGCAGGGCAAACTGGCCGAACGGTTGGGTGTTTCGCGAACCGTCATTCGTGAAGCCATGCGAATTCTAGAGTCGCAGGGGTTATTGGAGATTACGCAGGGCAAATTGCCGCGAGTCCTACCACCGAACACGCAGGTGGTCATCGATGGGCTCAGTACACTGATGGAGCGTTCCAGCGCCACTCTGCTGGATGTCCTCGAAGTGCGGCGGCCGGTTGAGATCGAGGTCGCGGTGTTGGCGGCGGAAAGGGCGACGGGAGAGCATCTTCGTCAGATGAGCGAGGCCAACGAGGCTCTGGCAAAGGCTCAAACGATCGAAGCACAGATTCTCGCAGACATGCGATTTCACAAAATTGTGGCTGAGGCGACGGGAAATCCGGTGTTCGCGATCGTACTCGATGTTTTGGCGCAGTTTCTATTCGAGTCGCGCCGCAAGACGCTGAAGCAGAGCGGAGCAAAGGTGGCGCTACGGCATCACCGGCAGCTGCTGAAAGCGATCGAGGAACGCGATCTGACCAAGGCGCGTCAGGCGGCGGCCGATGGAATGCGCCAGACCGAGGCCGATTTGAAACGCGAGGCGAAGCAGTCTGCCAAGCGCAAGCGATCCCCCCGGCGACGTTGACGCGACTCGGTTATTCACCCTCGACTTCAACTGGAATAAGGAACATCAAAGCAATGAAATTGACCGTGCAAACAGTGACATTGGCGAGCTTTTTGCTTGCCTGTGTAACAAGTGCTCAGGCCGAAAATCCGGAGTGGGTTCCGGAGCGTCAAACGTGGCGCTTTCAGGTAAGCAGCCCACATAGCAATGGAGAAAATCCGGTCGAAGTGCTTTTGCCGACGACTTATGATCCGGCCAAAAAATATCGCGTCGTTTATGTGTTGCCGGTCGAACCCGGAGAAGAGCGTAAGTTCGGTGACGGCATGAAAACAATGGCTGAAATCGGCGCTCACAATCGGTATGACCTGATCGTTGTGGCGCCGGCGTTTGCCGAAGTTCCGTGGTTCGGCAACCACGCGAGCGATCCGCGACGCCGTCAGGAAGACTACTTGATGAAGACCGTTGTGCCGTTAATCGAAGAACATTATTCGACGTTAGGCACAGCTGAAGGACGTCTCCTGTTCGGGTTCAGTAAATCGGGTTGGGGAGCGCTGACGCTGATTCTGAGAAATCCGGACTTCTTCGGTTATGCGGCCAGTTGGGATGCGCCCCTGATGTTTACTGATGAACAGTTCGGCATATGGGGCACGGATGAGAATTACGGCTCCGCTGAAAACATGGCAAACTACCTTCCCTCAAGATTGATAAGGAAGCAGGCCGATGCTTTCAAAGCGAAAACCCGCCTGGTAATATCCGGCAAGAGCAAGTTTGGGACGCTCTCCGACAAGCGTTTCCCCTACGACGGCCCATCGCATACCGAGGCTTTTCATGAGCTGGCCAAATCTCTTGGCGTCAAACATCTCTACGATCCGGATATCAAAATGGGCCATTGGTATTACCGCGGCTGGGTGGACCCGGTGATGGAGCTATTGAACAGTCTTGTTGAAGAAGACAACGTGGACAACACCGGCGATGACGCGCCTTGAAATCCACGATGAAACAAATCGCCAAAACGCAGATCCGCTGCCTCCAAACCAAAATGAGCCGAGGTCTTCTCTTCGCCGCGTTCTTCGCGTTCACGGCATGTTTCTCAGTGATTGGCGCTCCGCATCCGCAACGCGAAGCGTTCTTCGAGGCGCACTGTTACGATTGCCACGACGATCTGACGGCCAAGGGCGGGCTGGATTTGACCGCGCTACCCACCGATCTCACCGATCCTGACACGCTGGCCAAATGGACGCTGATTCACGATCGTGTGCGGAATGGCGAAATGCCGCCGGAGGATGGTCAGCAACACGGTTTCGACAAGGTTCCGAGCGCGTTGGAGCTGTCCCACGTTCAGATTCGCAAATATCTCGAAGCAGCCGATGCCGCGCTGAATCAGGCCGTCGTCGATCTGCCGAAAAAGCCGGAAACCCAGGTTTGGCGCGGCTTAGCGGCGGAGCGTCCTAACATCCTGCTCATATTTGCTGATGACCTCGGCTACGAAGCTCTCAATTGCTATGGAGGACTGGACTATGAAACGCCGAGTCTCGACAAACTTGCCAGAGATGGAATGCGTTTTACACGCTGCTACACCAGTTCCCAAGGATAAGGAGGAAGCCTTCAGTCTAATGAGAAGTCGGCTCGCCGAATTCGGAGCCGATGCCGTGATCAAAGTCAGGAAAAAGAAAAATAAGAATTACGAAGGAATCGTGGTTCTTTTCGAATAGAGTTACTTCTTGGTTTTCTTCTTAATTGGTTCGTTCGGGGCTTCTTCCTTGGGCAGCCATTTTTTGAACCGGCTCAGGTCGGAAGTCGCGGCCAAATTCTTCCATTCATAGGGATCCTTCGAATGATCGTAGTATTCCTCCGATCCGTCTGCATATCGAATGTACCTTTCGGTTGCCGTCCGCACGGAATGATTTCCTCTGCCGTGGGTGGTGATGGCCGGATGTTTCCATTTGGCTTGTGGGTTTCGCAAGAGAGAGGAAATGTCATGACCGCTTACGTGATCTGGTTTTTCAATCCCAGTCAGCGAGCAAAGAGTGGGATAAATGCTCATGGTATCGACGGGCTGACTGCATCTCGTCCCCGGCTTGGTCACGCCCGGAGCGACCCATATCATCGGAATTCGGGTAGTCTCTTCCCAGAGGGCAAATTTTCTCCAATGCTGTTTTTCGCCAAGGGACCATCCGTGGTCACTCCAGAAAACGATGATGGTATTTTTCCGGTCGGGGCTTTTTTCAAAGGCATCGAGCAGTCGGCCCACGTTCATGTCGGTGTAGGCGCAGGTAGCAAGGTAGGATTGAATCGCCGCTTTCCAGCGCCCGCTTTTTAAAAACTTGGCATGATCCGCCTGAGGCCCTGCCATTTTTATCCCCGGAGGGGGAACGTCATCGAGATCATTCTCTATGTGAGGTGGAAGTTTGATTTCATCCAGGGGGAAATCCTTGTAATATTTGCGTGGAGCCACAAATGCCAGATGTG
>PBOR01000059.1 GCA_002724395.1 Rhodospirillaceae bacterium | reverse complement strand
GCACGGTCACTTTAGGTGTGGCCGGCGGAGAAATAGCCGGTGCAGGTGGTACGGTCACTTTAGGTGTGGCCGGCGGAGAAATAGCCGGTAGCGGCGGAACACGCGCTCCCGATGCCGTAGTTGGCGGGACAACCACTTGCGGTGTTTTAGAAGGCGGCTCAACAGAATTTGGTAAAGCCGGAACGATCAGACTCGACCGATCCGCCTTGGAAACCAATGGCACCGGAACCCGGGGTGGTGGTGCGGCCTCCTTCCTGACGATAGTGGGAGTAGTTGGTGGTGGAGCAGGGCTCCGCCCCAAATTATCTACTTCACTTTGTTTAATCTGACCTAATACACCCGGCCCCTTTGCCATTTTCCGTCGGGGCACTACACTTTGACGGAGTTTAGCGCGTGAAGAGGGTGCTAGCCGCAAAAGTTGACGCGGCGCCGTCACCTGAGATTGAGGCATGTTGCGAGGGGCAGGCAATAGTCGCTTGGGTGCGCCTTGTCTATAGCCAGGCCCCGAATAATGCGGCGGCGAACGATAGTAATTGTCACCTTCGCGCATCATACCTGGCAGATTAGGCTGTGGCCCCAGCTCATCCAAAACAGACTCATCAACAATGACATTGGGTGAAATAGAATATTGTGCAGCTGCGTCCATAATTGAGAAAAGAATCAAATAACCGGAGACCACAAAACATAAAAATAGTCGACAATATACTATACATGTCTGGATAACATTTTTAACTGTATTGAGGTTTGGATGGTTCATTTAGCCCAACTTACTAATAGGTGCACCCGACAACTATTCCACCCTAGCAGCCCGAATTTGATTAAATGCAAAACTACCCTCTCACAAGAATGAGCTTACCCTAGCTAAATACCCTCAGACAACCACCAGAAAGCGAAAATTTAACTTTGCACTCAAGAATTTGCCTCACTAAGAATCTTATTCAACGTCCCTTGCAGTAGCGCATTAGAAGCCAGAATATCCGGCGCCCCTAATATATAGCGTTTACCGTTGATTTCGTTCACAAATCCACCCGCTTCACGAACGAGCACCACTCCGGCAGCTACATCCCAAGAACTAAGCCCGTTTTCCCAAAAGCCTTCATATCGACCAGCTGCTACATAAGCGAGATCGAGCGCCGCGGAGCCATAACGCCTTATGCCAGCCAGCTTTTCCATGAGCGATTCGAGTTGGCCCATGAATTTTTTACTTGTGTCAGTGCCTACATGTAATTGGAACGGAATACCAGTCGCTAGCAAAGATTCACTCAACTGCTGACGCGCTGAAACCCTAATACGTTGGTCTCCGAGATAGGCTCCCACGTTTCTTTCGGCCCAAAAGAGCTCATCTTTGATTGGATCGAAAATTACGCCAGCATAAGGCTCTCCCTCTCTTTGCAAGCCAATCGATACTGCAAAATGTGGCAACCCATGAAGAAAATTTGTAGTGCCATCCAACGGATCTACAATCCAAACGTTGCTCTGATCCTTTCCCTCAATACGCCCACCTTCTTCCATAAGAAAACTATATTCCGGTCGCGCTTTCGCCAATTCGTAGTAACATATACGTTCGGATTTAGTATCAGCATTGGAAACAAAATCTGCGGGGCCTTTGCGGCTGACCTGCAAATGTTCGACCTCGCCGAAATCACGAATAAGCGCACGACCGGCTTTTTCAGCCGCCTTCACCATTACATTTATAAGGGGAGAACGAGCAGCCATGGCCGGCCTTAGCCTTTTGCACGCTCTACATAGGAGCCGTCCGCTGTGTTGACGACAATGCGAGTGCCCGTTTCAATATGTGGCGGCACCAGCGTTCGCACACCATTTCCCAACAATGCTGGTTTATATGAAGAAGATGCCGTTTGGCCCTTAACCACTGCATCCGCTTCAACAACCTCAAGAACAACTGTATCAGGCAACGCGACGCTGATTGGGGAGCCCTCGAAACTCTCGATGCTAACCGTCATACCATCCTGCAAATATAAGACAGCCTCTTCGCCGATCATCGACTTTTCAAGGCTGACCTGATCGTAAGTTTCATTATCCATAAAGGTATGCGCATCACCTTCTGCGTATAAATACTGGTACTCTTTCTGATCTAACCGAACACGTTCCACGGTCTCAGACGAACGAAAGCGTTCGTTTAGCTTAGTACCTTCGCGAAGCTCTCTAAGCTCTACCTGCAAAAATGCCCCACCCTTGCCGGGCTTAACATGCTGCGTTTTTATTGCACGCCAAAGCCGGCCTTGATGCTCGATCACATTGCCGGGTCGAATTTCATTTCCGTCAATTTTCATGGGTCAACCTTTGCCAACACGTTAGGGCGCATGGGTATAACGATTCAACGAGCCCCAAGCAACCGCTCAACCACTCATTACCTTATTAAAATTGCGCACCGCGGCACCTGGACCCTGAACACAACTCCAAATAGCAGCTATTACACACAACATACTGGCCCCCGCTTCAACCAGCGGCCCGCAGTTTTCTGGGGTAATCCCTCCAATAGCAACGCATGGGACGTTTGTGGTTTCGGTCCACCATGAGAGTATCTCAGGATTTGCACGTTCGGTCTTTTCGGAAACTTTAGTAGATGAATGAAAAAAACCACCAAACGCTACATAGTCCGCCCCTAAGTCCGCAGCCTCAACCGCTAAATGACGCGACCGCTTACAAGTTACCCCTATGACCGCATCGTCTCCCAGCAAGGCTCGGGCTTCAGTATAAGGCATATCCTCTTGGCCAATATGGACCCCATCGCAACCTAATTCTGCTGCAAGATCCGCTCGGTCGTTCATCAGGAATGCAACATTATATTGGTGTGCAATTGGCATTAACACCTCAGTGGCGCTGCGAATATGCTCATCCGGCACATCCTTCAAACGCAATTGAAGACAAGCGACATCCCCGCCATCAAGTGCTGCTTTCAATGCATCAGAGAATGTAGCAATTTCGATTTGAGGCGGAGTAATGAGGTAAAGCCGGCAAGAATTTTCCGTCATTACCTTAAGCCACCCGTGGCATAGACGGGCCAAAAGGTCGCTCGCCATGCAATATAACACGATGCAAAACACGTTCCTGAGAAAGATCGTAATCCTGATAAGCCTGATGCAAGGCGCAACGATTATCCCAGATTAACATATCGCCTAAACGCCATTTATGACGGTAAATAAACTCGTCTTTAACAGCGAGCTCAAGCAATTCCTGTAGCAGCATCTGACTTTCTTCGGGGGACATACCAACAATATGCTCGGTTTTTATAGGGTGAAAATAAAGTGCGTTTTCTCCACACTCCAGATGTGTCCGAACTAACGGCTGTAATATTCCCCGATCATGTTTGCCTTTGCCTTCTTTTGGCAACTTAGAAGTTGGGCGTGGTGATGCAGACCCTTCAATGACATTTAACGTCTGCAACTTATTTATCCTCCTCTTCATATCATCGGGCAAGGCCGCATAACCCGCACGCATATTGGCAACCCCCGTATCTCCCCCCTCATCGGGCAATACAACCGCATAGAGTGAGGTACATTTTGGTGGACGTTCATGATTGGTGTGATCCGTATGCCAGCCCGCACCACGCACGACGGGCTTGGTACCACCATTATAGGCATCCCGGTTAGACACATAATTAACTAGCGGTGTTTCCTTAAGCTGATACTGAGTGAAATGCTGCTCCATGGGTTCTCCGAACACGGACACAGCCGCCAAATATTCCGCCGGTTTAAATTCCTGATCGCGAATAACCAACACAATATTGTCCGTCAATGCCTGGTTCAGGCGTTCCTTTGCCCCACGGTCGATTTCCTTCTTCAAATTAACATCGATCACCTCAGCGCCGATATTTTCCGTCAGCTTACTAATTTTCATTTCTATTACCATTACAGGTCATTTCGGTCTTTGATATCGCGGACTGTGTTGAACCAGGAAGTACCGCATTAATCCGGATACCCTCTCGCGTAACCAAAGATGATCGAAAGTTCATCTTCAGTTTATAATCAGAAAAAGCGTTGTCGATTACCTCACTTCGTCATTCGAGTCTTACCAGCCTTAAAATGGTCGGTCACCTTGGATCAGCAGACGGTACATTTGCCTTTGCTCCTTTGGGTCATAATCATGTATAGCCCGATGCATAGCCTGTCGGTTATCCCAGACTAACATGTCACCGTCACTCCATTGATGATTGTAAACGAATTCTTCCTTTATCCCCTCCATCAAAATATCAGCAAATAAGTTTTTAGTCTCCTCAGGCGTATACCCGGTCAAATAATCCGTTTTAATAGGATGAAAGAATATCGCCTTGCGGTGATTCTCGGGATGGGTGCGAATGATAGGATGATTGATGGGAGTAGATTTCTGCTCATTTTCTCGTTTTACCGCTTTGGGTGAAATTCTGGCCGCTGCGCGGCCTTGATTAACGTTTACCGTCTCACGGCCCTCGATCTTTTCCTTCAAGTAATCAGGCAAGTGCTCGTATGCCTTTTGCATATTACAAATTGCTGTATTACCGCCGTGTCTCGGCACATCAACCGCATACAAGACTGTAAATTTCGGGGGGCATTCATGGTTCGTGTGGTCGGTATGCCAATTACCGCCGCGCTTAATCCGTTTGCCTTCGTCATCCCTATGCTGATTAGAGACGATATTAATAATCTCCACATCGGGATGATTATAATCAGTAAAATTTTGAGGGAAAGGATCACCCAATACTTTTGCAGCCTCCACATATTCTTGCGGCGTAAAATTCTGACCGCGCACCACGATGGCCACATGATCGCTCAGCGCTTTATTAATTGCGGTTTTTATCTTCATATCTTGCGGTTGCCGGAGATCAATACCAGTGATTTCTGCGCCCACATATTTACCGAGTTTTTTGATTTGCAGTGTCATATTAAAAGTCGTCCTACGGGACCTCCGGCTCAATAATAATCCTAAAGAGCGTCCGCGTTTCTTTCAAATCGTAATCCTTATAAGCCTGATGCATGGATTGGCGATTATCCCAGATCAGCATATCGCCCAGACGCCATTTATGACGGTAGACAAACTCAGGTTTCATGATAAGCGAAAATATTTCTGATACCAGATCGTGGCTTTCGTTCGA
Source organism: Rhodospirillaceae bacterium (assembly GCA_002724395.1). Taxonomy (GTDB): domain Bacteria; phylum Pseudomonadota; class Alphaproteobacteria; order UBA8366; family UBA8366. Next base: position 48,236 of record PBOR01000059.1, on the reverse strand, counting down.
CCCCATCCCAACAAATTTCTGCAATTTTCCTTGGTGGAGATAAATCGCCTTTTTACCATTATCCGAATGAGTACGCACCAAATTGTGGGTTACCGGCACATCATCAATGAGCTTATCGGAGACATCGACCTTGAAGGATTGCGCAGTTTTGGACGTACCGCGAAAACTATTCACGGTTTGTAGACCTTCAAGCTTATCCTGCCAATCCCTCGATAACGAAGCAAAACCCGCACGGGTATTAAATACGCCGGTATCGCCACCACCGCTATCTGGCAATTCAAGCGCGTAAAGAGTGGTGTATTTTGGCGGTGCATCTCGGTTCGCATGATCAGTATGCCAATAGCCTGAATGGTAGACCCGCTTGCCTTCGGCACTTTTATACTTGTTCGAAACGTAATTAACCAACGGTTGCTCTTTGCAGGTAAATTTGGTGAAGTTTTGTGCCATGGGCTCGCCGAACGCGGAGGCAGCTTGAACAAATTCGTTGGGCCCATAGTTTTGATCACGGATCACCAACGCGACGTGCTCGATGACCGCTTCATTCAGCACACGTTGCGTTTCCTCGTCGACCGGCTTCGATAGGTCAACCCCAAGCGCTTCCGCGCCCACATACTCGCCTAGTTTTCGAATTTCTAAAACCATAATGCACCCCCCAGCGAGACAGACACTCATCTTCTAAATTGTGGGCGCAATTCTTTTCGGGCGCAAGAGAGTGAATGACCTAACGTCCAAATATCAAGTAATAAAGAGCCACGATTTTCAGATTTAGCAGCCGGTTTCACAATCTGTCTCTAATGATCAATGAGGGCGGCGTTTTGATCCTTTTTAACTTGGGAGGTTGTCGCATATATTGCCAGTTATGACAGACATCGTAGTAGCTTCATTTTATCATTTCACGCGTTTCGAAGATCCAGCAGCTTTGCGCGAACCTTTGCTGGTCCAGCTCTCGTCTTATGATCTGAAAGGAACAGTTTTACTGGCCCCTGAAGGCTTCAATGGAACTCTCGCTGGTTCGCGAAGGAGCGTTGACTCGGCGCTAGAGGTATTACGCACGCTACCAAATTCGATGACCTTGGAGCATAAGGAATCTCATGCCGAGACCATACCGTTTTATCGCCTGAAAGTGCGCCTGAAGAAAGAAATCATCACCATGGGGGTGCCTGGCGTCGATCCATCGACAAAGGTTGGAACATATGTTGCACCTAAAGATTGGAATGACTTCATTACCGACCCCGAAACAATTGTTATCGACGCACGCAACAAATTTGAAATACAGATCGGCACTTTTGAAGGTGCAATCAATCCAAAAACGAACAGTTTCAGTGAACTGCCGCAATGGCTGGATGAACATCGTTCTGAATTGGAGAATAAAAAAGTCGCGATGTTTTGTACCGGCGGCATCCGCTGCGAGAAGGCAACGTCATACCTAAAAGAACGTGGGCTCGAAAATGTTTTCCACCTGAAGGGTGGCATCTTGCAATATCTAGAAAGCATCCCGGAAGCAGAAAGCCGTTGGCGTGGCGAGTGTTTCGTCTTCGATAGCCGAGTCTCAGTAAAACACGATCTGAAACTTGGCAACTATGAATTGTGCTACGCCTGTAGATCACCAGTTAGCGCCACAGAACGTATGTCCGCCAATTTTGTTGCCGGCGTTTCATGTGACCATTGCATCGACCAGCGCAGCGATGAACAACGCGCACGCTACGCTGCTAGACAGGTTCAAATCAAACGAGCGGAAGCACAAGGCAAGACGCACATTGGTGCCAATTTTGAAGCCGCTAAAAAATCGTCCGTCTTTGATAAGTGAAGGGACCACTATGCACGGCCAGCAGCCCATTTTGTATTCGTTTCGGCGGTGTCCATATGCAATGCGTGCACGCATGGCAATTAGCACTAGCGGCCAAACATGCGCCTTGCGCGAGGTTGTCTTGCGCAAAAAGCCACCTGAGATGATCGCAGCCTCCCCTAAGGGTACTGTACCTGTATTAGTATTGCCTGATGCGAGGGTAATTGAAGAAAGCCTAGAGATCATGCACTGGGCTCTCAACAGGAACGACCCGGAAGGGTGGTTGGTTCCTCTAATACACGATCGTGATGAAATTTATGAGCTAATTTTCGAGAATGACGGACCGTTTAAAAACGATCTGGACTGCTACAAATACCCATCACGCTACGACATTTCGGATCCGCTTCGACATCGGGCCCGGGGGGTGGCATTTTTGAGGAAACTAAACGTACGCTTGTTAAAACAATCTTACCTATCCGGTGACAATTTCACATTTGCGGACGCAGCAATCTCGCCATTCATTCGGCAATTTGCCAATAATGATCGTGGATGGTTCGACGCTCTCGATCTACCCGGCCTCCAACGCTGGTTACAAAGTATTCTTGAATCGGATCGATTTTTAGGGGTGATGGAAAAGTACCCTGTCTGGAAAAGCGGCATGTCCGAACCTGCATTTCCACCGATTTGAATACTGCAATTCCACACAAAAGCTAACGTATGGAACAAATAACTTTTAGGTCAGCCCTGTTTAGATGCAGCTGCAGATCTTCCGCTAGGCTACTCATATCGACCTTAGAGACTTTCATTTCTAGGGTTATTGGCGAGCCCGACTGAGGAATAATAATATCGGATGACATATTAAACTCATCTGCCCAGGCCAGCCCTCTAAAATTCGATCTAACCCCCCGCGTTACATCTACCAGCCAGACATCATGATTGCTTTTAACCCCGAAGATGCCTTTGCCCTACAACCCTCTTGCCTTCCAACGCGTCGCGCCCGATGATACGCTTGGCTTAGGGAGGAATTAAATGACCGTCAAACCAAACATATTAAAAGAAAAACTAAGCACGGGTGGAATTGGACTTGGCTTTAGTGTCAATTATTTACGCTCGCCGGATGTTGCTGCTATTGCAAATGCGTGCGGTTATGACTGGATCAAGCCGGACATGGAGCACGCTACTTACGACATTGATATGGTAAGTCAAATGTGTATGGCCGCACTCGATGTCGGCTGCACGCCAGTCGTCCGTGTGCCGGGCAAACAACATTTTCATGCTAGCCGCATCTTGGATGGCGGTGCGCAAGGGGTGATTATCCCTCATGTAGATTCTGTAGAAGAGGCAAAGGCCGCAGTCGATTGGTGTAAATTCCCGCCCATTGGGCACCGCTCCTCTCCCGGGCCAGTACCACAACTCTCTTACGCGAAATATAATCTCGCCGACACCATGCGGCTTTCGAACGAGAATATCATGGTCGTGATCATGCTTGAAACCTGGGATGCGATCCAATTAGCAGACGATATAGCCTCACTCGAGGGCGTCGACGTTCTGCATATAGGCTCTAATGATCTTTCCGCCGATATGGGCATTCCAGGTCAATACGACCACGAAAAGATGATCCAATCCTTCAAAATCATGACTGACGCCTGCAAGAAGCACGGCAAAATAGCGGGCATGGGCGGCATCTATGACGAGGAAAATGCCACACGCTATATCGGCATGGGCTGTCGTTTCATCAATGCAGGCGGCGACCTGGGCTTCATGACCGGCGGCGCGCAGCAGCGTTCCGCTTTCCTCAACAGCATAAAATATTAGGGAGGCGGGGATGGCACTTGTACCCAATCATGCAAAAGAAAAACTCGAAGCTGGCGGCATCGCCTTTTGTTTTGGCCTCCGCGTGGGGCGTACGGTCAATGCGGGCATGATTGCTAAAACGTGCGGTTTCGACTGGCTATTCATCGACATGGAACATGGGACCTTCGATGTCGATCTCGCATGCCAAATCTCATCTGCATCACTCGCGACCGGCGTGACGCCCATAGTGCGCATTCCTGGTCACCAACATTTTCATATTGCTCGAGTGCTTGACGGCGGCGCCCAAGGCGTTATTGCGCCCCATGTGGACACGGTCAAGCAAGCGGACGCCATCGTACGCGCCGCAAAATATCCACCGGTCGGCAAGCGGTCTATGAGTAATAATTTACCGCAATTCGGCATGGCACGGATGCCCGGTGGAGATCTAGCGGAGCAGCTCAACGATAACACCTTGGTAATTATCATGCTGGAAACCCCGGAGGCTATCGAGAATGCCGATGCTATTGCAGCGGTTGACGGTGTGGATATTTTGATGATCGGCACCAATGATCTCTGCGCTGAGATGGGTATTCCAGGCCAGTTTGATCACGAACGCACGATTACAGCTTACCAAACCATGATTGATGCTTGCAAAAAACACGGTAAATACGCTGCCATGGGCGGCGTTTACGACCACAATCTAATGGAGAAATACATCAAAATGGGTGTGCGTTTCATGTTGGGCGGTGCCGATCTTGGCTTTATTATGGGAGCGGCGGCAGCACGCACCAAGTTCTTACGAACGCTGATAGATTAGGGGCGAACGGTCATATAAGCCCAACTAGTGGGTTCAGTCCGCTCCACCAACGCCATTAGTTGATCTGCCTGGCTCAACGCCGCTAAAGCAGGGTACGCGCTTGTATCGCGCCCTGCGGGCGAAATACGCTCTATTGAATGGGTAGCTTCGAATCGCGGCAAAACATGCGCACCAGTTTCCTCACCGCTCACCATGGGATGCAATTCCACCAACAAGTCACTCTCAGCCAACGAGGGTGCGTAGTCGGGGTTAAGAAGCGCCACTTCGGCCCCTTCGATGTCACAGAAAATTAGTGTGCCGGGCCCTGACAAGTTTTGTAATCGGTTGTGATCACAAAGCCCGTCTACGATCACTGATACGCTATTAAGTACCGCAAGTTTTTCACATAACTTTCTTGCCTGTTCATCAATATCAAATGCATAAATCACCGTGTCTATTGTCGAGCGCGCCATCCCAATCGCGTAGTAACCTTCCGCACAACCAATATTAATTATACGGCAATAATCTTTGGCTAAAATGCGCTTGATTGCGTCATGTAACTCCCGTTCATAAGCGCCTAATAATTTAGGGATAAAAGTTCCTTCAGATGCCCGTTCAAGCCATTTCATGCCTTTGAATGGACCACTTTGGACGGTAAGTCCGCACTCTCCGACAACGGACTCTTTTAGATTAAATAACTTATAGGCAGTTGCAAGATCACTAATTCCATTTAGCTTTTCGGTCGAAGACAAATCGCCTGCCTGCAATAGCGATAAAATATTGCTCAGAATGGTGAGATCTGCCGTACCCTGTGCCATCTTATCTAAAGAACTGCTCTAAACAGCAGCAAGAAAACGGCCAACAATAAGCGTGATTTCCACACCATACAGAATGGCCGCCTTTCGTTATTGATTTCAAGCAAAAGCAAAAGCATAAGAAACAACGCCATCAGAAAAATTTCGATGAAATTGGCATACGTGCGGATCGCGCACAACATAGATTCCTTGCCACCATCGCCCACTAGGCATCAATTTTCTACCACTTCCAAATAACATATAGGGATATGACCACCAAATTTCCTCAATATAACCGCATAAAGAGCCGTTATATTTGTATGGCGCTTACATTCGCCTCTCCTGATCAAAAAAGAATCGGGAAAATTTAATTCGAATCCACTGTCATGAATATCAACAAAATTACATACTGATTAGCAATGCTATAAGATACATTTAGCGAAACTCTAGCTGGACAATTTCTTCCCTAAATCGGCCAACGCAACTGGCTTAGGCCCACCAGTCGCCCAGTCCAACAACTGAACAGTGTGAACTACTGGCAAAGCCGTCCCAGTCTGCAGCTGTGTCATGCAACCAATATTACCCGTGGCAACGACGCGTGCATCCGTTGCCTCAATATTACCAATTTTCCTGTCTCGCAATCCGGCCGCAATTTCTGGCTGAAGTAAATTATACGTCCCAGCAGACCCACAACAGAGATGACCTTCTGCAATTTCATGAATTTGGAATCCCGACTTTTGTAACAAGCTTCTAGGTGCGTCCGTCACCTTTTGACCGTGTTGGAGAGAGCAAGCGGAATGGTAGGCAATATCGATACCTGTCACATGCCTTGGATGGAAGAGGCCACTCGCCTCCAGAAATTCGGAAATATCCCGCGCAAACGCTGCGACAGTTGCAGCGTTCTTACTTTGTATAGGGTCGTCGCGCAGCAGATAACCGTAATCTTTCACCTGTGTTCCGCAGCCGCTGGCATTGACGATAATCGCATCTAACCCGTGCTCTTTAATTGCACGCATCCAGGCGTCTACATTTCGCGAAGCATGCCGTCTAGCGGCCTCTTCTTGCCCTAAATGCTGTTCTAATGCGCCGCAGCAACCGACTCCTTCGGAAACAATAACCGCGATGCCATGACGATTAAGCAATCGGATTGTCGCCATATTAATTTCTGGAATCAGCACTTGCTGAACGCATCCCGCCAAAAGACCAACACGGCCTTTAATCTTCCCATTCGGCAGGTAAGTTGAAGCCGTTTCAGTTGGCGACGGGGGCTCGATTTTATCCGGCGTCAAAGCAGCTAAGGTTGCTAAAGGCCCGTTAAAAATTTTTGCTAGTAATCGCAGCATACCAGCGCCCAACATAGCCAGCCGAAAACGTTTGGGATAAGGAAGTAGCCAAGCAAGCACAAATCGGAAAATTTTCTCAGGAATGGGACGCTTATACGTTTGTTGCACCCACCTACGACCAATATCTACCAAGTGCTGATAATGAACGCCCGATGGGCACGTGGTCATACATGAAAAGCAAGAAAGGCATCTGTCCAAGTGCGTCACAACCGGCTTCGTCGCTTCCTTGTCATTCTCTAACATTTCTTTGATCAGATAGATGCGCCCCCGTGGACTATCTAGTTCGTCACCCAACGTAACGTAGGTAGGGCATGTAGCCGTGCAGAAACCGCAATGAACACAAGATCTCAATATCTCGTTGGCTTCTGCGATATCAGGATCGGCGAGTTGGGCGACGGAAAAATTCGTCTGCACGATCTAAATTCCCTCTACCAATCGGCCGGGATTAAGGATCGATTTTGGGTCAAACCCTTTTTTGATTCGCTCAGAAAGACCTATCCATGAAGGCTTGGGAAATACACTCACTTTGGCCCGTACTGCTTCAGAAGCCCGTATTAACGTTGAATGGCCGACAGAAGGCTCAATCATCTCTCGAACAATTTGGGCGTGCGCATCTTCACCCTCATCGACTGCCAACCAAATCAGTCCACCGCCCCAATCGAGATAAAAATTTCCATCTGTGGCGTCGGCTAGAGTGGCCGCCAATCGTGGGCCGTCGGCAGGCGGCACGGACACTTTCCAAACTGCGCGTGTATCTCCAGGACCTGCAAATGCGAGAACGTCGCGCAATTCTGCCCATAAGGACCGGCTATTAGTAGTATGCAATTCTTCGGTTTCTCCAAATTCACCAAGATCTTTCAAAAGCATCTCACAGCGATACTCGACCGACGCACCGGTGCCCTCGATGCGGAGTGCGGTAACCGCTTCCGTAGCCTTCGATACGTACCCCACACGCGACTGAGCCGCTACAGACTTCGTGAGATGCGCCGCACCGGATACTTCATGAGGAGATTGCAAAGCGCGCGTCATCGCAGCGCCGGCCTGCTCCAGTGAGCAACCGAATATAAGTACCGTTCGTGTACGGTCAGGCATCGGCAAAACTTTTACACTAATTTCGGTCATTACCGCCAATGTGCCCCAAGACCCACACATGAGCTTACATAAATCATAACCGGTAACATTCTTGACGACTTTACCGCCAGCTTTGAATCGTTCCCCACGACCGCTGACAGCGCTAAACCCAAGGAAGTGATCACGGACAGCGCCCGCCTGTATACGACGCGGGCCACTCAGATTACATCCGATCACACCACCTAGCGTACCCTGTGCAGCAGCGTAGCCCATAAGCGGACCCAAATCAGCGGGCTCGAATGCCATTTGTTGGCGGCTTTGAATTAGGGCCGCTTCAATTTCCACTAACTTGGCGCCCGGTCCAGCCGTCAAAATAAGTTCTTCAGGTTGGTAAGAATGAATATCGGATAATCTCGATACGTCCAAGACGTGGTCCGAAATTAATGGCGCACCGATGTCGCGCTTAGTACCACATCCGATTACCTCTAAGGGAACCTCTGCATCAACGGCCCAGGCCACTGTCTCTTGCAGCTGCTCAGGCGTCTCCGGTGCAAAAGCATCACCCATTCTGCGCTCCCTAAAACCGAGGCAGACCGGGAAAAGGCAAATTACCCTGATGCACCACCATACGCCCCAACTCGGCGCACCGATGAAGGGTCGGAAATACCTTCCCAGGGTTAAGGAGACCTTCTGGATCGAATGCGCATTTCAATCTTTGTTGATGGTTGAGATCAATCTCATCGAACATTACCGGCATCAGATCACGCTTTTCGATGCCGACCCCATGCTCCCCGGTCAAGACGCCACCAACTTCTACACAGAGTTTCAAAATATCTGCACCGAACGCTTCTGCAGCTTCCAATTCACCAGTCTTATTCGCATCAAATAAAATGAGAGGATGCAGGTTCCCGTCTCCGGCATGAAAAACATTCGCCACCCGAAGCCCATAATCACCGGAGAGTTCTGTAATGCGACCGAGCACATTGGCCAATTGATGACGCGGGATCGTACCGTCCATGCACATATAATCCGGTGAGATACGCCCTACCGCTGGAAATGCTGCTTTACGTCCCGCCCAAAACTGCATCCGCTGTTCGTCACTCTCTGAAACTTTAACCGTGGACGCCCCATTCCGTTTAGCGGTTTTAACAACACGCTCGATAAGTTCGCCCACCTCTTTCTCAGGTCCATCCAGTTCAATAATTAGCAAACCTCCCGCATCGCGGGGATAGCCAGCTTGCACAAAATCTTCCGCCGCGTTGATAGCGGGATTATCCATCATTTCCATGCCGGCCGGAATAATACCTGCACCAATCACTCCGGCCACGCAGTTACCCGCGGCTTCAGCAGACGGAAACCCTACCAACACCGCACGCGCAGTTTCAGGCTTCCGTAATAACCGGACAGTCACTTCGGTCACAACACCGAGCAAACCTTCCGAGCCCGTTATTACGCCCAACAAATCATACCCATCGGAGTCCAGATGCTTACCGCCGAGACGGACAATTTCACCATCCATCAAGACGACTTCAAGGCCTAGTACGTTGTTGGTGGTTAGCCCGTACTTCAAGCAGTGCACGCCACCGGAATTCTCTGCAATGTTGCCGCCGATAGAGCAGGCGATCTGACTCGATGGATCCGGCGCATAATAGAATTGGTCTTTCGCTACCGCATCCGAGATAGCGAGATTAGTTACACCAGGCTGCACAACTGCGCACCGATTGTCATAATCAATCTCGAGAATTTTCTTGAATTTTGATAAGCCTAGCAACACGGCATCCGCCAATGGCATTGCTCCGCCAGAAAGCGAGGTGCCGGATCCACGCGGTACGATTTTTACATGGTTTTCTCTGCAATACCGTAATATTCGAGAAACTTGGCATGTGTCTTCCGGCAAGACAACAATCAGGGGCAATTGCCGGTAAGCAGTGAGTCCATCGGATTCATATGCGCGTAACTCATCCTGATCAACGATAACTCCTTCTCCGGGAACGATTTCGCGCAAGGCCGCGATAATCTCATCGCGGCGGCGAATAACATCGATATCCGGTTTCGGCATCTGCATGATCAGTTTTACTCCAGCCATAAAGGGGCCGAGCTAATATATAGAGCGGCAGTCCAGTTTTAGACTTAGTTTATATGGTTTTAAACAGAAAAACGCTGCGCGACTGAGCACAGCGTTGGGGGCTAACGTCGGCCTACCAATTAGCCTTGACGTGCTTTAAATCGCGGATTTGTCTTATTAATAACGTACACTCGACCACGACGGCGCACCACCCGACAGTCTTTATGCCGCTTTTTCATCGATTTTAGAGAGTTAACGACTTTCATCGCACAATTCCTCTTATCTTCTAATCGCCCTTTTCAAGCCTACTTACCCAGCCGGCGGCGGACATTAATCGCGCGATGGATCGGTGTCAATGGCACAAATCCGGCCTATCGCCTCAGTAGGATACCAATATCCTAGTTCAGTACCTTTCAAGCTTACTCCTTACAGCATTTAACAAACCATCATTCAACTCTCTCTTGAGTGCGATCGAATTAGCCCACCTTATTAATCATGACATCACCAGACTAAGGGCACATAGGTTTTTTTATTTCCGCCACCATTATTTTGTTCATTTTCAATTACTCTACTAATGCTCTAAATGACATCCGACGGCAAGCAGGCTGATAAATTCTATAAGGGTGTGACGAAAAGCTTTTACTCAAGACAAGGTTTATACAATTCCCTTGCTTTTTAAATCGGCAATCTCGCTTTCTGAAAGCGATAAAGTCTCCTGTAAAACTTCCGCGGTATGTTGACCCAACATCGGGGGTGGGCGGCGATAACTCACCGGCGTACCAGAGAGTTTTAGCGGACTGGCAATTAATTTGGTTGGCTTCCCCCCAGTTGCTGGATGATCCATTTCCAAGATCATATCCCGGGCTAAAACTTGCGGGTCGCTAAAAACGTCCGATAGGTTATTGATTGGCCCGCAGCCAATCTTGTTCTTTTCTAAATTCTCGAGCCACCATGCAGACGGTTTTTTTCGAGTAATTTCATTTAGGACTTGGGTAGTAAATTCACGATTTTTTACACGCTCTATATTTGTCTTAAACCGCTCATCCTCCAGCAATTCGGCACAGTCTGCCATTTCGCAGAATCTATGGAAAGTATCGTCATTGCCAACAGAAAGCACTATGTAGCCATCGGACGTAGGCATTACCTGATAAGGCAGTATATTAGGATGATTATTGCCAAGCCGCTCTTGATTTACGCCAGTTGCTAAAAAATTCATGCCTTGGTTTGCAAGCCAAGCCACATGCGCATCTAGCATACTGATATCGATATATTGACCTTCGCCGGTCAGTTGCTTATGGCGCACCGCAGCTAGGATGCCGACACAGGCGTACATACCGGCCATCAAATCAGCAATCGACACACCGACCTTCATCGGCTCACCCTTAGGCTCTCCAGTTAGGCTCATCACGCCCCCCATGGCTTGAATGAGCGCATCATAACCAGGGCGCTCTGCATAGGGTCCAGTCTGCCCAAAACCCGTAATCGAACAAAAAATCAAACCTGGGAATTCTTCCTTTATCTGATCGAAGCCAAGACCGTACTTTGCCAAGGTTCCTGTTTTAAAATTTTCCGCAAGAATATCGCAATCCGCAAGCAAACGTTTTGCCAGCGCCTGTCCTTCCGGTTTTGCCAAATTCAATGTGACTGATCGCTTATTTCTATTGGTGCCGGCAAAATAAGCGCTTTCGCTGCTATCTGTGCCATTTTTACTAGGCAAAAATGGCGGCGCAAAATTTCTAGTATCATCGCCGACCTTTGGACGTTCAATTTTAATGACTTCAGCACCTAAATCGCCGAGAATTTGAGTACAACTAGGCCCGGCGAGAATACGTGTTAAATCGAAAACTTTGAGACCATTTAACGGACCGCTCATGATCGTAATCCTTATGAATATTATCCCGTACCTAGTATATAACGGCGCACCGCCCTTCTACAGCAACGACGCGCACTTTAACAAGGTTAAGGTAAATACCATCACATGAACGCGATATTCTTTTCCATAGTTGTAATTGCCTTTGGGGTGGCGGCATATCGCCAATTGACAGAATCCATTCCCGCAAGCGCACCAACTGCAATGGATGTGCTCGGGACTGGCATTATTGAAGCTGCTAAGGGGTCGGTTACTCTTGCGCTTGGTTTGATTGGTGTGATGGCCCTTTTCCTTGGCTTGATGAAGGTTGCCGAAGCAGGCGGCCTCCTGACTATCATCGCCAAACTGTTACGCCCAATCATGATTAGGCTGTTCCCCGATGTCCCCGATGGTCATCCGGCCATGGGTGCCATTATCATGAACCTATCAGCAAATATTATGGGACTGGGCAATGCCGCGACCCCTTTCGGCATCCGTGCCATGCAAGAGTTAGATAAACTAAACAACCATAAAGGCACCGCCAGCGACTCAATGGTACTATTCCTGGCGATCAACACCTCCAGCATTACGCTGCTGCCCACTGGCGTGATTGCGCTGCGGGCAGCCGCTGGATCCAGCGATCCAGCCGGTATCGTTCCGACAACACTCTTTGCAACACTATGTTCCACATTCATTGCCATTCTTGCAGCAAAATATTTCGCTCGGCTTTGGCGAATGCCAAATACCCCTGAATCTACATCTCTGAGCTCGAGAGCTATTAGCGATATCGCCCCAAATGACACATCAATAATTGATGTAATTCCGGACACCGTCAAAGATGCTGAAACCGCAGCAACCGGCAGTGGCACTTATCCATTTTGGGCAACGCTGCTCACCTTAGGTGTCGTTATCACTATGATTCCACTTACCATATTTTACGGCAAGACCATCTCGCCTTGGATTATTCCTTGCTTAATGCTGGCGCTTCTTGCCTTTGGCTATTTCCGTGGCATACCGGTTTACGAGGTGTTCGTCGACGGCGCAAAGGACGGTTTCCAGGTAGCCATTCGTATCATTCCCTATTTGGTAGCAATTCTCGTTGCAGTCGGTATGTTCCGCGCCAGCGGCGCGATGGAGTTACTGATCCAGCCGTTGGGAGTGCTCACCGGCCAAATCGGATTACCCGCCGATGCCTTACCAATGGCAATATTAAGACCTTTGTCCGGCTCAGGTGCATATGGCGTCCTAGCATCAACCATTCAAAATCCGGCCATCGGGCCCGATAGCTACACGGGGTATCTAGTCAGCACGCTGCAAGGATCAACTGAAACCACCTTCTACGTGCTCGCCATATATTTCGGTGCTGTTCAAATCCGCCGCGTACGCCACGCTTTGGCCGCGGGGCTAACCGCAGATATTGCGGGTGCCGCCGCTGCCATATTCATCTGCTCGCTTCTTTACGGTCATCTCGCATAAAATTCTTAATCGGCTTCCTGAAAATCGATCAAAGATCTAAAAGAAGTGTGATGGAAAAAGTTTGTCGCGTTATTCTAAGATTGAGCAAGGGGCTTGCTATGGTTGTCATTACAAAGGGCTTGAAAAACGAAGCCAGACTACTAGGGCAATTTACAATATCAAGGTGCTAAACTCTGCGACCTGACTGTTTGCAAAAAATAATGCCGGGTTGTCGTCCTGGCATCTGTTAGCACATAATCTTGTCAAGCCACTCATAGCTTCCTGAGGAACTTTAACGCATAATTTAGTTGATCGTCGCTGTCCCTTTTATCAGTCATTGGAACGACAAAATTCGGCGAAATCCCTCCGTCTACCGAATCGCCCGAGGGTGTCAAGTATATCGCCGTAGTCAATTTCAACCGATCTTCAGCAGTTAACGGCAAAAGCGTCTGAACGGAACCTTTACCAAATGATCGCGTGCCGACCAAAGTTGCTCGGCGATGATCCTTAAGCGCCCCCGCCACAATCTCCGCCGCAGAAGCAGATCCCTTGTCAATTAACACCACGATCGGTGCACCACCGGATGCGTCACCTGCAGTTGCCTGATAGTGGCGCTCATCCAAACGGTCCTTTGTGGAGACTACACGTCCGCCATTCAGGAATATATCGGCAACCTCGATGGACTGATCAAATAAGCCACCCGGATTACTTCTCAGGTCTAAAACATATCCTTTAAGCTTTGATCCAAGGCTAGCCTTAATGGTTCCTACGGCGCGCATTACTTCTTCCGAAGTTCTTTCGGAAAACCGACTAAGTCGGATATACCCAATATCTTTTTCCATTCGAAAACGAACTGATGCGACTTTTATTACGGCGCGTTTTATAGGTAATTCGAAATGGGGCTCATTTGGCCGACGCAATGTCAAGGTCACATAGCTACCCGGCCGACCCCGCAATATCAAAACTGCATCGCGCAGTAACATCTTCTCAAACGACGTCCCATTAGCGCGCAGGATATGATCACCAGGCAAAACGCCTGCCTTCGCTGCCGGCGTCCCATCAATCGGAGAGATCACTTCGATATAACCTTTGCCTTTTCGGACCTGGATACCGATCCCACCAAATTCGCCACTTGTCTGTTCACGAAGAGCCTTCCAGTGAGCTTTATCGAGATAACTACTATAAGGGTCCAAAGAGGACAGCATCCCGTTAATGGCAGCTTCCACCAAACTGCGCGTTCCGACATTCACTGGGTCCGGGTGCGCGCGGCGCATTCCTTCAGCTGCAGCCGCTAATAGGGTCCGCTCATCAGTTTCGCGCACATAGTGTGTACGAACACGATCATATATGCTGGCAAACAGCTTCCGATCCGCGCTACTTAACCCATCTTCCGGCGACGTCGGCACGGTAGGAGCTTTAGTCTGTCTGTAATGAGTGATATCTGTCGCCACCCATCTGGCCGCAGCATTGCTTTCCTGACGAACGGCAGACGAGCCAATAATACATCCAAATATTGAGGCACTAAGACCTAAGACAACAAAGACACGCACGAATATGATAGGCTTCATATAGACCTTCTCTCAATCTGTATTTGACTTTATATCCATACGTTTTTCTAGGCTAGTTTCAATGCATATACTCAGAGCCAACCTAGGTTCTTGATCCAGTCTAATAAAGAGGATAAGGGTCCGCCGCTAACGCAACATCGAAAGTAGATAGTATGTACGCGACACTCAAATCCGCACTTAAGACGACACTCCTAACCATAATCTCATGCCTTATCGCTTTAGAAGTGTTCGGGGCTATCGCAATGCGCCTTTTTGATCTTCCCGCCAATTTACCAAATTATAAGATACCAATTTTCAAGCCATTTTGGTCCGATATAAATCCGATTTGGGGTGTTTGGCATGAACCCCTTTCCCGCTACGACCATGTTCGGAAATGCTATCAGACGATTTATACCGCAAATTCCCACGGCATGCGCGATCGAGAGCGCACCATTAAGAGCAACAAAAAGCGTATCGTCGTATTAGGTGATTCTTTTACGGAAGGCTTCGGCCTAAAACGTCATGAACGTTGGACGGATCAGTTAGAAGAAAAAACACAAATACCTCATTTGAATTTTGGCAATGCGGGGATATTTGGGCCGACGCAATATTCACTATTGTATGAGAATTTGGTGAAAAAATTCGACCATGAGGGGGTAATTATTGGTTTATTCCCAGGTAATGATTTTCTCGACGATAGCATCCAATTTGGACAGGCGGCGTTTGGGCATCGGTATCGTCCTTATTACGTCAAAAAAAACGGTGCTTATGAATTAGTTTACTTTAACAAGGATGAGCTTGGTGACGCCCCAGAGCGACAAAAAAAGAAATCAATGTCGCGGGGTATTCGACAAGTTTTTCGAAATTTCACACACTCAGTCAACGTCGTGGAATATGCAGTCGGATTAATCCGTCAGTGGACCGGAGCCAAAATCCATGGACGCAAATTCATTTTCGACTATTCAGGCTATGTGGATTACACAGATGCAGATTGGCATCGCTTTTCCTATGTTTTTTCGCGCATTAGAAAGGCCGCTGGGACTAAACCAATACTAGTCGTCGTAATCCCTCGCCCAGGTGACTTTCTCTATTTAAAACAGGGCAAACACTTCAAGTTACAACAAGACCTAAAGTCATTAATCGCCAAAGACCCCAATTCATATATGCTTGATCTACTGCCCATTTTTGCGAAAGCGAAAGATTGGAAAATTCACTACCAGATTTGTGATGGGCATTGGACGCCACTAGCTAATATCATAGCAGCTGATAACATCCGGAATCATCCATTTTATAAGGCGTTCTGACCCGCATGTTGGTTAGGGCATAGCGCTTTACCATAAAGATGGTTTATGGTGATTTTGCGGAGATGAAAATGCAAAAAGTTTTGGGAGGGTATGGCCATGAATGGTGGTGAAGTAGTTGTGAACGTTATGTTGTCACGCGGCGTAGACACCGTGTTTTTTGTCCCTGGCGGTACCAATACCACCATTATGGAATCTTTAAGCCGCAATCAAAATAAGATTCAGGCTATTCCCACTCGCTTAGAATCATCAGCAGCCTTTGCTTGCGATACCTATTCAAAATTTAAGAAAAAACCCGCCTGTATGTTAGCTAGCCGTGCGCCCGGTGCCTGCAACGCTACTGTTGGCATTCATAATGCCATGCAAGGGTCCCGTCCGTTGGTATTCTTTATCTCCAACATCCCAAAGCCGCAACAAGGCCGCGAAGCATTTCAGGAAATCAACTACCACCTAATGTATAAGCCCATCGCTAAAGCAGTCTTTGACGTACACTCATTCAATGAGCTCGCCGATGTCACGGCCCGCGCTCTCGACCTTTCCGTTAGCGGTCGCCCGGGTCCGGTGGTGGTCGCCGTATCCAAGGATATTTTAGATGGCCCCGATGGAGAGCCGCTAATACCCGACGTGCCGGCGGCGGTCCGTGTCGGCGCTGACGCGGATGCTATCGACGATGCCGTTACGATGATTAATGCGGCTAAACACCCCATCGTCATTTCCGGTGAAATGGTCAGCTGGGAGTCTGCGTTTGAAGAACTTAAGGACTTTGCCGATGCAAGTGGTGTCGGCGTGCTTACGGCTTATCGCCAACAAGACACCTTTCCAAGCGACCATCCGGCAAATTACGGCCATCTCTCAATCAACCGATTGCCATTTCAGAATGAAGCTTTGAAAGATTGCGACCTGCTAATTTCCGTGGGTTGCCGCTTAGATAGCGTATCGGTTGATGATTACAAGATGATACGACCAGATCAAAAATTAATCATGATTTATCCAGAACCATCAGAATTCTCGCAATATCAGTCGGATGTTGCAATAGGCTCAAATGTTGTACCGGCGTTAAAAGCTATTACAGAGAAACTCGCGCCCCCTTCCAAAGAAAGGCTCGCTTGGCGCGATAAAATCCACGGGGCAGAGGTAGACTTCGCAAAACCCGGGGAGATCGAAATCCAAGGTGATGTGGATATGGCGCAGGTGATCCGGGAATTCATCAAGCAAGTACCAGAAGACTGCATCAACATCTGTGATGCAGGTACCTTCGGACGCTGGATTGGGCGGTACTATCGCTTCAACCAGCCGGACATTGAATCCTCGCCGGTCTCAGGCTCTATGGGCTACGGAGTTCCCGGCGGTATTGGTGCTCAAATCGCTAAACCTGATTCAACCGTATTCGTCTGGGTGGGTGATGGCGGTTTTACCATGACCGGTCATGAATGTGCTGCGATCATGCAGGCTAAACTCCCTATAAAGGTGATCGTCTGCGATAATAGCGCGTGGGGCTCTATTTTGACCCATCAGCAAAAACGGTTTGGCGCGGATTTTAATTACGGCACCATGCTCGACAGTCCTGACTTCGCAAAGTTAGGCGAGGGGTATGGTATGGCAAGCTTCAAGGTCGAGAAAACAGACCAGTTTGCCGACGCACTCGCCGGGGCCATGGATCATGACGGTGCTGCCATGATACACCTTGTCCTCGATAGCCGCGACGTGTCGCCTTATACCGGCAGCGCACGTTAGAACTCATTAACGTGAAGCAATTAAATGCGAGCGCTGATGCCTGGAAGGGCATCGGCTTGATGGTGCTCGGTTCAGGCTTAGTTATTGGCTGTGATGCTTTATCCAAATTGTTAACAGAGTCCTATCCCGTTGAGCAGGTCCTAGGACTTCGACAACTCATTGCGACCGTACCGCTAGTTATTTTCGCATTATTTTCTGGCGGCATTCGCTGCCTAAAACCGATCAATGTGACAGGCCAACTCATACGCGGCATCCTCTTTTGTATTGCCACCTGGCTTGTGATTCTCAGCCTCAAACATTTGCCTCTACCAACTGTTAATTCTATCGGCTTCAGCGCGCCTATCGTAGTTGCGGCATTATCTATGGCGTCCCTCAAGGAACAAGTGGGTCTTGCACGCTGGATCGCTATCATAATGGGTTTCATTGGCGTATTATTGATCATACGCCCAGGCAGCGCTTCCTTTACGTGGGTTCTATTACTGCCGGTGTGCCTTGCTCTATGTAACGGCATCCGCGATATCTATACGCGTGGGCTCACCAAAACAGAGACATCAGTGAATATATTGTTTTGGTCATCGATTGTCGTGCTGTTAGTCAGTTTGCCAAGTGCACCATTGACTTGGAAAGCACTCGATCTCGCTGGAGTCATTATATTCGTTTTCAGCGGCCTTCTCTATGCTGCTGCCCATGTGACAATGATAGAGGCTTTTCGGTTTGGGCGCGCTGCAGCGATTTCATCTTACCGTTATTCCGCACTTATCTGGTCAGTACTCTTCGCCTATCTCATTTGGGAGCATCTACCCAATATTTTTGTCCTCATTGGCATGACGCTCATCGCGGGTGGGAGTATTTTTATGCTACGCCAGGAGGTACGCCATGGTAGCTGAGAAAAAAGCGGATAATGTGCGCGGTATTTGGTTGATGATTATCGGCTCTGCAGTACTGGTCACAAATGATGCAGTAACAAAACATTTAACGGAAGGCTTTCCGGTTTGGCAGGTCCTAACGCTACGTCATATCGCCGCTTTATTAGTAATCCTTCTCTATGCTAAATATGTTACCGGCTGGAATGCCTTAAAGGTGGGACATTGGCCCTCACAGATCCTACGTGGCTTTACGTTCATTGGAACAACCGTACTAGTAACTATAAGTTTGTCGCTACTGCCGCTTGCGACCTTCACGGCCATTGTCTTCTCCGGCCCCCTTTTCGTTGCAGCCTTGTCGGCACCCCTACTAGGGGAATCCGTAGGATGGCGACGTTGGGTCGCGATTAGCATTGGCTTTATTGGTGTCTTGATAATAGTTCGGCCGGGCAGCCAAACATATGAAGCGGTACTCCTTATTCCGGTCATCACTGCGGTATTCTCCGCCCTAAGGGATATAGTCACTCGAAGAATTTCGGCAACCGAGACGTCACTCGGCATTTTGTTTTGGTCTACATTGATCGTGATCGCAGCCAGCCTACTTGTCGCCCCATGGGGATGGAATCCCGTCGGCTGGGTGGACGCAGGCTGGTTTGTTTTATGTGGCGTTTTAAATGCGGGTGCACATTTTTTGATTATCGAGGCGCTGCGCTACGGTGCCGCCGCAACGGTATCGCCGTTCCGATATTCGGCGTTACTGTGGTCGCTCATTTTTGGATTTCTGATCTGGGGTCATCTGCCCAGCATATGGGTCTATGCCGGGGGCACATTAATTGTCGCCAGCGGCGTCTTTATGATCCGGCGTGAATCCAAACTAAAAGCAGAACGAGGTTAATTAAACATTGTTTTTTTAAGCCGCCTTCGCTTGTTCTTTCCACTGACGGGTTAAGTCCAGGACGCGGTCTATATCGTCATTATTATTGTAAAAATGAATACCAAAACGCAAAACCCCGCGGCGAATTGACAGCCTAACGCCATTTGACCAAAGGTGATCGAACAAGGCACCCAGTTCGCCATTTCCTGCACCCTCATGGTTATTTAAATCCATCTCACCAATCGTTACGAGATGGGTCCGTAAAGGATCGTCCAAATCACCGCAAACAGGCAAGCCGAGCTGATGCATGCCGGACGCCAAACGACGCGCCAAGCTACAATTACGTTCTTCAATGGCATCGGGGCCAAGCTCTAACATAAGATCTAACGCTGGTTCCGTAGCGGCCGCTCCAGGAAAATTATAATTACCCACTTCAAAGCGTCGGGCACCTGGCATGAAATCAAATGCTTGATCGCCGGTCGCCGCTTCATGAGTATCTTCCCCTAGATTGACACCAAACCGCGCCAATCTCTCCGGCCGCAATCCATCCGCAGCCTCCTTACGGCAATAAAGGAATCCCATGCCATATAGGCTTTGAAGTCCCTTTTGCGTAGACACAGCCATCGCATCGACTTGCAGTTCCTCTACGTCCGTTTTCAGTGTGCCGCAAGATTGCACACCATCGACCAACAAAAATACGTCGCGTTCACGACACGCCTTCCCTAGCTTTGGCACATCTGTACGAAAACCAGGCGAGAAAGTAACAGTGGAACAAGTAACGATCTTTGTACGTTCATCCATGGCCAAAATCATAGCATCCACATCAATTTGGCCATCTTTACTGGGTACATCACGCACTTCAATGCCCACCCTATCTCGAATGTTGTACCAAGGATAAATATTGTTTGGGTGCTCCAAATCGGCTGACAGAACCATATTATCGCCCGGCTCGAATGGGATAGATCCAGCAATAGAGTTGAGGCCATCAGAAACGTTTTTTGTAAAGGCAACCTCGTCGGGTGCGGCATTAATCAGCTTGGCAAACTTAGCCCGCACCCGTTCGATTAAATCCATCATCGCAGGCTTATCACCACCTTCGTATATTCGGGCATCAAGCAACTCATCGAGCGCTTTTCGGCTATTAACTGATAGTAGTGCGCGGGCCCCACCGTCGAAATAAGCCAGCTTTTCGGTAGCCGGGAATAACTTTCGGACTTCATCGAATTTATCGGACCTGCTCATGACACTTCCTCGTAAAGAATTTATGTCAGTCGAAACTAGCAGAGATATAAAGAAAACGGGAGTGTTCTATTCAGGTGATCAATAACTTTATTATCTCAACATACATCTTTCCCTTTAGGCTTATATATGGAAGATGTTCCTACTTACTTCGGGCGAAGAGACTAAAGCCTGCACATGCATAAGCGGCCCTCAGACGCATATCGCCCCAGATAGGGTACTAACGTTGGTACCCTTCTATATGCTTTCCAGTACTATTTTCTTCCAATCTAATTCGGAACGAATGAATATCGCATCCAAAGTTGCACCCAAATTACTTGGGTCGATGCCCATGCAAGCTCACGCTTTTCGCCTGCCTCACCATGCAAATTGAAATTGCGATAAGATCTATTGCAGAGTACTGCCATAGGCGGAGCATATGCTATTATTTCATCTGTATCCTCACAGCACCGCTCTTAACTATTCGGACGTACAAATTTTAGGGGTGGCATTCGGTCTGAACTTAAATAACACAAAGTATGAACGACACGATTAATCCAATTGCTCGGTTCTACTCCATGAGGGCCATATGGTATTATTTCGTTTCTAATTTTTTATACCATCCAATGCCGTTCCAATCGGGAAACTAACGGATCGATATTACTTTGGACTTAATACTCACTGTTTCAATATGAGGTTAAAATGGCTTTCGAGGACAAAATCAAAGAGCACAAAACCCGGAAAAAAAAAGCCGAAGCCATGGGAGGCTCAGAGAAACTGAAACATCGGAAGAAGACCGGTGTTCTGAACGCTTCTGAACGGGTCGAGTATCTTTTTGATAAAAAAACGTTTCGAGAATCTGGTCTTTTCGGAACCTCGTATCTACCGGACATGAAAGAACAAACCCCGCGCGACGGAAAAGTTTGTGGCTTCGGCAGAGTCAATGGCCGTAAAGTAGGGGTAGTGGCATACGACTTTACGGTCAAGGGGTCGTCCTCGAGCTATACTAACAACAAAAAGATGTCGCATATCAAAGACACCGGGACTAAGCGCGGCTTGCCTGTAGTTTTCTTGGGGGAATCCACCGGCGTTCGGATGCCGGATATCATGGGTGAAGGTATGGGTTTCACCTCAGAAGGCCCACGTTTCCTTCGGCAACGCAAAGCTCCCTGGGTATCCGCCCAGTTGGGTATGTGTTTCGGCTCCAGTGCCTGGCATGCCGTCTGTTCAGACTTCAATGTAATGCGTAAAGGATCGGTCATGGCTGTTGCCAGTCCACGAATGGTTTCCAGAGCCGTCGGTCACGAAGTAAGCGGCGAAGCACTCGGCGGCTGGCGCGTACATGCAGACCAAACGGGGTTTGCCGATGCGGTCGCTGACACAGACCAAGAAGCGATCGATATTGTGAAGAAATTTTTAAGTTATTTACCCAGCCATCAAAACGAGACACCCCCGGTAGTTGCCGTGCCAAAGGGCTCTGGTGATGCCTGCGAAGATATCCTCAATATGATGCCTGAATCACTCGCCAAAACGTACGACGTACGCAAGATCATCCAGGCTATCGCCGATAAAGATAGCTTTTTCGAGATTAAAGCCCGTTTTGGAAGGTCTATCACCACGGCGCTGGGCCGCATTGATGGACAGTCTGTTGGTTTTATCGCTAACAACCCTCAATTCAAAGGAGGCTGCATGGATGCGCAATCTTGCGAAAAAGTCACCAGCTTTCTTGTACTGTGCGACTCCTACAATATCCCAATGGTCTTCCTCCAAGATCAGCCGGGCTTCCTGATTGGTCCTGAAATCGAGAAAACTGGCATAATCGGCAAGGTAATCAATTGGATGAACGCAATGTTACAAACCACGGTGCCGAAAATTTGCATCATTTTACGTAAAAGCTATGGCCGGGGCTTTATAAATATGGGCGCCGGAGGAACCGTCGAAGAGACCGCCGCCTGGTTCACCGCCGAAGTCAGCTTCATGGACCCTCGCGCGGCCGTCTCCGTCGTCTATGGAGAAAATATCGATACAGAGGACCCGGAGAAATACCAAGAATACCTCGCTGAAATGGCTCGCGATTCATCAGCCTATGGACTGGCATCGGTGTATGGGGTCAAGGAAGTACTCGATCCTCGTGAAACTCGAGACTATTTGATCGAAATGCTAGATACACACCGTAACCGCATGGAAGGCGGCATCGGCGAACATCTGCTCCAAGCCTGGCCGACAAGCTACATTTAGATATATCTATGAAGTACTTTTATATATACCGTAAAAATTTTTAAATCTTCTTAGAGTAGGGATTTAGCCACCTTCCCTCTTAGCCAACAGCCTGCTGTTCTGGCTTAACTCCTTCACGACGTATAGGAATCTATAGCATACTACCCGGACACTGGGGATATACCAGCAATCAGAGGATGGTTGATCATGAGGCAGTTAAAAATTCCAGCAGCATTTGTACGTGGTGGCACTAGTAACGGAATCGCGTTTCTGAGGGAAAACCTGCCACCTGACCGTGAAGATTGGAAAGAAATCTTCCTCGCTGCCATAGGCAGCCCAGACCCGAACCGCCGGCAGCTAAATGGCATGGGCGGAGGTATTTCCTCACTCTCGAAGGTTATGATTGTAGAAAAATCAAAGACTGAAGGTGTTGATATCGACTATACCTTCTGTCAGGTTTCCCCAAAAGATGATTGGGTTGCCTATACAAATATCTGCGGCAACATGGCCTCAGCCGTCGGCCCCTTCGCGGTCGATGAGGGTTTAGTTAAGCCAGAGGGAGATGAAGTTTGCCTTCGCGTCCGCAGCACAAACACAGGGGTTCAATTCGATACCAAGTTCGCGATCGATGATGGCAAGGCCGCTGTCGATGGAAACTTCAAATTGCCGGGCGTCTCAGGTACCGGATCGCCCGTGCGCAACGAGTTCCTTGACCCAGGTGGCGCAAACACCGCAGCTCTATTACCGTCAGGAAACATCATTGACCAATTAGAACTGCTAAACGGAAAGAAAGTCGATGCCTCCCTTGTCGATGCCACGCTTGCCGTCGCCTATGTGATTGCGGAAGATATAGGAATCACGGGTAAGGAGCTGCCCGCCCAAGTGGATGACGACCCGCACCTCATGGAACAATTGGAACATCTCCGATGTCAGGCCGGTGTTTTGATGGGTCTCGGAGATAGTCTTAATTATATTCGAGATAATTCTGCAGTCGTGCCAAAAATTTGTTTTGTAACACCACCGCAAAATTCCCCATCGCTTTCCGGTGAAATTCTAAAAGCAGATGACTGCGATTTTACTGCGCGCATGATATCCTCGGGCAATTGCCACAGGGCGCTGCCATCTACCGGTTCAGCCTGTATTGCGGTAGCAGCGCGAATTGAAGGCTCAACGGTGAATCGCGTTGCGCGTAACACTGATGATCCCTCATCGGATGTGCGTGTGATGCATCCGTCTGGCATTCTGAGTGTGACCGCTGATGTTGAAAAAACCAATAGTGGCTGGTACTGCAATAGGGTTGGCGTATACCGCACACAACGGCGCCTATTTGATGGATTTGTATATGTACCCGCATCCAAGGTACCAAGTTTGATTGCAGCGCAAAAAAAATTGAGTGAAGCAGCCAAATGAGGAGAGTTTAATTGACAGCAAGTGAAAAGGCACCCGATTGGGATGCCATCCGGAAGCTATTTCCAGCGACGAACGACTTTGTCTATCTCGATGGTGCTAACAAAGGTGCATTGCCCAAATGCGTTGGAGAGGCAACTCAGGATTGGTTGCGGATTGTCTATGACAAGGCTGGCATTGGAGCCTTTTCTATGGACGAAATCGAACGCACTCGGAACGCGGTCGCAACAACATTTGGCGCCTCACCTGAATGTATAGCGTTGGTCAAAAATACGTCAGAAGGAATCAATATACTCGCACAGGGCATCGGCCTTAAGCCTGGCGAAAATGTCATTCTAAGCCGCGGGGAACATGAGAATAACACCTTCCCCTGGCGGCATTTAGAGGGCCGTGGCGTGGAAGTTAGATGGGTAGAAGAAGACAAAAATTATATCTATCCGCTAGAAGCCTATGAGAAGCTTATTGATAGCAATACACGCGTCGTCACGGTTGCGTGGGTTACCTATGGCGTTGGATACCGCGCAGACCTTAGGGCCCTTGCTGAATTATGCCATAGCCGCGACGCACTCTTATTTGTTGATGGCGTACAAGGCGTGGGGATATTGAATGAACGGATTGATGACCTTGGCGTCGATGCACTAAGTGCAGGCGGCCATAAGGCCATGTTCAGCCTAGCTGGCGCCGGATTTCTCTATGTACGGAAAGAAATCATTTCGCAGATAGACCCACCTTATGCAGCCAAATTCAGCTTTACCTCGAACGACCGTATGAAGGAAAAAGTCAAACTCGCCGCCGATGCACACCGATTTGAATATGGTAATCCAAATTATCTAGGCACCTTTGTGCAACGTCGTGGTTGTGAGTTCATAAAAAGTATTGGCCTTAACCATATCGAAGACCGAGTAAAAGAACTCAGCACCTTCTTAATTGAAAGTGCCCTGCAACGGGGTTACAAGATTCGCACACCACGCGGTTGGCATCAAAGGGCTGGGATTGTAAGTATGGATATGGGCAAAGACGCCCAAGTCATAGCTGATAGCTTGGCAGAACAAAAAATCCGAGTGAGCTGTAAAGACAGTCATCTCCGTGCAACAGTCCATTTTTACAACAATGAAGATGATATTGTCCGCTACTTAGATATCTTAGGTACGGTCTAGTTGGCTTTTAGGTCGCCGTATAGCCACTTAAAAAGATAGGTCACCACGACAGCGCCGGCAATTTGCATCACGATGAAAGCTGGCGCGTGAGCAGCGAGAATACCCGAGAAACTCTCTGTCATTGTACGAGCGACTGTTACCGCCGGATTAGCGAATGAAGTTGAAGAGGTAAACCAATAACCTGCCGAAATATATAAACCCACTGCGTATGGTACAGCGTCCGGCCGAAGTCGGATACAACCTAAAATTGTCGCCAGCAAACCAAAGGTCGCTACAAATTCAGCTATCCATATCCCAACGCCAGTACGCACCTTTGTGGATGCCATAACTAAATCAGGCATGTCGAACATGACATGCGCAAGCACCGCCCCCGCTATGGCTGCGATGATTTGGACAATTACATAAAACGCCGCTTCTCTGTCAGAGATTTGTTGCTGCAGCCAAAAAGAAAGCGTAACCGCGGGATTGAAGTGAGCGCCCGAAATAGGCCCGAAAATCAAGATCAAAACCATCAGAATGCAACCGGTAGCAAGCGTATTTCCTAAAAGTGCAATAGCTACATTACCACCCGCAAGCGATTCGGCCATGATCCCAGAACCAACAACGGTAGCCAAAAGAAAGACCGTACCAATCGATTCGGCGACCAGTTTTTTCGCAAATGTAATTTCCGTCATTAATCTTTATTTCTAAACTCAATGAGAGCGGACTAAAATCAAGCGGTCTTATCGGACCCATCGACACAACATTTTGTACTTGCTGGAAGCGTTGGCGTGCAGCATTGATCCTCCGGCACCGTACTTGGCATATCATCCTCACCATCGATCAATGCAGACCGCTTTATCTTCCCTGACCCGTAAACGGCCTCTTCTCCAATGCTTAAAAAAGTCTCCCACGGAATCCCTTGAGGGTCCGCTACCCAGGCCTTGTCCGAGCGCGCGTAACAACACACCGTATCTTCTTGCTGGATAACGTTTCGGCCCGCCGCTTCGAGTTTCTGGGCATACTCCTTAAGATCTTCACCGTCATCCACTTGAACTCCAAGATGATCGACACCAAAGTCTTGCACCCCGGTCGAAATGGCAAAATTAACACGCGGGTCATCAAGCATCCATTTTGCGTAATCATCCTTTTTCACACTTGGCTTCGTATCGAACATTGTAGAATAAAAACCCACAGATTCATCTAAATCTTTAACCCGAACGTGCACGTGTAGTCGTTTCATTTTCATTCTCCTTTGACAGCGCGGCGCACCCAAACACCGGCAATTCAAATAAAAGCGTTGCACAATCTTCCGCCTGCCCCTGGCAACAATCTTCCACTAGAAACTCCAGTAAAGCTCTAAGCCCAGACTGATCTATTGCGTAAATTATCTGACGACCCTCGCGACGTGCCTTGAGTAGTCCCGCCCGCTGAAGATGTCCTAGATGGAATGACAATGTCGCTGGCACAACCCCAACCCCCGTCGCAATCTCACCAGCACGTAAGCCACCAGGCCCAGCACGCACTAATGTCCTGAAAACAGTAAGACGTGTCTCATGTGCTAACGCAGCCAGGGCTGAAGTAGCATTTATCAATTCCATATTTTGATAATAATCGAAATATGGAATTGTTCAAGTTTGCACAATCCATGCTGTGAAAACATCGAGAAATCTAGGCTAGATATAGGGATAACACTAACAGCTAGATACATCCTGGCCGCATGGGCAATATTTTTGAAGAAAGCCAAGCAATACCTTTTTTGCCTGATATTCAAACAAGGCCTTTTAAAAAGACTGTTGCAAGCCCCTTAACAAAATTTTTTATTATTTTTTTCTAGAAACCGGTGATCCTTACAAAACCACAAGATCACAATAAAAAAAGCCCGCTAAATCGCTTTTAAATTACCTGCAGCTGTACGACCTCGATTATCGACCAGTTCAAATTCTACTTTCTGTTTTTCTTGTAGACCGTCCAACCCAGCCTGCTCTACTGCAGTTACATGGACGAAAACGTCGCTGCCCCCATCGTCAGGGACGATAAAGCCAAAGCCTTTCACTGGGTTAAACCATTTCACGGTTCCAGTCGGCATAAAAGTTCCTCCCTAAATCTCTGGCGTCGGAACGCCATTTGTCGTTATTACCGTTTTTCTAGTTTACCTTAGCAGATTACCGGACCTCGTTTCCATTCAGCGTAAATGGTGGGCGCGGTAGGGTTTGAACCTACGACCCCTACGATGTCACCGTAGTGCTCTCCCGCTGAGCTACGCGCCCGCCTAATAAATGTATTTTGCGCGCGACTGGACTTACCACCAAAATAGAAGTCATGGCAAGAGCCTCAGGTCCACGGTTAAAGTTAATATCGGTGGAAATATTAAACCTACGAAATGGTTGGATTCTGCTCATATGTACGTACCATCGGACAGGATTTTGGCACACTACCGGATCCTTAGGAATTTGGCATGGAGCTTGCTTTCTTCCAGTGAGGAGAGGATTATGAATAGAATATTCAAGCGTTATTGGCTTTGGGCTTTTGCCATATTAATCGCATTATTGATTATTGCTGCCCCATTTCAAATTGCCACCGCCTCGGCTGGGCTTTCCAACCTATTGAAGAATAGTAATCTTTGTAGCCGCGCGATTGCTGCGGAAGAGCGAAGAAGCGGTATTCCTCATAAACTGCTCTATGCGCTCTCAATCAAAGAAACCGGCCGTTGGATCAAAGAAAACCAGGCAAACATTGCCTGGCCCTGGACCGTAAATGCCGGTGGCAAAGGAAATCATTTCAACTCTCGGAGTGACGCCATTCGCCATGTACAAAAACTAAAACAAGCTGGTCAAAAAAATATTGATGTGGGTTGCATGCAAATAAACTTGCATTACCACCCTGACGCGTTTTCCACACTGGAAGCTGGTTTCAATCCAAAAACCAATATCGCCTATGCCGCCAAATTCCTAACCGCCCTCAAAGACAGCCACCATACGTGGGAAAAAGCAGTTCGCCACTACCACTCCTCCAATAAAGCTAAGCATCTACCTTACCAGAGGAAGGTTTTTCAGATTTGGAAAGCGGAGTTAAAAAAGAACGACCTGGATGCGTTAATCTTAAAACCAGCCTCACCAAGAAACGCAAGTAAAACCGCGCGCTTAGCAGCAATCAAAGTGGAAAGAGCTCATCGAAGCCTTTTAATGGCGTTACAGAAAAAGTTTCCTCACCGGTTCGGTACGCCAAATAGAATTGGGAAACTGCATACGACCGCCGGCGCAATGCGCTATCTCGCCAACTGGCCACCTAGGGATTATGCCGCCCAAAGGCGCGCCGAGAACCGAGCCAGATCGTTTGCTTTCTCAAATAGGCGCCGCCAAATGCCCAAGAGATTAACCCCATAATGTCGTATCGGGTGGCTCGACCCGGCTACCCTCATAGGACAACCCGAAGTGGCGATCACGGGCTAACAAAAGCGGACCATCTATATCCACATAAGCTGCCCCTTGGGCAACCAAATGCGCCGGCGCCATGGCAAGTGACGTCGCTACCATGCAACCCACCATTACCCTAAACCCCAGATTATAGGCTTCTCGCTTCACCTTCAAAGCCTCCGTAAGGCCACCTGTCTTATCAAGCTTTATGTTTACGATCTCGTAGCGGCCTTTTAATTGCGCCAAATCAGCGCTGTTGTGGCAAGATTCATCAGCACAGAGCGGAACCGGGTGAACTAAATCCGCCAGCACCGCATCCTTTTCCGCAGGCAAAGGCTGCTCAATCATCTCAACGCCGAGCGTCCTAAGTTGATCACTCAAGGGCTCTACAATATCAGCGTTCCAGCCCTCATTGGCATCGACAATAAGGCGGGCATTTGGAGCACCCTCTCGTACCGCTGCCACACGCTCGAAATCCCCTTCACCGGTTAC
Organism: Rhodospirillaceae bacterium; assembly: GCA_002724395.1. Lineage (GTDB taxonomy): Bacteria > Pseudomonadota > Alphaproteobacteria > UBA8366 > UBA8366. The sequence continues at coordinate 19,078 of PBOR01000059.1, read as the reverse complement.
TTTCAATTTTAATAATGGTCGGTCGGCATGCTGCTTAGCCAGCGCGCCCATTCTTTCCGGTGTATCGAGGCTTAGTGTAAATGCTGTTATGACAGAACCGGGCGGCTGTAGCCCGGCCATTTCCCAAACCCGCATACCAGAACGCTTTGCTTCTAAATCCCAGAGGGCGCAATCTAGAGCATTTCGCGCGGCACCGGCCGGCAACAATTCCTGTAAGCAGTCCTGATCTAACCCACTAGCTAAATCGAGCTCGTTCAAAGTTGCCAGCACGCCCTCCTGCGTTTCATTATACCGCGGATTCGCCATACACTCGCCATGGCCGACCAATTCACCATCGCTAAGCTCAACTGTAACCAGCTCGGTTTCGGTTCGGCTGCCACGCGAAATAGTAAAAACTTCCGCAAGCGGCCATTGTTCAGCGCGCGCAATCAGCTTCATTTCAGTATGCGGTCGACAATCGGCGCCACACCGTCTTTCACAGGATCTAAAGCGGGTAGGCCAGTTTCATCAGCCGCTGCTTTTAGTTCACGCTCTCGATCCGCATTCGAGAGATTCGAGGTGTTAATAGAAACTCCCACAGTCTGCACGCGAGGGTTGGTCAAACGGGCGACCTGTTCACAGGCACGGATTGTGTCTGTCAGACTATGGACCGGGATGCTTGGCGTTCCCCGCATATGAGGACGACCTGGATCATGGCACACAACCAATAAATCGGGTTGGGAACCATGAATCAGTCCTAGTGTTACGCCAGCATAAGATGCGTGATGAATCGAACCTTGCCCCTCAATTAAATCCCAATGGTCCGCGTCATTTTCAGGACAAAGCCACTCTGTGGACCCGGAGATAAAATCAGCCACTACCGCGTCTACAGACACCCCTTCGCCAGCAATGAAAATGCCAGTCTGCCCAGTTGCCCTGAAAGTGCAGTTAGCACCTCGTGTACGCATTTCCTTTTCAATGGCTAGAGTGGTGAACATTTTACCAACAGAAGTGTCTGTGCCGACGGTCAGCAGGCGATTGCCACTTCGTTTATGCCCACGCCCCACGTCAAAGGTTTCGCCGGGATGCCGTACATCAAAAAGTTGGCAGCCTTTTTCTCGAGCGGCACTTGCCAGCCCTGGCACCGATGCCAGGCTTGCGTGGAGCCCGCTGGCAATGTCAAACCCCAAATCAACCGCCTGCAAAAGCGTCTCGGCCCAAGCCTCGCTGATATATCCACCTTGATTGGCTACGCCGACCACAAGAGTTTTCACACCTTTTTCAGCTGCCTCTTCCAAACCCATATCGGGCAATCCTATATCTGCATTGCATCCTTTCATCCGAAATTGACCCAAACACCAATTAGGCCGCCAAAATGCCACGCCATTAGCAGTTTTCGCTGCTAGTTGATCCACTGCGTCACCTAAAAACATTAAATAAGGGGGAGTAATTTTCATCCACGCACTCCTACTTTGCGCCGCTGCTTTCCTTTTACGACAAATCTCAGCGCGTCATATATAATCGACATGGCGCTATCAATCTGTTCTTTAGGTGTAGTCATCGGCGGCACGAGCCGAATGACGTTTTTCAAATCACGCACGCCACGCACCTGAAATATCAAACCCTTATCCATGCAATAGTCGAAAACTTTCTGCGTTTCCGCATTTGCCGGTTCTTTGCTCTTACGGTCCTTTACTAACTCAATACCCAGCAAGACGCCGCGCCCCCGTATATCTCCGATCAATTCAAACTCTTTCGCCATTTTACGAAAAGCACCCTTTATCATCTTTTCAATCTTAGCAGCTTTCCCCGGCATATCCTCGTCGACAACAATACTCAGACTTTCTTCGCCCGCAGCGCACAATAGCGGATCTGTGGCGTGAGAGCGGGTAGCAAAATATCCATTATCAACGGCTTTCTGCGCCACGTCAGATGTACTACAAACTGCAGATATCGGAACACCACCGCCAAAATGCTTTGAAATGGCGATGATATCGGGCTTTACACCATCTTCATGCTGGAAGCCAAAGAGCTTGCCTGTTTTCCCAAGTCCGGTCTGAGCTTCATCGAAAATTAATAACATGCCGCGCTTGTCGCACTCTTCGCGTACCATTTTGTAAAATCCTTTCGGTGGCACAATAATCCCGCCTGCGCTTAATATCGGCTCGCCGATGAAACCCGCCGGCTTTGCGGTGAAATTCGCATCGGCCATTTCAAAACTGGTTTTAAGACATTGAATTTGGCAAGACGGAAATTTTAGGCCTACGGGGCACCGATAACAATAAGGCGTTAATACCGATGAAGTACCAGGTGCAACGGCGCTGTGTTTATTGCGACTCCAGTTAAAGGATAAGGAACGTGTCACATAAGAAGTCGAGCCGTGCAGACCTGCGTGAATACCGATTATATCGAGCCCACCAGTCGCCTTCCGCGCCAAATCCACCGCGCCTTCTATAGAGTCCGAACCACTAACCAAGAACAAAGATTTTTCTAACGGTTTTGGCAAAAGCTTACCAAGCTTCTCATGCAATCGAAGCCGCGGCACATGCAACATGGTGTTAGTAGAATGCATCAGGCTTTTCATGGTCTTCTGGATCACTGCGATAATACGTGGATGTTGATGACCTAAAGCGGCCCCCATTTGCCCAGACTGAAAATCAAGATAGTCTTTTCCATTCGTATCGGTTACCAAAGTACCCGAAGATTTTGCTAAAACCGGGCGCTTCTCGAGACCGCCCATATAGCTGCCGCCCTCGGTTGGAAACATCCAACGTTTTACAATATTACGCACCTCTTTCTGATTCATATCACGCGTCCTCCCTAATTTCGCGTTAATCGGTCTTTATCCTAGCGGATAAAGATGGGAATGGAAGACAACGAGCTGCCAGAAACGCAAGGCCTGAAAGAGCGGCATTTTATAGCCTCTTGAAGCAGTCATCACCGCGAGCCTATTTCGGCTTATCGCCACACCTTACACGAAATCTAGTTTACAAGGAGCTATGACCCGATGCCTTAAAAAATATGCGAAACCTTTTTTAAGGTTTGCTCACCAACCACCTTAGCTTGTCACAGCGTGCGCTAGGATGACGCGTAACAATCCATAGTGTGCACTTTGAAATTATCGACCCTAATTTAGAACCTAACCCCAAATATACCTGCGCGCAAACACTGGCTATACCTTAAGCGCTAGTTCGCCGCGGGCGCGCCGCAGTTAGAAACATACCAATCATAGGTTTGTTCTAGTCCTTCACGAAGGTCAATCTGTGGCTTCCAGCCAAGATCAAACAGTCGGCTGACATCCAGCACCTTTCGGGGGGTGCCATCAGGACGAGAAGAATCATACTTTAGGTCTCCCGTATACCCAACCACATCAGCAATGGTTTCCGCCAACGTTCTTATACTTATATCTTCACCACAGCCGACATTTATCAATTCCGGATCATTATAATTGTCCATAAGGAACAGACATGCATCAGCTAAATCATCTACATGCAGTAACTCCCGCAACGGGTCACCAGAACCCCAGACAGAAAAGTCAGGGGAATTGGCAACCCTCGCCTCATGGGCTTTACGAATAAGCGCCGGAACAACATGACTGGTCTCAAGATCGAAATTGTCCCCAGGTCCGTAAAGATTCGTAGGCATAATCGAAATCGCATTAAACCGGTATTGACGATGATAAGCTTCGCAAAGTTTGATGCCAGCAATTTTTGCGACCGCGTATGCTTCATTGGTCTGCTCTAAAGTGCCGGTTAACAAACTATCTTCGGAAATTGGCTGACGGGCGTACTTCGGGTAGATGCAGGAAGATCCTAAAAATGCAAATTTTTTGACCCCATGCTGATACGCCGCATCAATTACGTGATTTTGGATAGTAAGGTTTTGATACAAGAACTCTGCTGGGAAACTGCTATTGGCGTGAATGCCACCGACACGAGCTGCGGCTAAATAAACGTAGTCTGGCCGTTCGCTGTGAAAAAACCGATTCACGGAAACACGACACATTAGGTCCAACTCGGCACGTGCTCGTAAAACGAGATTTGTAAAACCTGCTTTTTTCAAAGCCCGCACTATCGCGCCGCCCACCAACCCCAAGTGCCCCGCAACATAAATTCGGGCATTGCGGTCGACCTCAGCCATTCGCCACCCCTTCTTGACCCACTTTATGACCGGCATCTACAAGTAATTTTTCCCGCTCTGCTTGCTCCATATCATGATCAACCATCATCGCCACTAATCCTTGAAACGAAACCTTAGGCTTCCAGCTTAACTTCTCCGCCGCCTTTGACGGGTCCCCCAAGAGATGATCCACTTCCGTCGGGCGGAAATAGCGCTGATCAATTTCTACATATTTCTTGAAGTCTAAACCGACATGGATGAACGCAGCCTCAAGAAATTCGCGAACCGAATGTGCTTCGCCAGTGGCGACAACGAAGTCATCCGGCTCACTATGCTGAAGCATCTTCCACATGACTTCCACGTAATCACCCGCAAAACCCCAGTCCCGCTTCGCATCAAGATTGCCGAGAAAAAGTTTATCCTGCAGGCCCAATTTAATACGCCCAACAGCTCGGGTAATTTTTCGGGTGACGAACGTTTCCCCGCGCAACGGACTTTCATGATTGAACAAAATGCCGTTAGCGATAAACATATCATAGGCTTCACGATAATTCCGTGCGAACCAATAGCCAGCAACCTTGCTAATCGCGTAAGGGCTCCGTGGCTCAAATGCCGTTGTTTCCAGCTGCGGGGGTGCAGCGCTACCGAACATTTCCGAGGACCCGGCCTGATACAACCTAATATCAGATTTTGAATTCTTTAGATGGTCACGCACGGCCTCAAATAATCGCAACGTTCCGGTCCCGACTACATCGGCTGTATATTCCGGTTGATCAAACGAAACTTTTACGTGGCTTTGCGCACCCAAATTATAAATCTCATCCGGCTGCACCGCTTCGAGGATACGCCGCAACCCTGTCCCATCTGATAGATCACCATAGTGCAGGAACAAACGCGCATTTGGGTCATGCGGATCACGATATAAATGGTCAATACGCTGCGTATTAAACATGCTCGCACGGCGTATGATACCATGCACCTCGTAGTCCTTCTTCAGCAAAAATTCGGCGAGGTATGCGCCATCTTGGCCGGTTATGCCGTTAATAAGAGCTTTTTTCATAGAATCTTCCGCACCACTTTCCTTTCTGCTAAAGGCTTACGCTGCCCTGGTCAAGCGACGCTATCACAGACGCTCTAGCGCAACCAACAATCGAAACCCCAACAAACGTGCCAGGAAAGGTTCTAAAAGTCGCTCAATAGATAAAAGAGATGGGATTAACCTGCTTGGGACAATACACCAATTCTGGAACCCTCCGGTTAAAGGATAGGTGGCAAAGCCGAAAAATTGCCGTGCCACAATCCTAAGTGAAGGAAATCGTGCCTCAAATTTCTTATGCCGATCCGAACTAGAAAACAACAAGGTCGGCACCGCTTGATTGGAATCAAATGGATCACCGCCGGATTGGGAACACTCCTCATACAACGGGTCAACTCTCATATTAACTGGTTCCGAATGAAGAAACTTATAAATCGGCCAACTGCCTATCGTGATAGCAGGATCCAGCATTACCATCTTACCACCCGGTCGCAGAACCCGCGTGACTTCATCAAACAATGCAGTCGGACGCTCAATATGATGCAGGACATCTACCATCACGATATTACTCAAAGATTCATCTCCGAACGGCAGCTGCTGAGCGTCGGCTGCTACGTCTAACCACTCGGCCGGCAAAATATCAGCCATGAAGACTTGATCCATATGCTCGCGGATATGGCCAGAGCCAGCGCCGATTTCGAGTGTTTGACCATTCGTACAATGACAAGTAATGCGCCGGTAGTAATCTGCGTAAATTTTACGCAACGCCGGCTTTTTTTGCCAAACCCGGCGATGCGCCGCCAAGCGTGGATCGGCATCCACGCTAAAACGCCTTCAATTTACGCCAGGCAAAAACCACCATCTTGATCAATTCCCATCCATCTCGGAATCGTGAGATTTGGGTTTCTCCGTAGGTCCGGTCCGCATAACGAATCGGAATCTCGATAATTTTCATATTAAGTTTCGCCGCACCAAATATCAGGTCGAAATCACCAAAGGGATCGAATTCACCAAAATAAGATCTATTATCAGCGATTCGACGGTAATCAGAACGTCGCATTACTTTTGTACCACACAGCGTGTCGGTAAAACGTTGATTCAAAAGATAGGAAAAAATAGCAGCAAACAAGCGATTAGCGATAAGATTCAAAAACCGCATGGCCCCCTGTTCCATCGGGTAAACCAGTCGAGAGCCATTGACAAACTCACCTTTGCCGCTAGCAATTGCATTGTAAAATTTTGGCAACTGCTCGGGGGGCATAGTTAAATCCGCATCCAAAATCATTAATACGTCCCCACGCGCCATATCAAAAGCTTTCCAGACTGCATCGCCCTTGCCCCTTCCGTCTTGGGTCGTTACCTTAATATCCCAATTTGGGTAAGCCGCTTTGATACGCTCGCACTCCTCTAATGTTCCATCAGAGCTATGGCCTTCAACATAAATCACTTCAATATCATCGGCAAAAGGCTTAAGCCGCTGAATAGCAGGTTCAATATTACCTTTTTCGTTACGGCATGGAATGATCACGCTCGCGGATAATCCAGGTTTCTCAGCACCGCGCAATGGACGTGCTACTACATAGGTCTTCAAACAAAATCGGCGTAATAACGGGAGCGTACCAATGAAACGGTTCACTAAAGTACCTAGGCCTAAAAGGCGCCTTGGCAGAAGTTGACGCCACTCAGTTTTGATCACCTCGAAGTCAGCCAGATGGAGCAGGTTTTCGATATCGGCAGTTGACAGATAATTCACTTCCGGCTGCGGCATTCTAAGCTCTAATTTATCACCAAGGCGCAGAACCGGCTCCCAATAAGGCGAGTAGTAAGAAATAATAAGTCGTGTGTCGGGTGTACAAACATCGTGCAGGAGCGCCAAGGTCGCTTCGCAATCATCTAATAATCCGAACGTGTCAGATAAGACAATAACGTCAAACGGACCACCGAGCTTTTTAGTAAAGCCGGGCTTCTCGATATCAGCCAACGCAAACTTCAAACCGGGAAACTTACCCTTAGCGATCTTAATCATACGGTCGCTAAAATCTACGCCAACGCCACGACTCGGCTTCAGGCTCGCCAACAGATCGCCAGTGCCGCATCCTAAATCCAATACGCTTTGGCCCTCTGGAATGAGAAACCGCATATAGTCACGATCCTGCTGGTAATAGAAATCATTCCGCTCGATCCATTTGTCACGGCTTGGCGCAATCCTATCAGCTGCCTCACGGATAATCGTTTTGCGATCCTTATGATTTACAACTGTCATACTTGACCCTTTTTGGCCTTACTCTCACGTAATTCAGCGATTTCCGAGGCGTCCGCGACGCGATGATCTGGATTTAGAAACCATAAAATACCACCAGGCAGGCCTACAGCAACTAAGCAGAGGCCAAAAGCCATGGAAAGAGCCACCACCGCATCAGTGGGCGCGCCAAGCAATCCAAACGCTGTCACCATAGCGCTTTCACGTACGCCCCACCCGGCAATGGAAATCGGAATAGTAGCAACCAGCATGACAGACGGCACCATAATCAAACAGTCGACAAAACTCACTTTTAATCCAATATCCATGGCGATCAGATAGACTGCAAATACCATTAACATGTGACCTACCAGCGAATAGCCTAACACCGGGGTAGCAATTTGAATGGATTTGAGCATTTCACGACCGCCAAGCGATAGATTCATCATTCCCCGAACCGCCCGCCATCGACCGAAGCTGTCTGGTAAAGATGCAAGTGTCAGCAACGCAATAATAGCCGACAAACCCAGTAAAGTGATTCCCATAAAAGCCAACAAAGCCTGCTCGTTATCGATCCTTTGGCGCAATAAAGGCTGAGCAACCGCGACCAACAGGATAAGACTAATAAAACCGGCGACTCTATCGAGCAAAACACCGTTAAAGGCCGCCCCAAGCGGAAGACCCAATCGATAAACTCGATAAATACGTATACCATCGCCACCAATCGTAGAGGGCAGAGCTTGGTTGAAAAATAACCCTTCGAAATAAATACGGACCGAAATGGCCAAGGCAAGCACTCGGTCAAATAAGCGCATGATAATTCGCCATCGAATGCCTGCTAAAACTGACTGAGCAGCAAGTAAAATCAACGCTAAACCAATTGTGTCAAAACCAATCGAGTCGAAATGGCGCTTCATATCAGACATGTCCACTTTCCGAAGAACAAGCCAAATAAGAACTACAGTGACAGCAGCCTTCACAACAAACAGCAGCCATTTTTTCGGGAAATATTTTGACATTAATTTAAATGTTATTTCTTTGCGCGTCCGCCTCTTATACAGAGCTTCAGAGAAAGACAAACGCTTTTACGCGATTTATCAGCAATCAAATTGCATAAACCCGAGATTTAAGCGAGAATATCAAGTAACCGTCTACCACCACCTTCACCTATTGGTGAAGTTTGTTCGGAGCTTTGCACAGCCTCCTCAACGATCGTGGCGGCTGCAGTTTCCTTCTCAAGCTCCAACCGACGAGAAAACGCGCTCGCCTCAAGGCGGCTCGATAAATCAGACGCTCCCGAACCCGCAATATCGCTCATAAGTATCACTCTCCAGGAATGTAAACCACTTTCTTGCCACGGTAACGATTAATGATAGCACAAAGCAACCCCAGTCGCGAATCTTACATCGCTGCTCGCATCCGGCGCAAACCCTGAACTTACTTTTTGGCTTTGGGCTCTGCTTTTGGCTTTGACTTTTTTTCAACATCCGCCGCCACACGCATTTGAATTATTTTATCCGGATTATCAACACTTCCGTTTTGGTTGCTATCACCCTTTTTGATTCTATGAACTAATTCCATACCTTCTATAACTTTACCCCAAGCCGTATATTGCCCATCTAAAAAAGGCGCCGGCGCAAAGCATATGAAAAATTGGCTATTAGCACTATCAGGGCTGCTCGAACGCGCCATCGATAATGTTCCCTCCACATGAAAAGCACTATTAAACTCAGCGGGTAAATCAGGAAGAGAAGAACCGCCCATGCCAGTCCCGGTCGGATCGCCGGTTTGCGCCATAAATCCGTCAATAACACGATGAAAAACGATACCATCATAAAACTTCTGCCTTGCAAGCGTTTTTATACGCTCCACATGCTTCGGCGCGACGTCGGGCCAGAGCTCGATCACCACGCGTCCATCCTTTAGATCTAGATAAATTGTATTTTCCAACGTCGCCGCCCGTAATGTTAAAGTTTGAAATGCAAAAGCGGCAAATGCAAATAGCAACACCGCCCGATTTCTCCAATGAAATAGTTTCATTTAGTCCCATACTCCGGAAACAAAGTGGCCAATCCCTCGCAGCTTGCCTCTGCAATGCCGCGTTCTGTAATTAAACCCGTTACCAATCTTGCCGGGGTAACATCAAATGCGTAATTTGCAACAGCTGTTTCATTCAGCACCATACAAACTTTCTCTACAGTTCCTGACTTGGTACGACCACTAATCCAAGACACTTCTTCCGCAGCTCGCTGTTCAATTGGTATGTCTTTCATACCGTCTTGAGCGCCCCAGTCAATGGTTGGTGATGGCAGTGCGACAAAAAACGGAATATTATTATCCCGCGCTGCCAGCGCCTTCAGATAGGTACCTATCTTGTTGGCAACGTCACCATTAGCCGCTGTACGGTCGGTGCCGGTTATGCAGATATCAACGTAGCCCCGTTGCATCAAATGACCACCAGTATTATCCGCAATGACTGTGTAAGGCACGCCGCGCTGATCAAGCTCCCATGCGGTTAAACTAGCCCCCTGATTTCTCGGACGTGTCTCGTCCACCCAAACATGAATATCAAGGCCTTTCTCATGCGCCATATAAACCGGGGCTGTTGCAGTACCCCAGCCAACCGTAGCTAAAGCACCGGCATTACAGTGTGTCAAAATATTAACGGGCGAACCGGCCGATTTATGCCGAGCGATTTCCTCCAGTAACGGTAACCCATATTTGCCAATACGGTGGTTGATACTGATATCTTCTGCTCTAATTTTTGACGCACGTGCGTAAGCAACGTCTCGCCTAACCTTCGAACTAAGTGGCTGAAGCACCGAGTACATATCATTCACTGCCCAGGCAAGGTTAACAGCTGTAGGTCGGGTCCCAATGAGTGTTGAGGCGGCTTTCTCGAGGTTTTCATCTCCACAATCATAGTGCATGGCGAGCGCCATACCGTAGGCAGCAGTCGCGCCAATCAATGGTGCCCCCCGCACACGCATGGCACAAATCGCCTCTGCAGCGTCACCTAAAGTTTCCAATCGTTTAATCACATGTTCGTGCGGTAGATACGTTTGATCGAGAATATCCACGGCCCACTGATCATTTGCTAAGCCGATTGTTCTGAAAGTGCAATCTGATGCAATTGAATCAACCATGAGTGCAAATTGGAGCTAACACGCAAACTTGTAAAGCGAAGAACTATTATGAGGGTTTAATATCCAATAGTCAGCGCACCTGGCCGCCGCGGGTCAGAAAATCCATAATATCCGTTGCCTGTTTGCATAACGGACTGTGTGCTACCCATAGCATCACCCATTTTTAACCTATGACCAAGGCCCACCAGTAATCGCGCGGTGTCGACGCTAAGAGTTTCTTCAACGCGCACTATGTCTGGAAGCCATTGGTGATGAACCCGAGGCGCTACAGTCGCCTCCGCAATATTCATTCCGTGATCGACAATATTCACTACAAGATGAAGCATATTAGTGATTATTCGGCTTCCGCCGGGGCCACCGGTGGCCAGCCATGGTTTGCCATCCTTGAATAAGAATAGTGGCGTCATCGAACTAAGTGGCCTTTTTAACGGTTCGATAGCATTAGCTACACCACCAACCAGGCCAAAAGCATTTGGTACACCAGGTTTCGCAGAGAAATCATCCATCTCATTATTGAGCAGAATTCCCGTGCCATTTGCTACTACCCGGCTCCCATAGCTGAAGTTGAGTGTGTAGGTATTCGTAACAAAATTTCCGAAATGATCCGCAATAGTAAAATGTGTCGTATCGGGACTTTCGTGAGGCCTGGGAATACCGGGCGCAATATCCGCGGATCTAGTCGCATTATTTGGATCGATGCCCTTTCGCCATGTTGCCGAATAATTTTTAGAAATCAGCCCTTTGATGGGCACATCCCAAAAGGCCGGATCACCCAAATATTTTGACCGATCAGCAAAAGCACGGCGCATTGCTTCGATCATAATGTGCAAGCTAGCAGCGCTTTGTGGCCCCATTTTCCCAATATTATAAGCCTCTATTATGTTAAGCATCTGGATGAGATGTATGCCACCGGAACTTGGCGGGGGCATAGAGACCACCTCCACTCCACGATACCACCCACGCACAGGTTCGCGTATGACCGGCCGATAGGCAGCCAAATCTGCAGCAGTAATTAGTCCTCCATTCTCCCGCATCGCTCGCACAATCCGTTTGGCAATTTCACCATTGTAAAATGACGATGCTCCGTGGCGAGCAATTTGACTGAGCGACCATGCCAAATCCTTTTGCATCAGAAGATCACCAGGCCGCACCGGCATGCCGCTCCGAAAGAACACCGCACGTGTTGACGCCCATCTTCCAAGGGACTCTTTCCGGCGTTCCAACCCGTTCGCCATAAATTCCGTTACAACAATGCCATTTGCCGCCAAAGCAACGGCGGGCTCAACCAAGACGTGCCAAGGCAGTGATCCAAATTTTTTATATGCCAACGCGAACCCCGCGACAGTGCCCGGCACCCCAACGGCACTATACCCAGAACGCGATGCTTTTTTATCAACGGAGCCATCAGGCCTGATGTACATATTCTTGGATGCCGCTTGAGGCGCCATTTCTCGGTAATCGATGGCAACAGTTTTTTTACTTGCGGCCATATGGACTAACATAAAACCACCGCCCCCTAAATTGCCCGCCCGCGGCAACGTCACGGCCAGTGCCAGCCCAACAGCAATCGCCGCATCCACAGCATTTCCGCCTTTTTTTAAAATATCACGCCCAATGCGGCTTGCGGTCGCTTCTTGGCTCGCTACCATACCGTTTGGTGCAAAAATTGGGCGAAAGACGTCCTTTCGTGACAATACGGCACTTCGCTCTACCGCCATTGCCACACCGCTAATGAAGACAATGGTAAAGACCAGCGCCATCAACAAAAATCTCAAAATCAAATTTGGAAAATTTCTAATCATCATGCCTCACCATAAGCTCTATCCTGAGCAACGGAGAAGCAAGAAATGTAGACATCTCATGCTTTATATGAAAAAAAGTAAACCGACGTTTACTATAGTGAACCGCTTCAACTAGCGTTCAAATTCGACTATTTTGACTTCTTACAAAGAATTAGAGGACCGAAATTCGTATTCCAAATAGGGAGACCGTCGAACAATGGCATCAAAAGCGCTGAAAATCGCTCCAGTAAATGAGGAATTTGCGGCCAAAATTACGGGCGTAAATTTGGCACAACCTCTGGATCCAGATATTTTTCTAACTATCAAGAACGCTCTCCATCAATACGGTGTGATTTTCTTCCCAAATCAAGAGCTCGAGCCAGCTAACTTATCAAGCTTCACTAAGAATTTTGGCACACCGGACATTCATCATTTAGCCGAGCACACTTTCCCGAAATATCCGGAAGTTCGTGTACTTTCCAATGCTAAAAAGAACGGGAAATTAGTTGGTACCTTTAACGGTGGTCACTATTGGCATAGCGATCTCTCGTTTTTACCCGAAACGGGATATGTGACGATCCTTTATGGCATTGACTGTCCACCGGTAGGTGCAGACACACTATTTGCCGACATGCGTGCAGTGCATGACGCGTTACCAAAAAAGACCCTAGCTAAATTGAACGGCCAACAAGCGGTCCATGATAGAAACTATCGTTATTCTGAATTATATCCAGAACGTCCACCTTTAACGCCCGAGCAAATAGCACATGTACCACCAGCCAATCATCCGGCCATCAGAACTCACCCAGATACAGGGCGGAAATCGGTGTTTCTGGTAAAAGAAATGGTGTCAAAGATCGGTGACCTGGATGAAACCGCCTCTCGCGCATTACTGGAGGAGATAGAAGCTTTTATGGAAAGCGGTAATTTCACCTATTGCCATAAATGGCAAGTAAGAGATTTAGTCATCTGGGACAATCGCTGCACATTGCACACTGCCACTCCCTATGATACGGCAAAATACAGCAGAACTCTGTATAGAACACAGGTAAAAGGCGATGCTCCATTCTACACCGCCTAAATATCCGTGAGACAACCGAGTAAAAAATTTGAGAGGACGAGAAAATGTCTCAGAAATATTCCGCCTATAACGAGGGAAAAATCCAATATGTCTACAAAATGGATGCCCTAGATACCGAGCCGGACAACGAAACAAGTGCTACCATTCAGCTAAAGAAAAGATTATCGGGCAAATCTTCATCATTTGGCGGCGCGCTCTTCGGAGAGAAGGTTATTGTGGGCTATATCCACAAAGCCGCTGGTACCGGCTCTAAGCGCCATACCCATCCGAACGAACAATATAACTTTGTTCTGCAGGGTACTTTGCAGTGCGATATCGATGACCAAACTGTACTCTGCCCAGCGGGCCATTGCGTCCATATACCCGCCGGCACAGAACATAGCTGCATGGCAACACCTGAAAAAGATGTGATTTTCTTCGTCGCAAAAGACACCCGCCACGGGATTTCCGGCCCGGCCGTAGATGGTATAGAAGACGGCCCTCGCATTCATCCAGATGCAAAGCCCGGCCAAACCGAGCTTGACGAAAAGCCTATCTAGAGAGTTAAAAATGCCCTATTACCGTTTTGAAAATATGGAACAACTTCGGACCAATCCGCATTTGTCATCCGGCAAAGGAGCCATCGTCACCGGCACTTTTATGACGCTCCGAAATAATAACAAGGAGGCCGGGACCGGTTCCCAGCTTCACTACCATCCTAATGAACTAATGGTTTACCCAATCTCCGGTAAAATCAATTCCGTTGTTGGCAAAGACCACCGGATTGTAGAAGCTGGCACTTTCGTCCATGTGCCGCCTAATGCGCGCCATTCTATGAAAGCCTGCGAAGACGGTCCGGTCAGCTATCTTTATTGCAAAGACAATACTTGGACGCTGGCTGGCATTGCCGCAGACGAAGCGCCGCCGGAGGAAGCGCCCTCCATCGACGATTTGAAAGCAAAACACGATGCAGGCATCTATCCGGGCCAAGAAAAAATGCCCGAAGCATCGGAGGCTATCATAGACGGGCTCAACGATTGCTATTACCCGCTTACGGGAGATTTAGAAGCACCACCTAGTTCCACCCGTTCTGTAAAATTGATCGAAGGTCAACGCATCAATTTCGCGCTGGTCGACTCCCCTGAAGGCTATAAAGAAAACACCGAAAAAACCCTCCATGAACGTTTTATCTACATCATGACCGGCGGCAGTGATGCCAATATCGACGGTGACGCTAAATCGGTGTCAAGCGGTGACTTGCTGCACGTGCCCAAAGGGGTTCCGTTCGATTTCAAAACCACTTCAGGACCGACACGTTATTGTTATTTCGAATCGACTGAATTTCTAGAGGCAAAAGTTCAAGCCTAACAAAAATAAAATTACCAGCAAAGAAAAAGGGAAAGAAAATGGATTTTAAAGATATTCTATATGAGGTTAAACGCCCACATGTAGCCACAATCACGCTGAACCGGCCGGAAATTGACAACGCAACAACAGGTGATTCCTTCGTAGAAATCATGACTGCCTTCCATGAAGCAGACTCTGATCCGGCGATTGGCGTCGTCGTCTTGACGGGCGCCGGCAACACCCATTTCAACGAAGGCGGCCAAGTCAAACAGCATCTGACCAAACGACCTGGAACGCACCGCACTCATTTCCGAAAATTACTTGGTGCCGCCCAAGCTATTCGCGGCTGCGGCAAACCGGTAATTGCTGCTGTAAATGGCCGTGCCATCGGCAGTGGCAATCAACTACAAATGCTTTGCGATCTCGCTATTGCGTCAGACAATGCCGTTCTCGGCCAGCACGGCTCTAAACGCGCCGGCGCCCCGATGTTTTGGGGCACAACATTGATGTCGCATTTTGTTGGAGAGCGCAAGGCACGCGAAATCATTTTTCTGTCACGGGAATATTCCGCTCAGGAAGCCCTTGAAATGGGGCTAGTTAATAAAGTCGTTCCCTTTGATAAGCTTTATGAAGAGGTGGACGCATGGTGCGATGAAGTATTGGAGCAAAGCCCTACTTCACTGCGCATCTTAAAAACCTCCATGAACCTCAAAACCGACATGCAATACCCGGCGTTGTTCCACGCTCGCGACATGATAGATCTATTCTCAGATGCGCCCGAACGTATGGAGGGAACCGCATCCTGGGTCGAGGGACGAAAACCAGACTTCAACAAGTTCCGCGCCTAACAAATACAGTAGAAGCGGCACCAGGGGTATTTATTCTGGTGCCGCTGATCTGAGTGCATTGATAGAACACAATCGATCTTTTTGTCTGAAAGACATTCATGGAATCCATCTTTAGTCCTCAAGTCATCGCCTTTCTCCAGGTCGTCGCAATTGATCTCGTACTTTCCGGTGATAATGCCGTCGTAATTGGTCTAGCTGTCGCAGGCCTACCACTCGCGCTGCGCAAAAAAGCAATTGTCTTCGGCATCGTCGTGGCAACGATACTTCGCATCATTTTTGCGGCAACAACCGTCTACCTTTTGAAAGTTCCCGGTCTCTTACTTGTCGGCGGACTTCTTCTTGCTTGGGTTTGCTGGAATATGTGGACAGAAATTCGTGGCGGTGACCAAGAACAAGTCGCTATGACTAATAATGATGACGTGAAAATCGGCATGCGCCGGGCTCTGCGGAATATTATTATAGCCGACGTCTCAATGTCTCTAGACAACGTATTGGCGGTAGCCGGAGCTGCAAGGGACCATATAGAAATTCTTATTTTTGGTTTGGTGCTTTCCATCGCTTTGATGGCCTTCGCCGCAAACTATATCGCTAGGCTCCTGGACAAATATCGTTGGATTGCCTACGTGGGCCTTGCCATAATCATTTGGGTCTCCGCCGATATGATCTACCGAGGCGGTCTGGAAGTGCATGCACTGATCAACGCCACCTAATAAATAGAAGCCATGGCGGTCAAAATTCCAAAAAAGATTGGTCATCGTGGCGCTGCTGGACATGCGCCCGAAAATACTCTCGCTAGCATTAGAAAGGCAGCGAACCTCGGCGCACGTTGGGTTGAGTTTGATGTAATGCTTTCACATGATGGCATTCCTATCCTAATGCACGACAGTACGCTTAACCGCACGACTAACGGAAAAGGTCCCATCTCGGCACAATCATTAAATGACCTTAGAACACTCGATGCAGGTTCTTGGTTTGACGAGAGTTTTGCTGACGAGCCGATCCCAACCCTTGCAGAGACACTACTTCTCGCCGAAGCCCTTGGTCTTGGCTGCAATGTGGAAATAAAACCTGCACCGGAAACGAGCGAGGAAACTGCTAAAGCTGTTATAGAGGTGGTTAACTCCTCCCAAATACCATTTTCGATTATCATGTCGAGTTTTTCGGAAACCGTTATTGGAACGCTACACAAATATTTATTTGATACGCCACGAGGGCTTCTCGTTAACAAGGTTCCTGAAGATTGGCATTCTAAGCTGCAAAAATGGGATTGTTTCTCGCTCCACTGTAACCACAAACACCTCTCTCAAGAACAAGCCAATACCATAAAAAGTGCTGATTACCATCTTCTATGCTACACAGTTAACGACCCCGAAAGGGCCGCCTTATTATTCAACTGGGGCGTCGATTCTATCTTTAGTGATTATCCAGATCGCGTTTAAGCACCTACTATCGGTTAGTCGGCATAGTAAACTGCGCACCATCTTTAATGCCGCTTGGCCATCGGGCGGAAACCGTTTTCATTTTGGTGAAAAAATGTACCGACTGAGGTCCGTGCATTTGGCTATCACCGAATTTCGAACGCTTTGATCCACCAAAATGGTGAAACGCCATAGGCACGGGGATAGGCACGTTTACACCGATCATGCCCACATCCACTTTACTGGAGAAAGCGCGTGCCGCATCACCATCTTGAGTGAATATGGCAACACCGTTGCCATACTCGTGATCATTCACCATCGTGACCGCTTGATCGAAATCACGAGCCCGCGCAACACTTAAGACAGGTCCAAATATTTCTTGTTTATAAATTTCCATCTCCGGCGTTACTCGATCAAACAAAGATCCGCCGAGGAAAAATCCTTCCTCATACCCTTGTAAACTGACACCACGGCCATCGACGACGAGATCCGCACCTTCTTTAGTTCCTTGGGTAATAAAGCCTTCGATGCGGTCCTTAGCTTCACCGGTAATCACAGGCCCCATATCTGCTTCGGGATCGTTGTAGGGGCCAATTTTTAGCCCCTGAACCCGCGGTTTAAGTCGTTTTACCAATTCATCCGCCGTGCCCTCACCCACCGGCACCGCGACCGAGATAGCCATGCAGCGTTCGCCGGCAGAACCATAGCCCGCACCCATTAGTGCATCCACCGCTTGGTCCATATTAGCGTCCGGCATGACGATCATATGATTCTTCGCTCCGCAAAATGACTGAACACGCTTATTGTGCGCATTACCGGTTTGGTAAACGTATTCCCCAATTTTCGTGGATCCAACGAAGCTGATCGCTGGAACATTTAGATGTGTGAGCAACCCATCTACCGCCACCTTGTCACCGTTCAGCACATTCCAAATTCCATCCGGTAGACCTGCCTCTGTCCAAAATTCCGCTAGTATCAATGCCGCTGAAGGATCTCGCTCAGACGGTTTGTTGATAAACGCATTCCCGCACGCAACCGCCATAACACCCATCCAACAAGGCACCATGACGGGAAAATTAAAAGGAGTTATGCCGCCAACCACACCTAGCGCTTCGCGGATAGAATAGGTGTCAATATCACCACCCACATTTGGCGACAACTCGCCCTTAATCAAATGAGGAATACCACAGGCAAATTCGACTACGTCGATGCCACGCTGAATTTCACCTAATGCATCTTCAAAGGTTTTTCCATGTTCCTGACTGATGGCCTCGGCAAGCTTATCCTTTTTCTGCGTCATCACTTCGCGCATTGAGAACATGATTGCGGCGCGCTTTGGCACCGGCGTTGCAGCCCAAGCATGAAAGGCAGCCTGAGAATTCTCAATAACGGCATTCACTTCATCTTCATTTGCCAACGGCACCTGTCCAGAAACATCACCTGTCGCAGGATTAAATACATCAGCAAATCGACCGCTTCCGCCCTTGACGTGTTTACCGCCGATATAATGGGTAAGTTCTGTCGCCATAAATCATTCCCTTTAACTTCTGGTAAATGCCGAGTTTCGACAATGCAGGTTTTGTGTAGCTTCCTCATGTACTTTGAAGCAAGAGGATTGCCACCATATTACATTTTAGGGTTCTCAAATAAGTTTCGTTCTTCCCGGTCTTCGACCTCAATAACCCAAACATCAGGATCATATTGTCGCTGGCGTTCAATAAAAGCATCCGCCTCTGGCTCCTCCACCCGGCGCCCCTCCAACGCAGGCTGCCAAACCAAAGCACCTCGCTCATTTCGTCCTTGTACTAGAATATCGCACCCCGCTTCCAGGCGGTTTAGCTTTAAAACTACGATACCACTATGGGGGTCACCGCGGTGCAACACACCCACCGGCACGCCCAAAGCGGAACATTTGGCAATATGTGCTTTGACCCATAAATTTGTTGGCAGACGAGCGATCATGACAAGCGAAAAAGTCCCTGCCTGCAGAAATCAGACACAATAATGGGCAGCGTATTTACTGCAATCATTTTCCGAATTGGATTCAGCTATAGATTTAACGAAGGTTGCAGCGATTAGTGATTTTTTGACGTGAGATCGTTCAG
>PBOR01000058.1 GCA_002724395.1 Rhodospirillaceae bacterium | reverse complement strand
TTGTAAAGCGGATTTTATGCGCCCAATGATCGAATGGGAATAGTTCAGATTTCCGATTCTATTAGGGCTGTGTTATTAGACGTGATTCTAGTTCTCCAACAGCTCAGCAGTATCTCGACGTCTTAATGTTAGGGTTCCACCTGCATGAAATTTGAAAATCTAATTTGTAAAATGGGTCAATGTGTTTAACTGCAATCTTGACTATTGGTGTAAACTATTCGCCTTTCCGTAAACTCTTTGAATTTTGATATCGGGACTGGCCAGGCATTGGGCGCGATAATTTATGGCGACAACCACCACAGGCAAAGACGGGAAAGATGATGAGGTAGAAGGACTACCCCCGCGCCAGCGCTTGATGGTTGCATTGGCTATCTTACCGGCAGGAGCGATGCAAGGCATGGATACCTTCGCGACTGGCGTTGCTATTCCTCGCATGATGGGTTCGCTTTCGGTAACGATCACCGAAGTATCTTGGGTTTTGACCTCCTATTTGGTCGCTTCTGCGATGTTTACGCCACTTTTTGCTTGGCTAAGTCGAAAGCTTGGCTGCAAAAAGCTATTTATTGGCGTTGTATTTGGCTTTATGTGCTGTTCGCTGTTGATTTCTCAATCAGATACACTCTACGAAATAGTTTTTTTTCGTTTCATGCAGGGTGTCTTTGGCGCAGGACTAAACCCTCTGACCACGCAAGTGGTTTTGGCATCTTTTCCGAAAAGTCATCACGGTATCGCATTTGGTTGGTTGCAGATGGGGCGAAATAGCGCTGTCGTGATCGGGCCCTTAGTCGGGGGAATTCTGACGGAGCTATTTGATTGGCGAATGGTTTATCTAATGAACGTACCACTTGCTATTTTGGCGTTGGTACTTATTCCCAGGATATTGCCAAAGGACGAACCGCAGGAGCCTAAAGCTTTTGATTTTTTCGGGTTTGTTGCCTTAAGTCTTGCCATTGTCGCAATACAATTATTGCTCAATCAGGGTGAAAAACTCGACTGGTTTGATTCAAATTTAATTGTGACATGCATGTTTGTCGGTGCTGGGTTTATTTGGATTTTTCTTGTTCATACGTCAATGACGCTACACCCCTATCTAAACCTAACGGTCTTTAAAAACAGGGAGTTTACAATTGGCATTATCTTGATGTTTTTCGCCCATTTCATGACATATGGATATGTGGGGTTGTTGCCGCCAATACTGCAAGATCAATTGGGCTTCCCTGTAATTGATGCGGGGATGATTATCGCTAATCGCGGCGTGGGAACCATGTGCGCAGCTATGCTGGCGGGTGTCATGATCTTTCGTTTCTCGCCGCGAAGTTTAATTGTAAGCGGGATGTTGGTAGTTGCGATCGCAACCTGGATGTTGGCGGAATTAGCGCCTATTCAAACGAAGACACCAATCATCATCGCTGTATTTTTACAGGGCTTTGGTCTCGGCTTTATAAAAACCCCTATTATGACGTTGGCATTTATCACCTTGGCAACGTCGTTAAGGCCTGATGGGGCAAGTGTGATGGCGACAACCCAGCGCCTGGCATCAAGTGTTGGCGTGTCTGTTCTCATAGTACTTTTGGTGCGGAGCACACAGAATGCGCGCGTGAGCCTGGTAGAATCTGTCGAGAGCGAACGTATTGAGCAGTTAGGCTTAGGTCACAGTTGGAATCCCGATAGCGTCACAGGAATGATGGTGTTAGATAGAATGATAGAGAAACATGCAGAATTCATAGCTTATATTACGGATTTCCAAATTATGACTTTCCTCACGCTAGCCATGTTACCATTATTGATTCTAGTGCGCTCGCGGAAAGGGAGCAGTGTGCGCTAAGATACACAGGATTCCGCTAATAGCATGCCAATAGATTTATGACGGCGACTACCACTACTAAAAAAGCACAGGAAGATGATGAGGAGGGTGGACTACCACCTCGTCAGCGTATTCTTGTAGCATTGGCGATTTTACCCGCAGGCTCCATGCAAGGTATGGATACGTTTGCCACGGGTGTCGCTATTCCACGAATGATGGGCTCTTTTTCGGTGACATTAGTGGAAATTTCCTGGGTGTTGACTTCCTATTTGGTCGCATCGGCTATGTTCACACCGTTTTATGCATGGTTAAGCCGGAAGCTTGGCTGTAAAAATTTGTTTATTGCGGTGACGGCGGGATTCATTGGCGTATCAGTTATGGTGTCTCAGTCGAGTACCTTGATGGAAGTGGTATTTTTCCGTTTCCTGCAAGGAGCCTTTGGAGCTGGATTCAATCCTCTAACTATCCAAATTATTCTCGCAGCCTTTCCCAGAAGTCGACACGGGATTGCGTTTGGCTGGCTGCAAATGGGGCGCAATAGTTCAATCGTTATTGGGCCGATTGTCGGTGGTATCCTTACGGAGTATTTTGATTGGCGGGTAATTTATTTAATCAACGTTCCTATTGGCTTGCTCGGGCTCTTCTTGATCCTGAGAATATTGCCAAAAGACAAAAAGCAAGAACCCAAAGCCTTTGATTTTTTTGGATTTGTGGTGCTTAGCATTGCGCTTTGTGCAACACAATTATTGCTATCACAGGGTGGTAAGCTGGATTGGTTTAATTCTCAGATAATTATAATTTATGCGTTTTTTGCTGCGGCGTTCAGCTATGTCTTTGTTTTTCACGCAGTGACTTCGCGCCAGCCTTATCTGAATTTGAGAGTATTTAAAAATCGAGAGTTTTTGATCGGTATGATACTCGTCGTGTTTACCCAATTTATGATCTACGGTTATGTTGGGCTCTTACCACCAATTCTTCAAGATCAGTTGGGCTTACCAGTCATTGAAGCGGGTATCATCATCGCGTATCGCGGCATAGGGAGCATGTGTGCTTCGTTTATCGCGGGTATGTTGGTTATGCGTTATAGCCCGAAATATCTCATTTTTATCGGCTTATGTGGAATTGCTTTTTCCACATGGTCTTTGTCGCAACTCTCACCCGACGTCCACACCGTGCCCATAATTATTGCTATTTTTCTGCAAGGCTTTGGTCTTGGTTTTGTCAAAACACCTATCCTCGCGATTACTTTTTCTACGTTGAGTTCATCGCTCCGTCCGGATGGCACCAGCATTTTATCTACGGCCCAGCGTATTGCTTCTGGTATCGGTATTTCGGTCCTAATTGCACTATTAGTGCGAAGTACTCAAAGCGCTAGATCTACACTTAGCCAGAATGTGAGTGAATATAACGAACGATTTCAGCATTTTACTCTGCCTGAGAAATGGAACATGGATAGCCTACCGGGGATGATGGCCCTTGACCGTTTAATCGATAAACAGGCCGAATTTATGGCCTATATCATCGACTTTCAATTGATGACCATAGTCACGCTGATGATGTTGCCACTATTGTTCTTCATTAGATTAGACGGTCAAAAAAAGTCCTTCTAATGGTATCTCCTTATCGGCGAATAAGTGGGTAGATTACCGGAGCTTACTTGATCATAAATTTCAGTCGCTCACTGTGCCGCCACGTCCAAGCTATGCTTTATAACACGGAGACGTTTCATTACTTTGATACGCTATAAAGCGGATCAATTGCAGCTGTAGAAATTAATACTAATCGTTAGTATTTTTTAGGTTTCAATATTCCGAGGAATCTCCGTCATCAATCGTTTGGTACTTTAAATATCGTAACTATTCACCCTCGTGTATGACGGTGTCAGCTTTGAAGAGAGATTTCATAGAGAGATAGCGTTCGCCGGTATCACAGATAAAACCTATGATATTTTTGCCCGCGAATTCTGGACGTTTAGCTAATTCCCAAGCCCCCCACAGCGTTGATCCGGAAGTAGGGCCGGCAATGAGGCCTTCCGCCAAGGTAACCCGGCGCGCCCATTCGAAGGCTACTTCATCTTCTACCAATAGGATTTCATCCACTCGGTCACGCGCGCGTTCGAAATTTTCTGCCAAAAAGCCTGGTCCTATTCCGCTAATAAGATGAGGTCCGGGTTTACCTCCCGCGTTGACTGGGCTCGCCGCGGGTTCGACACCAACAATACGGATCGAGGAGTCTTTTTCTTTCAGAAACTTTGAAACACCTTCGATAGTGCCACTTGTACCCATACCAATTACTACAGCACCAATGTTACCGCCTGTCTGTTCCCATAATTCGGGACCGGTAGTTGCATTGTGTGCCGCGGCATTATTCGGGTTTCCATGTTGGTTAGCAAAAAAGGTGGTTTCAGGGTTAGCTTTGCAATAGGCAATAGCGCGGTCCCTAGCCCCGCTTGTCAGTTCAGCAGCAGGCGTTAATACTACTGTGGCACCGTAGGCTGACAGTAATTTCTGTCGCTCAATGCTGCTCGTATCTATCATATAGAGCCGCGCTTTGAATCCCATTATGGTAGCTAAGCAGGCAATACCGATGCCGGTATTGCCGCTAGTGGCTTCAACAACTTCGGTGCCTGGCTTAATGAGGCCGTCGGCCATCGCCTGACGCACCATATAAAGTGCGGGTCGGTCTTTGATCGATGTGGGGTTCATCATTTCAAGTTTAGCCAGGATAGTTGCTGGGCAATCGGGAAATAGCCGGGATAGCCTCATCAATGGGGTGTTGCCGATCAAGTCGGTGAGGTCGTCTGCGATATTCATAGTTATTCCGGTTGCTGAGGATTTAATTTTTTGATTTAGATTGGCAGTTTTTGAATATTGTCGAGTTTATCTATCGACCAGATAGAGGACAATAAGGCCGTTGCGCCGTCTTTGCCGAGTTCCGGAGTAACCAACTCAAAATACTTTTCCTCTAACTCAGCGTCGGTCAATGGATTGTCCGGTGCGCCCTTGCGTGTTTGCTGCATATAATCGATAGTTTGGCCGTCCTGAGTCTCCACAATTAAACGAGCTTTTCGCTGTAATGGAAAGGCATCGTCCACTTCGTGGTCTATGAAAACTTCACATTTTTGGGCGAGGGCGGAAACGGTGGGATCTTTAAGTGCATCAGGTGAAAAGGCCTCTAATCTGACCCGGCCTTTCACAAAGCCTGTGGCGACAACGAAAGCGAGGCTAAATTGGCCTTCAAAAAAGGTATCGTGGGTCTTGCCACCGCAAATATCTACTGTCGATTTAGCCATGCCGATACGGATGGATTTGATCTCTTTGTGCGAAATTTTGTATTTCGCAGTAATTTCAAATGCTGCATCAATGGCCGGGAAGGCATGGCCACAGCATCCATGATTTTTCACCGTGATACGGGTGATATTATAGCTTTTACCAAGACCGTCGGCTGAGTGGCTCCAATCTACATTCTCGCTCATTGCATTACCGAATCCGACCTGGCCGTCGAGGATTTCCCGGGCACCGGTTACGCCTTCCTTGGCCACTTGGGCGGCCATCAAGCCTGTTCCAGCTGCATGGGCGCCGTGAATGGGCTTGCCATGGCAATCTTCGCGAAAGGCTTGCTGTAAGCCCGCTGCCATAGTACCGGCGCTACCCAGAGCGTGAATGAACTGTTCCTCGTCTAGTTCTAACAAAGTGCCTGCGGCGAATAACGCACCGTAGGAGCCATTGGTTGCGGTGGTATGCCAATAATTATAATGCGGGCGTCCCATAGTTTCTGCGATACGTGTACTAACTTCGTAGCCCACAGTAACCGCACGTAAAAAAGTAAGGCCGTTGACCCCAATTCCATCGGCTAAAGAGAAAGCAGTTGAAACAGTTGGAGTGCCCGGATGATAGGCAGCGGGGCCGTAAACATCGTCAAACTCGACAGTATGGGAGGCTGCTGCATTTATGATTGTAGCTGTGCGTACTGTAGCTTTCTCGCCGCCAGGAAATAACCGGGCATCACCGCGTCCTATATCTTCGGAGAAAGCGCGTTGAAATCCGGTTGCTGGCATTTTTACGCCGCCAGCTGCGGTTGTGCCGCACCAATCTATGAAACAACGTTTTGCTGCGTGTATTACTTCATCGGGCAATGAGCGCCTTCGCTCGGCAACAGCATAAGCTGCAAATGCTTTTGAAATCATTATCTTTCTTTCCGGCCTTGATCAGCCTTTTATATGAATAGATACCCGCCAATTTGCCCTATAGACCTTGTAAATGAAATGCAGATAAGTTACCCGCACTATAAATTCGGGAGTGGTTGTATGGAACAATACGGTATTGGCCAGCCAGTGCGGCGCAAGGAAGATATCCGCTTTGTCACTGGGCAAGGAAACTATACGGATGATATTAATTTGGATGGACAAGCATATGCCGCCATTCTGCGTTCTCCTTTTGCACACGCAGACTTCGCTATAACGGATATTTCTGCAGCTCAAGCCTTGCCGGGGGTGATTGCTGTTTATACTTATGCTGATACGGCGTCCGAGTTACCAGAGATCCCATGCCAAGTGAATGTTAAATGTGCCACTGGCCAAGAAATGTTTGTTCCGCCACGCTACGTACTGGCAAAAAACAGAGCGCGATTTACCGGTGAGCCGATTGCCTTCGTTATCGCTGAAAGTCGTGTTCAAGCCCATGATGCACTAGAAGCCATTGAAGTTGATTACACAGAATTACCCGCTATTTCCAACACCCGAGCGGCAGGGGCCAAAAACGTTAGCTCTATTTGGCCCGAGCGACCGGAAAACTTCGCGGCTCACTGGGTAAGTCATGAAAGTGGGCCTGTGGATGAAGCGTTTTCTATTGCTCATAAAATCGTCAAGGTGGATATGGTTAACAGCCGTGTGGTCGGTAGTCCTATGGAGCCGCGGGTCGCAATTGGTGACTACGATTCGGAAAATGACATAAAAATTCTTCGTTCGCCGACACAAGGCGTTCACAAAATTCGCGATGCGCTAGCTAAGCTATATTTTAAGATTGATCCCGAGCGTATCCGCGTCATCTCGACGGATACGGGTGGCGGATTTGGCGTTCGCAGCAAAATGTATCTAGAAAGTATTCTTTGTCTATGGGCTGCTGAGAAACTGCAGCGTCCTGTTAAATGGCAAGCTGATAGAGGCGAAACCTTTGTCGCGGATACCCATGGTCGTGATCAACATTCAATACTAGAGATGGCGTTCGATGAGAATGCTAAGATTCTCGCTATGCGTGCGGAGACTATCGCCAATGTGGGTGCGTATCTATCTGATAATGGTCCTCGGATTGCCACAACTGGCGGCGGACGTGTTGCGGGTACGGTTTATGATGTTCCGGCTATGCGTCATTCAGTGCGCGCGTGTTTTTCAAACATGCATCCAACCGACGCTTATCGAGGCGCCGGCAGGCCAGAACTTTGTTATCAAATGGAACGCCTACTAGATGCCGGTGCGGCCGCTTTCGACTTGGGGCGCGATGAAATTCGCCGGCGGAACTTTATCAGGCCCGATCAGTTGCCCTACACGAACCAAATGGGCATGGTAATAGATTCTGGACGCTTCCAGGAAACGATGGAGAAATCACTCAAGGTGTCCGATTGGGCAGGTTTCGAGAAACGCCGGGTCGAAGCTTCTAAGCGTGGCAAATTGCGGGGCATCGGCATCGGTTATTACGTTGAAGCCTCCGGTGGTAAACCGAATGAGTGGGCTCGCGTGGCACTTGACCCCGACGGTAAGGCACAACTCTACGTTGGCACTTATAGTCATGGACAAGGCCATGAAACTGCATTTAGCCAAATCCTATCGGAGAAATTAGGAATCGATTTTCATGGTATCGATTTTATCCAAGGCGATACGGATTTAATCGATCGTGGAAATGGTACTGGCGGTTCACGGTCTTCCCAAATGGGGGGGGTTGCGGTTTCAAAGGCCGCGGATCTAGTGATTGCGAAAGCAAAAAGGATTGCTGCTCATAAGCTGGAAGCTGCGGAATTAGACATCGAATTTAAGGATGGTATCTTTTCCGTTTCAGGCACTGACTTGTCGCTACCAATTCAAGAGATAGCGCGGGCGGCCTACAATCCGGGCGACTTGCCGGAAGGCGAAGAGATTGGGCTCGATGAAGATATACTTTATGAGCGCGATACGGAATGTAATTTCCCTAACGGCTCACATATTTGTGAAGTGGAGTTGGATGCCGATACAGGAAAGATTGATGTGGTGTCCTATATAGCGGTTGACGACTGTGGCGTAATTATTAATCCGATGATCGTTGCGGGACAAGTCCATGGTGGCGTAGCAATGGGGCTTGGCCAGGCCTTAACCGAACGCACGATTTACGATCCGGAGACAGCGCAATTATTGACGGGTTCTTACATGGATTATGGTATGCCCCGGGCAGATGATTTTCCGGATATGGAAGTTTCATTTAACATTGTCCGCAATCCCAGTAATGAATTGGGTGTAAAAGGCATTGGGGAAGGGGGAGCCTGTGGCGCGCCTCCCGCAATCATCGGTGCAATATCGGACGCGCTCGGCATCGTCCATATAGACATGCCTGTATCGTCCCAAGATGTTTGGCAAATTCTTCAGAGAAAGAAGGTAGCGGCGGAGTAGCTCTAAGCGGTAACTAATTGAATCTTATTTTATATAATTAGAAATATACATACTGTTATGTTCATTAACCTAATGCGCCTTCGTTAAGATTCTGTTGCGAAATACATCCAGCCGGTTATGACGTGTTTCGGACCTTTGATTACGGGGCAGCCGCGATGTGCATGGGTCCATTCGGCTGGCCAGATTAATGTCTTTCCTTTTTCCGGCCTGATCTTCAATCCATAATGAATGAATTCGGTTTCTCCGCCATGGGGCACGTCGTCCAAATAGGTCATCCAGACGAGTAGCCGATGTATGGTGTTTAGCGAAGTTCTTTCGGAATGAACTTGGTTAAAGTGTCCACCCTGATCGTATCGTTGGATGTTGAAACGTCCAATATGAAGGCGCGATGCAAAGCCCGCAAGAAAAGGCCACTCCTCTGTATAAGCCAGATAGCATTGGTGGAGTTGATCTATATAGACGTTCAGTGGCGCATAATCTGCGTTTTCTAAGTCTCTTGGTTGGATTACCAAGTCTGTGGAATTCTTGACAGTTTTATCGACCATACCAAGCCCAACGCTACCGTCGTCTTGCTGATCTTTTTTGGCGTCAAAGAACCGGACTATATCGTCACAAATGTTGAGATCGTCTAATCGCCATGCTCCGATGAAATGAGGGTGTTCGCTTTCTTCTATATTTAGACGGTACATATGCGTCGCGGTGTTATTTGTAAAACAAACGCCAATTTAGGTTTTCCGAATTAGTGAACTCGATGACGCCACAAGATTGCTGAAGATATTTCAAACCTTCTCTATGACTACCGCATCCCAACAGGCAGGTACCAAGGTTTTTTTTAGTTTCGTCGAAGTCTGGATTAATCTCAAGTGCTCTGCGGTAACTTGAAGCTGCCTCTTCGAGTTGGTTTAAATCCTGCAGTGCATTGGCGTAGTTATGATGGCCTTCAAAAAAGTTTGGGTCGATATCGATTGCCTTTTGAAAAACGTTAATAGCTTCTTTGGAACGCTTCAAAATGCGAAGCGAATTACCAAGGTTGTTTAATGCGTCTAAATAGTCGGGCTGAAGGGTGAGAGCTGCTTCAAAACTCGTAATGGCCTGCTCAAGCGCCCCCATGGCCTCGTATGTAAGGCCTAGAAAATTATGCGTCTCTGCACTCTTCGGATCATATTCAAGAGCAAGTGCATAACTTTCGCTTGCTCCATTGAAGTCACCTAATTCATGCAATACCTTGCCTAAATTATGGTGTGCATCCGCATAATCCGGGGCTATGGAAAGCGCTTGTTCTATCATTTGTTTCGCATCGGAATGTTCATCGCGTTGAAACATTAGTACGCCTAAATAATGTAACGCGATCGGATGCTCTGGAATGGTGTTTAGAATATGGAGGTAGGCAGTTTCCGCCTCGATTAAATTGCCTTCACCATGCTGAGTGACCGCCTGTTCAAGTGCTTGTTGCAGGTCGCCTTCAGAATTCTGCTCTTCCACAGAAGCATGCTGGTTTTTGCGATCTATTCTTTTCCGTCTAGACATTCGTAATGCAATTGCCGTTTAGCTGAAAATTAGTAAAACTACACCATCAAGTGCAGCGTCTAATAGTATCCTAGTACGAAATTTCAGGGGCTGCATGGCATTTTAATTTCTGCAAAAAAGGAGATAAGAATGGCTAAGAAAACGCCTTACGAGTTAGTGCCGCAATTGGGGAAACTAAGAGACGAGGTTTTGTTTGGTGATGTTTGGGAGCAACCAGAGCTGACCAAACGGGATCGCAGCTTGATTACAGTGGCGATTTTGGGTGCGCTTTACCGAACCCCAGAAATTAAAGGTCACATGCAGCGTGCATTAGATAACGGTGTCACACATGACGAGTTGCGTGGTATCATTACTCATTTGGCATTCTACGCGGGTTGGCCATGTGCGGTGAATGCGGGCCGTGTGGCAGCCGATATCTTTGGCGATGATGACTAAGACGAGCTGACCGGCACCACATCGTATGCAATACAAAGTCTTTGCTCATCGGACTGGAATGGTAAGACGCGATGAAATAATGATGCTGGAAAGAGAACAAGATCGCCGGTTCTAACGCGGCATACCTTTTGTGGGTAATCTTCGTTTAGAACCGGCATATTATCTCCTTGTAGGCCGAAAGCGATCGCGCCTTCGTTGCCCAAAACAGTGCTAGGTACGTTTAAATAAAGTGTTCCCGACAACCAGCCCGGGTCATGTATATGCGGATCAACTTGTCCGCCTTTGTTAAGACGTAAGTACCAGGCTTCTAAACGCCATTTTTCAGGCCATGCAGAGATAAGTGTATTCTCTGCACCAATATTCTCTTCACGAAACGCGGAGATATGTCCTGCTAGATGAGTATGGAATTCATCAAGAGCTTTGTGAGGCTGGTCAAAAAGATTGCCGAAGGACGTGAAACCAGCTGTAATATGACCTTGATCCGGCAATTCTTGATAGCCAGCATTCGCTATGTATTTTTTTAACATCTCGATCAATTCTGGCCCACCATCTTCTTCAAGGATATTTCTAACGCGCACAAAATCGAGCGGGTTCTTGCAAAACGGGTAGGGGTCATTCGTGCCCCATTGGTGAGCTGCAAAAGCGCTAACCGATGCGACGGCGCGGTCTGTATCATTTTTCTGAATCGAATTATTTAATTTGGTGTGAAAAGTGTCTCGCCGGCCCAATCCGTATAGGCAGTGCAACACGCGGTAATCAGATTTACGTTGGTTGGCGCGCTCGAACGCTTCGACAGCTTCCTCTAATCGGTTGAGTTTTTGCAGTGCATTACCAAGGTTAAAACGTGTAGCCGCACTATCTGGGCTGAGTGTGAGTGACTGCTCAAAACTCTCCAAGGCCTCTTGGTGGCGACCCAGTATCAACAGCGAACTTCCCAGGTTGCTGTAGGCTTCGGCAAAATCCGCAGCATGGTGGATCGCTGCTTGAAAACTTTCCACAGCTTCTTCGAAACGAACTAGCTTATGCAGAACCAAGCCTAAATTATTATGAGCATCGGCATGGGCGGGGGAGAGTGATAGAGCTTTACGAAACTGTGCTTCGGCTTCCGAGTAATCATCAAGGTCATCCAAAGCACTGCCAAGATTTACAAAAGCGTCGACAAATGCGGGGCTGCATTGAATTGCTTTCCGGAATCGATCGGCGGCAGATTCAGGTTGCTTAAGCTGTTGATGGACCAAACCGAGGTTATTGTGGGCTTCTGCGAAATCAGGTGCAGCGGCCACGGCCTTGCTGATTAGATCAAGCGCTACGCTTAAATTGCCGTTTTGTAGGGCCATTACACCAAAAAGGTGATTTGCTTCTGCATTCTCGGGATCAAAAGCGAGGATTTGTTCGTAAATATTAGTCGCTTGCTCAAAGTCGCCGGCCCGGTGGTGTCGGAGGGCGAGTTCCAGGGCCTGATCGAGGGTGACTCCTTCTTCCTCGTCACCGCTTTCCATTAGTTCTTCATAAGCGTGACACGCCTACTCCGCCACTTGGGCGAATCCACTTGCCAGGTAGTTTGGAATTTTTGAACTGGGAATATAGACTTGGCCGTCAAACAAGCGTCGTTGAGTGCGATAGGCAGATGTTTGATCTACATGCCATTTGCCGTCCTTCTCATAGACAGTTACGTTGACGTCTATTGAGCCAGAACCATGCATTACAATGATGTCTTCTTCTGGGCTCTTGGCAGGTGTAGCCACCTCATTAGGTATCGTGCCGGATATACGTGATGCTGTTGACGTACACATAGTGCAGGTAAGCGGTAATGCACGATGGCAGTTGCCCGAGGAGAGAATGCGGGCAGTGAGGCTGCCTTGAGAAGCCGTTAATGTGTCACCGGACATCAATGTGACATCTTGCGCTGGGCTGACAAAGCCAATGAACGGGGTTACTGGAGAATTCCTGGAGACATCTTCCGGCGATTTACCAAAGCCCATCACGACCCCTGCATGTGAGCGAATGAGTTCTAGCTTTTGCATCAACTCGATATTGCCATCAATTTCGTCGGGCAGTTCAGTGCCTTTCATTCCTAATGTCTCTGCCTTCACAAAAATGACGGTGTTTGCAGCATCTACCATCGAGACCTCAATTTGACCCATACCTGGAATATCCAGTACATCGCGCACATTGCCCGTCGGCAGGAGTTTGCCTGTGCTGGCACCGCCTGGATTTTGAAAGGCCATACGTACTGGGGCACCCGTTCCTGCAACACCCTTAAGTTCATAATCGCCGTCAACTGCTGACATGCCCTCATCAACATCAAAGAAAGAGTGTAGGATTTTGTTAGTATTGGTATTCAACACCCGAACCATGCCTTGGCCGTTTATCATTTGAGGCTCAACAATGCCCTCATCAACTGCAAAGGGACCCATCGCAGCTGACATGTTTCCGCAATTAGCGGCATAGCCCACATTAGCTTCCTTTACGCCAATTTGCGCGAAGGTATAGTCAATATCCGCTTCGGGGTTGTCTGAGATACCAACAATACAGACCTTTGATAATGAAGAGATGCCTCCGCCCATACCGTTTAATTGACGTCCGTTCGGATCCGGAGTGCCCATAGCGGCAAGAAAAATTTCGTCCCAAAGGGCTTTATCTTTAGGCAAGTCCTCTTGTTTGAAGACAATGGCGTTCGACGTGCCACCTCGAATAAAGGCTGCTGGGATCTTTCGTTGCCGCATGGGGGTCTCCTTTTTCCTAGGCCGTTTCTTTGGCTGCGTTACGGCCAGCTATGCGACCAAATACTTGGCCCGACACCAAGCCCGAGCCGCCAGGGTAGTTGTAATGGAACAGTCCACCAACCATTTCGCCTGCGGTATAGAGGCCTGGAATAGGACGCCAATCAGTGCCTATTACCTGAGCTTCGGGATTGACCTTTAGGCCACCAAACGTAAAGGTAATACCGCCGGTTGCTGGATAGGCATGATAGGGCGGATTGTCAATTTTGATAGCCCAGTTCGTTTTAGGAAGTGCAAGGCCCTCGGTCGAAACGCCATCTTTTTGGGTTGGATCAAAATGATCGTCGGACTGAGCGCATTTATTATATTCATTGATGGTTTTTAACGCCGTTGGTTTGTCATCTATATCCATCATCTCTACTAACTCTTCGAAAGTATCTGCAATCAATGGGCTAGCTGTGGAATAGCGCGGCTCTAAATGTTGAATCGTTTTCTGATCAAAGATTTGATAGGCCTTACTGCCTGGTTCATTCAGGATTTGCGCACCAAATTTAGCGTAGGTGTACATATTAGTATCTTCGCCTTCGTCGAGGAACCTAAGTCCCTTTCGGTTGATCATAATGCTGAAAGGATAAGAGAGCCTATTAGATTTATCGGTGAGTTTACGGTCTGCAAAGTCACTCCAGTCCGCATCAATTGGAGTTGAGTGACGGCCGCTCCATTGTCCCCATGGCAGTGCACCGATTGCTAGTGCCATACGCAAGCCGTCCCCTTGATTGTAAGACGAGCCCCGAACCTTGGCGTGGTCCCAGGGGGCGCCGAGATATTGCGCGCGCCACTGAGCATTAGCTTCAAAACCCCCACATGCTAGGATAATCGCGTTCGCCGTTATAGTTTTTGAGTCGTTGTCTTCTTTGGTTACAACTCCGGTGACCCGGCCATTGTTATCTTGCACTAATTCGGTTGCGCCTGAGCCATAGCGGATTTCGATGCCGGCCTTTTCAGCGGCCGCAAACCAGCAACTTGAAAGGCCCACCCCTTCATGAACTGCGCGCACAACCACGCCACCGGGGAAGGTCCACTGACCGTTGACTTTGATTCCACAGACAGATGTTGCCGGTTCACAGGGAATTTCAGCAATTTCAGTCGCCCATTTAACCGTATCGTAAGAATTGTCGATTAAGACTTCCGCCAGTTCCTTATCGGTGCGGTTTTGTGTCACTCGATTAAGGTCAGACCAGAAACGTTCTTTTGTGTAGGGTTCAATGCCGTCATAAAAGTTTAAATATTTTTCTTCGACGCCTGGGAGAAAAGGCTTTAAATCTTCAGCCTTATCAAATGCCATGCGAAAAATTGCGCCACTCCAGTGAGTATTTCCTCCGCGCATCCCCTTATGAGCCTTTTCAAGCACCACGACTTTTTCTGCGCCGTTCTCTTTCGCGGAAAGGGCCGCTGCAAACGCTGCATTGCCAGCACCTACTACGATTACGTCATAATCGGGCATTGCTAATTCTCCCTTAATGCCTTGTTAATTGTTTGAAAATTGTTGAACTAGCTATTACGGGAAAACGAGGGAATTTTCAACCGGGCACACTTTACCCCTCTACTGAATTACAAAGAGGAGGTGATTGATTTAGTGTGTAATACCCTATTTGAATCGGAAATGAAAAATCACATCAAGCGGCATAGTCCCGCGCCAATATTAGGAACTTATACTCGATTTTACCGATCTGGTACGCGATGGTGGCTAAAAAAATAATGCCAGATAATGTCCCGTTACTCGGCGGCTTGAGTAGCAGTTTCATCTAAATTCGCCAAGTAGCTCAAATCCGGCAAATGCAAATTGAGAAGGGTGATATCCTCATCAGCTCTAATCGTAACGCTTTCGCCTGGATCGAGATAAATGGTCGTACTGTACCGTAACTTCTCACCATCCACTGAACCGGAACCGGAATAGGTGAAGAAAATATCGCGCCCACCGGTAATGATTAGCGAAGCAGCTGCATTGATCTTATAGAAATTGATCGCGCTCCCCGCTTCGGTAAAGGTACCCATGCGACGTTCGTAAGCGCCCGCTTGATCTTCTATAGGAATCCAGGTGTAGTTATTCGGATCAAATAAAATTGGTTGTTCGTAACGAGGCTCGGGAAACTTAAGCGGCTTACGGTTAACTAATTCCCAGATGGCCTGAGCTCCATCTAGATTACGTTTGCCGGGAGTACCGCCAGGGATGGTAGCTGCACCTTTTGGTAGTTTGAAGACGCCATCAATGAATTCTCCCATTTCCATCAACTGTTCAGTTGCCTGTTTTGACTCTCCTCTGCTCACATAGCCACAGCCGCTGGAGCCGCCATTTTGGAGAACTAACGAACACAATCGCGTACCTTCTTTCTGAGTTTGCGGGCCATAATGAACACCTTCGGGGAAAAAGCCGATCATACCCGGTTTCATGATGCCGGTAGCCCCATAATTTGCCGTTCCTTCAAGTTGGAAACGAACTTGCTCAAAATTATGCCGGTGACGGGGGGAAAAACGTCCAGGACTTGATGGCATCACTAACGAAAAATTATCTATTGAACCTTGTTCGCCTTCGAGCAGAATTTTATGGCTGGATGTACCTCCACGATAGGAAGTACCTCCACCTGATTCTACTTCATCTCCGTGAACAATTTTCATTCTGGTCTCCGTTTAACTTAACCATTCAGGTTTGCTTGATCCTAACACAGGGGAAGGTTTGTCCCAAAAGGGCTTGGTCTCGGACATTTCTAAAACAGGGTCCAAATGTTTGAGTGTCCCCTGATCTCCTTCGGTTTTCCGCATAATGGCGTCTAATTCTTCATTGGAAAGATCCATATTTGCATTCGAGTACTCTAGTTGACCCTGCTTATACATATACATACCGGACCGGCAGAGCGAGACCCGCACATGGTATGAGCCACCTTCACGAGCGCGGCGAGCAAGGGCCAATAACACACCATAAGCCCCGTTATAGCCCGTTGTATAATCGCAGGCAGCGGCCGGCAGTAGTTTTGGACGTCCATCACCAATTCCTTTGCCGTTATCAATGCAAATACCAGTCGCGGATTGGGCAACTTGTTCCCAGCCACCGCGGTCAGAAAAAGAGCCGCCATGGCCATAACAACTGATGGATAAATATATAATACCGGGCCGTTCTTTAGCCAATTGTTCTGGGCTGAGGCCATGCATATCCATAATTCCTGGCCTATAACCCTGACTGAATACGTCTGCACTGCGAGCTAGCTTTTTCACAGTAGCCACGTCTTCGGAATTGTTAAAGTTCAGGAAGCAGCTCCGCTTGCCGTGGCTGGTATCTTTCACGTGTTCAGGTACCTGAGGTAGATGTTTAGCAGTTACCATTAATACGTCAGCACCATTCTCTGCTAGCGTGCGCGCCGCGATGGGTCCCGCTAGGATGCGTGTCAGGTCAAGGACTTTAATACCCTCTAATGTTCGCTTACCTTCTGGGAAGGGGATCGGATCGGTGTCACCAATTTTGGTGATTTCGATTAGCGGTTTGCCGGATAGGACCTTGCCATGTTCATGCTCTAGCCACTCTTGATTAGTGCGACAGATAGAACCACACGCCCGAGCTTCTGCGATAGCTTCTTCTAGATCGTGGGAATCCCATTTTGCAATCGCTTTTTCGACCGCCTTATGGTTGGACTCACAGCCTAACACGCCTATCACCCGGTCATGTAAATGGGTGAGGTTAAAATGTGGCAAAAACCAACGGCCATCCTTGCACTGCCAAGGTTGGGTGATAGAGCGCATG
This sequence comes from Rhodospirillaceae bacterium, assembly GCA_002724395.1. Classification (GTDB taxonomy): domain Bacteria; phylum Pseudomonadota; class Alphaproteobacteria; order UBA8366; family UBA8366. The sequence continues at coordinate 36,480 of PBOR01000058.1, read as the reverse complement.
TGTGTCATTGAGGGCGTTTCTGGTACTGCTTCGAAACCCCCAGCGGAGGATTCTTGCTGCAAATATCTTGAGCTTCGGCAAGTCGCTGCGGCATTGCGTACCTTAATAGTGACTTTCTGGCGGCGTCCCGTTTTAAGTTCGTGAATGTCAGTAATCGCCACACCTACGCCGGCTAATATATTTGCAGTTGTTTCTCCGATCTTAAACCGTGCGGAAAAGACTGGATCGTTCCCGGTAATCGTCACTTCGCCATTCTCCGGCGCAGGCAGGCCGCGAATTCCCATTACTTCATCAAATGCATTGGTCATTAGGTTCCTCCCATTTGGATGATTCGAGCTCGGATAGGTTACGCTGTTTATCCCGCTTGGACTGTATGACTCATTTTTAAAGTTTTACGCAGTTTAAATCTGATAAAATGGTGGTTAATTCTTCCTAGTATTCACATGATGTGGCCTTTGTTCCGAAGTGAAGCAATATCGTTCTCTGATATGCCGAGTTCACTTAATATAGAATCTGTATCTTCTGCAAATTCAGGTACTTGGCCTGCCATGCGCGCTTTACCGTCGCCGACTGTAATCGGCAGTCGGGGGAGTTTGGCAACGCGACCATCCACAAATTCGGTCGACGACATGCGGTCGTCCGCATTCATTTGTGGATCCTCGAAGAGGTCGCCTGGAACGGCGACAGGTGAGGCAGGAATGGCGTGATCCACAAGCATTTTCTGCAAGGGTTCGTAGTCATATTGGATGAATTCTTGTTGAAGTATGTCATAAAGCTCATCGTGATTTTCGCGACGCTTTTCGTTGGTGTCGAATTTTTCCATCGAATGCAGGTCCTCTCGACCATATAAATCGCAGAAGGAGTCCCATTGTTTGTCGGATGTGACACCGATAAAAATTTCCTTATCGTCTTTGCTTTTAAAAACGTCATAAATGCCCCATGATCGAGGGCGCACTGGCATGGGTTGAGACGCGACGCCCATCTGCACTTCTCCAGCCATATGCTGACCTACTAGATAGGCTGAGCTCTCGTAGAGTGCGCTTGTTATCAGTTCGCCTTTACCAGTCACATTACGTTTATGGAGCGCGGCTAAGATGCCAACAGCACCAAAGGTGCCGCCCATAATATCAATTACCGAGGAGCCCGCTCGCAAAGGTTGGCCCGGCGGACCAGTCATATAAGCTAGCCCCGTAGAGAACTGTACCAATTCATCCAATGCTGCCCACTTTTCATAAGGTCCGGGTAAATAGCCTTTGAGTGCGCAATAGATTAGACGCGGATTAAGCTTGGAAACTTCGGCCCATCCGACACCCAATTTATCGGCAGTACCCGGACCAAAATTTTCAATCAGGACGTCAGCAGTTTTCAATAGTTTGTGCGCAATTTCCCTCCCAGCTTTAGATTTAAGATCGAGCCCGATAGAGCGTTTGGAGCGGTTAAAATAAACGAACGAGCCGGCAATATGGCCACGTAATTTTCGGGTACGGTCGCCGGCAGGCGCAGGCTCCACTTTAATAACGTCGGCACCTAATTCGGAGAGCACTAGCCCGCAGCTGGGGCCCATTACCACATGGCAAAATTCTATAACTCTTAAACCGGCAAGCGGCAGGTCGGAGGGATTTACTGCTTTTGTGGTTTCAGGCATTATTTTTTTCATCCAAAGTTTCGCAGGCGAAACACCCCTGTTTGCCATGCTCTGTGTTTTCAGAGCTCGTGGGACCCAAGAAAAGGTAGAGCGTGACCGCGACGATAGCGGCGAGTAACCACAGGCCAATGTTTAGAAGGATTTTGGCTAATTGTGTGAGATTTTCCATCTGCCGTATACAAATACCACGATAAATAAAGTTGTGTAATTATTTCAATAATAATTGAGATAAATATTATTATATAAATAATTAAAGAATTATTATTATATATTTAAAAAAAAATTCCATATTATTGTGAAATTACTCTGCAGCTTCTCGTAAATGACAGCTCATTAAATTTACAAGGTATTTTGCATCGGTGGATTCTATGTCCATAATAGCTGCCTCTACTGTGGCACGCTGCTCAGGCGGGACGATACCTTCTAACAAGGCACGATACTTGGCTACCATTGCTTTCTCTTTTTCTGGGTTATGGCAGGAGCCTGATGCATTTAGCAGGAACTCTCTATCAAATTCACCTTTACCAGGTTCTTTTTCTACCTCCACCCAGCCGCAGAAGTTGGCCGGATAAATACTGTCTAACTTTTTGTCGTATTCTATCTCGATTGCTTGCGCAAAGGCGACATTGAGCGGATCGGCGAGCTTCTCTTCGGTAAATTCGTCGGGTAGTGCCCCGTCATAACGGAACCCTGATGTTACGCAGTAGCGCATAGACATTTGCCCGTTCAGAACTGTTCCTGGCTCATAATCAAATCCACATTGAACGGTAAGCAGATGAGGAAGCCCCATTCGAACTTTTCGGCCCAAATTTTCTTCAACTAAGTTTCCGAAGCGACTGCGGAGGTTTTTCGCCGCATCTACGTAGGCATGAGTGCTGCCGCAACAAGCATAAGGTTTAAAGGAGGTACCTTCGAGCATCCAGGTTTCTCCTAATTCTTCAATCAGCTTGGCCGGAACTGCATTGTCTGAGTGGGCTTTTAGAAAGCCGCCGTTTTCAAACTCGAAAATAGCCTTCGAACCGGTATAACCTAGCGCTGCGAGTTCAGCGGCGACAATACCGGCTCTCGCGGCATCACCTGCATGGAAGCGTTTGGTCATGGCACCGTCATAGAGCCATGCAAACAGGCCACTCGCTTGGGTTCCTGCGATGCCATAAGCACAAGCAGTTTGTTCTGCATCGAGTTTTAAAAGGCTCGCAGCGGCAGCAACAGATCCAAACGCTCCTGTAATACCGGTTATATGCCAGCCCCGGAGCATTGTTGGTGTTGGGTCCATGGCATATGAGACACGGATCATCAGCTCATAGCCGGCAGCGATAGCGGTAATAAGATCCTCCCCAGAAGATCCCAATTTTTCTCCCATCGCTAACGCTGCCGGTATGACTACTGCACCCGGATGATGCTTGACCGGGTGGTAATCGTCGAGTTCAAAAGCATGGGCTGCTGTTCCATTAACTAAAGCAACGTCCGAGACACGTAATGACGGCGCGTCATCACCCCAGACCGTTGCCTGGTTGACGCCGGCACCATTTTCGCGCGCCCATTTTTCTATTATTCTAGCCCATTCAGTATGGCGCCCATGCAGTGCGCAGGCGACCGTATCCAAAACAAAGTGTCGGACCGCACGATGGGACGATTCTGGTAAATCTTCATATTTCAAAGCGGAAAAGAAAGTCGCCAGCTTCATGGTCTCGCCGGATATTTTAGGCAGGGTGGACATAGAAAGGCTCCTGAATATCGTTTGTCTGCGTAGCAATTTATAACTGGGAGAGTTGGATTTGGTAAGGGGTGGGAATTAACTTCTTGCTGAATTGCCTTCCTAGGAGCCAGTAGGCTTAGAAAGAAAATTGGTTCATGACTGTCGACGTAACTTTGTTTGAGAGACCAAACAGAGCTAGAAAATTAATCGATTTTCGGTCTCTTTAAAGGTTAAAATTATTTACTATTAAGCTCCAGAAATATGAGCGCGCTTAGAGTATCCATTGGGAATAGCTTATATTTTTTAAATGAATATCGAGATTTAATTACCGGATAAGTTATTCATATTTGTACCATAGGTATCCGCGTGATAAGGGACCACTCGCACCAATTCTCTTCGGTCACCGAGGTTCCCATGAAACTAATTGTTCTAAATCTGCCACGTGATTTGAGTGAGGATGAACTGGCAAAATTATTCAAAAATTTCGGTGATATAAAGGCATGCGATTTAGTAATGGACGCCAAGACGCTTAAGTCTAAAGGGTTTGCTTTTGTTCAAATGGCCTCAGAGCATGAAGGTAATTTTGCAATTCAAGAATTACACGGCAGTAGGTTGGGAAAGAAGAAAATACGCGTCAAACATGCTGCTTAGCAGTCCTTTCAAGCGGAGACTTCTGGCGTCTAAATTTTCAAGACAAAGCTTCGGTTCTTCACGGCGCGGGCGATACTTGCTGCAGTTAACCAGGATGACTTTTCGTTTGTTGGTGTCACGGTGTTGGCTAGTTCAATTCGCATAGTGCCGGTCATGGCTTTCAGTTCGATAATATGTGTACTGTTCGGATAGTCGTGATCGGCCCAAAGATTGACGCGAGTTCGCTCAAAGCCGATACCCGCTAAAGCTAAAGTAGCTGTAACATTGAGCTTTTCTTCAAAAATACTTGCACCTTTTGCTGCATTTTCATCAAAAAATAAAACTGGGTCAGTGACGGTTTCTAGATCAAGCATGTCTTCTGCGGGGCTACCTTTCCAAAGCTCTGGCGCTTTGCGCGTAATATAAGTGATCTCTTCAAGTCCTGCTTGTTTTGCCGCACTGACCACATCTAGTCCGCCGATTGCGCCGGCGGGAATTTCTAAGGATGCGCCACCCTTTTCCGCAGCAGCAATCATCAAAAGTCGTTCATTTTGATCGGCCAGTATGCCCACGGAGACAGCAATGAGATCGATACCTGCATTCAATACTGGCGCTGCATAGTCGCGCAATGCTTCATGGCTAGCGCATTCGATAAGCAAATCAGGCTCAGCGGCGATTATGTCATTGGGACTATCTACTAAAGGGATATGGCCTAGGATATCGTAGATCGAATTTGCACGATGAGGTCTGGCTGCAGCGGCGACATACTTGAAATCTTCATCATTTGCGAGCATTTCGGCGACGGTTAGCCCTATGCCACCAAAACCTATTTGGGCAATTTTTAAAGGCGTAGTCATAGATTATTCACTCTATATTTTTGATATAATTACCAGCTTCTGTGCCGGCTAGCTTCCCGAATACAGCGCCATTTACCAGTCCACTGCCGCTCGGATAATTGAAATAAAATAGTCCGCCGACCATTTCGCCTGCTGCATAGAGACCAGGGATGGGATGTCCTTGGCGATGTTCTACTCGTGCTTGGGTATCTATTTTTACACCGCCGAAGGTATAGGTAACGCCACACGTGACTGCATATGCCTGGAAGGGTGGTTTCTCAATTGTGTGCGCCCAGTTTGATTTTGGCAGGGCCAGCCCCTCTGTTCCACGTCCATCAAGGATGGTTGCATTGAATTTAACATCGGTTTTGACGGCTTTATTGTATTCGGCAACGGTCTCTAGGAAATTCTTTGAGTTAACACCTTCTAATTTTTCAGCTAGTTCCTCAATGGTATCTGCGGTGACCTTCGTAACCTGTTTAATACGATACTCGTCACGGAGCATGTGTTCCATTTGATCGTCAAACACTTGCCAAGCAAACATACCCGGCTGTTGCTGGACCACATGGCCATATTTGGCATAGGTGAAGTGTCGAAAGTCTGCCCCCTCATCAATGAACCGTTTACCGTCTGCATTGATCATGATGGAGTAGGGGTAGGAATGTTTTTGAAAGCCATCTCCGACGACACGGTCGCCATAAGGCGGAGCGTTCAAATCCCAGCCGACCGCATGGGCACCGGACCAATGACCCCACGCACGTCCACCAATATCTAGCGCCATCTTGATTCCAAGACCGTTATTGTGTTGGGTGCCGCGTATCTTAGCAAGCTCGTAGCCTGGACCGAGATAGCGCGCGCGCATTTCAGGGTCAGCTTGGAAACCTCCGCTAGCCAAAACAACCGCTTTAGCTTTTATTTGCCGCTCAACGCCGTTTTGTTCAGCGATAATACCAGAGACTTTGCCCGCTTCGGTCAAAAGTCTGAGCCCGGTGGTATTGTAGAGGACAGGGATTTGGTGTTCTTCGAGCCCCTTATGCAGGGTGGCGGAAAGTTCTGCACCGCCGCCCCAAAACATACAAACTTGCCCGCCATAAAAAACAATGCGGTCTCCAATTTTTTCCGATTGGCCTTTGTACATAGGGGTAAATTTAACGCCTTTCGATTTCATCCAGACTAAGGCTGCTCGGGAACCGTCTACTAAAACTTCTGCTAAATCGGGATCACAGCGATAATTCGTTGTGCGTCCTAAGTCTTCGAGAAAATCCTCACGAGTATAGGTTCCGAAATCAACGATCTCTTTTTCTTCTTCCGTGAGATCGAGCACTTCTTGCAATTCTTCGGCATTATTGAAAACCCAGCGGGAGGAGCCAGCAACAAAAAAAGTGTTACCCGCCCGTTCTGATTTGGGTGCGGTTTCCAGTACAACCGGGTTTGCGCCGGCGTCTTTCGCTGCCATCGCAGCACAGCAGGCTGCATTACCCGCGCCGACAATAACAATTTCAGCTGCTGGAAAGTCTTTTAGTTTGAGCATGAACGTCCCCTAGAGTGGCTAACCTTATGGGCAGTATACGAGATGAGGATGTCTCTCCCAAGTAGGCGCGTAAACCGCTATTATTGTATAAAATCACAAAAGTTAATTGGGAGCTAGAAATCATGGCCAAAATGAAAATTTATGGTACACCGACATCGCCGCCGACACGGGTAGCGCGTATTGCAGCAATGGAGTTTGGCCATGACGCACAGCTTTGCCAGATGGCTTGGCGTGTAACCCCCGATGAATTGTATAAGCTAAATCCTGCAGGTCGGGTGCCAGCATTGGAGCATGATGGCAACACGATTTATGATTCCCGCGTAATTTGGCTTTATTTAGAGCAGCTGGAGGATTCTAGACCTAGCAAATCAGTACGCTCTCTAAGCGGCCCTGATTGTTGGCGGGAAGCAAACGCTGCGACGCTTTGTTATGAATTGTTGATGACCGGTATGGTGATCCGCGGTATGGAAGAAAAGCCGCCGATTACTGAGCATCCATATTTGGCGCGTTGTGCGGAACGTCGACTTATATTACTTCAAGCAATTGATGATATGGCCTCACAGGGCTGGTTAGTCGAACCGGCCACGTTTGGTCTCGCCGATGCGGTCATGATTTGCGCTACCGATGCGTTGGTAGGGCGCGAGGTTATAAATATTTACGATTATCCGCACTTGGAGGGCATTCGCATGCGCTATAAAACGCGCAAATCGATTGCTGAAACACTGGGCGAGTATTATCCCGACCAAAAGGGCGGCGTTTCTGCTCATTGACGATTTGATCTTAGCCTTCAGTAGAAATGCTGGAGTGTCGTTTTCCCTGAAATAGAATTGGGGGATTAAACGGTCGTTATGGGCAAAGCATTAGCAGTGGAATTTCTCTTGTGAGCATTGGATTGTATCCGATTACCTTACTGTAAACGTTGCTCAGTCTCATTTTATTTAATGATTACGATCAGGCTTTGCCCAGACGGAGGTAGAGAAGGGCAATCAATGCACCGAAAACAGCGATTGGCCAGAATTCGCCAGTAGTATTGTGTTGTTCTAGTATTCTTACGCTATCGATGACATAGCCCAGGATGGGCGCGTAAATCATAGTAGCAATACTTTGAGCCTGGCTTTGTATAGATAGCAGAGTTGCACCCTTTTTTTCGTCTCCGTGGGAATCAACGCGACTGAAGAATAGTGGACGCCAAATATTTTGCAAAAGATGAATAAAAACTAGGCCGGATATCGCTGCCCAGTAGACATTATAGTAGAGCGCTGGGACTAGGCCGATATAAAGCACAAATAGAAAGGTCCACATTTTTAGCGCTGCTGGCTCATCACCACCCGCCCAATCCACAAATTGGTGTGCTTTGCGATTAGCAACCGCAGAGCCCAAAAACATTAGAAAATACACTGGCCCTATAAGGATTACTGACTTTTGAGTGTTACTAAGTGCTAAATCAGTGAAGAGTATTGCTGCTAGCGGAATTGCCGCCATTTTTAAGATTGGTTGCAGGTAATCCTTCATTGCCCTGAAGAACCCCTCAAAACTCATAGACTCAATTATTAAGCTACGTAGTTCAGGATTGCGGAAGGCTAAAATAAAAGACGCTTTCAAATGTTCGATGATTTCCTGAATACCGGCATTTTCGGCATGCCCATCACCATCTAGCTCTTTGGGATATGTGCCCACATTAACCATATTGAAGATGAACGGGATAATAGAAAGGTAGAATATCAATATATAATTATCTGATAAATATATAAAAAAGCAGGCTGCAATAACAGATAAGGCAGAGCCTAACTTGCTCCAAGATCTAGTAAATCCGTAAACCTTCGTTCGTTCGTCTGTTCGTCCTTCGATCCGTAGATAAGTAAATATGAGTGCCTTGTGTGTACCTGATCGGAAGGCGTCGGCCAATGCGTAGAAAGCAGTGGCAAGCAGTAACGCTGAAAAAACTACATAGATGGAGGAAGTACCCACGAGATTGAGCCCAACGGTACCAGTAATAGAAAAGCTCACGATATAACAACTGAAGCTAAATAGCAGGGATTTGCGTCGACCTAAAATATCTGCAATAGCGCCTGACGGAATTTCAGCGACATTGCGGAGAAATTCTCGTAAGCCAACTAGGACCCCAATAAGAGTAAATGTGAGTCCCATCTGTAAAAAGACTAGCATTATAAAGGGTTCAAAATATTGTTGGTTTTTGAGGAACCCATAGAGACTAAAACGGAAAATCATAGATTTTGGCATGAGATAAATTAGCGCTTTTGGACTTTATCTTCCAAACCCTCCTCATTGATAATACAAGTAGGATTGGTATCTACATTACATAATTGATACTACTAAATCGCATAAGGGAAACCAGATAGAGTATTGTTTTTTATATATTTTACGTATTTTCTCTCTTTTCTGCGATACTTTCGGTAGCGATATACCACTCTTCTGCGCTGACTTCTTCGAAAATTGTAGTGACGGCGGCAGCTGGGACACCCATATCGTCAAATGCATTGACAATTGCAGAGACAAGTTTGGCTTTTTGTTCTTTAGTTTTACCGGATAACATAGAAACACGTATTGAGGGCATTGGACTTCCTTTACTAAATCAATTGGTTTGCGAATTTATAGCGTTAAGTAATAGCAGCCGGCTAGCGATCCTTTGGAACATGGAGGGCATAAAGGGTTGCTAATAATCCACCGACACCAAAGGTTAAAAATCCGCCGCCCCATATGACCATTGCGGAGGCCCCATTATCATTCAGCAGATCAATCACCCAGCCCGCCACGAGCGGCGCAACGGCGGCTGCAATAAACCCGACCAGGGAGCGCAGCGCCAAGATAGTTCCTAAATAGGCCGGCTCAACACTTTCGGCTAGTGCCGTTGACAGAACTGGAGAATCTCCCAAACAAAAGGCCGCATATATCAGTACCAACAAGGAAATCACGTAAGGCGAGCCGGTAACAGTAAAGCCAATGCCACATGAGAAAATTGCAGAAACGGCTGCGGTCCATATTAAGATGGTTCGGCGTCCTAAAATATCAGAAAGTTTACCAAAAAAGTACGCGGCCAGTGCGCCGAAAACATGCATAAGGGTTGTCAGTTGTGTGCTCCACTGTGTGGCCAATGCGGTAGTAGTTCCAGTGAATACAAAACTCGCACTGATAAGGGCCGGAGCCCAGGTCCACATGCCAATCATCTCCCAGTTATGAGCCGTATAACCGATGATCAGTTTACGCGCCTTTCGGTTTCTTCGAAGATGTGACCAAAGTCCGGCTGTCAGGTTTTGGTTGTGAGTTTTATTTGGCAAGGGCCTAATAACAATCAAAAGAAGCAGAGTACCGATCGCGGGTAAAAGCCCCGTCAGTAGAAAAGCGAACTGCCAACCACCATAAGCAAGGCTCAGGCCGGTTAACAAAAGAGACGTTGCGTAGCCAACCGATGTGGATGCAATGAGCCATCCAATGGCAGTGCCAAGTCGATTAGGTTCTGAGTTTTCTCGGAATAGCGCAATGAGAGGCGTGTAGATGCCTCCCTGTGAGAGGCCGAGTAGGCTGTAGAAGATTAAGCTCGACGCAAAGTCATTTGCAAAACAACCGAAGGAGACCGATGCGAAGGTCGTTATCCAGGCGGAAATTTCAACGGCACGTTTTGCACCTATATGATCTCCCAGCCAGGAAAAGCCCATTAAAGAAAAGGCGTAAGCGAAATAGAATCCGGAGACGATAGAGCCGGCCTCTGCAGCACCAATCTGCCATTCCTCTATCAATACAGGAATGCAGCCAGCAACGGTCATAAAGGGCAAGAACAAGAAGATTCTTGCCCCACAAACCGAAAGAATGGTCCGCTGGTTCAATTTCGTTTAGCCTAACGTTCTCGAAAGGCTTCGTGTTTTAGCTTTAAAACTGGCTGGATTAAATATTGAAATACCGATTTTGTACCAATATGAATGTCTACCTCCGCTTGCATGCCAGGGCTAATGGGTAACTTTTTACCTTCGCTGAGGAGATAACTTTTATCGGTTTCAACTATAACGCGAAAGTAATGATTGCCTGATTGGCGCTCTTGGTTTGCATCGGCCGCGACTTGGGTCACAGTGCCATCTAGCCCACCATAGCGGATGAACTCGTAGGTGCTTATTTTCACAATGGCCTTCATTCTTTTTTTTACGAATCCTACATCGGTCGGACTTAATTTAGTTTCGATCACGAGTTTTTCATTCACGGGTACGATTTCCATAATTGGGTCGCCAGCGCGCACGACCCCGCCAACCGTATTATTCGAGAGGTTTTTGACTACTCCTCTTATTGGGCTAAGAACTTCTGTTCGACGAACCTGATCGGATGCCTTGGAAAGAAGTTCACTATGACGGGCGAGATCGACTTCGGTTTTGCGCAACAATTCAACGGATTCACTTCGAAATAGAACCATCTCTTCTGCGCGACGCGCAATTGCCTCGGCAATACCTGCCTGGGCGCGAGGGATAGCTGCCTCAATTTCTGATAACCTGCCTTTTAGTTCGCTAATATCGCGGCGGATCTCTAGCAATTCTAGTTTCGAGACAAGTTTGTCTTTGACCAAGCCTTGGCTTATGGCGCGCCTTTCATGAGCGATGCCAAGTGCCAGCTTAGTGGACTTTCTTTGGGCTTGAAACTCTTTAAGTTCAGCTTCTTTTTGTTTGATCTGTCTGTTAACCACCTCTAAGCGAGTTGATACTTGGTTTTGGCGGCTATCATAAGCTTGTCGTTCGGCATTAACGAGGCCAGGCTGTCGTTCCGCCGCAACTTTGGGAAAGCTCAATGGAGTTCCCTCAATATGTGCATGAAGGCGGGCGCGTTTTAAATATAATCCATCTATACGAACCTGAAGTTCGTCTGCGTTCATCCCAGCGGCGCCCAAATCAAGCTGCACAAGTTTTTCGCCTTTCTCGACTTTATCACCCTCGCGAACGAAGAATTCTCTCAGTATTCCGCCCTCTAAATGTTGTACTGTTTTAATCTGGCCTTGGGGGACTACGGTACCGAGAGATTTTGCGACCACATCCAGGCGTGCAAAGCCTGCCCAGATTAGGGTAATGGTGATCAATCCTATGATTGTCCACGCTACAGGGCGCCAACTGGGCATGGGGTGGTTGTCGATGACCTTGTCTAGAGGACGTGTCATGAGGTCTTGCCTTTCCCAATAGGCTTTTTCTTCTGTGACAATTTTATAGTTTTATCTTTTTCAACGGCCTTCGTGTTTGAAACCGGAGTAGGTATTGGTGCTGCCATCAGGGGAGATGGGTTCGTTACCGGTTGCTGAGCAACTGCCTCATCTATGCCGAGCGTCCCTTGGGTATCCTTCGACGGCACTTTCACCGCGCGGAGGCGAGACCGTTGCGCGGGCGAAGGGGTCTGTGAGGGCATGCCGTAGATGCGGTTGATGATAGCGTCGGCCGCACCGCCTTCTTTGATACGTCCATTTTCGAAATGGAGCACGTTATGGGCAGCGCGCAACAAAAGCTCACTATGCGTAACTACAATTATCGTGTGATCAGAGGCTAGCTGATTCAATGTTTTAATAAGGATTTGTTCGGCGTGACGGTCAAGGCTGGCAGTTGGTTCATCAAGCAGCAACACCGGCGGGTCGCCAACTAGCGCCCGCGCAATGGCAATACGCTGGCGCTGACCGGCTGAGAAGAGGCGGCCGGTCTCGCCCATTTGTGTCGCATAGCCTTCGGGTAAATCACCGACAAAATCTTCGACGCCGGCAAGCTTTGCGACATGAAGTATTGCCTCGTCTGCCTCGCCTTGACGGCCACGACGAATATTCTCCGCAATCGTACCAGGGAATAAGAAAGGTTCCTGCGGGACATAGCCAATCCAATTCGCTAATTCCTTACGCGATAACTGGCGTAAATCCATATCATCCAATAATACGCGGCCTTCTTCAGGAGGGTAGAGGCCTTGGAGGAGTTTTAAGAAGGTGCTCTTGCCGCTGCCATTAGCTCCTATTACAGCTAGTAATCCTCCCGGGGTAATTTTGAGTCCGATGTCAGCCAAAGCGGGATCACTGTCTTCTTCGTAACGGAAGGTTGCTTTCTCAACAGTGAGATTACCCGTCGGGCGCGGCCGCGTTATCACCGCCTCGAAATTATCATCTCTAATTGCGAATAAATCTGTCAGCCTTTGGATGCTGCTTCTCAAGCGTGCTAACACGCGCCAAGTACCTACTAACTGGCTCATAGGTTGGATGACCCGGCTGGTTAGCATGTTGGCCGCTATTAGGCTGCCCATGGTCATTTCCTGATCGATAATCGCCAGTGCGCCGACCGAGGTCATGGAAACGAGGGTTATCATAGAAAGCGTCATACCCAAATGGGTGTACACGTCGTTTATAGCGCCGCGCGTAATGCCGCGTGTCACAGTCACCCCCTGACGAGTTTCCCACCGATCACGTAGCTCCGAACCGAGATTAAGTGCTTTGACCGAAGTACGTCCGGAAAGCAGTTCTGCTAGCAAAGCGTCTCTGTCCAAATTGGCTTGGCGTTCGGCTTCAGTAGATTTATTGATGGCGCGCGAAGAGAAGAATGCCAAGACCATGAAGGCGGGCACGATAATCAGTAAAAGCCAAGCAATGGGGGCTGCGATGAAATAAATGATAATCATGAATACTAGAACGAAGGGCAAGTCGATCAGGAGCACTGTTGGCGCGCCTGCTATGGTGTCGCGCACGGCTTCCGCATCGCGGTAAGTCATTTGCCAGAACGGCGTCGATTGGCGTTCTAAAACGCGCAAGGGCAGGGCAGTGAGCTTCCGAAATAGGCGTCGACTAATCTCAACATCGATACGCATGGCTGAACGCTGCACTAGCTTCGCGCGCACTTCGCGGAGAATAAAATCGAAGCCAACAGCAATAAATACGCCGATCACAAGGCCCTGAAGGGTGGTCAATCCACCATGGAAAACTACCCGGTCGTAGACTTGTAGAGTGAAGATAGGGACGGCCAAGGCCAACAAATTGATGAAAAACGTAATGCTGCCCAATTCCACAAAGCGACCTTTGAGTGGTCTCAACAAAGAGACCAGCCAATGTTCAGTAATTTCTGATGCGGTTCCCTCCGCCGCATTATTGTCGCTGGTTGCCTGTTGCTCCGCCAAAATCCCTCCCCCAAAACTACGCTACGATCAGCGTAAATCGTTGCCGCGATAATTACCTGAATTATTATCCGCTGCAATGTTTCACTTACGCTTTGGATAAATGGACTCAAGTATCCTACCGTAGCAGCGCGAATGCATCGAACGGTACTTTATCGAGATCTATTTAATATTCAGACGATTCGCACGAAAACCGGGCCTTGGGGCATTGGTCGTTTTTGTTTCTCGGAACCAAAGAATACCAGATTGAGTAGGATTAACACGCTATTATTGGTGTAGCACTTTGGCAAATATAGATTTTTAAGTATTTATAAATAGAGAAGGCAATTCTTTATTTTCTGGTTTTTTTTAGATATTCCCTTGCAGAGTAATATTCATTAAGTTAAAAATATAAAAGATAGTAAAAAACTTATGAGTTCTTTGTAAAAAAAACCTGATTGGATATATGTCGTTATTAACAATGAAGAAATATTTGCTAATCGTTGGTCAATAAATAGTCACCTAATTCGTGGGCGATATATTGGCGTAGCAAAATGATTAGTAGTCATTCTGAAGAGTGCTTAAGCAGAGCAAAAGAAGTCAAAACAATAGAAAACTGCACAAAAAAATATGGGTTCTTCTTAGGCCAAGCGTTTAATAACAGGGAAAATGCACCGTGCCACCAACCGAGCGGGCCTGGCTCTGCTTGGAGTTTAATGATGGTGGTCGGTTATGAACTACAAGCCGGAAGGCGTTTGCACAACTAAGATCACACCCAGAGTGCATTTTCTTTCTCGGGTTGCTGCGACGCTATTCCTGTGTGCATTTGGTACGGCGACTGTCTCTGCGGGCGACTTAAAGCAAGAAATAGCAAGACTTTTAGAGACGCATCCGGACATTAAAGCTTCGGAAGAGTCCCTGCGTAAAGCGAATGAAGGTATTCGCCAAGCTGCTGGAGCATATTTTCCAGAGGCAATAATCACCGCTGATAAAGGGCACGAATTCGTCGACAGTCCCGGTCGCCGGCAAGATCCAGGCGAGCCGTCTCGGCTCGGCCGAGAACAGGCTAAGCTTGATGTTACGATGAATGTATTTGAAGGTTTTAAAACCTCTGCCAATTTCAATATCGCTGAACTCCGTAAGGAGGTTGCAGATTTAGCCTTAGAAGACGCACGCCAGCGCGTGCTGCTCAAAGGTATTTCGGCATACATCGATGTGATGCGGCAACAAAAACTTGGGTCTCTTGGCTTGCAAAGCGAAAAAAATATTAGTGAACAGCTGCGGCTTGAAAACGAGCTCGTAAAAAGGGGTGGAGGTATAGAAGTTGATGTCCTTTTGGCTAAAACTCGTTTGCAGCGAGCGCGCGAGCGTAGCGTTGCTTTTTACGGTTTCCTCAATGCAGCAATCGCGTCTTATGAGGAAGCATTTGGCAATGGTCCGGTTTTCTCAAAAATGAAAACGCCAGGCTTAATTGGTTCGGAAGTCCCCGAAAATCTCGATAGTGCCATGGAAATAGCGCACGAAGAGAATCCTCGGATCCTTATTGCTCGAAAAGCAACTTATCTGGCACGAGAAGAAATCAAATCTACACGGTCGGACTTTTATCCGAAAGTCGATATTGTAACGAATTATAGTCACAAAAAAAATACCGATGCGGTGAATGGCAGGCGCCGAGATTTCTCTGTCGTAGTAAAAAGTACTTGGAAAGTTTTCAGTGGTTTTATAACTCAGGCGAAGACCCGAGCCGCTGCATTTGGTGCCAGTGAGAAGAAGAAGTTACTTCTCTCTGCAGGCCGCCGCGCTCGCGAGGCTGTGCGATCAGCGTGGGCGCGTTATGAAGCGGCTAAGACACGTATAAAGTTATTGGAAAATGCGGTGATTCTCGCTGAGGAGGTTTTTGATGCGCGCCGCAAATTGCGCGATGCTGGCAAGGAGGAAACCATAAATGTATTGGATGCGGAGGGCGAAATTTTTAATGCGCAGATCAATCTGATTAACGCAGAGGCAGATGCGCAAATAGCTGCATATCAAATTATGGCGGGGATAGGTCGCCTACGACCAGGGTTATTTGGCGTAAATTCATTGCAACCCACTTTGGATGACCCGCTTGTTCCGGCGATTTTTCTGAACTAAGAGACCGTTGCTACTCTAAAGTGGACTCAATGGTTCACCTTCAAGCTGTCTAGATTCTTGTCCATCTGTGCCGTATGCGGTTGGCCCCATCAGAGTCGTACGATAGAAGCAACGTTCAAACTTACAATCAGGCATATAGATATCCCGTGGCGGTAAATGGCACGTTGCGCGGTTGTCCCAAATAGCGATCGAGCCGGGCTTCCATCGGAACCGAACTGTGAACTCAGGCCGTACCGCATGTGCTTTAAGAAACTCCAAAATCGCTTTGGTTTCTGTTGGGGTG
The DNA here is from genome assembly GCA_002724395.1 of Rhodospirillaceae bacterium. Lineage (GTDB taxonomy): Bacteria > Pseudomonadota > Alphaproteobacteria > UBA8366 > UBA8366. The sequence goes on along the minus strand of PBOR01000058.1, from coordinate 20,622 downwards.
AGGCCGACAATATCATGTAAAAAATTTGGACTTACAAACAGTACTTTTTCAGTAGTTTCCGGATGCACACGTACCAAAGGATGTTCGGAAACCATTCGGGTTTGTTTGTTTTTATCGGCGTATATTTCTTTTACCTTTAACCCGTCTTGTGGCGCTTTATGGTGGATACCGCGCAATCTTTCGACGAAGCTCTGCATTGCTGAAGATAATGCGTCATAGGCGGCACATAAGTTCGTAAATTGCGTATCACCTCCATAAGGAGGTACTACATCTGCACGTAAAATGGAGGCGTAAGGCGGATTTTTAGCGCAGGTCAGGTCCGTATGCCACCAGTTCCACGGATGGTTTATCGGTTCACCCTCAAACCGGTCAGTCATACGTGTTTTGGATACTGTATAGATCTCGGGATAGCCCGCACGAGCGCCATAAATAGGATGACCGGGAGTAGGGTTACCCAGTTGACGTGAAAACGCCACATGCTGGTCATGGTCGATAAATTGGTCCCGGAAAAATAGGACCTTCCATTTCGCAAGGGTCGCTTTGATGTTTTCTACATGTTGATCAGATAATGGTTTTCGAAGATCGACATTCTTGATTTCAGCACCGATATGAAGCGTGAGCGGAGCCACATCAAGACTGATTTTGTCGATATTACTTTTGGCCATCAAATATTTTATAAATGTAATTCAATAATTTATACAGTTTATCTAAAGTAAATCTTAAATAGGTTTAATTGCTTCTCCCTCAAGCGATATAGATTTTTTGCCATTTGGTCCGACGGGAATGTCACCCATCAAAGTGGTACGATGAATTTCGCGAGGATATTCTGAATTAATAATATCTTTTGGCCCCATATGAAGTACCTGTCGATTGTCCCACATTGCAAGTGCATGGTTTGACCATTTAAAGCGCACCGTAAATTCCGGCCGAGTGACATGGGTTTTCAACATAGCTAAGAGGCTACTACTTTCCGTTGGCGTAAGATCCACTATGGATTCTAAAAAGGATGGGCTGACATATAGCGCTCGTTCACCGGTTTCCGGGTGCACCCGCACTAGAGGATGTTCGCTTATGATGAGATTTTGCTTCAATGTATCGAGGTATTCTTTTGACACATTCACCGCCGCATTTCCTTGATAACGGTGGATACCGCGTAATCCATCGATAAATTCGCGTAGAGCAGGGGACAGAGCTTTATAGGCTGCTACTAAATCGGTGAATTGCGTGTCTCCGCCAAAAGGAGGCATGGTGTCGCCACGCAGTATAGAGACTGCGGGCGGATTTATAGCTGGCGTTACGTCCGCATGCCACCCAGACCACGGTAGGCGTAAATCTTCGCCTTTATAGCGTTTATCGCGTCGGTCTCGATCAATTGAATACACTTCCGGAAAGGCGTCGTCTTGGTGACCATAGACCGCGTGGGCCGGGGTACAGGCGCCGAATTGACGACTAAAGGCTACTTGTTGAGCATGGTCCAAAGGTTGATCACGGAAAAAAACTACTTTCCATTTTAAAAAGGCAGTTCGGATTTCAGTAATTTCTTGGTTGGATAGTGGCTTTGACAGATCTACGCCGCTTATTTCCGCGCCAATGGTCATGGCAAGCGGTCTGATTTCGATGCTTTCGGGAACGACGTCCTCGTCTATTTCAGCGATTTGAACTGCCATAGAAAATCCTCCTGCATGCATTTACCAGATATTAAAGAGAATTTAGCAGAAAGACAGGTGCCTTACCATCCGCCATTGGTATTTCTATCCAAAGGCATCGACAATAGTGCTTAGTGGTGGCGCTATTGGGGTAAAATGATTAGCAAGAGCTTGTGGATAGGATTAGCAGGAGCAATTAATTAACTTTTTGGCGTCGAAGCTATAGAAATTAGTTCTCGTAAGTCTTTGTTGTGAAGGCCTTCGAAGTTGTTTGCTAATTCAATAATGCGCTCGGAATCCTTTTCGTTCAGCCTAGTGTTTAGGCAACTCCGTGCCTTTATAAGATGTTCTTCCATACTGACCGAGCCACCATTCCAACTCCCTCGTGGACCATCACAGCGTGTTTGGTAGCGGGAACCGTTCTCCATGACTACTTCCAGGTCCACATAAGTAGCCAGGAAATCTCCCTTAATTGTATCGGTCATATTAAGGTTGACCTTTTTTAGAGTTGCTTCCATGTCTGGAGCAAATCGGCGATGATCTTCAAAGGTCGACATGTCTACTTTACCGTCCAAAAGCGATGAGGAGACAGCATATTGCCAACTGAATTTACCAGCCAATCCGTTTACTGGTTGGGGTCGGTCGATATAGGCCATGTCTGGGCAGGTAAAGTTAATTTCCTTAATTTTACTTGGATCACCAATCTGCTGGTGTAACGTGATGCCAGCTGTTATCGCATAATGGGTGGCGTATTGGCTTGGAAACATCTTTAGCGCATAGCTGGGCTCAACGACGCGAAAGGGCGGGCCAAAGTTCAATAACTCTTCGCCGTGAAATTCTTTCTTGAAGAAAATATCAACAAATCCGCGAGGAGTTTCAATGGCATCCGGATTAGCTGTAAACCCACGCTGGGCAAGAAGAGCTGCGTCCAAGCCCATAGCAGTTCCCATACCACAATGGGTCATTTTTACCATTGTTCCTACATTGGCAAGCGCGCTTCCGGTGCGTGAAACAGCGATACCGATTGCATGGCGCAGTTCGTCTACATCCAGTCCTAAAATATGACTAGCGGCGACGGCGGAGGAGAGAGGCCCTGTTACACCTGGGGGATGAAGGCGTAATAAGGCAGGATCATTTTCGCGCGAAGCATGGCGTATCCAACCCTGTAATTCAATACCTTTGATCAAGGCTGTCAGTGCTTCTTTGCCATTGACCTCCGTCGTTTCAACCAGCGCTAAAACTGCTGGTAGGTTAGTCGATAGCGCGTGATTAGCCGGGCTCCACATGGGTTCGTAATCGAGTACGTGCATGGAGGCGCCGTTGACGTAGGCAGCATTAACAGGGGTCGTCTTAAACCCAAATCCAATGACCGAAGAAACTGGTTTTGCTTCTTGTTCTTGAATGTGCGCTGCAAGGATTGATGGTGGTTCCTCTTGAATGCTGCCAGCTACAGCTACAGCAATGCCATCAAGCAATAACTGGCTAGCTTTCTCTATGGCTGCACTTGAAATGCATTCGGATGTGGTGGAAACGATTTTTTCTGCGAGTTTTTTTGTGAGGTCTTTCATTGTTTATCCGCATCAATAGAGTGAATAATACTTTTAAAAGCGGCACTGGGCACGAAAGTACAGATAAGCCGATTTTTTTCGTTCCTATTAAGGTCAGTGTTTCAGACTAAGGCTCTTAATAGGCTGTATGATTGTACTTGATATTCGGATCCGTCCGTCCAAATTAATCTATTAAAACAGCTATATACGTGATAGAGATATGTTCAAAAGCGACGAATTTCATGATCTGCTTGCGTTAGCTCTTTGGTTTCGAAGCAATAGCCATAACTTCTCGCAAATCTCTATTCTCTAACTGTTCGAGATTACTCCCCAACTCGATAATGCGCTCCCTATCTCTTTCGTTGAGACGGCAATCAAGACACATCCGTAATTTCTCCGCATGTGCCCCTGGCTCCAATGGTTCGCCATTCCAGCTACCTTTTGGTCCGTCGCAACGGGTAACAACTTTGGTGCCGTCTTCGAGAACTACCTCAAGATCAACCACTTCCTCTTCGAAACGAGCGGGGCGTTCCGTGTCTTGCGTTAAAGACACCTTCTTCAACATTGCTTCCATATCAGGAGCGAAGCGACGTTCATCTTCAAAAGTATCGATGACGACTTCACCATCCAATAGGGCGGCACAGGCGGTGTATTGAAAGCTAAATTTGCCTGCTAATCCCTGGTGGGGCGCAGGTCGATTGACGTATTCCATACTTGGTGTAGTGAGATTGATTTTCTTAATCTTCGAAATATCTTCAATCTGTTTGCGTGCTTCGAGTGCGGCTGTAATAACAAAATGGGTACCGAATTGGCTTGGAAACATTTTAATTGAATATCCCGGATCAACCAGACGGAAGGGTGGTCCGAACTTCAACATTCCTTCATAGTCAAAATTTGGCATATACATTGCTACATAGCCCTTGTCACATTCAAATATATCTGGGTTTGCGGTGAAACCGTTCGATGCAAGCATGGCTGCATCGAGGCCCATGGAGACACCAATACCGCAATGGGTCATCTTGACCATTGTTCCAGCATTTGCATTCAATGCGCCACAACGCGATGCTGCAATTCCGAATGCATGACGCTGGGTATTGGCATCAAATTCCAGGATGTGACCCGCAGTGACACACGATGAAAGAGGGCCGACAAGGCCCGGAGGATGGTTCTTGATGGATTTTGCGTCATAGTCGCCTGACCCTTCCCTGATCCAGCCTTGTGTCTCTGTACCCTTCACAAGAGCCGTTGCGGCCTCCAGACCATTGAAATCTAGCGTCTCAGAAAGCGACAGGATTGCGGGAAGGTTCGTGGAAATAGCATGATTAGCCGGACTCCACATGGGCTCGTAGTCAAGTACATGCATTGAGCCCCCGTTGATGTAAGCCGCATCTACCGGATGGGTTTTAAAGCCAAAGCCAATTACCGAAGAAATTTCCTTTGCGCCTTTGCTTCTAATATGTGCGGCAAGTATTGATGGCGGCTCTTCTTTGATAGAGCCTGCAACTGCGACAGCAATACCATCCAGGAAGAGTTGGCGGGCTTTCTCAATTGACAACGTTGTCATATCTTTGGATGAAATGCCGACAATAATTTCGCTAATTTTCTTTGTGAAATTTTCCATGATTTAGTCCTCTCCCAGGATATAGAAATTCTTCCTTCGCTATGATCGCGAGATATCGAGTAGGGTCAAGGGGGCAGAATTCCTATAAGCCTAATCAATTATCCGGATAGAGTAATATCTTGCCGATATGCTCACTCGTTTCCATCAGAGCATGCGCTTTGTGAGCCTCGGAGAAAGGAAACCGCTCAAAGATTTCTATTTTGAAATTACCTGTCTTAAAGGCTGGCCAAATATCGTTGACCAGGGCCCCACAAATTTTCCCTTTTTCTTCGACAGAACGGGGCCGTAAGCGCGATCCAGTGACGATTAGGTGTTTGGCATGCACATTCCCAAAATCTGCCTCTGCCACTTTACCGGCGCGTAAATTTACAAATACGAGCCTCCCGTCATGAGCTAATAAGTCAAGCTCTTTCGAGATATACGGACCGCCAACAATGTCAAGAATGACATCGACGCCGTAGCCACCGGTGAATTCACGGGCAACCTCTTCGAAATCTTCTTCGGTGTATTTGATTGCTCTATCGGCGCCGAATCTTTGAATTGCTTTACACTTTTCATCGGTACGTGCCGTTGAAAGAACCGTTGAACCGATAAACTTTGCCATCTGAATAGCGGTGTAGCCGATCCCGCTAGTACCGCCCTGTATCAGTACAATTTCGCCTTTTTTTAATTGGCCTCGATCAAGAAGATTAGTCCACACGGTACAAAACGTTTCCGGTAACGCGCCGGCGTCGGCCAGCGAAATCCCATGAGGTATTGGCATACATTGAGGTGCCGGTACATTTACATATTCTGCGTAGCCGCCGCCCTTGATAAGTGCGCAAACCTCGTCGCCCTCTTGTAATAACGAAACACCTTTCCCTATCGCCACAACTGTGCCGGAGGCCTCAAGTCCTGGAATATCCGATGCGCCGGGCGGCATAGGGTATTTTCCACGTCGCTGTGTCATATCAGCACCGTTTAATCCAGCGCCAGCCACCTTAATTAATACTTCACCATCCGCTATTTCTGGCAAAGGCCGTTCACGAACTTGAAGGACCTCAGGGTCTCCCGCTTTGGTTATATCGACATAGCGCATTGTACTTGGAACCGAGGCGCTCATATTAAATGTCTCCTGGAATTGGCATCTGGCCATGGTATTAACAACAAGGCTTTAAAAAGTGGATATGCAAATGAAACTTTCAGAAATTGCGGATGCTATTGGTGGTAAGTTGATTGGTAATGGTGAGATAGAGATTGAAACACTAGCTCACCCAGCAGATGCAGAAGGAATCGATACTCTTGCTCTGGCAATGGAGGAAGAGCTGGTTGAATCACTAGCCTCGAGTAAGGCTATTGCGGCAGTCGTATTGACTAATTCTAAAATGCCCGCAGACGCTGTTGAGGGCTATGTCGAAGTTGGTCGCGCGCGCGTCGCTCTAGCTCAGCTCATGAAGATTTATGAAAAACCTGTCTACTATGAAAATACCATCCATAGCACCGCTGTAATTGATCCTTCTGCAAGTATCGGTAAAGAAGTTTCGATTGGCCCTTTTGTTTACGTGGGGCCGCACGCTGCCATTGGCGACGGCACGATCCTAATGGCTCAGATAACAATTGGTGCTGAGGCGATAATCGGAGAAGCTAGCTTAATACACCCTGGAGTTCGCATCGGAGAGCGCGTCCGGATCGGGGAGAAGTGTATCATTCATCACAATGCTAGCATTGGATCGGATGGATTTAGTTTTGTTACGCCGGAACCGGGAAGTGTTGAAGAGGCTAAAGGTTTATCATCCCAAGGACAGGTTCATGCACAGAACCTTGAAATCACGCGGATAAACTCTGTCGGCTCTGTAAGTATAGGCGGACATGTGGAAATAGGAGCTTCAACAACCATTGACCGGGGGACGTTTAGTGACACGCGCATTGGTAGACATACAAAAATCGATAATTTAGTCCAGGTTGGGCACAATGTAGTGATTGGTGAAAACTGTATGATTTGTGGCCAAGTAGGGGTAGCAGGGAGTGTGACTGTTGGTGATCGGGTGGTTCTCGCGGGTCAGGTAGGTGTAGCGGATCATATTAATATCGGAAACGATGTTGTCGTCGGAGGAGGGTCAGGCATTGCTTTTGATATTCCTGACAAGACAGTTGCTATTGGCTATCCGGCACTCCCAAAAAATGAAGCGACAGAGCAATATATGCAAATCCGTCGCTTAGGCAGTATCTATAGAGATATTCCAAAACTTAAATCTAGGTTAAAGGCGCTTGAAACGGCCTCGGAAAAAGGCTAACCAAATTCGCCAATAGCAGGCAGTAACGCCAATTATTGAGAGTGTACGATGGCGAGCGTAGAAGAAGAAATTTACGATATAGTTTCTGATAAGGCAGATGTGCCGCGTGAAAAGCTTGAACGCGAAGCGCGACTTGACGATTTAGAAATAGAATCATTGGATATTGTTGAAATAATTTTTGCAATCGAAGAAAAATTCGACATCCAAATTCCTTACAATGCAAATGATCAAGAAATGGAATTTGAGACAGTTGGCCATGTGGTCGATGCGGTTAAAAAAGTCATAGAAGAGCAAACTTAAATCTCGCATTCTGATTAAAATCGGATTGTGCTGACGATAGGAAGGGATGGGCTTTAACCTTGCACTTGGTTTCTTCGCCTACTTGTTTGATGTGCAACGATGTGGAGAAATGTAAGCCATGAATAGGGTTGTCATTACCGGATTAGGCGTATTCTCAGGCGCTGGCAAATCAATCTCAGAGTTTTGGGAGACGATTAGTAACGGTCGCTGTGTAATTGGACCGCTTAAAACAATTCCAACGGATGAATTGCAAATTAAAATTGGCGTCGAAATTAAAGATTATGTTGCAAAAGAGCATTTTCCAAAAAAACAATTGGCTCTGCTGGATAGGTTCTCGCAACTTGGTTTGATGGCCGCCCGTGAAGCGATTTCAGACTCCGGTCTTACTTTCGATGGTGAGGATGGGGACAACACTGCAACCATTATCGGTTGCGGAGTAGGTGGCCAGGAAACAGCAGATCAAGCTTATTATCACATTTACAAAGAAGGAAGGAGAGGTGTTCACCCTTTCACTATTCCACGCATGATGTTGAATGCAGCGTGCAGTCATATCACGATGGAAAATGGTATTACCGGGCCCTCTTATGCTATCGCCAGCGCGTGTTCGTCGGCCAATCATGCCATTGGACAGGCTTTTCACATGGTGCGCCAGGGTATCGTTGACCGTGCCGTTACTGGAGGCACGGAAGCTTGCATAGCTATAGGCACCATGAAAGGCTGGGAAGCCATAAGGGTCATGACTACCGATACCTGTCGTCCGTTTTCAAAAAATCGTTCAGGAATGACTTTGGGGGAGGGCGCGGCAATCATGACGTTGGAAACTTTGGAACATGCAAAAGCCCGTGGAGCAAAAATTTACGCAGAAATTGTCGGTTTTGGGATGACGTCCGATGCTATGGATATTACCATGCCTAGTTCTGAAGGCGCTTCAAAGGCCATGAAATTTGCTCTGAAGGATGCCGGCCTCAATTCGGAAGATATCAGCTATATTAACGCCCATGGAACCGGAACTGCGGCCAACGATATGACTGAAACTAAATCGATAAAAATTGCCATGGGCAATCATGCTGAAAAAGTTGCTATCTCAGCTAGTAAATCAATGTTCGGTCATGCATTGGGTGCCGCGGGCGCCATGGAATTGGCTGTCACTACACTCGCAATAAATAACGATGTGGCTCCGCCGACGGCTAATTATGAAGAGGCTGATCCTGAATGTGATCTAGATTATGTGCCGAATGAAGCCCGGGACATGCCCATTAAAGCGGCTATTTCAAATTCGTTTGCATTTGGAGGCTTGAACGCCGTGCTCGCAGTAAAGAAATTTGCCGATTAAATAATTATTTAATCGCTGAACTGACAATCTACTTAAGAACAAGAAAATCGCGCTTTCGGGTATAGCGAAGAGTGGTTCGTTATGCCGAAATAATCGACAACGGTTTTTTCTATCTGACCTTCTTGCCGCGGTAGGGTTTATGACACCCGCCGCAAGCGAACTTAGCCTGTCCTTGACCTGCCTTCGCACCCTCGATGAATTTGGTGGCAAGCTTTACGGACTTTTTACCAGCTTCAACAAAAGCTTCCCATTCAGACAAGATATTGGCTTTAGCACGTGTTTTCTTCGCCGAGACATCTGGGCGTGTGGAGCCTATAGGATACAGACGTTTATCTATTGAAGAGTTAATGGCCTTTCGAAGCGCTTTAGCAGCTACGATTGCCTCACCATCGGATGCTTTACCCTTTTTATATTTCTTGATGATTCTAGTCGCCTTAACAACCTTTTTCATCAGCGCCTTACGTTCTTTGATGACCATCATATGCCCGTCAGCTAGCACGGGTGTTGCATCAAAAGCGCTTAACGAAAAAGCAAAAGCTACTATGCCCAGAATAAATTTGACTGAATACCTCATCGCAAACAACACTCCTACAGTTTGCACTACAACTAAGTAGTATGGAGAAATTTCTAAAAAGGGACTAGCATTACTTTGTGCCGCTTTTGTTACACTAGTGGGTCGTTCAAACGAGTTTTAGAAAGGGATGGGAATGAGTTTCGACCGGACCGCAGAAGATTTGGCAAATATCGTTGGCCTGGAACACACCAACGTTAAGGTCCCGGATCAACGATTGGCAACGCTATTTTATGTAGTTGGGATGGGGTTCACTCGTGACCCCTATATGACACCGGGCGTTGTCAATATGTGGATGAACGTCGGTAAGACACAAATTCATATGCCAACTGGAAAGCCGCAGCGTATTCCCGGGCATACGGGTATAACTGTGCCAGACCTAAAAAGTCTTAAGAAACGTTTAGAAGCCGTAAAGTCCGATTTGCGTGGAACCCAATTTAAATTTTCGGCCAGCCGCAACCACTTAGATGTCATATGCCCTTGGGGTAATGCTTATCGGTGCTTCCCTCCAAATAGGAAACACGGTCCCGCAAGTCTCGGTATTCGATATGTAGAATTTGATTCCAGACCAGGTAGCTCAGAGGGGATCGCGCGGTTTTATCGTGAAATCATTGGTGCAAAAGTGGCGGTGCGTAAAGCAGGCGGGATTTCCGCTCAAATAGAGTCCGGTTACCATCAGTTGATGATCTTCCGCGAAACTGACAAGAAAATACCCCGTTATGACGGACACCATGTTCAGATTTATCTCGCTGATTTTTCTGGACCGCATAAGGCCCTGATGGCGCGCAATTTGATCAGTCAAGAAAGTAACCAGTTTCAGTATCGCTTTAAGGATATTATCGATCTAGATAGCGGCAGGAGATTACATACACTTGAGCATGAGGTACGTTCTATGAGCCATCCTTTATACGGTCGGCCTTTCATAAACCGAAACCCGAACCAAACGAACCGTAACTTTGTGTTGGGGTATTCCGATCAACCCCACGTATTACCATTTGAGGTGACTGAATAATGACGGCTGAAGCGGCGGCAATCACGCTCTATAACACTGAAGATCACATGGCCCGCGTTGAACGCATAGCTGATGATATCAGCGCTGCGGCAGACGAGATTGATGAAACGCGACGGCTACCCAAGGATTTGTTAGACAAAATGCACGGCGAAAAGTTATTTCGCCTTTTGTTACCAAAAGCCTATGGTGGTTTGGAAATTGACCCGGCTACTTTTTTTCGTATTACCTCTGCTATTGCTCAGCGCGATGCCAGTGTTGGCTGGGTCACCTGCCAAGGTAATGGCTGTTCCACTTCAGCGGCGTACGTCCCGCCGACAACCGCCAAGGAAGTATGGGGCAAAGACCCTGCCGGAGTCTTGGCGTGGGGACCAGGTAAGGCAAAGGTTGAAGTACGTGATGACGGCTATTACGTAAAAGAAGGCCGCTGGCAATTTGCGAGCGGTTTACGCCACGCAACTTATCTCGGTGGACGGTTCACCTTTATAAAAGAGGATGGAACCGAAGATACACGCGCTTTATTATTTCGGAAGGAAGACTGCGAACTTATTGATATTTGGAATGTTATGGGCCTACGCGGCACTGCCAGCGATGGTTATTCTGTCAAAGATCTTTTCGTACCAAAGGAGTTTTCGCTATCACGCTATATCATTCCTGAAGAGCGCTATTGTGACGGACCTCTGTATACCATACCAACAACTAATCTCTATGCGATTGGTTTCTCTGGAGTAGCCAATGGCATTGCGCGGGGCATGCTGGAGGATTTTAAAACCTTGGCGTGTGAAAAACAGCCTTATCGAATGAAACAGCGTCTTGCCGAAACAACTGCGGTACAAAACATGGTGGCCACGTGTGAAGCAAAAATAAAATCATCACGTATGTATGTGCTGAATGAAGCCGCTGAAGTCTTTGAAGACGTGAAGCAACGAGGCGAACTTACATTGGATTCTCGTATGCGTATCCGTCTAAGTACTACCTACGCAATTCATCAGGCAAAAGATGTAGTGGACGAAATTTATGATGCAACAGGTGCGACCAGCATCTTTAACTCAAGTCTTTTCCAGCGGCGTTTTCGAGATATTCATACGCTTACCCAGCAAGGCCAAGGGCGGAAGACTAATTTCAATATGGTTGGCCAACATTTGATGGGCTTAGACCCGGATTTGCCAACAGCCTATTAAGAAAGTTCCGAAACAGCCCAGCTAGCCATTTCGCGCACGATTTCCGATTTATCGTTTCTGCGGGATTGAGCGACTTCTATTAGCGAAGTATCGCCGCTATTGCCAACGGCAATCATAACATTTCGGATGAACCTGTCGCGGCCAGAGCGTTTGATTGAGGTTTTCGAAAACATCTTGCGGAACTGAACGTCATCCAATTGAGCTAGCTCCGCAAGCTTTGGTCCGTCGAGTGCGTCACGAGGTAGGAAAGCCGGTTCTTCTGCTAATTTCGCAAACTTATTCCATGGACAGACGGACAAGCAATCGTCGCAACCATAAATACGGTTACCTATGGCTTTGCGAAACTCTTCGGGAATGTGGCCCTTATGCTCGATAGTAAGGTATGAGATACAGCGTCTTGCATCGATCTTGTAGGGTTCGGGGAACGCATTGGTGGGACATATATCCAAGCAAGCGGTGCAGCTGCCGCAATGGTCTATCTCTGCCGCGTCCGGCTCGATTTCTAGGGTGGTATAGATCTCGCCTAAAAATAGCCATGATCCAAATTTCTGTGAAACGAGATTGGTGTGTTTACCCTGCCAACCTAGTCCCCCTTGCTGAGCGAGCGGTTTTTCCATGACGGGTGCTGTATCGACAAATACTTTAACATATTCGCTGCTTTCTTTTTGAAGCCAGCGGGCTAGAGCCTTGAGGCGTTTTTTGATGACATCGTGGTAATCTTGATTACGTGCATAGACAGAAATCATAGCGCGGCTTTCATTGGAAAATGCCTTCATTTCCTTCAGTGGGTTGTGCTTTGGTCCGTAATTTACGCCAAGCACAATTACTGATTTCGCTTCTGGCCAAAGAGCCACCGGTGTGCGTCGTCGATTTGCTTTACCAGCTAGCCAATCCATATCGCCATGATGACCTTTTTCTAAATAAGTATCGAGGTCGTGTCCGGTTTTTTCAGGTAATTGAGCATGAGTAAAACCAATTACATCGAAGCCAAGCTCATGGGCCTTGGTCCGGATAGTCTCTTTGCCGATCACGGTTAGCGTCCGATATACGGCGTATAAGCTGGTTCGGGGATATAGATATCCTTTGGCTTAGGTCCTGTTTGGAAAAAGACATCGATGGGAATACCACCACGAGGATACCACATGGCCGTCACGCGCAGCCAAACGGGCGCAGCGGCCTTTACAAGGCGTTTACCGATGAAGATCGTACAATCTTCATGGAAGGCCGCATGATTACGGAAAGAAGCCATGAAAATTTTTAGAGACTTACTTTCGATTAAATCTTGGCGCGGTAAATAATCAATAGCAAATTTTGCAAAATCGGGCTGACTAGTAATTGGGCAGAGCGAGGTGAATTCCGGACACAAAAATCGTACTAGATAGCTGGTATCAATATGAGGGTTTTCGACCGTCTCAAGGACCGCGTCTTTGGGTGATTGGGGCAGGGGAGTGTCTCGACCCAACTGCGTTAATTTCTCTGTATCTGTCATATTCCACCTTTACCGACATATATTAGATCAAGCGAGTAACCAAGAAAGACGATTAACATAGTCTCTAGACTTATCGTCCATCTCGTTCGCTGATTGCTGACACTTAGCGTTGAACATTACCGCTTCGCAGCGGTATGCCAAACTCGCGATGGCATACTTCAGCTAATTTGGCGACACCAGCACAGATTTCATCTTTTGATGCGCTGCCAAAACAAAGCCGCATTTTATTTTTGTTTGCTGGTCCATCAACTGTCCATTCAGATCCAGGGTTGATAGCTACACCCTCTGCACCGGCTGCTGGAAAGAGAACACTAGTATCCACCGTATCCGGTAATTTGATCCAAAGAAAAATTCCACCCTCGGCAGGTTGCACCTCGACTATTGTTCCAAATTCCACTGCCAGAGCTTCCAACATTACGTCATGCTTTTCTTTTAATGATGCCGTTGATTCACTAACGTGACTAGCGAATTTGGTTTGACAAAATTCGGCCATCACCATCTGAGAGAGAGCGCTGGTGCCACCATCTGTTTTCATCGGCACTATGTGCTTAAGCGCTGCCCAATCGGCGACAATATATCCAAGACGAAAGGCCGGAGCGACAGACTTGGAGAATGAACCGCAATAGAGGACTGTCCGTCCTTCATTAGCTGCGTCGAGAGAATAAATAGCTGGTGGACGTTTCTCATTCCAAATCAAATCTGCATAACAGTCATCTTCAAATATGGCGACACCGTATTTATCCGCCAATTCCAGCATACGATTGCGTCTGTCCAGCGGCATTATCGTTCCCGTAGGGTTTTGTACGGTCGGAATGGTATAGATATATTTGGGTGTAACACCATTGTCTTTCAAACGTTCCAGAGTGTCCGCAAGCGCGGTCATGCAAATTCCACCTTCGTTGAGGGCGACGCCTTCATATGAGACCCCAAGAGCGTCTAGTCGGCTCATGGCGCCGCCGTAGGTCGCTTCTTCGATGATGACCGTATCACCGGGTTTTAATATGAGTTGATTAATCAAATCGAGTGCTTGTAGCGAGCCAGAAACAATCAATACTTCATCCGCAGAAATATCCATGGCCGCTTTCTTCTTTAACGTTTTAGCGACGAATTCTCGCAGTGGACGGTAGCCTAGCGGTCCAGTACCCGTATTATAAAATGCAAGGCTAGGTCCTTCGCGCTCAATGACGCTGGTGAAAGCTGCAATCAAATCGTCAACGGGGATAAGAGCCGGATCCATATTTCCACCCACGAAATTAAAAGCTGGAACTTGTCCTCCGGGCTTTGGTGATACAGGTAAATTTGGACGAATGGTGGTGGTGTAGTCGAATGTCATTAGCCAATTCCGGTTTGATTAAATATTTTCATAGCCGCTCACCCTAACGTAAATGGCACCTCTGTGCCGACGCCTTTTGCTTGGGCTAATTCATAGGCTTTGGTTGCTAACGCCACATCTTCCATTGCGACGCCGTGGGAATTGTAAATTGTGATTGCGTCAGTCGTGCGTCGCTCAGTACCGTTACCCACCATGAAATCGCCCAGTTCAAGCACATCGTTCCACGTGAGTGTACCTTGTTCAATCGCGCGCAGCAGAACAGAAGATTCCTTTTCTGCCTGTACCTTATTGTCTACCGTTACGAGCGAACACCGCTCCAGTACAGCATCATCCAATTCGCGTCGTTCCAGACGGTTTGCACCTATAGCGTTAATGTGAGTGCCAGGTTTGAGGTGCTCCCCAAAAATCACCGGTTCTGCGGACGTCGTTGCGGCGACTAAAATTCCACACTCATAGAGCTCCAGAGGATCGACGGCTTCAATTACCGGTATATTTAACTCCCGAGTCATTTCCGCGCAGAAAGAGCTTAGCCTTTCTTTGTTCCTTCCTATAGCAACGACCTTTTTTATAGGACGAACTGCTGTCACGGCAGCAATTTGTGTCTTTGCCTGACGCCCTGTACCAAACAGCCCTATACTGTCCGCGTCGACACGTGATAACAATTGCGTGCCGACCCCACTGGCCGCTGCGGTACGTAAAGCGCCTAGACGAAAAACTTCAATGATTGCGTCTACCCGGCCTGTTTCGCTATCTAGGAGTAAAAGAATTCTGCCGGAATCGCTGTCAAAAACCATTGAAGAAGAGACCTTAACGGCAATCTTCTTCATAGGATTTACGATCGCTGATGTGAGGCGTAGATAACCATTTGGGATATCTATTTGCTGTCGGGGAGGGTTGATGACGTCACCGTCGCCACGAATTTTGAAAACTTCTGTCATCGCATCGATAGCATCGTTGATGGTTACAAGTGACGCTATATCTGTCTCAGATAGAAAAAGTGCTATGAGAACCTCCTCTTAAGTCGTCGCTTTGTGTAATAGGCAAGCATCGCCATAAGAATAGAATCGGTAATCTTTTTTGATGGCATGAGCGTATGCCTCTTTCATGCGCGCAAGGCCTGCAAAAGCAGATACCAGCATAAACAAAGTGGATCGGGGCAAATGGAAATTCGTCATCAATAAATCAACTGCCCTAAATTCGAACCCTGGCAGAATAAATATGTCGGTCTCGCCGTCAAATGGGTGCACGATACCCTGTGCGTCTACAGCAGATTCCAAAAGTCGTAAGCTGGTTGTACCAACCGCAATAATACGTCCGCCGTTCGCCCGCGTTTCATTGATATGAGCTGCGGTTTTTTCGCTAATTATCCCAAGCTCCGCATGCATCTTATGGTTAGCAGGTTTATCAACTCGTACCGGCAAAAAAGTGCCGGCACCAACATGTAATGTAACCATAACCTTTCCAATTCCGCGATCTTGCAATCCCTGAAGTAGATGGTCGGTGAAATGCAGTCCTGCTGTGGGTGCCGCTATAGCGCCGTCTTTTGCTGCATATACTGTTTGATAATCCTGGAAATCACTTTCGGTAGGAGATGGAAGACGGTCAATATAAGGAGGGAGCGGCATGGCCCCATGAATGCGAAGTGCCTCTGCAAAATCATCGGTTTGGAATTCAAGAATAATTTGCCCGTCGGATAATTTTTCTATTACATCGGCTTCAAAATCGGCTCCAAATTTGAGTTTTTCACCAATTCTTAGTCGCCTACCAGGTTTGGCAAATACTTTCCAGCGATTTGCCTCCAGGTTTTGAGTTAGTGTCACTTGAACACGGGTTTTTCCTCTTTTGCCATGAAGGCGGGCAGGAATAACCTTGGTATCGTTTACGACAAGCAGGTCACCTGTTTCTAGCCGGAAAGGCAAATCGGCTACAATTAAATCTTCAAGCTTTGCTCCAATCTCTAATAGCTTAGCAGAATCGCGAGGTTGCTTCGGGGTTTGGGCTATGCATGCCGATGGTAGGTCGAAGTCAAAATCATTTAACTTGAAAGACTTTTTCATAAAATAATTCAATTAAACATACAGTTATATATTATAATTAAGTTATTACTTTAGAGAAAAGATTATCCCTATTCCTTACAATTGGATACTGTGGGCCAAATTTCGTTAAGCTAAAGGGGCTCCAGAGTATACCTTTGAGTTAATGATCACCCGCAGTGTTCTTCAATTAATCCAAGGATTGCATATTTTTTATCGTCACTGAGGGTTTCAATCCCTTCGGCTATAAGGCTTTTTGCTTTAACCACGCTTGGAGAACGCCCATATTGAACGAGATCATACGCTAGATCCTTGCCGGTGATTTCACTCAAGTCTGATTCAAACTGAGCTAGTAATTTATCTATAGATGTATCCATATCAGGGTGATCACAAATATTAGGTAATTTTTTTTAAGATATAATGATAAATGTGGCGTTATCAAAATTCATTAATCTTTCGAAGTCTAGTCCAAAGTGAGCGATGAATTGTTTTTGGGACCTAATAGCGAAAACGCCTTATTGAGCGTTGATGAGATGGCGGCTGCGGATAATGCGGCTATTAAAAGCGGCATTTCGGGAGAGACGCTTATGGAAAGAGCAGGTGCTGCGATTGCTGATGCAATCACTGCTCGATGGACGTCTATGCCAGTGGCAGTTTTGTGCGGCCCTGGAAATAACGGGGGTGACGGATTTGTGGTCGCCCGATTGCTCAAACAGGCCGGTTGGGATGTTCGTTTAGCGCTTTTGGGAACGTCGGATAGGCTTAAGGGTGAAGCGAAAATTCAAGCAGCACGCTGGGATGGGGTAATTTCGGATTTATCTCCGGCGATTTTAGATGGTGCAGAATTGGTAGTGGATGCGCTTTTTGGGGCTGGTTTGTCACGTCCTTTGGATGGCGCTGCTAAAGAGGTTATTGCAGCAATTAGCTCTGAAACCTGTGTTGCAGTGGACATACCGAGTGGACTTCATGGGGATACTGGCGAAATCCTTGGTTCTGCGGCTGACGCGATGTTGACGGTCACATTTTTCCGGAAAAAACCAGGTCATTTACTGGAACCAGGGCGGTCTAAATGTGGCGAGGTTTTACTCGCTGATATCGGTATCCCAGCGTCGGTTATTTCTGAAATCAATCCCTTACAGGCAAGCAATGATCCGGGGATTTGGCAACATCATTTACCTATTATAGGACCGGAGCATCACAAATATAACCGAGGCTATGCAGTAATTGGTGGAAGTAGCGATATGCCCGGGGCCGCTATACTTGCAGCCGCAGGTGCACGACGTGCCGGTGCTGGTATGGTGACCTTGACCGTGCCTAAGGAAAGCGCAACTATTTTCCGTTTGAGCCAGCCTGGCGCTGTTGTTCGCACAGTACGAGACACAGGCACGTTTAGCGATATCGTGGGGGATAATCGAGTGGGCGCGGTCCTGATAGGTCCCGGACATGGCATCACGGTTGCGACTAGGGAGCGGACTCTAGCGGCCCTACGCTTGAAACGGCCGACAGTTCTGGATGCGGATGCTCTGACTGTATTTAAGGACACGCCTGAACTATTATTCTCATCGATTGAGGGCCCATGTGTTTTAACGCCTCACGAGGGAGAGTTTCGGATATTGTTTAAGAGCGATGGCGACAAACTTACGCGCGCGCGTTGTGCAGCAGAGGTGAGTGGTGCCGTTATCGTATTGAAAGGTTCGGACACCGTAATCGCCGCTCCGGATGGACGGGCTGCTATTAACCATAACGCCTTCCCATGGTTAGCTACGTCAGGTGCCGGGGATGTCTTAGCAGGAATAATCACCGGTTTATTAGCGCAGGGCATGGCATCGTTCGAGGGTGCAATGGCAGGGGTGTGGATGCATGGGGCAGCTGCAGCTGCGCATGGACCAGGATTGATCGCAGAAGATATTCCAAATTTGTTACCTGAGATTTTATCAAAATTATATAACGATCAATGATAAATCCCATGATTTCAAAATCCCGAGAAATTGCGCCAGATAGAAACGCCAGAGCAACGAATACATGCCGTTCGGAGAATTCGTCTCCGTCCTGGCTTAATCGCTTAGGTAACGCATGGCGTGATATTGCGGGTTCCTTTTCTGGCTCAGTGCGGCCCGATCTCTCGAGCAAAAGCGATATCCGGAGTTTGCGCAAGCAAATGCAAGATTACCTTGACGCAAAGGGTGGAGAGGTATCGGCTCGAGCTCGTGCAGCCTCTTTAGGCGAAACCTACCTCAGCCTCAATGGAAAGGGGCGTCGTCGATTTCTCCAATTAATGGCTGATGGCTTCGAGTTGGATCGAGCCGCTGTAGAAAGTGCAATTGAGGATTATCAATCTGCTGCGACAGAAGATCGACCTCGCTTGGAGATAAGGTTACGTGGTGCCTTGGAGCCCAAACGGATACGACTATTAACTCAATTCAACACTTTGCCTGCAGGAGTAAAATTTCTAGTCGACATGCGGGCGGACCTTTTGAAGATTTATCGTGAAGATCCCCATTTAGCTGCGCTGGAACACGATTTCCGTAGTTTAATGACATCTTGGTTTGATATTGGCTTCTTGAAATTAGAACGGATAAGCTGGGAGCATCCTGCTTCATTACTCGAAAAGCTAATTGAATACGAAGCAGTTCATGAAATCCGTGGGTGGGAAGATTTAAGAAATAGGCTAGAATCTGACCGACGTTGTTTTGCATTCTTTCATCCGCGCATGCCCGAGGAACCGTTGATCTTCGTTCAAGTTGCTTTGGTAAACGGGCTTGCTGCAAACGTGGACATTTTATTAGATCAAGCGGCCCCCATTACCGATCCGAAAAATGCCGATACCGCAATTTTTTATTCAATCTCCAATACCCAATCAGGATTGGGAGGGATCAGCTTCGGCGGTTTTTTAATTAAACGTGTCGTAGATTTGCTTAAATCTGAATTTCCTGCACTCAAAACATTTGCAACCCTATCGCCTATTCCAGGGTTTCGGCATTGGCTTGTTGAAAACCTGAAAACAGGCAAATTTAACCTTTCTGATACAGAACTTAAAGACTTGAAATCAATTGCTGAGTTAGAGGATCCGGGTAAAGCAATAGGCAAATTATTGGATACTGCTAATTGGTATAAAGATGAAAGTCTCGCCAATACACTTCAACCGATTATTATGCGGGCAGGCGCTGAATATCTTGCTAAAGCTAAAAGAACTGACGGTGTGCGTGCTGCTAATTCTGTCGCCAATTTTCACCTAATGAATGGGGCTAGAATAGAACGGTTAAATTGGCTTGGTGATACTTCCAAGAATGGATTAAAACAATCCTCGGGGCTTATGGTTAATTACCTCTACGACCTGGAAAGAATTGAGACAAATCACGAATGCTACAGCATAACTGGTAAGACTGCCTTGTCCTCTTCTGTAAAACGACTTCTTAAAAACAGACCGGCGGTAAAAGATTTTCCTAAAAATCTAATAGATTAATGTTTCCAGGTAATTAAAACTGAAATGCTAATAATTTAATAAAAAATAGTGAGATTTTGCACATGTGCGATCAGAGCGTAGATCTTTTAGGATATTATTTAGCCTGAGAGCTACATGGCACTACCCAAAGGTGCTGTTTTGTTCTTGTCCTTATGATAGAAGCACCCTTTCGAAATCAAGTGGGTATCAGCAGCTTTAATTCGTATTTTGGCTATTTCTACTATTCGCCATGAAACTTACCCTGATCGGTTTTGCGCAAATTTTTTCTCCATTAGTTTGATTTTATCTTTTTTGGGTTTTAGACGGCAAACATTCTAATCTTTTGGCCGGCTAAGGTGCGCTGTAATTACCGATAAGTCTGGGTAGTGTAGATCGTTATTCATGGAAACCTTTTCTTACTGTCGCAGCTTTGCTTGACCGCTAACCGCGCACTACTTATACAAGGTCGCTTCGGCGCGCGGACGGTCGGTGCCTAGCTTCCTAAAAGGGCGGGCGTGGCGGAATTGGTAGACGCGCAGGTTTTAGGTACCTGTGGAGTAATCCGTGGGGGTTCGATTCCCTCCGCCCGCACCAGTTTACCATCCACGCGTTTGAAGATTAGGCCAAGATAATTAAGGCCAAAATGAAATTTACTGGCGAGTGATAGGGGCCATGCAAGTTATAGAGAAGAAAAACGAAGGTTTAAGCCACGAATTTACCATCACTGTCCCTCCTGAGGACATTGAGGCTAAGACAAATGCAAAATTGCAGGACCTAGCCGGCAAGGTCACAATTCCTGGGTTTCGCCCTGGTAAGGTGCCGTCTTATGTCATCCGGCAACGTT
>PBOR01000057.1 GCA_002724395.1 Rhodospirillaceae bacterium | reverse complement strand
TTCTGGTGCGGCCTCTTTAACAGGTGTCTCTTCTGCAGCAGCCTCTTCTGGAGCCGCCTCTTTAGCGGGTGTCTCTTCTGCAGCAGCCTCTTCTGGAGCCGCCTCTTTAACAGGTGTCTCTTCTGGAGCCGCCTCTTCAGTAATAACTGCTTCTGCTGCGGCAGCTTTTTTCTCTCGCAACGCCGCTATCCTCTCAAGCGTTTTAGGGCGTGGCTTGTCCTTTTTGGTCTGGACAGGAATGGCCGGTGCGGGACGGATATTAGCCGCTGCCAAGAAGCGGGCAATCCGGTTTGATGGAGTTGCACCCACCGACAACCAATGCTCAATTCGCTCGTTTACCAACACAACGCGGCCCGGATCATCCTTCGCCAACATAGGATTATAAGTACCAAGTTTCTCAATAAAACGACCATCGCGGGGCATACGAGTATCCGCAACTACAATCCGATAAAAGGGCCGCTTTTTAGCTCCACCGCGAGCTAGTCTAATCCGTAACGACATATTTTTATTTTCCTTAGGTTTACTTTGATTCGATTAAATACAAATTTATCGACCGCCAAATCCTGGCGGCAATCCGGGCATACCGGTCATCCCTGAAAGGCCATGGCGCATCATTCCTTTTTGGCCCATTTTTCCCATTTTTTTCATCATCTTATTCATGGTGATCAACTGCTTCATCAATTTGTTAACGTCTTGCACCGACGTGCCCGACCCAGTCGCAATACGCCGTTTCCGAGATGCCTGAATAAGTTTTGGACGCACCCGTTCATCGGGCGTCATCGATAGAATGATAGCTTCCTGACGACGGATCATACCTTCATCCAAATTAGCCTCGGCCATTTGTTTTTGCATCTTGCCAACACCAGGCAACATTCCCATGACACCGGAAAGCCCCCCCATATTGGTCACTTGGCGCAATTGGCTGGCCAGATCGTTGAAATCCATTTGGCCTTTCTTGAGCTTAGCGGCCAGCTTTCCAGCCTCTTCTTCCTCGACGGCTTCACTGACTTTCTCAACCAAGCTAACCACATCGCCCATTCCAAGAATACGACTTGCAATACGATCAGGGTGAAAAGTCTCTAATTCATCGAGTTTTTCACCAGTGCCAATAAGCTTGACCGGGCAACCCGTTACAGCCCGCATTGAGAGCGCAGCACCACCGCGTGCATCGCCATCGACTCTAGTTAATACAATACCCGTCAAATCAAGGCATTTATGAAATTGTTCTGCAGTATTCACTGCATCCTGGCCAGTCATGGCGTCAGCAACCAGCAATGTTTCCAAAGGCATTGATTCTTGGTGGATAGCCGAAACTTCCGCCATCAAGGCCTCATCCGCCGCCAGCCGACCAGCTGTATCCAATATGACGACATCGTAACCGCCAAGATTTCCCGCCTGCATTGCACGTCTAGCAATTTCAAGCGGTGGTTGCCCTTCTATGATAGGTAGCGTCGCCACATCGACCTGCTCACCCAGCACTTTCAGCTGCTCCTGTGCGGCTGGACGGGCCACATCAAGCGAGGCCATCAAAACCTTCTTATTATTCTTATCAGTTATAAAACGGGCTATTTTCGCACTAGTCGTTGTTTTGCCGGAGCCTTGCAATCCCACCATTAGAATGGCGCTCGGTGGATTAATTGGCAATTGCAGAGCCGCATCATCCGCTCCCAACATTTCTACCAAAGCGTCGTGGACCACTTTGATAACCATCTGCCCTGGCGTAACGGATTTCAGAACCCTCTCGCCAATCGCTTCACCTTTTACTTTCTTGATGAAATCGCGCACTACCGGTAGCGCCACATCAGCCTCAAGCAAAGCAACACGCACATCGCGAAGAGCGGAATCTACATCCTTTTCGCTCAACGCACCGCGGCGCGTAAGGGTTTCTAGAACCTCACCTAATCGTCCTGAAAGACTATTAAACATCGGTTCGTTAGAACCTTTCTCAAATAACCAAACCAAAAGACGCCAGTGCGCGATACTCGCGGACCAGCGGGGCCCCTCGGGACCGACCTGCCTAAAACTATTGAAAAGGCGCGCCCTTGTACGCCTGCATACCACCTAAGTCAAGCGCAACGGTCCTTTATCAATTAGCGAAAGCAGTGGACTTCTTATGCTTACGGACCATATAAGGCCATGGCTTGTAAGATTAGTTTGAAGGGTGGGTTCGGATGGTTCCGTTCGTCAAGATGCATGGGTTGGGCAATGACTTCGTCGTCCTTGACGCACGAATGCGTCCTCTGACCCTTACGGAAACCCAGATTCTTGCCCTTGCCGACCGGCGACGCGGTGTCGGGTTTGACCAACTGGTTCTTATTGAAAAACCCCAAACCTCCGATGCAACAGCACGAATTCGATTTTTCAATAGCGATGGTAGCGAAGCAGGTGCTTGTGGTAACGGCACAAGGTGTCTGGCGGCACTATTGATGGACGAAACAAATACAAACCAAATTCTATTGGAAACCCTCAGTGGAACGGTTGCCGCACAGAAAAGGGCCAGCGGATTGGTAACAGTAGATATGGGCCCGGCGAACCTCGACTGGGCCGACATTCCACTATCCGAAGCAATTGATTCACTGCATTTACCCGTTGCCGAAGGAAATCTCTCCGATCCGGTAGGAGTGGGCATGGGAAATCCTCACTGCGTATTTTTTGTCGAAGATGCTGAGGCTGTTCCGCTCGAGAAAATCGGCCCCGAAATAGAACATCACGCCCTATTCCCCGAGCGCACCAATGTTGAAATCGCGAGCCCAAAAGGCGAAAATCGATTTCGCCTGCGAGTCTGGGAGCGGGGCTCTGGTATTACGGATGCCTGCGGCACCGGCGCGTGCGCGGCAGCAGTCGCCGCTCATAGGCGCGGCCTAAGCGGACGCTCTGTAACATTAGACCTGGATGGCGGCTCTTTGGATATTCAATGGCGCAAAAAAGATGATCATGTACTTATGACAGGACCTTTTGCCACCAGCTTCACCGGTTCGGTTACACTATGACTGAAAAACAAAAAATTGTCACATTTGGTTGCCGGCTAAACACCTACGAAAGTCAAGTCATGCGAGATAATATGATGGTCGCAGGCCTTGATAATATAATTCTCTTCAACACCTGCGCCGTAACCGCTGAAGCGGAACGAAAGGCCAGGCAAGCGATACGGCGAGCCCACCGAGAACACCCCGAGGCCCGAATCGTTGTTGCCGGGTGCGCTGCCCAGATCAACCCAGATCGCTATGCTGCCATGGACGAGGTGGATTTAGTGCTCGGCAATGCAGAAAAAATGCGGATTGATGCATTTGAGAATATCGCGACTGAGCCGGTGCGGGTGAACGACATTATGGAGCTAAAAGAAACAGCAGCGCACCTCATCACCGGTCTAGATGATCACGCACGCGCCTTTGTGCAAGTTCAAAATGGTTGCGATCACCGCTGCACCTTTTGCATAATCCCCTATGGCCGTGGTAAAAGTCGGTCCGTGCCAATGGGGGCCGTAGTTAATCAAGTCCGGGAATTAGTGAATGCGGACTATAAGGAGGTGGTTCTAACAGGCGTCGATATTACCTCCTACGGCCTAGATTTACCAGGGCAACCTAGCCTTGGGCAATTAGTACGTCGTCTTTTAAAACAGATTCCTGAATTGCCTAGATTACGTCTTTCTTCGGTCGATTCTATCGAAATCGATGACCATCTGATGCACGCCATTGCCGAAGAAGATCGTTTAATGCCGCACTTACATCTATCGCTTCAATCAGGCAGCGATATGATCCTAAAGCGCATGAAGCGCAGACATAGCCGCGCCGACGCTATCGAATTTTGCCGAAAGGCGCGCGAACTGAGGCCGGACATTGTTTTTGGTGCCGACTTTATCGCAGGGTTCCCAACTGAAACGAATGAAATGTTTAAAGATAGTCTGCGCCTTATTGAAGAATGCGGATTAACATGGCTCCACGTATTTCCTTATTCCGCCCGCCCAGAAACTCCGGCAGCGCGCATGCCACAACATCCAAAATCTCTCTGCAGTGAACGAGCAACTCAATTACGCGAGGCTGGTAATGCAGTAAAAAGAGAGTTTTTCAAATCCGCTATAGGTTCAAAAGCAACTATAGTGGTAGAAAAATACGGACGTGGACGGACGGAACAGTTTGCACCGGTAACATTGAATAAACCCGCGCCGGAGGGTTCGCTGTTGCAGGTGAAAATCACGGGCGTAAGAAATAATTCACTTGATGCCCATTCCGCTGGCGGAACCGCCACATGAGTGCCAAGAGCTGGTTAGGGCGCCTGCGTGACGGGCTTGCCCAATCCACCGCCCAGCTGACAGGCAGTATTACCTCTGCCCTACAAAGGCGACGGCTCGACAGCGAGGCGCTCGAACAATTGGAAGAGGCCCTAATAATGGCAGATTTAGGACCGACCACTGCCGCAAAACTCGCCGCAGAACTGGGTCAGCAGCGGTTTGAAAAAGATATTGCGCCCGAAGAGGTGCAAGAAGCGTTAGCGGACATAATAGCAGACATCCTAAAGCCAGTCGCGATCCCTCTAAAACCTGCTGATGGCAACAAGCCTCACGTGGTGTTAATTGCAGGTGTCAATGGGTCAGGTAAAACAACAACAATAGGCAAATTCTCAAAACATTTTTCCGAAGCGGGAAAAAGTGTTGTGCTAGCGGCAGGCGATACGTTTCGCGCCGCCGCCATTGAGCAACTGCAAATCTGGGGAGAACGCACAAACAGTCCGGTAATTACGCGCGAAGCAGGCGCAGATGCCGCAGGCCTCGCCTTCGATGCGCTCGAACAAGCGCAAGCAAAAAACGCCGACCTGCTGTTAATAGATACTGCTGGCCGCCTCCACAATAAAGCCGACCTAATGGCGGAATTGGAGAAGATTGTTCGCGTTCTTAAGAAACGCGACGAGTCAGCTCCCCATGACTGCGTGCTGGTGCTTGATGCCACCACGGGGCAAAATGCAATATCTCAAGTCGAAACATTTGAGAAAGTAGCCCCAGTCACCGGCCTCGTCGTGACCAAATTAGATGGTAGCGCCAAGGGAGGCGTGTTGGTGGCCCTTGCAGAAAAATTTAAGTTACCGGTTCATGCAATAGGGGTTGGTGAAGGGGCAGAGTATTTACAGCCCTTCGCAGCAAAAGATTTTGCGCGCAGCCTGGTTGGGCTTCCAGAAGAAGCCTAAATAGCCTCAGAGCAGGTGATTGTAAGGACTACCAAATGTTCCGCACTGCTTAAACGTTAATACAAATTCTTAACGTGCAAATTTATTTAGAATACCCTGATTAATTGTACATAGTTAACTGCAAAGCAGCTGGACGATTGGACTCACCCTGTCTACGAGACTAGGCTTAAGAAATGCTCATACCAAGATGTCTAGATAAAACCCCCTTGGCACAACGTCCTGCCGAGGGGCCTCCCGATCCATGGACAATAATTCCGCTAAACGCTTTAAAGCCGCTTCTATGTTCGTCGGATCAAAACGCCCGCGCTTTTTCAAAGCTAAAAAGGGGCGCTCTTCTTCGTTAACCCCATCACGCGCTGTGCGCCGCAGTGGCACAACGCCGCCGCTTGAAGTCGCTGAGCCTGGAATTATTGGTTCGCCGGATACCATTCGTGGAATCTATTACTTTGAGAGTCGATGCACAAACTTTTAATTGAAACCGTAAGGGTAGAACCTACCAACCGCAAAACCAGCATCGGTCAGCCGATTTGGATAATTCGGTTGGCAGTAATCAATTCTTCAATAACGCGGACAATATCAGTTGGCTTCAACCTAGGAAAAGCTGCTGCAAGTTCTTGGTCGGTGAAATAATCTCGCTCAGCCACCCACTCTGAGGCAGCAACCAAATTCGAACCTTTAGCCCCATGCTCAATTGATTGATCATGAAAAACTTTGAATGTGGCGATATTTCCGGTATGCGGTAGACCGTACGCTGCAGAGAAATCCTGCATCGCCACGCTTTCCTGACTTTCTCGCACCTTTACGCTGGTCTCGGGAGACGCCAACATTTGCGACAATCGATCTGCAAGACGATCGATATGGGCCTTTAACACCTTCGGGTCATCAAAATGTGGCAATGGCTCATTAAAAAGAGGCTCGTTGACCACACTCGCTTGTATCATGTTCATTGCGTTTATGCCCAACATGGGAACCACCCCAAAAGTAAGATGAAGACTGGCTTCACTTGAGGCTATCGCGTCGTGATATTGACCGCGTGGGATATAAAGAAGGTCTCCCGGGGTCATTTCCACATGCTCGATACAGCTTCCTTTTAGGCGCTCGTTTTCTTCATGCCCAAGTCGAAAAATGTAAGGCGAATCCCCCATGGGGAGCTCATAGAACCCATCATAAAGGTTCCAGGATTTTTTACCGGCAATATGCAAGACAAATACGTCTCGGCCGTCAAAATGGGTTGCAAAACCTTGGCTCTCTTGCCACGAGCAATAAATATTACATTTTACCTGTGCTCCGAAGCGCAGCCGCAGGCAGGCCGAAACCGCAGCCAGTTCAGGTGTCAACGTATCCGTATTATTAAGCACCAACGTTGCACCATCTTTTAAATGTTTGCGTATAAGGCTAGGCACAGGCCGCATAATTGCGTGACCGTCAACGTCCGTATCCGCCCGACAATACTGTTCCGCATCAAAGGTGGGGCCATCTTTGGCCAGCGTTAATAATCTGCTGTCCCAAAGCGCAGTCCGCTCAAGCAAGCGATTGATCATTTCCCATGAGGCCACATTAGAGAATTTGTCGTCGGGCCCTTGAATATAAAAATGCGATTTAGCCTCTATGACATCGGCAAAATCCTTAACCAAAATAGGAGCTATCAAATCAGAAAAACGGCGGACAGTATCAACCATTATTTTATGTCCGCTTCCGGCTGTTGAAGAAAACCACTTTCTTGCAACGCAGTAAGAATATTAATCAGAGTGTCCATAGAATGTTTAGGAAAGTTTAGCTGGAGCTCTGTCAGGGTGAATATCTCGGTTTGCTTTGCCCAACGCGCTATCTCCCTTGTTTCCGACATAACGTCCGATGGCTCTGTGGCACCAATTGGCACCCTGAAAAATTCACCAATATCGTGACTGGGCAGGTTAAAAGAAGCGATTTTCGATACATACATACGGCTCCGCTGAAATGCCATGACTTTTGCGGCAAACGCCTCCGAACCAACTGCACTACGCAACGATTCCGCCAGAGCCTCGAGATGCCGCTTATGCTCCACTGCATTATCGTAGAATGGTAAATCCGCTCGAAACAAAGGAGTATCCGTCAAACTTTCTTGGATTAAGGGCAGGATATCAGCACCCGTTGGCCGAACGATGACAATCGTCAACCACATTGTCGAAACACTGCTAGCAGCAGCCTGATAAAATTGCCCGGCCGGAAGGTACAAGACATCGCCGGCATTCATTTCCAACTCGCCTGTCAACTCGCGTGGCGCAGTACTTCCGTCCCTCGACGCACGTTCCTCGTAGAGCACCCAAGATGATGATCCATTCAGCTGAAGATGGAAGGCATCGCCTACGTCGAAATCTACCACGTTGGCAAGCTCAGTAGGCCCAGAACAGGTTATGCGCGCAGAACCCGCACCACCAAGTGCAGAGCTTACAGCTGCTGTAAGACGTGCTAAATGCGGCATCGAGGATTCCATCGAACCGAGCGTTAAAACCGCACCACGCCGAATACGTTCCAGCACTGATGTGGGGTCCGGTCGCTGGATGGTCTGTAAGCCCCGATTTGTACCTTGGAAACAATACTGCTCCGGCAGCACGCTTTCGCCTACTTCGGTCAGCTTGAGCGTTTCGCTCGACCACACTTTACTGTTATTCAATAATTTAGTGGCATCCTCCCAATCGAATAAATGGGCGAATTTTGTCCCATCCCCGCCAACGAATGCGGGAGCCTGATCCAAATGCTCGGCTATAAAATCCTCGCTAAGCAGTGGAGCCAGCAGAGCCCGAAATGTGAGGAGCGGTCGTGTCATTGGTTGGTCAAAATCCCCCTATCACCTTACGAGTCTAGACCATCTACCCTACCGTCACCAACCAGATAGATTGCCCCGCCCGTAAAATACGATGTTTCTTAAAAGCTCTATCAACGTTCCGTCCGATCGGTTTATAAGACAGATATGTCAAAGTCTATTTCCAAAGCCCCGGGCTGGCTCCGTCCCGCGACCGAGTACGGCCCGCTTCTTACATTTTTTACCGTATTCTATACCAGCGGCAAGGAGCTCATAACCGCAACCGGCGCTTTTATGATCGCCGTAATTATAGTAACATTATTGCTTGCCGTCTGGCGTCAGAAGCCGCCCATGATGTTTATAGTGACCACGGTCATTGTGCTTGTCTTTGGCGGGCTGACTTTGTGGTTTGAAGATGAACGCTTCATAAAAATGAAGCCAACCATTGTCCAATGCGTATTTGCCATCGTTTTACTGGGCGGGCTCTATTTCAAACGCCCACTACTTAAACCTCTTCTAGAATCAGCATGGCCGCTCCAAGATCGAGGCTGGTGGATTTTAAGCTGGCGATTCGCGATATTCTTTATAGTCATGGCAGCGCTGAATGAAGCAGTATGGCGAAACTTTTCGACCGAGGTTTGGCTAAATTTCAAAATCTTTGGGATACTGATTTTGACCCTCGCGTTTACGGCACTGCAGGTTCCGGTCTTTTCTAAATATAAAAAAGACAATACCGATGGAGACGGGCTGCACAAATAACTAGCTCAATAATCGCCCCGGTCACCCTCAGGATTTGTCCTTGGCTGAAAAATCGCTTCATCAGAAACCTCTCGATGATGATTGAGCGCCCAGGTCACCGACGGAAATGCGAGTTCATCCCACGGAATATCTTACCACTCAAATAAGGCCGTTTCCAAACTTTCAACTCCGGGACTGTGTTTGCCTTCAACCAACTGCGCACGATAAATGAGTTGCACCTGACTGATACGAGGGATGTTATAAATTGCCAAAAGCCCGTCCACGACGATTTCTGCCTCCGCCTCCTCTAACACTTCCCTTTTTGCACCATCCAGCGCCGTCTCGTTTAATTCCATATACCCAGCTGGGATCGTCCAATACCCCTTACGCGGGTTAATGGCTCGCCGGCAAAGCAAGTAGCGACCTTGCCAAAGCACAACCGCGCCTGCGACGATTTTAGGATTGTCGTACCGAACATAACTGCATTCAGGGCAGACAAGCCGTTCGCGGTTGTCGCCTTCCGGCACTTCCAGCACCCGGGGGCCAAAGGTTTGCTGCGACTGTAATTCGCTCATGCCCTACTTTCGCCCTTCATCACCTTTGGGGCAAGTGTTGGTATTTATTTAATTCGGCTGATCCGCCAAATCTCCTGAGCCGCGTCGACGGCAATCAGCATACTGCCGTCCGGCAACATTGCGAGACCCACAGGACGCCCCCAAACCAAAGCCGGGCCGCTACCGCCTGATTTATCAACCCTAAACCCAGTCACAAAGTTTTCATAACCACCTGTTGGTTTGCCATTGTCAAAGAGAATACGAACGATTTTATAGCCGCGCGGAAAAGCCGCATTCCAGGAGCCTCGAAACGCAACAAACGCATCGTCCTGCCAATCCTCAGGAAAGAGCCCGCCTTTCGCAAACAGAATCGCCATCGGCGCGGAGTGAGACTGCAATAAAACGTCTGGCACAATAGCGCGCTTCACCAAATCTGGTCGGCGCTTGGCAAGGCCAGGCTGCGGTATCGAGCCAATATAAGAATACGGCCACCCGTAAAACCCGCCGCGCTTAACCGAGGTAAAATAATCAGGCACCAATTCATCACCAAGGCCATCACGTTCATTCACGGTCGCATAAAGAATTCCGCTATCTGGGTGAAACGCGATGCCAACGGGATTTCGCAGGCCGCTCGCAAAGATAACACCTACGCGCGACTCCATATCAAATTCTTTAATTGTCGCCCGTGGCGGCGGTTCGATACCAATATTTCCGCGGCTTCCGATGGCCGCATAAAGAGACTTACCCGTAGGGTCAAAAACGATATTGCGTGTCCAGTGACCATTAGCGGAACCCAGTGACCCTAGCTTAGTGAAAGGTTCTGCTGCTCCTAATGCACGGATTTGACCGGGCCGCCAGCGATAACGCCATATACGGTCCAAGTCCGCGACATAAAGATAACCTTTGTGAATGGCTAGGCCATGTGGCGTATTGTGATTCTGAGCGAAAGTATGTTTTTCATCTGCTCGTCCATCCTTATCTCGGTCAATTAGCAAGGTAACGCGATTAAACCGGGCCTCAGACAGAAACACTTCCCCACTCGGGGCTACAGCCAACCAACGAGCGTGATCCAGACCGGACGCAAAGAGATTAGCTTGAAAACCGGAGGGCACCTTGGGGAGCCAATTTGCTTTGCGGCGAATAATTTTAGGAGGATTTCCCACACTTTTGGTGGCAAACGGCTTGGCCAAGTCGTGCGGAAGATAAAAGAACTGCTGTCCGGGCTCCATGGCCTGGAGCGTGCTTGACCAAAAAACCGCCGCAATCAGAAATAGGCGCTTCAATCGCCTTTCCTCACCTTCTTCCTTAGCTTCACCACACCTGGTAATTCTTTTCCTTCCAACCATTCCAGGAAGGCGCCACCCGCCGTTGAAACATATCTAAAATCATGCGTGACGCCGGCCTGGTTTAAGGCCGCCACAGTATCGCCACCACCGGCAACAGAAAAGAGATCTCCCGATTTGGTCAGCTCTGCTGCGGCGCGTGCGACAGTGTTCGTACAAGCGTCAAAAGGCTTAAGCTCAAAGGCTCCCAGTGGGCCATTCCATAATAGCGTGGAACATTCGGAAAGCTTGACCGCTAACCCGCTCGCGCTTTCCGGCCCAAGGTCTAAAATCATCTGATCTGATGGTACGCCGGCTACGGGAACCACATCAGTCGCAATGCCCGCTTCCAGTTTGGGTGCAATGACTACATCCGATGGCAACACAATCTCGCAACTAACGTCATTGGCTTTAGCCATAATGGCGTTGGCTGTACCAGCCAAACTTTTTTCGCATAGGCTGGCGCCAATATCAGTACCGAGTGCATGCAAAAAAGTGTTCGCCATACCGCCGCCGATGATTAAAAAATCCATGCGTTCCACCAAATTATTTAATACGTCTAGCTTAGAGGAAACTTTAGCCCCGCCAACGATCGCACCTACTGGTTTTTTGGGATTGTCCAGCGCCGCTTCCAGAGCATTCAGTTCAGCCTGCATATTAATGCCAGCGGCTGACGGCATATGTTTGGCGATATCGGTCGTTGATGCATGAGCTCGGTGTGATACGGAGAAGCCATCATTAACATAGAGCTCACCAAGCTTTGCAAGTTCAGCCACGAACTCCGGCGCATTGGCTTCTTCCCCCGCATGAAATCTCAAATTCTCCAGAACGGCGATCTCACCGTCTTTTAGGGCATTAACGACGAGCTCTGCCTCCGGGCCGATGCAATTCTTAGCAAAAGCAACAGCTTTGCCGCCGAGTACTCTCGACAAAGCATCCGCAACTGGTTTGAGTGTCAGCTCTGGAACAACCCGACCTTTTGGCCGGCCGAAATGCGACATAACCACGATGCGAGCCTTTTTTTCTAGTAACGCGTTCAATGTCGGTATTAACCGCTCAATACGCGTTACGTCCTTCACTTTGCCATTTTGCACAGGGACGTTAAGGTCAGCGCGCACTAGCACGCGTTTTCCCGCCACCTCTAAATCATTAAGCGTTTTAAACATTCGAGCGCCCTCATTTTAAAACTGCATCTTGCCTAATGGATTTAATCGCTGAGAGCAACGATACAGCTGATTTTATACGCAACCGATGATACAATCTGCATATGGCTACGCTTTTGGAAAAACTATCTTATAGGGTGTCCCAACAGCTACGCGCTGGTTGGTTTTCTTCCCATTATGCGGCGACAGCACGGTTATCGCCGCCGTCAAGGCCAAAAACGAATTCCGAGAAACAAAAATTTCCCGATACAAAGGCAATAGTTAAAGACTTAAAACGATTGTTTGCTCGAGATTGGACGAATATAGAAGCGGGTTTATATCAAGCGCCTGAAGACCAATGGCCTAACCCGCTTGCGGTGCTACGACAATCAACACGTTATTTTCGTGATTTAAAAAAGGTTAATCAGAGGAAATATAATGGTGGTGTCCAAGAAGTGGCAAAGACCAACTCAACGATGAGATTGCCGGATTACTATTTGCAGAATTTTCACTATCAATCGGATGGCTATTTAAGCGCGGAATCAGCGCAGCTTTACGATTATCAGGTGGAAGTGTTATTCACTGGCGGCGCCGACGCGATGCGTCGGCAAGCCCTTGTCCCTATAAATAGCGCGATCCGACAAAAAGGCATGCGGAATTGCCGCTTGCTAGATGTCGGGTGCGGTACAGGCCGATTCCTTAAATCCATAAAGCAGAATTCGCCACGCCTAAACGTATCCGGGCTCGACCTCAGCCGCCCCTATCTCGACAAGGCACAATCCAATCTTGCCCCATGGTCACGTCACAGCCTGGTTCAAAGCGCCGCAGAATCTATGCCTTTCGCAGATGATACGTTTGACGTCATTAGCTGTGTCTATCTATTTCACGAATTACCGCGTCCCGTTCGCTACCTGGCAGCGGCAGAGATGAGTCGCGTTCTAAAACCCGATGGCGTGTTAGTTTTTATGGATTCGCTTCAGCCAGACGATTTTGCTCCATTCAATCCATTACTAGAACAGTTTCCGCAAGAAGCCCATGAACCCTATTACGCGGATTATTTAAAAGATGATTTACACGCGTTGTTCGCACGGAATGGGCTTGTCACTGAAGTCATAGACAGAGCGTTTTTCTCTCGAATAATGGTGCTTACGCCAGAGCTATAAACTTTTGACCTCGCAATAATAAGGTCGATGATTTATGAAAAAGCCCGTTGCGTGCCATAGCCTAGCGCCTAGCCCCATATATGAAGCGAGCCCATTCTTTGACCGACAGACCCAAAAAAGCGGAATCTGAGACACCCGAAATATCCGTTGTCATACCGATGAAGGAGGAGATGGAAAATGTGAAGCCACTCCTTAGCGAAATCGAGAGCGCATTGACCGGCGAATGCAATTTCGAAATTCTTTGCATAGATGACGGCAGCCAAGACGATACTCTAGCAACGTTGGTTGAGGCTAAAAAACAACACACGGCTTTACGCGTTTTGCATCATGCAAAATGTTGCGGTCAAAGCACAGCGACCCTAACCGGTGTTCGCGCCGCGCGCGCACCATGGATCGCCATTATAGACGGCGACATGCAGAATCCGCCTGCAGAAATTATAAATCTAATCGCTGCGCGTGATGAAGCCGAGGATTCCAATCTCGCCATGGTTGCAGGACAACGCATCAAACGGGAGGATGGTTGGTTCAAAAGGTATTGTTCCCGATTTGCGAACGATGTTCGACGGCGTGTCTTGAATGATGGTATCCGGGATACGGGTTGTAGCTTAAAACTCATTCGCCGGGACATTTTTCTTGAATTACCCAATTTTGACCATATGCATAGATTTCTTGGTGCATTAGTGCTGCGCACCGGCAGCAATGTCTTAACGGTGGAAGTGGAGCACCGAGCCCGAACCGCAGGAAAAACTAAATACGGGCTTGGAAACCGCTTATGGACCGGAATAGTCGATCTAGCCGGCGTATTGTGGCTTAAAAGACGTGCCAAACATCCCATTATCAAGGAAGTGGAATAATGCCATGGAAGAATTGGTAATCAAAATGAAAGAAATTTTAGCGGATCCAAATGCCGCTACCTGGCTTGCCATAGGATTCGCCGGCCAGACGCTATTCTTCATGCGGTTTTTCATTCAATGGATTCATAGCGAACGGCAGCGTAGAAGCATTATTCCGGTTGCCTTCTGGTATTTTAGCCTATGCGGCGGGGCAACTTTGCTTGCCTATGCGATCTATCGCGCCGACCCTGTATTTATCGTCGGCCAATTTTGTGGTCTCTTTATTTATAGCCGTAACCTTTATTTCATTATGCGTGCCAAATCAGAAGATACCGCTGGCACCCCTTGCTAATTAGATTGAGCCAACCGTGAATAACCGCCTTAATTCGCTACTCACCGCCAACCTACGTTTTATAGGTTCACGTAACGGTGTTGTCATAATCACAACAGCCCTAGTCACTTGGTGCTGGTTTCTCCGCTCGACAATTTTCCCCGGCATCGCACCTGACGATGCTGAACAACTAATCTTTTCCCAATCCTTGGAACTAGGCTACAGCACGGGAAACCCACCACTCATCACGTGGCTTCTGATTTTATTGCAAAAGATTTTCGGGGTCAGCGCCATTGTTTTCTTGTCCTTAAAGTTTCTCCTGCTTTGGTCAACCTACTACCTTGTCTATTGTTGTGCGGAGCGAGTGTTAGGGAAAGAATCTTTAGCCGCTTTAGCGACCCTTTCTTTATGCGCTGTCTATTATATCGTTTGGGACTCGGTATTTAATTACTCTAACTCACTGTTAATGATAGTTTTTATTGCTGCAACATTTTTAAGTTTGTTGCACCTAGAGAAAACCGGCTCAATAACCAATTATATTGTCTTGGGTCTGCTCTTGGGCTTTGGCTGTTTAGCCAAATATACCTATCTATTATTTGCAGTTCCATTGCTGATCGCCGCCGCCTTGGACCAATCTCTGAGATCCCGGATTCTTAATCGCATATTTTTATTGACCATCGTTATCGCTATAATGGTGAACCTTCCGCATATAATCTGGATGATCGAGAATATAGCGCTGCTTGAAGCCCGTGCTATCGATCGATTCTCACAAAGAGGCAGCGAAACCTTTTTCAAATCCAGACTTCTTGGTTCTTTGCAAGTCGCTCGGATTTTGTTCGATATATCCATGCCGATGTTGGGCATTCTTATAATAGCATTTTGGCCGGCATGCCGGCGCGTCGATTGGGTCTCGGACCCGGTCCAGCGCTACCACGATATCCTCGGTCGGACATTTCTTATTGCAATCACGGTTACCCTTTTGGGCACCTTGATTCTTGGGATTTCACGCATCCGTAGCCACTACATGCTGGTTCTTCTTCTTTTCCCAATACTATTTTTTGCCCGCGTCAAAGTAATCAAAATCGAACGCTGGCGCATCAAAGCCTATGCAGCGGTTTTGACTAGTATAATTTTATTTGTGATTACCGGTCTTGGCCTAAAATACGTGATCGACCCCAAAAGGGACAGTAAGGCCTATTGCAATATTCCCTACGACGCTTACGCAGAGCAGCTCAAGTCCGCCGGTTTCGAGCACGGCACAATTTTCGCCGATTGGCATACAAACCCTATAGCTGGGAATTTTCGCGCCAAATTTCCTGATTCTCGAGTAATCGATTATTTATGGGCGCACTACCTTCCCCCCCGTGACAGGGTTGATGGAAAGTGCTTGGTTATTTGGACCCCGCGCAAAGATGGGTCTCGTCGCAAAGAATTTCTAAACCAGGCCAATTTATTATTAAAAGCTAACATCAATTTAAACACACCGGCAAAGTTTGTTGTCGCAGAAATGCCACCCGGCGGGCGCACTGCGCGACTGGCCTATGTGTTAGCACCCGGCAACGGAAAATGCCGCTAGGGAGATTGGTATGGTCTAGGTAAAGCCGCCAAGCTAAGTGCTGCCACGGTGCCCCCTTCCGGCCAGCCTTTCAAACTGTTTTATTACCTTTCAGATGGACAAGGAACGTGCATTTAACGAAGCGGAAACGGCCCTAAATCGACTCTGTAATTTTAATTTTCTGGCAAAGAAAGACGGTGAGGCTGATGGTTGATGTTGAAGTTGTCGTAGAAGCAAAAAATATGCTTGGTGAGGGCCCCATGTGGAACGGTCGCGACCAAGCACTTTACTGGACAGATGCCAAGGAGAGACCCCGCATTCAAAGGTGGAATCCGAAAACTGGAAGCGTCGACGAGTGGGCGATGCCGGATCTAATAGGCTCTTTCGTCTTCCGAGAGGACGGCGGGTTGATTGCAGGTTTGAAGTCAGGGTTTTACAAACTCGATTTAGAAAGAGGCTCCGCCGATCTTTTTCACGACCCGGAACCGGATAAGCCAAACAACCGGCTTAATGATGGAAAATGCGACCGTCGCGGTCGCTATTGGTGCGGCTCCTTGGATGATAGTGGCGAGCCATCCGCCGCCCTTTATCGTGTCGACCCTGATTTCAGCGTCCACAAAATGGACGGCGGGGTCAAATGCTCCAACGGTATAGCCTGGAGTCCCGACAACAAGACGATGTATTTCTCCGATTCCCGCAACGAAACTTGCTACCAATACGATTACGATATCGAAAGCGGTAACATTTCCAACAAACGCATATGGGTTGACAATCGCGATAAACTAGCCCGTATCGATGGCGCTACGGTAGATGCAGAAGGATATTACTGGGCCGCCCACATTCGTCATTGGCATATAGCCAAATATTCGCCCGACGGAATTGTCGTTGATACCATAGAGGTGCCGGTACAACACCCGACAATGTGTACGTTTGGCGGCGAAAAACTAGATACTCTTTATGTCACCTCTGGTCGCGTATTTCTGGGATCAGATGCACTTAAAGAACAACCTTTAGCTGGCTCGCTATTTGCTATTCACGGTACCGGTGCCAAAGGAATACCCGAACCATTTTTCAAAGGCTAACACGACTGTATCATTGCGAGCGAACTTAAAAACAAGCAACCTGCCTACCTTCGGCAAGATTAACTTTGTGTACTAAACACGTCTACCTGCCGTTGAATACTGGCTTACGTTTTTCTGCAAAAGCTTTCTGCCCTTCAAGAAAATCTTCGCTCAAATTGCACGCCTCCACTGCCTGATCCGCTGCCAGGTTGTCGCAATTGTCGGGATGTTTCATCGCTTCAGCCGTCGTGATCTTCACCGCACGAACTGTCAGCGGCGCATTGGCTGCTATCTCTTCCGCATATGCTGAAATGGTTTCATCCAGGGACGATGCTGGCACAATGCGGTTGAGTGCCCCCCATCGATACGCATCGATTGCTGGAAAATGACGCCCTGTATACAGTAATTCTCGAACGACTGCTGGCGACATATTGTCCATTAAAAGGCGAATGCCGTTCATGCTGTACCCAAGTCCAATGCGGGCCGGGGTCACGCCAAACGTAGCGCGGTCCGCTGCGATACGGAGATCGCACAGCATTGCCAGCTCAAACCCACCGCCAATACACGCACCGTCGATGCGCGCGATGGTCGGCTTCGGAACTTGCCCGACATTGTAAATAGCACGATCAAAAACTGCTTCGTAGTGGGCAATTTGCTCAGACGTTTTGCGAACTGCATCGAATTCCTTTATGTCAGCCCCAGCACAAAAGCATTTATCGCCGGCACCCGTTACAACAATAACTCGCACTTCCGGATCGATAGACCATTCCTCAAAAATGTCACCTATCTGTTCCCACATAGCCAAAGACACACAATTCCGCTTATCGGGATTGTTTATGGTGAAGCGCCCAACATGGCCGTCCTTCACGGCGAGAATTTTATCGGCAAATTTGGTCATTAGCCTTCCTCGGCCCTAATTAATAAATAAAACTTTGATACACCATGCAGGGATTGAGGTGGAGGTTAGAAACTTACAAATATAAATGCTTGTGCGTCTATGATTAGGCTTATTGATGCAGACTTTGGGTTCGGCAGGGTAAGGGCACCGTAGCCGCTTTGCATGCCTTTCATATATCATGTTAGAACACCTAAATTGCGGGCTTTGAAGTATCGTGCGTAATCTCGATAAAGGGTACCAAATTGCGCTATCGCGCTGAAATTGACGGCTTGCGAGCTGTTGCTGTCTTGCCGGTTATCCTTTTTCATGCAGGATTCCAACAATTTAGCGGTGGCTATGTCGGCGTCGACGTGTTTTTCGTGATCAGCGGCTATTTGATTACATCGATCATCCTTGTAGAAAAACAAGCAGGAACTTTCAGCCTAATTAATTTTTATGAACGCAGGATGCGGCGCATTTTACCCGCACTGTTCTTTGTAATGTTGGCATGCATACCTTTTGCTTGGCTGTGGCTAACGCCCAATAATTTCCGCTATTTTTCGCAGAGCGTTCTTTCAGTCACGGTCTTTCTATCTAATGTATACTTTTGGCTACGCAGTGGATATTTCGATCTAGCATCAGAATTTAAACCGTTGCTCCACACCTGGAGCTTAGCAGTAGAAGAACAGTATTACCTGGTTTTCCCACTTTTCATTTTACTTATTTGGAAATTGGGACGAGGTTGGATTTTTGGGCTGTTAGTAATCTTTTTCGCCGGAAGCTTGGCCCTAGCTGAATGGAGTGCTTACAATAACACATCAGCCAATTTTTACTTGGCACCGATGCGAGCCTGGGAGTTGGCATTAGGTTCTTTTACGGCGTTGTATTTTACCGGACGATGGTTTCCAAGCATAAGTGACACCACACATCAAATTTTGAGCGGCATAGGGATATTGTTGATTGCCTTTGCGGTCTTCACATTCACTAAAAACACTCCATTTCCAGGGCTTTACGCGCTGGTCCCTACCGTTGGAACCGTCCTCGTCATTTTATTTACAACACCAAAGACAATTGTTGGCGCAATTTTAGGTAGTAAGATATTAGTTGGCATCGGGCTCATTAGCTATAGCGCGTATCTCTGGCATCAACCGCTTTTGGCCTTCGCGAGGAATAGGCTCGGCACAGGCCTAAATCTCGAAATATTGATGGGTTTATGTTTGGCAACGATGGGCCTTGCCTATTTGAGCTGGCGATTTATTGAACAGCCTTTTAGAAGCCGTGATCGAATAGCGCGAAAACAGCTATTCATTCTGGCGTTTTGTTCCACAGTCGCTTTCGGCTTGTTTGGAGCCGCGATACATCTGCAAACCATCGCCACCATCGCAGCGCTTCAGCTAAAAGAAGGGTGGGTCTTTAAAATTGATTACCGGAGTATTCAGAAAAAAACTGCATCAGTCATTACCCCGCTTGCAAAACAAGGCATAAATGAAACTTTTCCGGCCGAATCTGCAGACAAAATAAAAATATTAATTCTTGGAGATTCCATCGCTGACGATCTCGTGGCAGCGGCCAAACTCTCAAAGCGTGTGCAGGCAAAGTTTTCTATCCAACATCTGGATTATGATGATGCCTGTTTCTCCGCCGACCGGCCGTTTCGTTGCGAGCAAGCGCTTGCAAATTATTCACAAAGTCGACTTCCGGGTGACGCGGATTTTATTATTTTGAATGTTGGTTTCGACCGCTATTCTGAAATAGACCGGTTTTTAGCTGAAAATAATTCTTTTAAAAGGAAATTACACGTAATACTCCCTGCGACATTTAACGACCCCACAAGCTTGCGCTACCCGGGC
Organism: Rhodospirillaceae bacterium; assembly: GCA_002724395.1. Taxonomy (GTDB): domain Bacteria; phylum Pseudomonadota; class Alphaproteobacteria; order UBA8366; family UBA8366. Next base: position 26,179 of record PBOR01000057.1, on the reverse strand, counting down.
GCATCTCTCCCTCCGAAAACCGATCAAGCGGCGCTTGCCAAAATATACGCTCAAAATAAGTTTGAAACTCAAATCACCGTGAATAAAAACCTAGCGCACTTTTTGGAGAAAAACGGCGTGAACCATTCTGACGGATATAAAATTCACTGCCAGAATGTTCAAAGCTCCTGTGCGCTAGTCGACAAGTCTGGAAATATTTTGATGTATGACGGCCTTCACAAAACAGCAATCGGCTTGCACTACTTTAGTAGCAGGGTTGAAGACTGGCTCTTTTCTACTTTCTCAGATTGAATCTAGGCGCAGTCCAGGCAGAAAACTTATACGATTCCGCTGGTAAGTTTGACTCAACCCTGGCAGCTATAGCGTGTCTACATGTTATCCTACACGTAATATTTCCTAAGGTCGGTTTTCAAGAAGATGATTGATGTTTTCCGCGAATTTTTACCCTCTCTGCCCCAAGTTTTTGGCATGCTTTCCGTTATCGGAGCAGCGCTCTTTTTCACACTGATTGGCCGATTGGCAAATTGTGATAGTGGTTTAGCAAATGCATCCACCTTATGTGGCTGGGCGCTTGTCATATTCGCCTACACGGCAATTTCGACCTTGAGCAAACTGAATCTCGAATATGTGGTCTGGGCAACTGCAGCGTCGGCAGCCATAGCCACCTGTATATTGTGGTACCGTCCAAGCGGGCTTGCAGTGAGCAATGCATGGCGCACTTTTGCGCTAGGCGCACCTTTTCTTCTAATCGTTTCTGCTAAATGGCCTTCCGAGGTCGATGTCCTCAGTCATTGGCTCTACAACGCGCAATATTTATTCGACAATGGAACACTGCCGAGACCAGAGTTACCAAAATCGTTATCCGTCTACCCGGGTTTCCCGTACAATCATACATTCGTTCTTCATTTTGCATCAATACTCGCCGGCCAATTTACTGATTCAGCTGCCAATGTGGTGAATTTCGGCCTGGTAATTTTTTTCGCGGTTTTGTTAGCGCGCTTAATTCAACTGGCGCAGGATGCAAAAATGCCGGCCAGTCAAGAGTGGCGTCCTGTAAGTTGGACACTTGCAGCCCTCGCTTTGATCTTGGCCACGTATGCTAACCCTATCTTCGTTCGAAAAATTGTCTTAATGGCGAACCCAGATACTGCGACCAGCGTTGTGCTTGCGTATTTGGGCATCGTCGCCTGGCAGCTTATGGAAAGGCTACGGGTCCCAGATAACCGGATTCTACCATGGGCACTGCAATTTAGTTTTCTCGCCTTACTCTTCGTCAATATGAAGCAACCAAATCTGGTAATCTTAATCATCTTGTTTGCCAGTATGGCTCTCGGATCATTATTTGGACGGCAGAAATTATGGCAAAAGTTGGCGCGTTGGACCCCGCTTTTACTCCTTCCAGCAATTATTTCTTATGGTCTATGGCGATATTTTTTGAGCACAACCTTCGCTCTAAACGAAGCAACACTGCTGCCATTTTCGCAATGGCAGTATGAAAATATTCCAGAGATCTTGCGATCGATGTATGCAAACGTAATTAAAAAAGCCGGTTATTTTGGCATTATGTTCGTCTTAACCGGTTGGACGATATCGCGGTTTTGGCAACCTCGGAATGATTTCGATCGTTTGGCAATGCTCGTTACAGGCGTTTTCCTAGGTTGGAATGGCTTTTTATTCTTTCTCTATTTTGCGCACTGGACCGGGCATGCCAGCACAGGAGCATCGTCTTATTGGCGCTACAATACCTTTATCGGTTATTTTGGCTATGCTGTGGCGGTGCATGGTATTGCACGCCTTGCGTGCCAAGGCCATTTACGGGACTTATTAAACCAACTAGCCCGATACCGGCTAACGTTATCGAGAAAGAATCTGGGGTATTTGGTTGTGATGATTGCGATTTTGATGCCGGTTGTGACAGCGCCCTATTTGCGCTTTGATCGGGAACAACCAAAACCGTATTTGCGTAAGATTGGTATTGAGTTAGGCAAAACCCTGCCGAAGGGAACCCGGGTCCTGGTCCACATTCCCGGAGATGCAGGCGATTATGCTACGATTATGCAGTATTTTGGCAATCGCTACCGGATCGACATGTCCGTAGCGCCAGCACCGGTTTTGCCCACCATCAAGAAAGATATTGAAAAACCCTACCCCTCTATTCCAATGGTTTGGGCCTTTTGCAGGAGTGCCGCTTTAGAGCGTTACCACGGCATCAAGTTGCCAGAAGATAGGTCCGTACTTCTTGAGAGGCGCGACGGCAAATGGCATATCCGCCAAAGCTGGTCGCATCCAAGTCCTGGGAGGTTCAGCCGCTTTCACAAAAATTTTAAACGGACTGGCTGCAAGATTAATCCACAACGAGGCCCTGCGTGATGCCGTAGCACAACGCTGTCCAGTAAAAACTGTGATGAAAAAGTTTGGTGACCCCGACAGGATTCGAACCTGTGACCCTCAGATTAGGAATCTGATGCTCTATCCTACTGAGCTACGGGGCCGCAAAATGAGTTATATCATAGAGCTAGCCGTACCCTAACGAGCTCGTGACAAACCCAGAACTAACGATTTTACTTACTATCAGAGAATAAGCTCTTCAGCGGGTGAGAATAGATCAGCATAACTGTCTCCGTACCCGGGTTTTTCTCACCAATATTGGCGTTTGATAAATGCGTAACGCCAATACCTAGACGTGAGCGATTATCGAAACGATAGGCCAAATCGAGGCCAGACCTGAATTCCAGCACGTGGCCTAAATCTTGACCCTCCCCATCCAGATAAAAACCAACCGCTGACCCAAGCGTCAACACGATGCGTCGCCCGAAAAAAATATCTCCGGAAAGACCAAACCATCCATAAATACTGGCGTCGGTCGTGCCGAAAGCACCCAAAGATGGTCGAATATGAAAAAACTCCAGTTCCGGGCCCGCACGATATTCGATACTAAAAACACCCGCCTGGTCACGGTCAGCAAAAACGCTGCCCGCGTCACCAGCACCCAGCTTAATAAAGGCAGGGTCCTTATTACCAGCCACAGCCGGCCCAACCGCTAGCCATAAGACAATAGCGACTGAAAAGCTAAATTTTAGTGCTTTTCTAAACACAATTTGCGATGCTCCGCATATTTTTTGCGCATAATAGGGTCAATTAAGTGTAGCGCAAGTCTTTAATTTTTATAGATTCACGTCAAGTTGACGTATTACCTGGCGCTGATTTTCATCTATTCAAATTTTCGAAAGCCATCGGTCGCACGCACGAGCGCTTTACGGATACCTGGCTCCATTGCCGAATGGCCAGCATCAGAGACGATCGTATATTCCGCATCCGGCCAAGCCGATGCCAAATCCGCGGCCGATGTTATTGGGCACACAATATCATAACGCCCCTGAATTATCGCACCGGGCAAGTGATTATACTGATCAGCTCGACCCAATAATTCGCCTTCATTCATAAATAATTTATTGACGAAGTAATGTGCCTCAATGCGTGCAAGTCCAAGTGCCAAATTTGGATTTTCGAAGGCCGCGACGGCCTCAGTGCTAGGTTTCAAGGTCGAGCAGGCCGCTTCATATTGGCTCCAGGCTTGTGCCGCTGGAAAATGGATTTCGGGATCTGGGTTAGTCAGCCGCTTATAATAATTCACTAATAGATCACTGCGTTCCTCTGGTGGAAGATAACCCGAGAATGCATTCCATGCTTCGGGAAATATTGTCCTCATGCCGGTCATAAACCAGGCCACCTCATGCGCTCGACACAGAAAAATACCCCTCAAAATCAGACCGATACAGTGCTGCGTATGAGAAATTGCGTATGCCAAGGCCAAACTTGAGCCCCAAGAACCTCCGAAAACCAACCACCTATCGACTCCAAGATGATTCCTTAATTTTTCAAGGTCGCCCACCAAATTAGGGGTCGTGTTGTCCTCAATGGCGCCAAGCGGCAACGAACGCCCCGCGCCTCGTTGATCGACAATGATAATCCGATAATGGGCTGGATCGAAAAATCGGCGGTGAGCTGGAGTCGCGCCCGATCCCGGTCCGCCGTGAAGAAACAAAGCCGGCACTCCATCGGGATTTCCAGATTGTTCCCAATAAAGCTTATGAATCGCGCTAACCTTAAGAATACCCGTCTCATAAGGTTCTGTTTCAGGATAGAGGTCTGGCAAACGGTGTTTTGTATCCATGTGCTCTCAAAATCAGACTTGATATTTCGTTATAAGTTGAAAGCACCGGCCCGGCTATACTAAAGCCATGCGAAAAGATGAGGATCTTAAGCTTTAGTGTTTCCCTTGAGAGTAACGTGGAAGCGCCAGAACTAATCTAAAAAAACAAGGCAGTAGACGCTACGACTGTTGTGCGTGCGTTAGATGATGCCCTGCGCCAAGCTCTATTCCAGTGAAGTAACGTAGAGTTATTGAGTTAACAGCTTTCCAAATCAGCATACTTTGTTTTAATCAGCAAATAATTCATCATGGCTACGCACCGAAGTCTCAATATGCTGACGCAGCTTGCCCAATGCTCGCTGCTCTAACTGTCGCACACGCTCCTTGCTGACACCAAGAACCTGGCCCAATTGCTCCAGCGTTGCACCTTCATCGACCAATCGCCTTTCCCGTATAATTTTCTGTTCGCGATCGCTAAGCATGCCTAATGCCGATTCCAGCCACCGAGATCGGGTCTCCGAATCTCTCAACCCAATCACCACTTGTTCAGGTGATGGTCTATTATCAGGCAGCAAATCCATCCATTGGTCGTCAGAATCATTGCCCACTGCTATATTTAAAGATTGGTCGCCACCGTTTAAACGCGATTCCATAGCTTCGACATCCTGCATTTTCACTTTAAGCTCCGATGCGATTTGAGCACGAGTCCCTTCTTTCGTCATGTCTGAGCTCGCTCCTTCAATTTTTGCCCTCAAGCGACGAAAGTTGAAAAATAAAGATTTTTGCGCTGACGTTGTCCCTGTTCGCACGATCGACCAATTACGAAGAATAAAATCTTGAATTGCCGACCGTATCCACCAAGACGCATAGGTGGAGAAGCGAACTTCTCGAGCAGGATCGAACCGATTGGCTGCCTGCATGAGGCCAACCATGCCCTCCTGCACTAAGTCGCCAAACGGGAGACCATAGTTACGAAACTTACCAGCGATACTGACTGCGAGGCGAGCATAGGCATTAATCAGCCGGTGGAGCGATTTCTCGTCACCCTTATCTCGCCAGTTGTTAGCGAGCTCGTATTCTACCTCTCGCGAGAGAAGTGGCTCACGCATAGTTTTCCTTACAAACCGAGTGTTGGCTGCTTGAGTTCCCGGGTCATCATAAATTGCCATATCTCACCTAAATAATTTCCTAGCCTGTTGTTGTCGCAACCCGATCCCCGGGCTGACTTGAAACGTTCTAAGCGCGATTCGCATTCTAAAGACGCCGATTAACGTTTCGATTCACAAGATGACTTTTCTGTTTAAAGAGATACGATCATTCTAATCGAATGGATCATTCTAAACGGGCGCCGCGCTAGAAAAGCATGGCGCATTCTCAAAAGCTCGTCGACAGCCTGACTGATACTCACCCCTTAACCGAGATAAATACCGAGGAACACCAGTCTATCTCTCGGTTTAATAACGTTAAGAGTTTATCAAAGGGGGACCTAAGCCGGCAGCTTTGCCCGTGGATTGCACCAATTGTCCAAATTCTGAGCGAGAGCCACGTAATATGGCAATCGGCGCCTGGTTCACAGTAACCGCCACGCCATAATGGAGCATCGGACTAGGCCCAGAGGAGGCGTTTAAGAATTTGGCTATGCCAACCTAAACATCTGAGGGTTTTTCGTGTTTCGCAAATCGCTCTGGACGCTCGCATGCGACGCATCGCTTAAAAGCCTACGCTGCAAGCAATATTTCCTCAAGCTTCTCAGTTGCCTGCTCTTCATCAATAGATTCTACAGCAGCAAATTCTCGAGATAACCTCTCCAAAGCAGACTGATAAATTTGACGTTCGCTGTAGGATTGCTCTGGCTGATCGGCATTACGATGAAGATCACGAACAACCTCAGCTATTAACACAGGACTACCGGAATTAATCTTTGCTTCATATTCTTGTGCGCGACGGCTCCACATGGTCCGGCGAATACGGCTGCGGCCTTTTAACGTTTTCAACGCCAACTTCATTTCGTCTTTTGATGCCAAATTGCGCAACCCAGCTTCTTCTGCTTTAGTTACTGGTACACGCAATGTCATGCGGTCCTGCTCAAAACTAATAACGATAAGCGTTATCGACACATCTTCAATTTTTTGCTTTTCAATCCCCGTCACACGACCAACACCGTGGGTAGGATAGACGACCCAGTCATTTTTTTTAAATTTTTGTTTTGCAGCCATTCTTCATACTCTCCGACTTTAATCTCTTTATTGTGAGCAGCGCCATTCTCCGCCCCGCGGAATAAAGGTTTGTGACACACAAAACCATACACCCTAACGAAGCGACGCGTCTCTTTTACCTTCACTCTATTAATAAAGGGGTGAACCTAACGCTAAGCCAGAAAGCCAATTTTACCGCTCAAGTGTTTTGGGAACCCAAGTGTGCCGACCTTACTATTTTACCCCGGGAGTCTGTCCAAAATTATGCCGAATTTAACGAACCACCAGATCTATATCCTATTAGAATATCACATTTTCTTTGGCTTTTGTAGTGCGCACATCATTTCTGCTATTGTGCGTCCAAACGTCTTTTCGAGACATTTACACCTTATGCTTCGCCTGCTTCAGCGCTGAAATATTTCTCGAATTTACCTTCTTCGTCCTTGAAATTATCAGCATCAGGCGGCTCTTCGCCTTTCCGAGTAATATTTGGCCATTTCTCAGCATATTCTTTATTGAGCTCCAACCAAGTTTCTCCCGCACTGTCAGTATCAGGCACAATTGCTTCTGCCGGACATTCTGGCTCACACACACCACAATCAATGCACTCATCTGGGTGAATAACGAGCATATTTTCACCGGTGTAAAAACAATCTACCGGGCAAACCTCAACGCAATCTTGATATTTGCATTTAATGCAGCTTTCGGTGACGACATATGTCATTTCGGCCTCTTTCCGCCTTGATCGGCAATCAATCTCAGCTCTAAGATAAAATTGCAGTTATCACCTCAGAACCCTCAAAACGAGCAAACGTAATCAACGTTCACCTTGCCACTAACATATGCGACGTCAATCCATCAACCCTCTACTGAATTTTGCTATTTCAATTCGATTCCGAACCAGGCCCTGAGACGATCAATCGCGCGACGTTGTTTTTTTGTTGGTCGCCCAGACCCTGCATCACGAGCCGCCGCAGGCGTAGGCTTAAGATTAGAGTTCAGCGACGCAGGCGGCTCCAAATCTTCATAGAGTGCGCGGGCTTCGATAGCGGGCCCACGGCGTTTGCCGAGGGCAACAACTTTGATGACGCGGATGTGCGAACCCTGCGCAAAGGTCAAAACATCGCCCGATTGAACGGAGGCCTTGGCCTGCTTTGCTAATTTTCGGTTGATGCGAATTTTGCCCGCATTTATTTGCTTTGCCGCAAATGTGCGACTCTTGAAAAATCGGGCATGCCACAGCCATTTATCCAACCTGGTTTTCACTAATGAGCTCATCTTCGGTCAGCTAGACCTTTCAAGGCAGCGAATGGGGAGTCCGGGTCAATCGGGGTTTGCCTTTTTTGATGGTACTTTTGCTTTATACCACTGGTCGATTTTTTATTGCGTTTGGAGCGCGGAGTTTTCGGCTGCAGCTGAATGACTAACCCTTCCTCATTTTTCTTCATACTAAATCCCAACCCTTTAGCTATCGCACCAAAACCAGACTCGTCACATTGAGCCAAATCCAGTATCTCTGGTGTGACAAGAAAATCGCCTTGTCGACATCTACGGATCAGCAATTCGTAGACCTTTTCTAATCGATCAAGTCGAAGAGCGAGGCCGCCGAACACATCATGACCTGTAGCCTGCCAAAACTCCTTCGTCGCCAGTGCGCTTGGATATGTGGCCAAGCAACGGTCAAATTCTATATCGGGTAGTTTTGCGTTGCGGGCAACACTCCAAAGAAGCGCTCTTAGGCGAATTTTAGATACATTCAAAAGGATTGGGAAAAACACCGCGGAAATGCCAACCTTAATTCCGCTTACTCGCAGGGTTTTTCGACCCCTTTGCCCCAAATCATTTAATAACGGCCTGACAGTGTGGCGGGGTACCGAGCCCAACCCTTCAGCCAAATGAAACAAAATGCCGCGAACTACGCCAGTGGTCCCCGCTTCCAGCATCTTCGTGAGCGGCCCGAAATGGTCCGCCAAATATTTTTTAAGCCAAAGCGACAATCGTTTTTCGATTTGTTGGCGCTGAAGATTATCTAAAAAATCATTACTATCAATTGAGATTGAGGGATATAAAACGGATCTCCCTTTCTTAATTCGGGCAATAGTTCCGGCCTTCCATAAAATCTTGCCGTCATAGCTCAACCGAAATGCATTATCCTGCGCATTGATCAATTGCTGGACACGCAAGCCCATATCGCGGCGTAACGCTTGCCGTGCTGCCGCCAAAATCGCCTTATCCGCAAGCGCTTCCTCGGATGGAATAAATTTCAGCCCCTCCAAATAGCCAACCCGCTCTCCTTCCACAATCAAAATGCCCTTCGCTGTCACCGCCGAGAGAAGTTCGCAGCCGTCATCGCGCTTGCGGTCAAAAAAGGCAGCACGCCTGTCAACAAATTGCTGGGTTAGCTTACGGTGCAGGACATCGGACAGTCGGTCTTCTATCGCACGTGTACGTTCCTGCCAATGCTGCGTGTCTTGCAGCCAATCTGCGCGGTGCGTGATGAATGTCCATGTTCGAATATGTGCTATGCGCGTCGTCAGGCTATCGATCCCGCCCTCCTCCGCATTTAGCTGGCTAATTTGAGACGACACCCAATCCTCCGGCAACCAACCATCGTTGGAATTGAGTAGCAGGTAAATCGTACGCACCAGTCTCAGGTGATGGTCCGCCAGCATTTTGCGAAAATCTGGGATTTGGCAAACTTCCCAGAGCTGGCGAACCGCAGCAGGGTTGGTTGCAATGTCTACAATCTCCTGATCAGTAGCCAAATGGACCAGCGCATCATGATCATCGGCCATGCGCGCGGGGATCAATTCAAAGCGCGGTGCTTTTCGTTCCAAACTTTTCAGCAACCGCTTAGGTGAATTAAAATCGAGCGCGGCGTTACGCCAGTAGATATTTTTCAACGCATCAAACCGATGCGCCTCAACCGCTTCCACCATTTCCTTCTCGAGAGGCCTCGCCTCATTGGTGACACCAAATGTCCCATGATTCATATGGCGGCCTGCGCGCCCAGCAATTTGGCCAATCTCCGCCGAACTCAGCAAACGAGGGCGTTTGCCGTCAAACTTTCTTACACCCGCGAACGCAACATGATCCACATCCATATTAAGCCCCATGCCTATGGCATCAGTGGCAACCATGTAATCCACCTCACCTTCCTGATACAAAGAAACTTGGGCATTTCGTGTCCTGGGGCTAAGCGCGCCCAACACCACTGCTGTGCCACCGCGCTGGCGGCGAATGGTTTCAGCGATGGCGTAAACTTCATTTACGGAAAAGGCTACAACGGCAGAGCGGCGAGGCAGCCTAGAAATTTTCTTGGGTCCTGTGTAAGTGAGAGTCGAAAATCTTTTTCGATCATCAATTTCCGCCTCCGGCACCAGCCTCCGAAGCAAGGGTCGTATTGTGTCCGAACCCATAAAAAATGTCTCCGAAAGGCCGCGCGCATGGAGTAATCGTTGCGTAAAAATATGCCCGCGCTCCGGGTCACCACATAGCTGTATCTCATCCACCGCTATGAACTCCACCAGACGATCCATAGGCATCGATTCGACTGTGCAAACGAACCAACGCGGATTGTCGGGGATGATTTTTTCTTCGCCCGTAATAAGCGCCACCGCTCCTTTGCCCTTGAGAACAACAACCCTGTCATAATTTTCTCGGGCCAATAGCCTCAGGGGAAATCCAATAATGCCGGAGGCGTATCCAAGCATACGGTCCATTGCGAGATAGGTCTTGCCCGTATTGGTGGGACCCAAAACGGCGCGCACGCGCCCGCGGGGAAAAGTAGCGGTCATAAACTTAGTGAAAACGGATTCGATGGGAAGACGCAAGAGCAGATTGTTCTTTCTTTGCCGTAATTTTCGCAAATCCATCAGCAAGCAAAACGTTTTCCATACTTCACCCCTTGCAAGATGTAGCAACCGGCCTCATATAGCGGCAAACATTCAACATTAGTGGAAGAATGCTCCATGGCAAAGGCAAGCAAAACTAAAAAAACCGAGAAACTATCCTTCCAAGCGGAAGTCAGCCGACTTTTGCATATTGTTGCACACTCGCTTTATAGCGAACGCGAAATTTTCCTGCGCGAATTGATCTCAAATGCATCCGACGCATGCGATCGCCTGCGCTATGAAGCATTAACCAAACCCAAACTGACCCAAGGCGATCCAGATTTCTGCATAAAAATTTCAGCGGATAAAGAAGCCGGCACCCTTACCATCGCCGATAATGGCATCGGCATGAATAGGAAAGAGTTAATTGAAAACCTCGGCACCATCGCACGATCCGGAACTGCGGCGATGATAGACAAACTAAAAGGTGACACCAAAGAAGATATTAACCTAATCGGACAATTCGGTGTGGGATTTTACTCGTCTTTTATGGTTGCCGATAAGGTGACAGTTACCACACGAAAAGCTGGCGCTGCCGGAGCTTTTGTTTGGGAATCTGACGGTATGGGCGAGTTCACGTTGAGAGAAGGTGAACGGCCAGCCCGCGGCACCACCGTGACACTCAAAATCAAAGACGATGCCAAAGAATTCCTCGAGCCTGACCGGATTAAACATATTGTTACCACCTATTCGGATCACATTCCGGTACCAATCAATCTCTTAGAGGGCGAGACCAGCGACCGTATTAATGATGCCTCAGCACTCTGGACACGTCCGCGGAACAAAATCAAAGCCGACCAATACAAAGAGTTCTATCATCACGTTGCCCATGCGACCGACGAGCCCTGGGCAACCCTCCATTTTAGAGTTGAAGGTGTTATCGAATACTCCGGCCTTTTATACATACCGACTGCGCGCCCTTTTAATATTTTTCACCCTGACAGGAAGAACCAGGTGAAGCTTTACGTAAAGCGCGTTTTCATCACTGACGAATGCGAAGAGCTGCTCCCGTCCTGGCTGAGGTTCCTGCGCGGTGTAGTAGACTCCGAGGACCTTGACCTCAATGTGAGCCGCGAAATGCTGCAGAACAACCCGATTGTGGCCAAGATCAAGAATGGCCTGGTCACCCGCGTACTTAACGAGTTGAAGAAGAAAGCGGAGAAAGAACCAGATTCCTATGCGGGTTTCTGGGAAGCGTTTGGTGCACTTATTAAAGAGGGAATCTACGAAAGTTTTGAGAATCGGGATGATTTACTTTCCCTGTTGCGCTGTCATTCCACAACAGATGAAGGACTGGTTAGCCTTGAGAGCTATTTAGGCCGAATGAAGAAAGGCCAGGATGCTATCTATTATATTACTGGTGAGAACGCCGAAGCGCTTAAGCAAAGCCCTCAGCTTGAAGGTTTCCGCGCCCGAGACGTGGAGGTACTGCTGCTATCCGACCCCATTGATGATTTTTGGCTGCCCGCCGTCGGTCAGTACAAAGAAAAACCATTCAAATCCGTAACTCAAGGCGGAGCCGACCTCGGCAATATCGAAACACCGAAAGTTAAGAAGAAGGATGATAAAAAATCGGCCGCCGATGACGCAAAAAGTGCGGGCGAGATGGGGGATTTAATCGCGCTGCTGAAACTTACCCTAGAAGAGAAAGTCACAGACGTACGAACTTCTGAACGCCTGACCGATAGCGCAGTTTGTTTGGTAGCGGACGAGACAGGTCTCGATATGAACTTGGAGCGGATTTTGAAACAACACAACCAAATCAATCAAGTCACTTCGCGAATTCTTGAAATCAACCCGGACCATAGCTTGATCCAGTCGCTCGCTTTATCAGCAAAAAAGAAGGGGGCCCAGGACAAGCTAGAAGACGCAGCGCTCCTGCTATTAGATCAAGCGCAAATTCTGGAAGGCGAGCCCGTATCTGATCCGGTGGCATTTTCCCGGCGAATGGAAGCGGTGATGGCGAAAGGATTTATATAAGCTGGTTTAGAGAGAAAGCTGCTCTATGGCGACAACTATCCCAACGTCTGAGATGTTTTTTGTTTCTGTAGCACAGCGGTTCCTGCTACGACCACAAATCCAAAAACAAATAATGCACTCAGCGTGGCGTCAAAATAAGCGGCTAACTGCAAAATCAGCTGAAAGTACTATGCTCGCAAATTTTAAAACACCAAGTTAAATCGGATGAAACCTTAAAATCCCCACTGGGATCAGGTGACTATGTTTAGTGGATAGCTATGTCGACGGCGAAAAGGTAGTCAGGTCAATTCCATCCACTGCCGACTTGTATTCCTCTATGCTCGGTGTACGGCCAAGAATTGTTGAAAGAACGACTACCGGCGTTGAGGCTAGCAAAGATTCACCTTTCTTATCATCTGAATCCTCAACCACACGACCCTCAAAAAGGCGTGTTGATGTAGCCATAACTGTATCGCCTTTTTCCGCCTTCTCTTGATTACCCATACACAAATTACAACCAGGTCTTTCTAAATACATGATGTTATCGTACTTAACACGATTAGCTTCTTTCGGCGCGCTATCATCAAATACGAACCCAGAGTATTTTTGCAAAATGCTCCAATCGCCTTCCTCCTTCAACTCATCAACGATGTTGTAAGTTGGCGGAGCGACGACCAGCGGGGCGTTAAATTCCACCTTGCCGTGGGTTTTTTCGAGATTTCGAAACATCTGGGCGACAATATTCAAATCCCCTTTGTGGATCATGCAGGAACCAACAAAGCCGAGATCAACCTTTTTTTCAGCGTTATAATATGAGAGCGGCCTGATGGTGTCGTGGGTATAACGTTTCGACACGTCTATGTTTTCGACATCAGGATCAGCGATCATCGGCTCATTTATTTCATTCAAATCAACCACAACTTCGGCGAAATATTTGGCATTGCTATCCGGGGTAAGAGCCGGTCTTTCGCCCGATTTTATCTCCATGATACGTTTTTCCGCCTTATCAAAAAGCGACTTGAGCATTTGGACACCATTGTCCATGCCATGATCAATCATGCCCTGGATACGATCCTTGGCGATCTCAAGGGATTCAATGAGGGTCTCGTCATTAGAAATACATATGGAAGCTTTCGCCTTCATCTCGGCAGTCCAGTCTGTAAAGGTAAAGGCCTGATCCGCCAGCAGTGTTCCAATATGGACTTCGATGATTCGCCCTTGGAAGACATTCTCGCCAAATTGATCAAGCATTTGAGCCTGCGTCGCATGGACCACATCGCGGAAATCCATGTGATGACCCATCCGTCCTTTGAAGGTAACTTTCACGGATTCGGGTATGGGCATACTTGTTTCGCCGGTGGCTAACGCAAGAGCGACCGTTCCAGAGTCGGCGCCAAAAGCGACACCCTTGGACATCCTCGTATGGGAGTCACCTCCCATTATGATCCACCAATCATCGACCGTAAGGTCATTTAGAACCTTATGAATCACATCCGTAAAAGGTGAGTAGCCTCCACTTGGATCACGCCCCGTGATCAAGCCAAATTTATTCATGAAAGCCATCAGTTTGGGGGTATTGGCTTGTGCTTTTTCATCCCAAACAGATGCGGTATGACATCCGGATTGATATGCCCCATCAACGGAAGGTGAGATAACTGTTGAGGCCATTGCCTCTAACTCTTGAACCGTCATTGGCCCAGTCGTGTCTTGCGATCCGACAACGTTGACCTTTACTCGGACATCTGAGCCAGCATGCAAAACACCCTCTTTCTTGGACCCCACCAAATTATTATTAAATATTTTCTCCACCGCCGTAAGCCCTTGGCCGTCATGAGAAAACTCTTCCGAAGGGGCAAAAACGGATCGCAATTCCACTCCGAGAGTCGACGCCGCATAGGCCTGCAATTTTTTGCCGAATTCAACCGCATATGATCCGCCAGCTTTCATAAATTCTATGTTTTGAGGTGAGAACGACGAGGAAATATCCATCAGTTCTTCCTCACCATTTTCATCACACAGTTTGTGGTCCTTTGTGTTGATGGTCAAAACAGTGCCGGTCTCCACAGAGTACTTTTCTTCGAGGATCGGGTTCCCATCGTTGTTCACTATTGGCTTGCCATCGGAGCCCAACTTCTTGGTCCAGTTTTTTAAATCAATACCGATCCCCCCGGTAACGCCCACCGTGGTCATAAATATCGGTGAAATGCCATTTGTCCCCGCGACAATAGGTGCGTAGTTCACAAAGGGTACATAAGGGCTTGCTTGTTTGCCCGCCCATAAAGCCGCGTTATTAATCCCCGACATCCGGGAGGATCCCACACCCATCGTGCCCTTTTCGGCGATCAACATTACACGTTTGTCAGGATTCTGCTCTTGCATTTGCCGAATCTCGGCCTGCGCTTTTTCGGATATAAAACTCTTACCATGCAATTCTCGATCAGCTCGAGAATGCGCCTGGTTGCCGGGAGAAAGTAGGTCGGTAGAAATATCTCCCTCTGCGGCGATATAAGTTACAACTTTAATTTCGTCTTCTACATCAGGCTGATCTGTAAAAAATTCACCTTTCGCATAACTTTCGAGAATGTCTTTCGCCACCGAATTTCCTGCCTGATACGCCCCTTGAAGCCGTTTCATATCGGCCTCATACAAGAAAACCTGTGTCTTCAGAACATCGGCTGATTGGCGCGCGATGGAGTCGTCATCCCCCAAAGCCAAATCCAGGAGCATCTCAATCGAGGGACCGCCTCTCATATGTTGCAACAGCTCGAACGCAAAGGACTGAGAGATTTCCGGCACTTCCGCCTCACCTAGAATGATTTCTTTTAGGAAACCTGCTTTTGCAACGGCAGCCGTGGTTGTTCCAGGTAGAGTGTTATAGATAAAAAATTCTAAACACGCTTCTCTGTGCTCGCCAGTTGAACCCTTTATTTGGGAAATAATCTCGCCAAGTAATGCGCCGTCCTCGATGGGTTTCGGGCTCAAACCCTCAGATTTACGATTTTCAATTTCTTTTAAATACTCTGTATACAATTCTAAAATCGCAGTCATGGGTCCCCCCCAATTTCCAAAAAATAAATCTTCGCGCCACCGCAAGGGCTGCATTTCGCCCGTTGTTTAAACCGAATCACACCTTATGGGAAGTCGTATGAGCGAACTTGTCTTTCCTCTGGAAGGTCAACCTCAAAGCTATTTGCCAAACGGCGGGCAAAACCCTTCATCATTGCATGTTATGCAAGAACAGAGACCCGTAGACAGAGTGAATACTGGCAGACTTTTCGTTGGCGGCTTGATCACTCTCTACTTATCTGTGGCGCCACAACGACCAAAGAAAAAAAAGAAGCGAAGCGATCATGACCGATAAACCTATTAAAGTAGGGCGGTAGATTTCGCCACGAAAAGTGCTTACCGCCAAATCAATTAGAAACGCTATGCAGAAAAACGACACATAAACCCTTCGTTTTTCTTTTTCGCTCGGGGTGTCACCTTTATCGTATTTCATACCATACCGTTGATATTGATTTCAGATTTTACGGTTATTTCGTGAACAGTAAGAACATTTTATCATGGGGGCTAGTTTCAACCATCTTGCAATTTTTGGCGATAACCGGTCTATACTATCCGTACAATGAACTCATCTTTAGCCCAAATAATTGAAAAAGACCCCGCCAATTGGCGCGGCAAAGATATGATGAATCGCACCAACTGGCGCGCCAGTCTTACCGAAACTCACAAATACGAGTTAAAAGAAGCAGTGGAAAAAGCACAGAGTTCTAAAGCCGCACTGCTCAGCCTTGAAAAGTGCGACTTCGCCCTTCCTACCCTTGGGCCGTTTTTAGCCGACCTAAATACTCAACTCGAGGGTGGCCCCGGCTTTGTGGTAATTGAAGGACTGCCAGCCCTTGACTATGATGAGAATGCTGGCAAGACCGCACTCTGGGGTGTAGGCCTGCATATGGGCGAACCCGCGAAGCAAGACGGTGACGGCAACCTTCTTCATTCGGTTAGAGATACTGGACAAAAAGTAGACGGCTCAGACAATATTCGTTCTTACCAAACTAACGATCAGCTCTCATTCCATAATGACGGTGCGGATGTGTTTTTACTCTTTTGTTTAAGAGACGGAAAATCTGGTGGCATGAGCCGACTAGTTAGCTCTGTCGCCGTCTTCGATGAATTACTGAAAAGGCGACCAGATCTCGCCGAAACCCTTTTGCAGGACTATTGGTTTGATACGCGCGGACAGCGGACAGATGGGGCAAGGGTAGAGGTCATGCCGGTCTATCACCATCACCACGGGCTTCTTACCGCCAATATGAAGTACCGTTACATCCATACGGCACAGCGTTTTGCTGATGTACCCCGGCTAACTCAAAACCAGCGAGACGCGCTGGAAATGGTGCAGGATATTGCCAACGAACCAGACATGGTAATGGAATTTACGCTTAACCCCGGCGACATTCTTGTTGCCAATAATTATGTCACGCTACACGGACGCTCAGCGTTTGAAGATTGGGACGAACCCGACAAACGCCGTCATATGTTGCGTCTGTGGCTCACTATTCCCAATGGTCGACCATTACCGCAGGCATTTAAGGGCTCTCGGATTTACGCAGAGGCCTATGAAAGGCGCATGGAACGCTAAAGCTTCAGATAATAACCTCCAAAAATCTATCAGCGCCTCAAAATTGCCTTATTTCAGGCAAACCCCCGCCACAGTCCAGAATGATATTAATTATTCTGAGACCTCCCCTCTCAGCTGAGGCTAAACTCATTGAGCCTCTTTGAACGGCACAAGTCGTTCCCAAACTAGACGGTTGCCGGCCCACCCACCGGCAACCGTCTTTTTCTTTTTTTATTTTCTAAAAACCTTAACGGCTAGATGTTTGTGGTATACCTCGGCATCGAACAGATCGATTTCGGGGCGTTAGATGACCGACCGCTTTGCTGGTTCAAACCTGACTTGTGTTCGAGGCGGACGTTTGATTTTTGAAAACTTGACGTTTGCGCTCGAAAAAGGAGAGGCTTTAGTTCTGCGGGGGGCCAACGGCACCGGCAAATCGAGCCTATTGCGCTTGATGGCTGGGCTCGGGGTCCCCGCCGAAGGCGCTATCACCTGGAACGACACACCCATCGCCGACAATTACCCAGCCCACGCTGAGCGCGCACATTATTTAGGGCATAAGAATGCTATCAAATCAACTTTAACCGCCAACGAGAACTTGACTTTCTGGGCCGACCTGCAAGGCACCAAATCAGACATTGACAAAGCGCTGATCGAGTTCGACCTAAAACGTTTGGCTTATGTTCCTGCGCGACTATTGTCTTCAGGGGAAACACGCCGTTTGGCACTCGCTCGATTAATTGCCAACAAAAAATCCCTTTGGTTGTTGGACGAGCCGACCGTCGGCCTCGATCAACACTCAATCAACCGCCTAGCTGATTTGGTAAACCGTCACCGTAGTGATGGCGGTATGGTCATCATATCTATTCATGGCCTGTTTCCGCTAGAAAATAGTCAAACCTTAGATTTGGGCAGAGGCTCATGAAAGGTTTTAAAACGATCCTAGTGCGTGACCTGCGGCTCGCCCTTCGCCAAGGCGCTGATGCCGCCATGGTCGTTGCTTTCTTTATTATTGCAGTCGTCCTGTTTCCACTCGGCTTGGGCCCGGAACCAAATTTACTTGCGCAGATTGCGCCAGGCCTAATCGGCGTCACAGCATTACTTTCCGCAATGTTGTCGCTGGAACGATTATTCCAACAAGACTATGAGGACGGTTCTTTAGAACTACTTCTAATCAATTCAAACCCGCTGACATTGCAAGTCTATGCCAAAATAGCAGCACATTGGTTGACCACTGGCTTGCCCTTGATCGCAACAACGCCCGTCCTGGCAATACTGCTGAATTTACCGTCCGAGGCCATGTCTGTTCTTCTACTTGCTATGTTTTTAGCAACACCGAGTTTAAGTCTACTAGGGGCGGTGGGTGCCAGCCTAACCCTAGGAGCTCGGCGTGGCGGGGTATTGATTTCGCTCCTTGTTCTGCCCCTCTATATCCCTGTATTGATTTTTGCTGTTTCTGCTGTCGATGCGGTTTTATTAGCGCAATCTGCAAAATCAAATTTATTGTTGTTAGGCGCCATTCTGGCTACAGCCCTACCCTTGTGCCCTCTTGCCGTCACAGCAGCATTGCGCCAATCGGCCGAGTGAAACCTCTAACAAAATAATTTATCAGAAAAAACTACTGGGCGTGATCTAATTGCCCCTTATATAAAGTTTAAATCATAAGAGAGACATATGCATAGATTTGCCAACCCAAACCGTTTTTTGAAAATCGCTGACCGTGCGATGCCATGGGCTGTTGGGCTTATGGTGCTCGCTTTCGGAAGCGGGCTTTACCTAGCGCTTTTCGATTCGCCACCAGACTATCAACAAGGCGAAACCGTTCGAATAATGTATATCCACGTGCCCGCAGCCTGGATGGCTATATTCACCTATACTACAATGGCCGTTGCCTCAGCCGCCACGCTCATTTGGAAACACCCTCTTGCAGTTTTAAGCGCGAAAGCCGCAGCGCCGATTGGCGCAGGCTTTACCATTATTTGCTTGGTTACCGGCTCACTCTGGGGGAAACCTATGTGGGGCACTTGGTGGGTGTGGGATGCGCGGCTTACCTCAGTTTTAGTATTGCTGTTTTTATATCTAGGCTACATGGCCCTAGTTGATGCATTCGATAATCCAGAAAGAGGGCAGAAGGCCGCCTCTTTACTGGCCATAGTAGGGGCGGTAAACGTGCCGATTATCAAATACTCCGTTGATTGGTGGAATACCCTACACCAACCCGCCAGTGTGGTACGCCTGGACGGCCCGGCGATCCATCCAGACATGCTGTGGCCTCTTTTGATTATGGTTTTTGCTTTTAAAATGTTTCTTATCGTGACCCTTATCATTCGGGTCAAAACAGAACTAGCCGCCACTCGTTTGCGTAATGTTCAGATGAGTTTACGAGATATTTAAGATATGGAATCGCTCAGCACGTTTTTGGATATGGGCGGTTACGGCGCGTTTGTTTGGTCTGCCTATGGCCTAGCCGCGATTATCCTAATAGGGCTTGCCATTCATTCCTTAATAAGGCTCAAACGAACCCAAACGATGTTGCAACAAATCCGAGCTATTCGCCAGAAGGCCAGTGATGAGTAAACCCATTAACGATATAACGGGCGTCAGCCGCACCCGGCGGCGCAAACGCCAGAGACTCTATGCAGTATTGGCCGGGCTCATTCTGTTAGGCACAGCTGCCACACTCGTCTTAAATGCCTTAGAAGATAGCGTTGTCTTTTTCCACAGCCCCTCTGAAATCAAGAAAAAATCGATCCCTGAAGGCCAACGCATCCGTATTGGTGGCCTCGTTGAAAAAGGTAGTATCAGAAAACAAGAGGGCGGGGTGGTGACCGCATTCATAGTTTCTGACGGCGGCGGCTCCCTTACGGTAACCTACAGAGGTATTCTGCCCGATTTATTCCGCGAAGGTCAGGGCGTTGTGGCCCAAGGTACTTTGCAGTCGAACGGCACTTTCTTAGCCTCCGAGGTTCTCGCAAAACATGATGAAAATTATATGCCACCGGAAGTTGCCGATGCTCTGAAAAAAACCGGCCACTGGAAAGAAAAGCAAGGAAAGAGCAAAAAATGATAGCGGAACTCGGACACTTCGCGTTAGCATTAGCGCTAGCTTTTGCATTGGCTCAAGCAGCGTTTGGATTCGCCGGCGCCTCTAGAGGGCTCGCGGACTGGATGAGTGCCTCTCGAGTAGCGGCTTTCATGCAATTTGCTCTAATCGCCGTTGCATTCGGTGCCCTCACATACTCTTATGTCACCAGCGATTTTTCAGTGAAAAACGTTGTGGAGAACTCCAACTCTCTAAAGCCCATGATCTACAAAATCTCCGGTGTTTGGGGAAATCATGAAGGTTCCATGGTGCTCTGGGTCTTGGTTCTAGCTCTTTTTGGCTCTGCCGTCGCGCTTTTCGGCCGTAACTTGCCACCGAGTTTGAGATCTCGAGTGATAGCTGTCCAAGCACTTATTGGGATCGGATTTTTACTATTTATATTACTCACCTCAAATCCGTTTGAGCGTGTTTTTCCAGCCCCCCCCGATGGACGCGACCTCAACCCGTTGCTCCAAGACCCCGGCCTCGCAATTCATCCGCCGATGCTTTACGTGGGTTATGTTGGTTTTTCCATAGCATTCTCTTTTGCTATTGCAGCGCTAATCGAAGGCAAGGTAGATGCGGCATGGGCGCGTTGGGTTCGGCCTTGGACACTCCTCGCCTGGTCTTTTCTCACCGGAGGTATAGCGCTGGGTAGCTGGTGGGCGTATTACGAACTGGGCTGGGGCGGCTGGTGGTATTGGGATCCCGTGGAGAACGCGTCCTTCATGCCATGGCTCGTAGGGACCGCACTATTGCATTCATCCATTGTAGTCGAAAAGCGCGATAGTCTTAAAAGCTGGACCGTATTGCTCGCCATTCTGACATTTTCGCTTAGCCTAATTGGTACATTTTTAGTTCGTTCGGGCGTATTAACCTCTGTGCACGCCTTTGCCACCGACCCAGACCGGGGCGTCTTTATTTTGGGATTGCTCTGCATCGCTATTGGCGGCGGACTAGGCCTTTACGCATGGCGTGCCCCCAAAATGCAGGGCGGCGGCATGTTTCAGCCAATCAGCCGTGAAGGATCTTTATTGTTGAACAATCTGCTCCTCACTACAGCAGCAGCCACCGTGTTACTCGGAACCCTATATCCGCTGGTATTGGAAGGTATAAACGGCTCGAAAATTTCGGTTGGACCGCCTTATTTTAATGCTACCTTCGTGCCCTTGATGGTCCCGCTTATAGCGGCATTGGCAGTTGGGCCGCTGCTAAGTTGGAAACGAGCTGATTTAGACGGTGTTTTAGGCCGCTTAAAAGCAACCGCGGGTGCGACCATTGTTACTTTTATCATTGTCATTTGGACTGCAGGTGAAAAAGCAGTTTGGGGCGCGTTTGGTATCGGCATCGCCGTCTGGCTAACCGGTGGCGTCCTAACCCAACTCGCTGATCGCGTAGGACTTGGCAAACGCCCCCTCAGCGAAGTTGGCCAACGGCTCATCGGCTTGCCGCGCAGTGCTTGGGGCATGACTTTCGCGCATTTCGGCCTCGCCATTTTCATTGTAGGAGCCACGGCAATGTCACTTTGGCAGGAAGAGGAAATCCTGGTCATGCAATCCGGCCAAACGGCGAAGGTCGGCGGGTATGAAGTTACATTTAATGGTATTCAGGACAAAAGGGGACCCAATTACGTCGCAATGCGGGGTCTATTTGAAGCCAAGCGCGGCAAAAGTACGCCATTCAAACTGATTGCTGAAAAACGGCGGTATGTAGTTGGCGGCCAGGAAACGACGGAAGCGGCCATTCACAATAGTTGGCGTGGCGATCTATATATTGTGATAGGTAACGCCGATGAAGATGCGGGCCAAACAGTTCGGCTTTACTTTATGCCGTTGGTAAATTGGATATGGCTGGGCACCTTAGTGATGGTTCTAGGCGGCTTTATATCACTATCGGATCGTAGGCTCCGGATTGGAGCACCCGCACGTAAATCGATATCTGGCCAGCGCGGCGCTAAGACCGCACCGGTGGAATAAGAATGCGTCGGGCATTGTATCTGCTGCCGTTGGGCTTGTTTCTCTGGCTAGCAGTCTATTTTGCGCTTGGGTTGCAGAAAGACCCTCGTCTTATTCCTTCGGCCTTGGTTGATAAGCCTGTACCGGCCTTTTCCCTGCCAGCGCTATACGATGACGCGCCGGGTCTTTCCGAGAAAGACTTTAAAGGTCGCGTCGTAATTCTCAATATATTTGCGTCTTGGTGCGTGCCCTGCCGTGTCGAGCACCCTCTATGGATGCAGATTAAAAAAGAACAGGTTCTGCCTATCCACGGAATTGCTTGGAAGGACAAGAAAAGTAATGCAATAGATTGGCTAAAACAGCTTGGCGACCCCTATGACCTAATTGGCCATGATCCGCAAAACCAAGCGGGCATAGAGTGGGGCGTGTACGGCGTGCCAGAAACATATATCATCGATTGGGCGGGCCGCATTAGGTATAAGCATGTGGGGCCACTCCACCCGGAAATATGGGAAAAAGACCTTTTGCCCGTCGTGCAGCGGCTCAAAAAGGAAAAGAAGGTATCATGAGATTTTTATTGATGCTGTGCATTGCACTACTATTTGCGAATGTGGCAATAGCCATCAATCCAGACGAAGTGCTAAAAGACCCGGCGTTAGAGACGCGTGCACGCGCTCTTTCCGTAGACATTCGATGCCTAGTTTGTCAAAACCAATCTATTGATGATTCTGATGCCGACCTCGCCAAGGATTTACGGACGCTTGTGCGCGAGCGTCTGACCGCTGGCGATTCGGACGCGGATATCAAAAAGTTTTTAGTAGCCCGTTATGGCAAATTTATATTGCTACGACCGCCCGTTCAGGGCGAAACGTATTTGTTGTGGTTCGGACCTCTTTTGATTTTGCTGTTGGGCGGTATCGGTATCTTCATATTCGTCCGCCGCCAACGCGCTAAGCCTGCGCCGCCAGGTGGGGCAGGCCTGACAGCAGATGAGGAGAAACGCATTACGGCTTTATTAAAGGGCGATCCCAAGCCATGATATTTTGGATAATCGTGATAGCCCTTCTAGGGCTCGGGCTCTGTGCCGTTCTTATTCCGTTAACTAAACTTAACGAAGTATCCGGAAACAGCGCTGATTATGACCGCGAAGTTTACAAAGCCCAACTTGCGGAACTTGATCGCGATGTGCTCAGCGGTGCGCTCAGCGAAAGCGAAGCCCAAGCAAGCCGCACCGAAATTGCCCGACGTCTGCTAATTGCAGACCGCAGTTCGAACGAGATTGAAATGCAAAAACGCCCCACCCAATCGGGCCGGGCTATTATCATCGCAACGGCCATCTTAATTCCAGCCGTCGCACTCGGTTTTTATGGCCTCCATGGCCGGCCGGAATTACCCGGCCAACCGTTTGCCTCGCGCGAACTGGCGCCCCAGCAAACTGCGCAGCCAGGTAATATTGGAACAATGGTACAGCGTTTATCGCGACAATTAGAAGCCAATCCGGAAAACTTAGAGGGCTGGATACTTCTTGCCCGCTCCTTGCTCGCCCTTGGTCAGCATCAAAAGGCTTTGCCAGCTTTTGAAAAAGCCTTAGGACTAGATGCCGGCAACATTCAATTGCGCTCCTCTTATGGTGAAGCCCTGTTTCTAGCTGCAGGTCAGGTAGTTACCCCTGCGGCGCGGGCGGCCTTTCAGGCAGTTCTAGAAAAGACTCCAAAAGAACCTCGCGCCCGCTATTACCTAGCACTAGCAGATTCCCAGGCTGGTAAATTCAAGGAAGCCCACGCGGCTTTTAAAAGTATCGTCGCAGACGCACCGGCAGGCGCACCCTACTTGCCAACGATCATCGCCCAAACCAATCGCATGGCTGAAAAAATAGGCGCGCCGGTGCTACCCCCAAGCTTTACTAAAACGACACCGGCACTTACACCTGAAACCGCGCAAAACCAGCAGTCGGCCAACACACGGCCCGCCCCCAGCCGCGGGCCAACCGCCGAAGATATGCGCGCGGCAGCCAAAATGTCATCCTCTGATCGCAATCAAATGATCGAAGGTATGGTGAAGCGCCTAGCCGACCGATTAATAGATCAGCCGAATGACCTCAAGGGGTGGATGAGGCTCGCAAATGCCTATCGCGTGCTAGGGAAACCCGCCAAACAAATGAAGGCCTTAGAAAAAGCAAAAGAGCTCGCACCTAAGAATATCGAAATTCTGCTTTTGTACGGACGAACACTCAGAGCCGCAGCGGGAAACCGTCAAACGTCTAAATCTATTGCCGCCATGCGCCGTGTATTGGATTTGGATCCTACTAACTTAGAAGCCTTGGTCCTGGTTGGGCGTGCGGAAGTCAACCAAGGGCAAATCAATGCGGGGAAGACATTGATGAAAAAGGCCTTGGACCAGCTACCGCCGGGCACTGCAGAACGCAAAAAAATACAAAACGAAATCAATTCCCTCAGTAAGCAATAATACCCCCTTCCCAAGGCGCTAATCTTGCCGTAGCGGTAAAAGCTCGGGTAGCTTGCTATTCAACAATGCTAATAAAGGGGTAAAGACTTTGAGCGATAATTCTCACGTGCAGTTCGTCGGCTGCGATCTTACCTATCACGCACACGAACCCTGCTTCAAACGCAACCCACATACGCTCGAATCCCACACGCCTCGCCCAGTGACCATCAACGGCAAAAAACAGTTGGTTATTGACATGCATGCACATTGCCAGTTCCCCGAAATCGGCCCGCTGGTTAAGGGGCGTCCCGAGCTTGGCGGGAAAGACCCGTTTGGCCAAGGCGGGTGGGGCAAAGGCCAAGAGTTGGAAAGACGCTTAAAGGCGATGGATGATATGGGCGTCGATATGCAAGTGCTTTCGGTCAGCGTCTTCCATCATCATCATTGGGCCGAACGGGGATTGGCGGAGGAACTTTGCCGTATCCAAAATGAAAAAATGACAGAATTGTGCGCATTGCATCCGGACCGTTTTGTTCCACTCTCCATTGTCGCCCTTCAGCATCCGGACCTTGCGGCACAACAACTCGAATATAACGTCAAGGAAATGGGACACCGAGGGGCAATGATTACCGCCGCCCTCGATGGTGAGGAATTAGCAGCCAAAAGGTTCCACCCGTTCTGGGCGAAAGCAGAGGAGTTGGACGTAGTAATTTTTATCCACCCTAGGCACTTTCGTGAAGGCGCACCACGTTTTAAAGGTCAAGGGTTTCTCTCAAATATTGTTGGCAACCCATTGGATACGACAGTCGCAATTGCGCATCTCATTTACGAAGGCACGCTCGACAAGTTTCCCGGGCTCAAAATCGTTGGCGCCCATGGGGGCGGCTATTTAGCATCTTATATAGGCCGTTTTGATCATGGTCATACTAGCGGCGACCGAGGAGGGCGCGGGGCCGAGAAAAAAGCGCCTAGCGAATATCTTAAGCAGCTTTATTTCGACACCCTGGTTTATGGTACGGAGAATTTGCATCACTTGATCCGTGAATGTGGCGCAGACAGGCTAGTGCTTGGTACAGACTATCCGGCAGGCATGAACAACCTGAACCCCATTGCTCATCTTCTCAGCGTTGAAGGGTTGAGCGAAGATGATATCGAAGCCATTTTAAGCGGTACGGTTAAAAGACTGCTTAAACTATAAAAGCATAAGTAACGAGAGGCACCACCATGCAAAAACCCATCCGATCCCGTGACGGCCAGCAATGGATTTATGACTATGTGCTGAAAGCCTCAGGGCGGGCGGTTCATTACGAATATGATGTGCGCGATATGCCAAAACAGGCAAAATCAGTCCGTATGGTCTCAAAATATTTTGTCAAGGAGGCGGAACACGCGGAGAAAATGGCCCGCGGCGCAGATGCCGGCGGTGATTTCCTGAACTCTCGCAAGCTCTACCAACACGCAGCAGAATATTATAAGGAGGCGCAACATTTTTTTATTCCGCCCACCAGCCATAAACGATGGGAAATTCTTAAGCGCGCCCATAAATGTGCCCGACACGCATATGCACTTGCCGATTACAAAATAGAGCAGGTGGAGATCCCCTATCGCGACACAACCATACCAGGCGTGCTTCATTTGGCACCAGGCGATGGTCCAAAGCCGACCGTGCTGTTTATTCCAGGTATGGACAACACCAAAGAAAATTATCCTAAGATAGACAATAACCCGTTTATCCAGCGCGGTATGAACCTATTGTGCATCGACGGGCCGGGTCAGGGTGAAGCTTTGATGCGCGGAATCTATGTCCACCCCGGCGACCACTCGGTCGCCGCATCTAACGCGTTCGACTTTTTAGCGACACGAGAAGATGTTGACG
>PBOR01000009.1 GCA_002724395.1 Rhodospirillaceae bacterium | reverse complement strand
GTAATCCCGATAGATTTTAAACAAATGTTTGCGTGAACCCGTCAGATTTAACGCATGCAAAATGGGCTACGATGGCATTGCAGTTTATTAATTTAGACACTTTTAATCTGTAGGTTGAGCTCGGTAACCCAAGCGGAAATCCCATCGGCACACGAAACCGACAACTATACGCCTATCGGCAAGTTAAATCCTCTAATGCGATGGCTGAGACAATATCTCGAAAAAAGACGTTTGCCTAAACCAACTCACCTTCTCGGAAAAGACCCAACTTTTGTTGCACTGGCTGGTCGGTGAAGCTGAAAAGAAACGCCTCATCATCTGCCTGATGTTCATGCTTATACCATGCAGGAACAACGAAAGTATCTTTTGCCTTCCATTCGATCACCTGCCCGTTAATCTTCGTCCTACCTGCACCTTCGACGCAGTGGTAGACCCAAGCGGCTGTAGTCTGATAAGCATCGCCCGAAAACCCAGAGGGCAGCAGCTGCATGTAGGTTGAAACAGTCGGCATCACCGGCCCACCAGTTGTGGGATTTATATATTCAAGTTTAATGCCGTGGCGGGGGTTAATGTCTCCCGACTTTTCCAGCGTTTTCAACGTTTCACGAGTCTTCACGAACGGATAGTGAAAAACTGGCGAGTTTGCGGGACGAAAGGTTTCACCAAATGGAAGCATATTACCGCCGTAGCGCGCCATATTGTCTCCGGTGGGGCGTCCTTGCGGAAACTCCAGGTCCGGGTAAGGTTCCGCAAATACTGGACCAAGATGCCGAACAAGAGGGATATCGAGCCCATCAAGCCAAACCACTGGCACATCGCCGTCATGTCCATGATCGTGCCACACCCAAGAAGGCGTCAAAATTAAGTCGCCAACTTCCATGTAAGCTTTTTCTCCATTAATCGCGGTATAAGCCCCGGATCCCTCGACAATAAAACGCAACGCGCAGGGCGAATGCCTGTGCGCTGGTGCCACCTCGCCCGGCATGATTAACTGCAACCCAGCGTAAAGTGCCTCGGTAATGCAGGATTTATCGACAAGCCCGGGATTTTCTAGCACCAAAACTCGACGCTCTGCCTCCTCAGCGGAGATTATTTCCGCCGATTCCATTATATAAGGTCGGCACAAATCGTAGTCCCATTTGTGTGGAACAGCATCTGTTACCGGCGCCTCAGAGAGAAGTTTGTGCAGAACCTCCCAAAGCGGCGTCATATTGTGTTCGGCCATGCGGCCATAGAAATCAGCGCGGGCATTAGTAAGTTCTGGTTTTTCGTGTAGCGCCCTACTCATTGTCCTTCCTCCTCGAATCGCTCTTATTTAATACTAGCATGTTCATCGGCGACGTCTCGTGACAAAATTTGATGGTGTGTAGGAATTAAAAAAAGAAACTTGAAAACAGCGCACCCGATTATGTGGATTAAATTTATTCAAAATGCCAGTTTCAGTGTTTCCACGTCTCGATTGTTTCGTCCCAAAACAAGACACGCCACCCACCGCAATTTGCCGCTCAGGCAAGAAAACCGATGTCTAGCTCTGTGTTTCGCATCATACTTCAGCAAACAGCCCATACGTCCCGCCAAATCAAACACGATGAGCGAGGCATTTTGTGAGAAGATATACTCGTCGCAGACGGTTCTTCCAAAAAAGACACCCGTCAGTATCTTGTTTCTTCGGAGCGAAGCGGGTACCCGATCAGGATGGGAACCTCTTGATCAGAGTTTGAAGGAATAAAATACACTATGTCACTAGTATTTCATCTCATTGCTGCTGCGCGGCCAAACTTTATGAAGATCGCGCCCCTGTATCACGCTATGTCGGCCGCCGATTGGTGCACACCCATAATTGTCCATACCGGCCAGCATTATGATGCAAACATGTCAGACAGTTTTTTCGATGATCTCGGTCTACCTGCTCCAAATTTTAACCTCGAAGTAGGCAGCGGCACCCATGCCGAGCAGACCGGCGCTGTGATGATCGCTTATGAAAAGATTTTAATGGAGGCGCCGCCTTGTGCGACTATCGTCGTAGGTGACGTCAATTCCACTGTCGCCTGTACTTTAGCGGCCAAGAAACTCTGTATACCCGTCTGTCACCTTGAAGCCGGACTGCGAAGCCGAGACCCGCAAATGCCCGAGGAAATAAACCGCATAGTTACAGATGCAATCTCAGATATTCTTTGGACACCGTCATTGGATGGGAACGAAAACCTGCTCAAAGAGGGTGTCGATCTCGACCGTATTACCTTCGTCGGCAATATTATGATGGACTCCTATGAGCTAATGCGCACGCAAATCGAGGCAACGACGACGCGCACGGAGCTCAACCTAGAAAAGAATATGTACGGCGTTGTAACCCTTCACCGGCCGAGTAACGTCGACACCAAAGAAATATTAGTGTCTTTGGTCGACGCCCTTAAAAGCTCAGCAACGAAGATCCCGCTGGTTTTGCCATTGCATCCCCGCACCCGGAAAAACCTCATTAATTACCATCTCATGGACGATTTACGTGCCGCACCAGGGATCCAAATAACGGAGCCTATCAATTATATCCGTTTTATGGGGTTAGTTCGTGAGGCAGCCCTCGTAATAACAGATTCCGGAGGCATCCAAGAGGAGACCACTTATTTGGATATCCCATGCATCACGTTACGCCCAAATACCGAGCGGCCGATTACCTTGACGGAGGGCACAAACCAATTAGCGAAAATTTCGGAACTACCGGGGTACGTAGACGATGTATTAATGGGAAATTGGCGCAAAGGATCCCTTCCTAATCTGTGGGATGGCCGTACCGCAGGGCGGGTTATCGAAGATTTGAAAAGTAGGCTAGGCTAAAGCGTAATTTTGAATAGCTGCACATAAAAAGTTTCTTTGACCATGCGCGCGATTATACAAAAGACACGGTTAGATGATGCGCACAGACTGGGCTTTCACTTTCATTTCTATCAGAGATCCGGCTAAAACGTATTGTAATTAATCATATCCATTATAGCTTTTAAACCACTCGACAAACTTGGGAACTCCGACGTCAATAGAGGTCGTAGGTTCGAAACCAAGGTCTGTTTGGATGGCATCGATATCAGCGAAACTCTCCTTAACATCACCCATTTGCATGGGTCTCTGAACTATTTCCGCCTTGCGGCCGAGCGCTCCTTCCAATACCCCGATCAAGCGCATCAACGGCTCGGAGCGATTATTACCGATGTTGTAGATTTTATAAGGCGGCCCATCCGCGCGTGCGGGAGGGTTATCATGCGCAGCCACGACGCCAGTTACAATATCGTCTATGAATGTAAAATCGCGCTTCATCTCACCGTGATTGAACACCTCGATTGGACGGCTATTGATAATAGAATCAGCAAATATGTAGAGCGCCATGTCCGGACGCCCCCAGGGTCCATATACAGTAAAGAAACGAAGGCCAGTTTGAGGCAGTCCGTACAGATGCGCGTACGAATAACTCATATGCTCATTGGCACGCTTGGTGGCAGCGTAGAGCGAAATGTGGGAATCAGTCCGATCCTCGATCGAAAAGGGTAGTTTCCTGTTGCCGCCGTAGACTGAGCTAGAGCTGGCGAAGACAAGGTGTTCAAAATTTGGCTGATGTCTGCACAATTCGAGGATAGTCAGATGAGCAACGAGATTTGAGTCTACATAATCGAACGGATGATCAATCGAGTGTCTCACCCCGGCTTGCGCAGCCAAATGAACCGTTCGCGTCACACCTTTGATTGCTGTCTCGGTTTTAGCATAAGTATTGCGATCTGATAGATCGAGCTTATGGAAACTAAAGCCATCTCGCGCTAGCAATTTTTCCAACCGCGCACGCTTTAGTGAAACGCTATAGTAATCATTGACAGAGTCGATCCCGACCACTTCGCCGCCACGGTCAAGAAGCCTAATTGCGGTGTGAAAACCTATAAAACCAGCAACACCGGTAACCAGCGTCTTCATTTGGACGGCACTCGAAAAAAACTATAAAACCAGCCGTGTAAACGTCTGCTATTTAACATATTTAACCTAGGATAATACAGTTGATAGCCCCGATCTTATTCAGCGCAATATTGCACGCAACGACTAAGCGGCGCTAAAGTAGCATGACCACTGCACCGAATTTCGCGCTCCAACCGGTACTTGGAACACCGGCGGCCCTTGACGCCCTGGAGCAAAAATCACCAAATTCCAGAAAATAACCTATCGGACTGCTTAATCAATGTCCGATAGTTAATTGTCAAACTGTTTTAGCTAAAAGCTGGCATCACTTTTTCACCAAATAACTTTACTGACTTCTGCGCATCTTCGAAACTCATGTCATTAAAATTTACCTGCAGAGACGCATCGTCAAAGCCGCCTATATCTGCGTCATATGCACGAATTTGCTCGGTCAACATTTCGGGGGTACCGACCCATGCAGAGCCTTTTTCAACCTGGCTTTCAAAGGTTTCGGCGTCCAACGCTGAAATCATCTTACCGTATCCCTTATAATTATCGGAGGCCGTTCCATCGACCCATCCCCTCGCTGCATCAACGAGTAATTTAAGGTAACGATTTAGCGGATCGCGAGCTATCCGAGCTGCTTCCTCCGGGTCTTCATGGCAATGCATATGAAAAGCAAGCATTATTCGGCCGTTGCCTTCATGACCGGCGGACTTCCAAGCATCACGGTAAACACCGATTAGCTCGGCCATCGCTGAGCCACCAATCGGAATAGCCATGACGTAATTCCCAACCCGACCGGCCTTCTCGAAGGACTCTGGCGTTGCGAAGGCAGCCGTCCAAAAATTAGGCCGCGGCTTCTGCGTTGGCCGCGGTAACGACGTTACGTTAGTGAATTTATGGAAAGATCCATCATGCGACACATTCTCGCCAGTCAGAAGCAATTCGATTTGTTTAACTCCTTCATCAAACCGGGCGACACTCTCGTCTAAAGAAATTCCAAACCGTTCGTATTCATGCGGCAAAAATGCTCGTGCGAAACCAATCTCAGCGCGTCCACCCGAAATAGCGTCCAGCATCCCAATTTCGCCAGCTAGCTTTAGCGGATTGTTGAAAACGGGGAGAACCGCGCCGGTCACGATGCGCGCTTTTTTTGCTCTTTGCGACGCAGCAGCAAGAAAAACGATTGGGTTAGGAGTATAACCACCATAGGGGTGAAAGTAGTGTTCAACTATCCGGATATGACTGTAACCATAAATATCTGCAAACTCGGTCAGTCGCAGACTCTCATCAAAATATTGTTGCCCCGATTTCGTGTCTGGACCTACGGCGGGAAAAAACTGCATTCCGAATTCCACGACAATCTCCCTGTTATTTTTCCATTCGTAAGTTAATAGCTACAAATCGTAACACGCTACCTTTATCGGTTATCCGTGTACAGATTAATTGCCATTACTTCAGCTTTGCTAGACACTATTGGCGTTCCCCCGGATCCCATTATCTAATAGTTTGCACTGTTTGGTTCATAGCTATACCCAACGAATTTTTATTCGGCTAATACGGAGCACATCTTCTGCGCGACTAGTCAGCCCCTACGTCCGTCGCGCCGCTACCCTCGCCGACACGATGGAGGGGACGGCCTGAGTCAGTCAAAGCAATTATGATCATTATTTCGTCGGCGCGTGGCGCGTCCGCAAGCGACACCTCCATCGCGTCAAAGTGAGAGAACGTCCAAACATCCTCCTTATGGTGCAGCGGACAATCAATCGTAGTGCCGGGGCCACCAACTTTCTTTGCGGAGGGGATAATTGAAGGCGCCGGACCAACGATAGCGCGAAGCGGTTTTCCCATCGTTGGATGCATACATGCTGCGCCGTGCTCTTTTTCGCCAGCTTCGCCAATGATTGCAGCCTTGCCAAAGCTCTGAACTTGATTCGCAGAGATTTGTAGCGCGTCTATCGCGCGGCGGCCTAGCATATTTCCCAATTCAGCGCCCGCCGCCTCTAGTTCGGGTAGTGTCTCAGAATAACGACCGGCATAGGGGTTTTTTATAACTGCCACTGCCGCGCACTGCCTTGCTGGTGGGTCGATCTCGATACCCATCTCTGTACGCGTTTCCTCGACGAAGGTGACTATTTTTCGGATCTCAGTAGCCGGCATATATCCTGCCCTCCATGGTGCGGTTTAAACAAGTATGCCATATTTGGAACAGAAAAATCAGGGAGTGTACGTAACATGGATCAGTCGATCCGAGGATATTTGGCTAATTTGGAACAGCAAGGAGAATTAGTGCGATTCCAAAAAGAGGTCGATCCTCTCGATAACCTTACCGCTATTGGTTGGAAAGCGTACGACCAGCTGGGCAAAGCATCGCTATTTGATAATCTGAAAGGGTTTCCGGACTGGCAGGTATGCAACCAAATCCTG
>PBOR01000008.1 GCA_002724395.1 Rhodospirillaceae bacterium | reverse complement strand
CGGGGAGATCGCGGGGATCTCTCACTTCTTCGCCATAGCCGTCTGACGCCTCTACAATTTTATGATATTCAGGTGCCGGTTCAAGATAGGTCAAGGGTGCCTGGTTGGCGCCGGAAGCCGACCCTTCCGGATATAGACCGAGCGTTGCCTTCCGCACCGATCCCCACATCTTGTTATTCAAGATAACGGTTAGGACCGGTAGGTCGTAGGCACTGGACACGAAATGCGCCGGGGTTGGATTGCCGAACATATAAGAACCGTCGCCGACAACGTTCCAGACGCGTTTGGCCCGGTCTCCCAGCTTTACGCCCAAGCCAGCACCCAGTCCCCATCCAAGTCCGCCCGCCGGGCTTGTTCCGAAATATGTGCCGGGATTGCGCAGCGACAAATTAGCAAGCGCCAGCTGGGATTCCGAGACGAGAATGTCATCGTCTTCCTTGAGCTGCTCAATGCAGTGAGCTACCCAAGCATTGTCCATCGCGGCTGTGCCAGAAACAATCTTTTCAATTCGCGCCTTGTTGGCAGCGGCCTGCTCACTCTTAACCTCACCGATTTTCTCTCGCCGAGCATCAATCTTGGCGTTTGTAGATTTTTCGTGTGCGCTCATGGCTTTCTCGAGTTGCGGCAGAGCTGTAACTGCGCTGGCTCGGATTGCGAGATCACATGGAAAGCCACGGATGGGGTAGTTTTCAAAATGCGGGTCGGCACCTATGTGGATTACGCTGGCATCGGGATTCAGTTTGTGCAGAGAGGGGATCCAAGGCACATCGCAATCAACAACTAGCACAGCATCCACTGTCGGTAAGTAGGCGCCTGGTTCATACCCCATATGCATTGGATGATCAGAAGATATGTTCACATATCTTGGTCGATAGGTAATAACGGGCAGCGCATAGCGCTCTGCCAGAGACTCTAACGCTGGTACAGCTGCCTGGTTCTGCCCAACGCTAGCGGTAATTATAAGAGGGTTTTTGGCTGAAGTAAGAATTTGCGCGGCCTCGTCGAGTGCAGCTGGATCGGGCGCCGAACCATGCGCTGCAACGCGACGGGATGGCGACTGAAAGCTAAAATCGCCTGGCTTCTCGGCAAGCACCTCTCGCGGTAGCGACAGATAAACCGGGCCCCGGGGCTCCGACATAGCGACACTTACTGCACGGTCCACAACGGTTTCGATCTGTTTTACATTTCGGAGCTCATAATCCCATTTAACCATTTCACGCATTAAACCCGCCTGATCAAACATCTCTTGACCCCAGTGGATATAGAGGGAACGTGAACCGTCGTAGCCTTCTTCAGTCAACGGGGTACGGCCCGATGTCATCAATATTGGAACGTTTTCGCGGGACGCATTCATAATACCACAGATTGCATTAGCGGTGCCGACGTTCACATGCACCATTACACTGGCGAGCCGCCCGGTTGACACATAATAACCGTGCGCCATCGCAACACCTAAATTTTCATGTGGAACAGTGATTGGTGTTGGCGCGCTTCCACCTCCCGCAAGCGATTTTGATAGGCCTTCTATGATTGACGGGAAATCTGTCCCGGCATTACCAAATAAGTAATCAACTTCGCGGTCTTTAAGGACCGTTAGATAGGCCTCGGCAGCACTATCGACCTTGATTGCCTTGGTTGGCATGTTTATTCCCCAAATTAAATTTCTTGTTTCTTTCCGTTATCATGGACGACAAACACAATCCAGATTAATCGAGATCGAACTGCAGCGGTCGATAGGTTTCTGTTCACTGATGATGGTGGTCCCAAGTGCTTTTTAAGTGTTTCAGTGTAACGAATCGTAGCCATTACAAAACTGTTTACATATTCCGATTTAGATCCAAAAACACACAAGAACCAAATCGCGCTTTCTTTTGAAAAAGATGGGTGTCATGTCAAAGGTACAGCTGCTACATCGAGGAGCAGTATGGCAACTCGTTTTTCTATATATTATGCCGCGATTTTTTTGGCCGTTGGCATCCATCTGCCATTTTGGCCTGCTTGGCTTGAATTTCGGGGCCTTAGCGCAGCGGAGATCGCCCTAATCCTGTCGGTTGGGGTCTGGATCCGAGCTTTTGCTAATCCTTTCATTGCACACTTTGCAGATAAGTCTGGCGCGCACAAAAAAATTATCATGATCTCGGCCGCTGGGGGGGTATTCACCTACGCGCTATTTGGCCTCGCAGAAGAATTCTGGACTCTTTTTTTTATAAATATCCTAGCAAGCGCTATGTTCATGGCATTGATCCCGTTAGGCGAAAATCTCGCCTCGCGAGCGTCGGTGGAACACGGGTTTAATTATGGCCGTGTGCGGCTTTGGGGATCAATAACGTTCATCCTTGCCGCATATGTTGGAGGCTGGGTTGTTGAGAGAGGCGGCGATGCGGTAATCCTTTGGATGATTGTGGCCGCTATGATTGCCGCCTTCATCGCCAGCTGCAGTCTCCCAGAGCGATCAGCGCGTGACCCCCAAAAAGCTTCTGACGCACGTTTCCCAGCATTCACGCTGATGAGACAAAGGCAGTTTTTAATTTTTATTTTGTCAGTCAGCCTTTTACAATCAAGCCACGCAGTACTGTATGTTTTTGGCACAATTCACTGGCGCTCAGCGGGAATATCAGACGCCCTGATTGGCGTTTTGTGGGCGGAGGGTGTAGTTGCGGAAATAATCCTCTTCGCATTTTCCGCGTCGGTTTTAGCGCGTCTAACGCCAATCAAATTAATGTGGATTGCAGCGATAGCGGGCCTACTGCGCTGGACGATACTCGGCAGCTCAACAGATATAACAGTGCTGTTCGCGACCCAATGGCTGCACGGCTTAACATTTGGTGCCGCACATCTTGCGGCGATACATTTTATTTTACGGACGGTACCAGAACATATGTCCGCATCTGCGCAGAGTCTCTATTCAGGGTTTGCAATTGGTCTCGTTATGGGACTAATGATGCTGATTACGGGCTGGCTTTACGATACCTATGGGGGTGGAGCATTTTATGTGATGATCTTACTATCGGCGGGAGGCGGCGGAGGAGCGTTTTTGCTAGCAACGCTGGTTGGGCGGGAAGATAAGACCAAAAGTTAGTGGCCCTCCTCTTCATGGTCGAGGGTGGTCCGGATAAGGAAAAACACAAAAAGGACAGCGAATAAAAAAATAGCCAATCCGCCCCAGTACCCGACCCCGTCGCCGGCATGGGAAGCAACAAATAGCCCGGCCACACCCATAATCGCAGCGCAAAAGCCTAAAATCCAGTTTGAGAAATTAGTCATGTTAAGCCTCGCCGTTTATACGTAATACTAAATAATAAATAACTAGTCAGCTCCCAGGGAGCAACGACCTGCCTGATAGCGCAATCAATCAAATTCAGAGCTTAGGACGCCAAAACGAGCAAAAATCCTATCGCAATAGGTACTTTGATAGAACCCAACCAGCGCAACAGTAGCGTTGATCTTCACGAGTGCATAGGAACAATTTTGCATAGCGCCGAGACCTCAACCTAATTTGAGAAGTAACCGGACGAATTGTTTTGTCTTCTCGCTGAAAAGCTTTGAAGTGTAGAAGCTTCCCGCCGCGCGCTTATTGACCTCGCCCAGGGTCGGATAAGGGATAATAAGTCCGGCGACTGTGCCAATCTTCATTTTTTTCTTTATTAGCAAGATCCAACTTTGAATAAGCTCACCCGCTTGCGGACCAACAATAGATGCACCAACAACATTACCCTTTGAATTGGTAATGATTTTTGCAAGACCATCTATATCGGATTGAGCCTGCGCTCTGTCATTCTCAGCAAAGGGATGACGAAGCACTCTAATATCACCGAATTTCTCCCGTGCCTGTGCCTCCGTCATTCCGACGTGCGCGATTTCAGGATCTGTGTAGGTTACCCGAGGCAACGCTGAATAATTGACCTTGGTGGGTAAACGGAACAGCGCATTACGAAGCACGACCCCAGCATGATAGGCAGCAACGTGTGTTAGATGAAAGCCGCCGACGACATCGCCAATTGCGAAAACTTTGCTATTAGACGTCCGCAAACGCTTATCTGTTTTAATACCATGACGGTCATATTCGATTCCCGCTTTTTCCAGCTCCAAACCGTCCAGATTAGGCACGCGGCCCGCAGCAACAAGTAGGTCAGAACCGTTTATACGCTCTATTTTCCCATTGTCCTTTATGTCTATTGCCACCCCTAAACCAGCCTTTTGAACGCTCATGATCTCTATTTCTTCACGGAATACAACGCCCTCTTTTAGCATACGAGTTCGCACTACTTCGGTTAGTTCTGGGTCGTCGTTGTTAAGTATCTTCGCGATGTCCAATATCGTCACATGACAACCGAGTCGACAATATGCTTGAGCTAATTCACTTCCAATGGTTCCGCCGCCAATTATCAATAGCTTTGAAGGCGATTTAGTGTAGCTGAAAATCGTCTCATTAGTAAGAAACGGAACTGAATCCAGACCCGGGATAAGCGGTATACTAGCGCGCGACCCTGTAGCAATGACGATACGTTTCGCCCTCACAGTGGTCTCACCAGCCTGAACTTCAGTTGGGCCAACAAATCTACCGCGCGCCTTAATTATCTTCACCCCAAGACCTTCAAATCGTTCAACAGAGTCTTGCGGCGCGATTTTGCCGATCACCCCGTGGATGTGATCGTGTACTGCTTTAAAATTTATGTTAAGCTCAGCGGCTTCGATACCGAAACGCCTTGCAGATTTGATGGTATGCGCAGTGTGAGCGGCAGCAATTAACGCCTTGGAAGGTACACAGCCGTGGTTGAGACAATCCCCACCCATCTTGTCGCTCTCTATCAAGGCTACATCGGCGCCCATCTGGGATGCGCCGGCGGCGACATAGAGACCGCCTGAGCCACCGCCTACGACGCAGATATCAACGAAGATTTGGTTCGGCATATGATGAAACCTATTATAAAACCTCAGGCCGGTTAAGTATTCGGAGCATCTTTCCGCCCCTTTATGCTCTTGTAGACGATTGGGATGCACGCAAGAACTATCAAACCAAAAATGAGGGTGAGGAAACGCGGTTCAAATATAATCTCAAGACCTAGGTTCTCTTCTGCGTTTAATAAAGCACCAGCTCTGTCGCCAGCCAATGTGTACACAAAGGTACTAGGGATAATGCCAAGAACCGTACCAATTGCGTAGTTCCGCAGGCTAACGCGCAGAAATGCCGCGACCAGGTTAACCAACCAGAAGGGAAATAAAGGCACTAGCCGAAGAATGAGAAGGTAGCTCAGCTCGTTTTGGCGGAACCCAGCTTCCATACATTTTACACGGGGGCCAGCTTTTGCCTCTAAAAGATCACCAAAAATGTATTTAGCTGCCAGGAAAATACAAATTGCGCCGATGGTTGCTCCAATCACGGCGTAAACGGTTCCAAAATAAGGACCAAACAAAAACCCGCCAGTGAGGGTTATAAGAACCGCACCAGGCAAGGAAAATGCCACTGCTAACGCATACGTTACCACAAAGGCCGCGGCAGCGATAGCGGCATGGTTAGAAACCCAGAGTTGCAACTGTAAACGATTGGCTTTGAGGACATCGAAAGAAATGTATTGGTATACGTCGAAAATGACGAAAGCTACAAATCCGCTGACAAACAGCAAAAATAAAAAGAAACGTGCGAACGAGAAAATGTTTTTCTCCACCTCTGCGCCATTCCAAGGACCTCTCGTTCCTACCATTCACCGGCCTCCCGACAAAGCTTACAATCATGTTCCCAGCAGAAAATGGCGTAAAAAACGAGAAAATCGTTGCATTAAATTTTGAATTTTTAATTCGTAGAACGTAAGCTCTGTGCATAATTAGATACTTTTTTTATACCACAAGGATACGATCCGGTATCCAACAGCATAAACTGAATAGCGGCATTTTGGCGGATTACGCCCTTTTCGCACTTTCGTTGACTTGGCAAGTCCAAAACTTTATACACCGGGCGAGTTTTTCTACCTCAGAAAACCGGAGAAAACCTT
>PBOR01000005.1 GCA_002724395.1 Rhodospirillaceae bacterium | reverse complement strand
CAGTAGCTGGGATCGCTTTGCGACCTGAGTTAGCGTCAAGATTTGGCTATGACATGCGATATTTCAATACATTCGGAGGTAACACAGTCGCTATGGCAGCGGCAAATGCAACTCTGGAGGTGGTACAGAGTGAAAACCTGATGGCAAACGCTAACCAGGTTGGTGCGATTATGCTGTCCGGTTTGAGGGATCTGATGCAAGAGGATGAACGTATCGGAGATGTTCGTGGTACCGGTCTTTATTTGGGGGTTGAGATGGTTAAGGATCGAGAAACGCGTGAGCCAAATGGCCCTCTAGCACTTGCATTGGTTAATGAAATGCGCCGGCGCCGAGTGCTGATATCAGCCACCTCATATAATGCTAATGTTCTAAAAGTGCGCCCTCCCTTAATTTTCACAGCTGCCAACGCTGATCAATTTCTAACTGAACTAAAGGCAGCGCTGAAAACTGTGCGCACTTAGGCTTATCATTATAGGTAATTCCTTCCTATGGTATCGGTGGCAATTTGAGAAAAGGATATTGATCGAAACAGTATGCTTACTTAAATCTTGGGTTTTTGTATTTTGCGGTCGGTACCTCTAGAGTTAAATCATTACCGCTCCGCCATTCGGGCTAAGTGTTTGCCCAGTGAAAAATCCAGCATCTGGACCACATAGGAAACGAATAATAGCCGCAATTTCACTTGGCTTACCAATTCTTTCAAGTGGAATGTCGATCTCTTTATCAATCCACTCTTGAGACATATTTTCGAGCCCTAACATTGGCGTGTCGATAGGTCCCGGCGCCACTGAGTTCACGGTAATGTCTGGTGCCAACTCCCTCGCCAGAGCACGGGTCAACCCGACAACCCCTGCTTTTGAAGCGCAATAAGCAGAAAAGTTGGCACGGCCTAGATAGGCAAGTTCAGAAGACACAAAAATAATTCGGCCGGATTTTGCAGGTTTCATTATTTGTGCAGCGCCCCTTGCAATCAGGAACGAGCCCCGTAAATTGACCGACAGGACGCGATCAAATTCTGCAGTTGGGATTTCAGTAATTTTACTTTCTGAGAGGATACCTGCGGCATTTATAACAAAATCTAAAGAACCTTCAGTCTCGCTGATGGATTTAAAAAGAGAAGCAACACTGACTTCACTTGAGACATCGGCAATCTGCTGTCTAACGTCACCTCCAAGCTCTTTTATACTGTTGAGTGTTTCTGTTGTATGCCTCTGATCACACAAGATTAAACGCCCACCGGCATTCGCCAGTGATTTGGCTACTGCAGCACCGATGCCTCGGGCAGCTCCAGTCACAAGGGCAGTCTTTCCTGCGAGCTCTTCGGTCATTGCATTAGCTCTCCTCGGTCAACAGTAAAGGATTGCCCTGTTATATTATCTGCCGCCGGACCCGCTAAAAACAGATACATATCAACCATGTCTTGCGGTTCCATCAGTCCTTCGAGTGCTTGTGCTGCTACGATTTCTTCGAGCAAATCAGCTTCGGTACGTTTTTGCTGTGCGGCCATAAATGAAAGCGAGCGCATAGAAGCAAATGTACGAACCCAACCGGGGCATACTGCATTAACAGAGATCTGGCGTGGGGCAAGTTCTTGCGCCAGTGATCGCGTGAGGCCAATTACGGCATGCTTTGAGGCACAATAGGCGCTGAACTCAGCCACGGCTGTCTTACCCCACATTGACGCCGTGTTCACAATGCGACCGCCGTCTGCGATTTTGTCCAACAATTGTCTTGTAACGGAAAATGTGCCGATCACATTGATTTCAATGATTCTGCGAAAGATCTCGTCGATCCGGTCAGATGGGTCGGCAATGGGAGTAATATACTCAAAACCAGCATTGTTAATAAGCACATCCACATGTTTCACTTGTGCTTGCATTTGGTCAATCTGTGACAGGTCAGCAATGTCGCAAGAAATACCCAAAACTTGCCGTTCATATCGTGCGCTTAGTTGTTCGGCAACCTCGGCAACATCTTCTTCCAACGCGACAATAGTGACTGTCGCTCCAGCTTCGAGAAAACCCTCGGCTAGCCCCAATCCGATGCCCCGATTGGCCCCAGTTATCAACACGTGTTTTGCTGTTAGATCTACTTTCAAATTAGCCAGCCTCAACAGTTTGGTGATATTCCGCACGAATTATCTCTAGGATTTCGTTTCTAAGAGAGAAAAATTTCTGCGGATCTGCGATCCTGTTCTGACGTTCCGACACTGGAATAGCTGCATTCACATCTATTTTTTTCACAACCTGTGCAGGCCTAGCAGAAAAGATAACGATATGGTCAGCAAGTAGAATTGCTTCCTCCACATCGTGCGTGACAAAGATTGTGGTTTTTTGTTCGCTTTTGTTGATTTCCATAAGCTGGAATTGCAAATGCTCACGCGTTTGTGCGTCGAGTGCACCAAAGGGTTCGTCCATCAGAAGCACATCTGGTGACGATGCCAGAGTTCGTGCAATTGCCACCCGCTGTCGCATTCCACCAGATATCCGGTTAGTATAAAAATCACTAAACGAACTAAGCCCAACCATATTCATGTAATGGTCTGTTATTTTTTCTTTTTCAGTGACTGAAATTTCTCTGCGATAACGAGTGCCAAACTTGATGTTGTCGCGTACCGTTAACCAAGGGAATGATGAATAAGATTGAAAAACCATTCCTCGGCGCTGGTCTGGGCCTGCCAACAAATCGCCCGCTAATCTAATAGATCCCTTGTCCTGTTTTTCTAACCCACCAACTATTCGCATCAAAGTCGTCTTGCCGCAGCCCGACGGCCCCAAAAACATGACAATTTCACCCTCTGCTATATTCAGAGACAGCGGCAGCAAAACCTTAGTTTGCTTTTTTCCATCCTCCGACCAGTAACTTTTAGTTACATCTGATATCTCAATGAATTTATTCAATTTTTACCTGCTCTGATAAGAAAATAGCCGCGCATGAGCAAAACGGAAGGCCTGGTCTGTTAGCAGGCCAATAATACCAATCGCAAAAATTCCAGCCATGACCTCAGGTGTTTTCACGAACCGTCGCAAAGACCAGATCATATGGCCAATCCCAGAATTTGCAGCGACGATTTCTGCGATGATCAAGTAGGTCCAGCACCACCCTAGAGTAATGCGCAAGTTATCAACCATGTTAGGCAAGGCTGCAGGGATAATGATATGACGCATAACTTCACTATTCGATGCCCCGAGTGTGTGACCGGTTTCAATATATTCAGAAGGCACACGCTTCGTGTCATCAGTAATCAGCAGGATCAATTGGAAAAAAGTTCCCATCCAGAGCACCGCTATTTTTGAGGTTTCGCCAACCCCAAACCAGATGACCAAAAGTGGGACAAGTGCTGGCACCGGCAGATATCGTACGAAGTCGACGAAGGGCTCGAGTATTGCTCCGACCGCACGGTATGTGCTCATTAAAAGCCCTAGTGGTATGGCAATGATCACTGACAAAAAGAAGGCGAACCAAACACGGCCAACACTCACTATAATGTCAGATGCAAAATCTCGCTCAGTGAATAATCTAATGAAAGCTTGCACGACAGCAAAAGGAGTCGGCAGAAATTCAGGACGAATTACGCCGGCGGACGCGGTGATATGCCAGATCATCAAAAATAAAATAAAGCCAATAATGCCAAGCGCCATTTCGACCTTACGCGGCAGTGAGTGGCGAAAAACGAATAGTGAGCCAAGCACTTATCAATCCTTTCCGCTTAAAGATATATACCGCTGCGGTTGGTGTTCTGGCGGTAGCCGCCAGAACACACTTTTTTGTTAACGGGTTTTTCCGTCAAAAAGCCCCTTCAGCACAGCGCCATCAACATATGGCTGATACTCCAATGGCTTGTCTTGAAGGTCTAACGCGACATTAATTTCATTGAAAGCGTCAAACACTTCTTTCAATTGTCCATCACCTGAAGCCGAAGGAAGATAATCAACGCTTTCTTCATATGATGTATATTTCACACCCGCCAGCGCCTCTTTCATCTCTGCGGGCGGTGTATCAAAGAAAGGCGCCGAAATAGCTATAAACTTGTCCGGGTTAGCAATGTACAGGTCGATAGCCCTATAAATGCCACGTAGGAACTTAGCATATTTCTCCGGATTTGCCTGATAATCATCGGTTCGCACCAAAATAACATCTGTGATCAGACCCTCATAGTCCGCAGAGGATAATAGCACATGAGCGCCCTCGCGAGACGAACCTTTAACAATCGAGCTCAACATTGGCTCCCATGTCGCGACTGCCGAAATGCTAGGATCTTCAAAGACTGCAGCCGAATCATCAGTTGCAATCAGTTGAATGTTTACATCATCGATGCTTTTCCCAATCTGCGAGAGAGCGTGTTGAACAAGCGTTGTGCCTGGGTGATTGATTTCACCGGCCATAGTTTTGCCAACCAAATCTTCAATCGACTTAATATCACCCGAAGCCACCACGCCGTCTGCACCGACGGAAATATCAATCGTACCGATGATTGTTCCAGTAGTATCTGCCCGTCGCGGGCGGGACATGGATTCGCCAATAGTGCGCATTGTGCATTCAATCGCACCTGTCGACATTGCTGGAAGAACATTCGCCCGGTCGTTGTCAAACGAAGTGGTAACTTCTAGATCTTCGCTCGCAAAATAGCCTTCTTCTTGCGCAACAAATACTGGTGCAAAGCCAAACCAGAACGGGAAAATACATCGTATTTTGTCGCCAGCGTGCACAGGCGCTGAACCAAATCCAGTCGCAATTACTATTGCAAATGGCACAAGTAAAGCCTTCGATAGGCGTTGGATCCTAATTCTAAAGCGCATAGTTTTTCTCCTCAGTGCTCGTTTATCGGTATTTCAGTCCTTGTTGTTGTTTTTTTGTGATGACCAATTTAGCTTTCACACGACATGAACTTGCCGATTAAAGCATACTAGGAGATCGGGTGCCTTCAAAGTTGTGCTGTTTTTGCACAATGCCGCTGAGCTTTCTGTATCGTCACCACACCCGGTCGAACCGAGTTTTAAATTATGCAACGCAATTTTTTTACGAACAGATTTATTTCGTGAAAAGCCAGAGCTGTGGGCCGAGGATGTTCCGCAAAACGAAGTAGAGTACAAAACCGGTTTTTACAGAGGCATTTGGATTCAGGGTTTTGGCTGTTTTGCTATCCTGGCGGTGGTTCGCTAAAGAGGAATAAACGCCGATGCCTCTGACCTTTGCCGACATGCAGCCCGCCCATCTGCCAAGCGCCGTGCGCCTGTTCGACAATGCCGGCTGGCCGGA
Organism: Rhodospirillaceae bacterium; assembly: GCA_002724395.1. GTDB lineage: Bacteria > Pseudomonadota > Alphaproteobacteria > UBA8366 > UBA8366. Next base: position 1,533 of record PBOR01000005.1, on the reverse strand, counting down.
TCGTGAGAAATACTGACGCCTTGTTCTGGACATCAGCCGTGGATTTGCGGCGTTGCAGGCCGGCGAGTTCATGGCCTCTGCGCTAGTAACACCGCACGGGGATGCCGCCATGGTGAATATGGTGATCGTTCAAGCGCCGCTGCGCCGATTGGACATCGCGCGTTTGATGATTGACCAGGTGATGGCGGCCGCAGATCCCGCCAAGGTGGCAGCTTGTTGCCGGAGGCGGTGCGCAGGTTCTTGATGCGGACTGACACCAGCGCATCTGCGCCGGCAGGGCCGTTTGCGGTTTTTACGTAGGCGGCACAGGCTCTTGGCTGACACGTTGGGCTTTCTGTCAGCAACATATGTGTAATTTGATGATTCGGTCGTGACCTCTTGGGTCATTTTGGTCCCGTTTCAGAACGGCAGCGATGACACAGTGCCATCACGCAATTTGCCATCCGTATCCCTGACGGTGATGCGGGTGCCGGCATCCCAGTGACCGCGGGCGATCATGCTCATGCCGACATTGCATCCAAGCCGCGGCGACCATATGCCCGAGGTGACCTCACCGATCACGGTGCCGTCTTCGGCCATCACGGCGAGCGGGACCGCCACGCCGGAAAGGGCTTCGCCGCCAAATGTCACGCCCATGATATGCCTCTCCGGCCCGTCTTCCGCGATCTTGAGGAGCGCTTCACGGCCGATATAGTCGATGCCGTCCTCAAGATGGCAGTAGCGTTTGAAGCCGCACTCAAGCGGGTTGTTCGCCCGGGTAAACTCGTTGCCATAGGACATCAGCCCGCCTTCGATCCGTTCGATCAGGTTCGGGCATCCGGGGCGGATATCCAGCGCGCGGCCTGCCTCCCACACAAGGTCCCAGAGCGCGCCGCCAAGGTGCCCGCCCTCGAGGTAGATCTCGAAGCCGCCCTGCTTGCTGTAGCCGGAACGGGCGATCACCTGGCGCGTGCCCAGCATGTCGAATGTGCCAAAGCCGAAATAGGGAAGCGCCGCGATCTCATCTCCGAACAACTCTGTCATCAAGGTTTCCGCTTTCGGTCCCTGCACGGCTAGCGGGAACACGTCGGGTTCCTCGACCAAGACGTCAAGCCCCCTCCCGAATGCGATTCCCTTGGCAAACAGCAATACATCGGAATCCGCAATCGACAGCCAGAATTTGTCGTCCTCCAGCTTCAGCAGGACGGGATCGTTGATCATGCCGGCATGTTCGTCAATCAGCGGGATGTAAAGCCCCTGTCCGTCGGGAATCCGGCGCAGGTCGCGCGGCGTCATCAACTGCACAAGCTCGGCGGCATCCGGGCCGGTGACCTGCACCTGCCGTTGGCAGCCCACGTCCCAGACCTGCACATGTTCGCGCAGGTGCCAGTAATCCTCCTCGACGCTCGCCGCATAGGCCTTTGGAAGAAGCATGTGGTTGACCACGCTGTAGCCGCGAACGCCATGCGCCTCGGCGCGGCCCGTATACGGGGTGCGCCGGATCCGGCGGGACATGTTCAAACCTGTCTGTGCCATGTCGCTTGCTCCGCGCCT
>PBOR01000004.1 GCA_002724395.1 Rhodospirillaceae bacterium | reverse complement strand
GGAGTTGTCCGATGCAAACCGTTCTGACACCATCGATTGGCTTGCCTTGGAACTTCAAAGGGCTTCGAGAATAGCCCGAAGGGAAAAGGGGAACTCTTCCTTCCGCAGGCTCACCCGATACGAATATAATTATGCCCTTGAAGATTTGTTGGGTGTTCCTTTGTCAATCGGTGAAACGCTACCCCCTGAAACCGCTTCCGAAGATGGCTTTAAAAACAGTTCCGAACTTTTGCAGATGTCCCCCATGCAATTCCAAATCTACCGGCAAATGGGATTGAAAGCCTTGAAGCGGGCTACGGTAACCGGGGAACGCCCCAAGCCGGTCACCTATCTTGTTTCGATGGAGGATGAGTTTGAAAAGTTGGCTGCCAATCCAAAGACAAAATTTTTCGAAACTGGGGACAAAAGCTATGAAAAGATCCGTAAATCCATGCATCTTTTTGATGCCCGGACGGGACGTGGCACTTCTTACAAGGCAGGTAAATTGACGCCTGAAACGGCTGCCGTGGCCGGTCCGCCTCCGTCGGGTTCGGGGGTTTTCATGGCCTTGCCAAGATCGAACGAGTTAAAATGGAACCTGGACCGGTTCCTGCCCGACGATGGCGTGATGCGGGTCAGTATCCGGGCTTGGCGTTCCTCGGACAACCCGGATGAGGATGCGAGTCTGCGCTTTGGGTTAAGCGCTCACACCAGTAACAACGCCAACTTTTCCAATGTCATTAGCGAACGGGATCTCCCTGTTACTGGAACGGTGGAAAATCCTCACTACATTCATTTCGACGTCTACCTCGAAGACATTCAACGAAACCCCTTCCGCAAACTTGCCACGACCTTCCCCAGGAGGGATGAATTCCTGCATATTAAAAATATCTCAAATGCTCATGGCAAGGAACCCCTTCAAGTTCACTTGGACCGAATCGAAATCACCGCACCCTTTTATGCTCAATGGCCGCCCGCCTCCCACAAAAGAATTTTCTTCGATAGCAAGGACAAGGAAAACGAAAAAAAATACGGTGGCGAAGTCCTTTCCCGGTTCATCAAGCGTGCTTGGGGTCGCCCTGCCAGTTCCGTGGAGATCGACCGTTTCATGGGGTTGTTCGATCAATTCAGACCGGATTTCGATACTTTCGAGGAGACGATGCAGGAAGTTTTGGCAACGGTTCTCGCCCACCCTGAATTCTTGTACCTGACTCAACGCATCACCGAAAACAAGGATGGTTTGTCGAGGATCAGTGATTGGGAATTGGCCAAACGCCTTGCCGTATTTTTATGGTCGAGTATTCCCGATGCTCAACTGCAACAATTGGCTGAACAAGAAAAGCTAAAGAACCCTGCCATCCTCGAGGCCGAAGTCAAACGAATGTTGGCCGATTCCCGCTCCAATCGGTTTGTTCGGCACTTTGTCGAGCAATGGCTTGGTTTGGACGGCATGGAAAGCGTTACGCACGTCACCGACAATGCCTTGAAAGATGCAATGCTCAAAGAACCCGTTGCCTTTTTCGAGGATCTTTTGAAACGAAACGGCAGTGTTTTCGACTTCATCCATTCCGACTATGCCTTGGTCAACGAAAGGTTGGCCAAGCACTATGGGATCAGGGACGTGCTTGGCTCTCGGTTTCGCAAAGTGTCCATCGAACCGCATCTCAACCGTGGTGGGCTTTTGACCGGTTCCGCCGTTCTTGCCATGAACTCGGACGGGAAGGATTCCAATCCTCTCAAGCGCGGAGTGTGGATGCTGGAAAGTATCCTCGACGATCCCCCTCCACCGCCTCCTCCCAATGTTCCGGAAGTGGATCTTGCCGATCCCGAAATCCAGAAAATGACCCTCAAGGAGCGCATAGCGGACCACCGTAGCGATGCGGCCTGTTATTCCTGCCATGCAAGAATCGATCCTTGGGGAATCGCATTCGAAAATTATGATGCCCTCGGTTCCTATCGTACGAAGATCAATGACAAACCGGTAGACGCCGCCGCCTTTCTTTTCAACGCACAGCCCCTGGAAGGAATGAATGGACTGAAGCGCTATTTGCTTCAGGAAAGACAGGATCAATTTGCCCGGGCCATGGTCCGGAAAATGACCACTTATGCCCTCGGTCGACCACTCTCTTTTTCCGATCATGCCGAGGTGGAAGACCTCGCGGCGGAATTCAGGAAAAAGGGGGATCGCCTGGGAGACCTCATTTTTTTAATTACCCAAAGCGGAATTTTTAACTCGAAGTAGCCTTTGCTTGGTTTAATTTAAATAAATACGGATGAGCACCTATGACAAACCGAACTCCTTGGGACGCAGAACCTTCTTGCGAGGCGCCGGCCTTGCTCTCGCCTTGCCGTGGTTCGAATCCTTTGGCTCGGGAAGTCTGCCTTTGGGCAAGACACCGAAGCGATTCGTAAGCATATACCACCCGGATGGAGTCGGTGTTCCCCTCAAGGAAGACCCGGCTTGGAAGGATTGGAGCTGGTTTCCTCATGGTGGGGAAAAGGATTTCGAATTCACCAAGGTACTGGATGTCCTCGAACCACTTCGAAGCGACGTTACGGTGTACGCGGGTCTTTCGCATCCTGCCGTACGGCGGGTTCACGGCCATTCCAATGCCGACCAGTATTTGACGGGAGCCGACACGAAGGGCCACGGCCCGTACAAGAATTCGATCTCTCTCGATCAGGTATACGCCGAATTTATCGGTGATGAAACACGGCATTCCTCCCTGGTCATGTCCACAAACGGAGGCATCGGTGGTCCCCGTGGCGCCCAGACTCAGTCTTTTAATCGGGAGGGCCGAGCCATTCCGGCGATGAACAAACCCAAGCAAATTTTCGATATGCTTTTCGTAGCCGGGGATAAGGATGCATCCGCCAAATTGGCCAGGAGCAAAAGCGCTTTGGATTTACTGATGGATGATACCCGTTCCTTGGGGAGAAAACTTTCCAAGCATGATCAGGACACTCTTCAGCAGTATCTTGATTCGGTCCGGGATACCGAGGTCAAGCTGAGCAAAGCCCAACAATGGTTGGACGCCCCCTTGCCCCAAGTTGATGCTTCAAGCCTCCATCTCGAAGCGGGTCCGAAAGAGGCCAGGCAATATTTTCAGACCATGTACGATCTGATCTACCTTGCCTTTTTGAGCGACTCCACCCGGGTCGCGACTTTTCAATTGGGGCGAGAGAACGGCGGAGGTCCGCATGATTTGCTAGCCAAGGCGGTGGATTTGGGAGGCGCACATAGACTGACGCATGCAGTCAAAGATAAAGACGGTTGGCAAAATCTCGGAACCTACAACCGCTATCAGGCGGAGGAATTCGGACGCTTTGTTTCAAAACTCAAGAATACGAACGAGCCAAAGGGAGAAGGCAATATGTTGGACAACACTTTTGCCATGCATGGGTCGGCATCCAGTAGCTTTCACCTTTCCCGCAATTATCCCATTATTTCCGCGGGAGGAAAAAACCTCGGTTTTTCCAATGGCCGTTATCTGAACTACGTCGGCTTTCGTGAGGATGGCAGCCTGCCGGGCGCCGGAGTCATAAGTGACGCCGGATGGCGAAGCCAAGTGGAGGAAGAAGAACCTCCGCTTTCGAAACTCTTTGTCAGCATTCTCCAACGGCTGGGAGTCGAAACCGATTCATTCGCCGGGTATACCGGGACTTTGGAACGGGTCTGAATTGGGGCAGGGAAGGCTTCTCCCGGCGATTCCAATTTCCTTCCCTACTATCCGCCGGTGGAATTTTCCGCGTTGGAGAATTTTGATATTGTAGATACAATTGAATCTTTTATCTCAAGTACCTTCTAACTAATGCACTCAAAATACATCCCGCCCAAGCGCAAGACCAAGGTGGTCTTCGTGCAACTTGGTTCCCCGGAAGCACCGACTGCGAGCGCCTTGCGCAAGTATCTGCGCAATTTCCTCGGTGATCCCCGGGTGATCGACATTCCCGCTTGGAAATGGAAGATCATTCTCAATTGCTTTGTCCTTCCTTTCAGGCCCGCGAGATCCGCCAAACTCTATGAGAGAATATGGGACGGCAAAAGTTTTCCCCTGATTACCAATACCGAGAATTTCACTAACAGCGTACGGGACGAACTCAAGAGGATCGACCCCGAGGGATATGTCGAGGTCAACCATGCCTTCCTCCTCTCGCCCCCTTACGTCGATGAAGTGTACGACAGTTGGGAGGAGGATTTGAAGAACAACGTCGGAGCTACCAAACTCATGGTCATTCCCATGTTCCCCCAGTATTCGGAGAGCACCATCGCCTCCGGGGTTGATGCTCTGGCCAAGGAACTCTCCAAACGGGTGAAGATTCCCACCTTCGAGGTCATCACCAATTTTCACCGTACCCATGCCTTTATCGACAATTCGGTCACCCAGTTGGATGCCAAAGTCGAAGAACTCAAAAAGCAGGGCGTCGAGATCGACAAGCTGGTCATTTCCTTTCACGGAATGCAGAAAAGGCGCGTAGTTTTCAAGGGGGACGATTATTATCGTCACTGCTACGAAACCTTCCGCCTGATCGTCGACCGGTTGCAGCACCTCAAACCTGATCAGGCAGTCATGACCTTCCAAAGCCGTTTCGGGTCGGAGGAATGGATCACTCCCTACACCGAGGATACGGTTGAGAAATTGATTGAGGACGGGAACAAGGAACTGATGGTTTATTCCCCGAGTTTCGTCGCCGATTGTTTGGAAACCACGGACGAATTGGGTCACGAGTTGGCCGAGGAAGCGAAGGAGTGGGGTGGAAACGTTTATCCGGTCGAGTGTCTCAACACCAACGAGCAGTGGTGCAAGGATTTTGCCAAGTACGTTTTGACCCAAGCGGAGGGCTCCGCCCAGGATAAGGAAGACATCGAATACCAGTTGAAGGCCGAGGATTACGATCAAATGCCGAAACTGGTCATGAATCAGTCCTGATTATCGGTTCGTCTTTGCCCGATATTTTTTTCGAACGGGGTGACTTTTTAGGCTCGTTGAGCTTGGTCTCCTCCTCTTACGATGAGAGAATGAAAAAAATATCCACCCTGTTTGTATCCGCATTGCTCATTCCTGCATTCGCTGCGTACACGAAGCATCACGAGAAAAAGGAGGAATCCGATCCCTCGATTCCACCCGTGGTCACGCCCGGTGTGCACGGCACCCCGGATAAGGCCGGAACTCCCCCTTCGGACGCCATTGTTTTGTTTGACGGCAAGAATTTTGATCATTGGGAAAGCGGAAAGGGCGGGGAAGTGAAGTGGAAGATTGTGGACGGAGCCATGGAAGTGGTTCGAGGCACCGGAACCATACAGACAAAAAAGAAGTTAGGCTATGGCCAGTATCACGTGGAATGGCGCACGCCCGAGGTGGTCAAGGGCTCCGGGCAGGGGAGGGGAAACTCGGGTTTCTTTCCTTTGGGCGGGCCTGAAGTCCAGGTTCTTGATTCCTATGAGAATTCTACCTATTCGCATGGTCAGGCGGGTGCCGTTTACAACCGTTACCCCCCCCTGGTCAACGCCTGCCGTGCTCCCGGCGTGTGGCAAACCTATGACGTCATCGTGCATGCTCCGATCTTGGATGACAAGGGTAAGTACCTTCGTAAAAGCGCCTATACGGTTCTCCACAACGGAGTATTGATTC
>PBOR01000007.1 GCA_002724395.1 Rhodospirillaceae bacterium | reverse complement strand
CACACTTCGCCGAACATTTCTTGTTGATTAGAAGTTATATTCGCAGCCAATAGAAGGCAACATGGATAATGGGATACCTTAACGTACGTTGCCTGCCGCGGGATTGCGACTTTTTAGCACAACTATAACTCTTTCAGAGCGCAGAATGGGGCGCACCTGCGCCGCTAAGAGGGATAACTCGGCTCTCCGCCACTCCCGTTTGCGAACTGGCCTAAGGCTGCGCCGTCATTGCTTTCAAATGTTTTATCACATCAGCAAGCTTCATGACGTCGGCGTATTTGTGGTGCATGTCAAAAAGGTTGACCTTGTGGTTTATCGGACTGCGGTCGTAGCAGCATTCCTCGACCAGTGTGACGTGAAATCCATTTGCTTTAGCGTCTTGAACACCAGCGCGAAGACATCCTGAAGTGGTGCCGCCACCAACTATTAAGCTTTGAACGCCGATACCGACTAGGTGCGACATTAGAGGCGTGCCGTAGAAACAGCTGGCGCGTTGTTTGTAAACCACCAGATCTTCAGGTTCAGGCGCCAGTTCTGGCAGTATTTTATAGGCGTCGTTGGTTTCTGTCATTGTGACACGGTTGGTTGGCCTGCCGGCCTCGGCATTGCTCCGCTCATCTCCGGTTGAGTAGATAACCGGCAGACCCGCGGTACGCGCGGCAGCCAGCAACTGCTTTGCCGGCTCAACCATCGCCCACGCCCGCTCGCCGCAGGAACTAGGATAATCCTCAATGACATCGACAACGCGTTGTTGCCCTCCATCGTAGCTCGCCTGGTAGACGTCGATCATCAGAACGGCCGGTCGTACACCGATGCGGAGCGGACGCTCGTACGCGCGATAAATCTGCAGTGTTCCCTCGTCCATAATGTCGGACCAGCAATAATCTTCGAATTTGCTCACCATTACGATTTCCTCCGTTACGGTAATTCCGCAATTACAATTATTTTAAAATCTGGTCTGTTGTACGAGGGGCAATAAACCCCTATCCGGGAGCAACTGGACATTATTTGAAAAGATTCATTCTATCGATTTTTTTGAGTTGGTTGTTGGATTGAGCAGCGGGAACGATTTTGTGTAAAAGGTTGGCCAAATAATTAGCGGTTCGGCTAATACCACGATCAATTGATATTATCTTATTCAATCCTTGTGATGAAGGAGCAATAGCCTAAGTAGTAATAAAAGTCTGAGGGCTTTAGAAAGTCTGTATGAAAGTTTTAAGAGATTAAGAAGGGAGCCAAAGCAAATGCCACCTCATGCACGTTGGGAAAAGTTGCTCGTCGAAAACACTGAAATGGATGTTTTTGTGGATGAACCCATTGCGCCGGGTCCGCACCCTGCAATTGTTGTTGCCCATCATCGTGCTGGCAATGACGTGGCAACAACAAAGTTTGTGCAGGACCTTGCGGGATGTGGCTATGTCGCTGCGTCGCCGCATTTGCATCATCGGCGGCCGAAGGGAGAGGACACACGGGATTCCATCGCCAATCTTGATGACAATCAAATAGTTGCCGATCTGAATGCGACGGCAGAGATGCTTCAGATGATGAATAATGTGGATCCCAATCGCATGGCTATCGCCGGGCACTGCATGGGTGGACGCGTGTCTTTTCTGGGCGTCTCGGAGATTGGAGCGTTCAAATGTAACGTTGCCTATTACAGTGGCAATATGTTCAAGGTTATGGGCACCGGTGATGCAAGTCCCTTCGAAAAGTTGGCAAAATTGCGTGGCCCAGTACTCGGTTTTTTCGGCGCTGATGACCAGAACCCATCGTCCGATGACGTAGCGAAAATTGCTGAACGGCTGAGTGAACTAGGCATAGAACATGAGTTTCACTCCTATGAAGGAGCCGGCCACGCATTCCAGAATTTCACTAATCCCGGTCACTACCGCCCTGCGGCAACAGCAGATTCCATGACAAAGATGTTTTCTTGGCTTAAGAAAAATTTATAGAGGCCAGAGATACCACCTTTGCAGATATTGACGCCGATAAATTTCAAGTTCCGCAAACAAAGAGTAATGCAGTGAATTTCCGGTCATCCCGAATCGAGAAGTAAAGCGGTTTAATTTGCGCTACAGGAACCCCCGCCAAGAACGCAAAATTTTGAGCAGTGGGGGTGGTTTAAAGGCACATCGACCGCCGCGTCTGCAAGCGTGTGGCCCATTTCGAAGCGGTCGTCATAGGGCAGTAAGGTGCAGGGTACAACAACCGGCCTATCACTGCCCTTTTTCTTAACCACCATTCGAGATGACGCGCACATCATGGCTTCAGGTGAGATGCCCAAGATGGACCAGCAATCGGTGGTGATCTCCGGCACGTCTACCATTTCGTCCATTTCAGGAAACAACACGAGGTCGACAGGATTGTGTGGATTGAGGTTTAAGCCAATCTCTTTAAAAAGACGTCCATAACCCGTGCGAAGCGCGCCCTCGTCTTCGTCCCACACTGTCCGCCCAGCGATGCTGAGGGTAAAGCCTTTTTTAGACAGCCATCGCAAGCCTTCGATGGCCGGTTCCCATGTCCGAGCGCCTCGTTCTTTTTCATGATAAATGTGATCGTAATGATCAAGTGACACGCGCAGAACCAATTTTTCGTTATATTTTTTGCGCAGCTCCAACAGCCCGTCTTGCATTTTGGCCATTGGGCGCATTGCATTGGTAAGCACTAAAGCGCGGAAGTCGTGTGATAGCGTAGCTTCCAAAATGTCGATGATTTCGGGGTTCATGAATGGTTCGCCGCCCGTGAAGCCTATTTCGTTTGTTTCAAGGCCAGAGATCGCAATTTCTTCTAAAAAGGAATTTACCTCGGCCTCAGTGATATAGACCAGTCGGTCGTTCGTTGGACTTGATTCTATATAACAGTTGGCACAAGTGAGGTTGCATAGGGTGCCGGTATTGATCCACAACGTCTGTAATGAGAGCAGAGATACCGTTGCGCGTGTCTCGCCCGAGGCGGTAGTTACCGGGTCTTGGAATTTCGATCGATTTAGTATGGCGCCCATGTTTTTTGCAGCGAGTCCATATTTTCTTATCGACAGCGCTCGTCGGCGCGGACAGCTATCATATAGTTCGTTTCAATAAACTTTTAAAATGAAGAATCCAGAGCGTTTTCAAGTTTTTGCTGTCATCTATGAAAACTGGCCGTGATTTCGCAGTATCACCCAGAAATGGTAATCATGTTATTACATGCTACGCTTGAAGTGGGGTGTACTCTGCCGAGAGGTCGAAGGCACGTTTAATGCATGGGGTTTCGACTAATGCACAGGAGTTTCGACCCGGCTAAATAGGAGGACGCGTCTACAAATAATTTTCCTCGGGCGAGGCAAAGAAACATCATCTCTCAACTACTCATCCAACTGAACGGTTTTATAATGTTCTGGAAGTGTTAACTCGAGCAGTTCGTAATCCTCGGAGTAATACAAAACATTATGCTTAATGCCGGGCGGTTGGATCCAACAGTCACCTTCTTCGAACTCAACCTCGCCATGTCCTTCAAACCAGACACGTGATTGTCCCTTTAAGATCATCACCATTTGAAAGTCGACGTCGTGATAGTGCAGGCCGCTACCGCCTTCGGGACATGGTTTAGTAGTGCGAATAATATGGGCATGCACTTTGCCATTTGTTGCGTTGCCGATGCCTAGATCACGGTATTCGCGATAGACGCGCAGTCCGCCGCTCACAAAGGGATTATCCTTGGCCCGATTAACCATAAAGTCCGAGTGAATTTTGCCTTCCGACATTGCGATGCCCCTCTCATTTGAATTTTGAAGAATTTTAGCAATATTGCGGGTTCGATACCGCTGGTGCAAATATTACCGGTAATCGTTTGTTTTGCTACGGAGGTCGCCACTTGAAATCCTACACCCATCTTGCCATGCCCGGGCGTGTAATACACGGTGCTGGGCGCATTTCGGAACTGCCTGAAGAGGCTGAAGCGCTTGGTGCGAAGAGGATCATGTTCTGCTGCACGAAAAGCCGCTTGTCTGAGGTGGAAAATATAGCAGCGTCTCTTGGTGAGCGCTTTGCGGGTATATGTGACAAAGCTAAAATTTTTGTTCCACTCGCAGCTGTAGAGCTGGGCCGCGAACAGGCGCGGGCAACAGAAGCGGACTGTTTGGTATCTTTCGGCGGTGGCACTGCTGTTGGTCTTGCTAAGGCAATTGCATTAGAGCAAGGGCAGCCAATCATCAGCATTGTGACCACATATTCTGGATCTGAGACTACCGCTTTGCAAGGGATTATTGGCCATGACGGCGTGCGTACTAATTACCGTGATATGCGCATGCTCCCGCGCTCATTGATTTACGATCCAGAATTAACACTTGATGTCCCGCTTGGCGTTTCCGTAGCCAGCGGTTTTAATTCTATTTCTCATGCTGTCAGCTCATATCTTGGCAAAGACGCAAACCCAGTGGCCAACATGTATTCCGAACATGGCATTCGCACGATGTCGGCAGCGCTGGTGCAGCTCGCAGAAAATCCGCGCGATATCGACGCGCGGTCGAATGCCATGCATGGAGCTTGGTTATGCGGCATGACGCTCATGTCCTCTGGTACCACTATTCATCACAAGATCGCTCACGTGTTGGGCGGAGGTTTCGGCTTACCGCACGGGTCCACCCATGCTATCGTCTTGCCTCATTCGACTAGCTACAATCGGCAGATGGCGCCGGATGCTATGGCAGGAATAGGGCGTGCCTTCAACGTATCGCCAGAAGATGCGCCGCAGGCCCTTTTTGATCTTTTAGGTAAAAGTGGCGCGGCAGAGGGGTTGCGAGATCTCGGTTTACCGGAGGACGTGTTGGAAGACGCCACTGACCGCATTATGACCGACCGCTATTTCAATTTGCGGGACTACGACCGCTCAGCAATTCGCGCGTTGCTCCAGGACGCGTGGGAGGGGCGCCCACCTAGTGGGGTTTGAAAGAGTCCGGGAGGACATACCGCCTATGCAGCCGCGGTCGTGTTGTGCGGTTTTTGTGGGCGCCGTGAAATAGCGATATAAAGCGCGGCAACCACAACCAGATTGACGGTGCCGATGATCCCAGCGTTGGCGAAGGCCCAGCTGTAATTACCCATCAGGTCGAAGAAAACACCGCCCTGGTAGCCCCCAATAGCATGGCCAAAGAAGGCGAAAGCAGTAACGATACCAGTGGCTGAGGCACGCCGGGCTGTTGGTGTCAGTACCTGTATGCTTACAAGTATGGTAGTCATCACACCGCCGTATCCAAACCCGTAGACCACTGCAAATACCATCAGGCTTTCAAGCGATTGGAATTGCAGGAATAGAGCGACAAGTATGGTTTGCCATGCCGAGGCAATCCAATATGCCCGCACTGCACCCACCATGTCGGAGAGTTTGCCGAATGCGATACGTCCGCAGATGCCGGCAATGAGCATTACGAGAATGATGCCCCCTGCGTCTGATAGGGCAATACCGCAGCTTTGTGCGTAGGGTACTAAGTGGATAAGAGGCACCGACATGGTGGTGCAGCAGAGTACCACCGCAATACTCATCCAGACTATTACCGTACTTGTCGAAAGCGAGTGGTAGGGGGTCTCTGTTATATCCTGAGCTGAAGTCATTGATGCTGACTTTGCAGCCAATGTTTTCGGCGGTTTTATCAGCAGCTCTAACAATGGTAGCACCACCAACATCAGCACCCCCATCCACATAAACGTCTCGCGCCAGCCGATGGCGCTTATGGTGACCCCACTTAAATAGGGGACAAGACCCTGGCCCAACGCTTGTCCCGCAGATACGATCCCGATGGCGAGGCCTACTCCCTTCTTGAACCATCGGCTGGTGTTGGCGATTATTGGGGCGAATAGGCTGCCACCGCCAATAAAACTTCCAATAAAAAAAACCGCATAGAATTGCCAGAGTTGATCGGAACGGCTTGCTAACAGAACGGACAGCCCCATGGTTAGGGCACCCAACATGACTGATTTCCGGATGCCAATGGATTCCGAAATTCGGCCCATAACGATACTGCCGATTGCGATCCCGGTGAGACCAGCGAAATTTATAAATGAGACTGCGCCGCGTCCCCAGCTAAATTCTTGCTCAAGTGGCACTAGGAAAACGGATACGCCGTTCAGGATAAGCCCCAAGCTACCCGCCATCATTACAGCGGATGCTATAACAATTATCCAGCGGTAAGAAGTTTCGGCTTCGGGGGCGGTGTTTACAGGAGAGATCGACACCTTTGTAATCATAGTGAAAGATTAGAAGCAGGCAATCATATGATAAATAGCCCACTGTCCAGCGGGCGTCTTATTGAGAAAAATTTATGGGTTGGCCACTTACCTTGGCGTCGCCTCTGCTCCCGTTCTATCTTCCCACATTTGAATCACTTTTCCGCTCTCGGGCACATCGCCGAAAATGAATTCGACCGATTTGATAGTTGCTTCATGCAACGGCATGTTTGCTGAGCCAACGCAATCTGGTGGCATAACAATATAATAGCCATGGAAAAAGGCCTCCCGGAGCGTGCTGTCGACGCAGACATTGGTGGCGACCCCCGTAATGATGAGGGATTTAATGCTCCGGCGGCGCAGGATATCATCCATCTGTGTAT
>PBOR01000003.1 GCA_002724395.1 Rhodospirillaceae bacterium | reverse complement strand
TTATGAGTGGAGCATGAGCCCGTTGTTTAGGCTCATAACCTGAAGGTCAGAGGTTCAAATCCTCTCCCCGCGACCACTTTTGTGTGAACATTAGATGTGTTTGGTAATCGTAGGGGCTTCATTTAATCCAGCCCCCGCATCAACGCGTCAGGGAAGTTCGGTAAAGGTGGCTGCGAGCCCCCGCAACCAAGTTTTAACCCCATGAAACATAACCGTTTCTTGGGGTTTTTACTTGTCTGGATGATGGATGAAGTAGAGTGGCTGCCTGAATAATTGCCGCGTTCGTTGCTGCTTTAAATTTCGTTAGAGGCGGGTAGGTTAACTGATCTTCGGGTTATGAGCCTGACAAAATGACCATCTAAGCAACTGAAATCGTTGGAAAGCACCTTGGGCCTGGGCCGTTTATGGTCCTTCCGCACCTGAGATCAAAGCGGAAATACTCTTAATGTCTGCCTGTAGCCAGAAGCCGATATTCCCTCTCGTCGTATCCAACCGAGTGTTTGGCCATACATGAGGTTGGGTTGGGAGTAGCTCCTGACTGATGGAAGTGCCACAACAACACCTCTACTGCTTTGCCTCCGCAACAGCAGTTTGGTCCATCTCAGCAGGCTGCTCATCTGCGGCTTTCGGCGCCGATAATAGAATCCGACTACCGATGAGTATGATCGCAGCACACACCATTAGAACATAGAATAGTCCGTCAAAGCCCCAGTTGGACTGAACAATGGCGATCAGCGGCAGGGCCCCGGAAAAGGCTAGGAAGCTCACCATGTATCGGGCACCGAAGGCACGCGAGCGAGATATCTTGGAAGCCGTCGTTCCGATCAGGAAGTCGTTGACCGGCACCTGACCGAACACGCCCAGCATGATGCCTAGCGCCACCGCAAAGGCTGCGAGGTCCTCTAACCCCGGCATCAGTAGCAATGCCACAATTTGCACGATAGTAACCAGCGCCAGCGTTGGGCGAGCACCCCATCGATCCAGCATGTGACCGGTGACCAATTGTGCCAGCGACGCCGCAGCAAAGACCAAGAAAGCAAGTGTGCCGATCACCGACGCGGACTCGACTTTTAAGGACGCAAACGCATCAGAGATCATGTCCGCAAGGCCAACCAGCCGTTCTTCGAATATCTCAGGCAACGCAACCGTCGTCGATTGGAACACAATGCTGCCCAAAACCGCAGTCATGTAAACACATATCAGGACCCGCCAGAGTGGACCGTAATTCGCGGGTTTGGCGGCGGCCGCTCCACCAACCGGCGGCAGCGCCTCAACGTCGCGCGAAATCCGCAGATAAGGCAGTGCAAAAAGGATAGAAGCTACGCCCGGAATAAAGAATGCGGCGCGCCATCCAGCTATATCGATCATGAAACCCGTGACCAACGCAGCGCAGCCAACGCCGAGATTGCCCCAAACACCATTCACCGCCAGCCGCATCCCGGTATATTTCCACCGCGCGGTTACGATCGCCAAGCCCACCGGATGGTAAATCGACCCAAAAATACCGATGAGGAGAAGTCCCGCGCCTAATTGCATCGGGGTCTGCGCGAACCCTGTCAGAATTGATGAGATGCCGATGCCGATGAAGAAGACGACCATCATTTGGTCCCGCCCCCAGCGATCCGCAAGGATTCCCATCGGCAGGGAACAAACCGCAAATGCAGTAAAGCCGGGGACCCCATATGGCAGGAGTTCTGCATAGCTCATCCCCCAACCCGCACTCAGTGCAAGCGCCGCGACGGTTGCAAAGATCAGCATGAAATAGTGATCGAGAAAGTGTCCCACGTTCAGGAGCAGAAAGTACTTAGAATCGCGCGAAATCATGGGAAACCTCTTTTGAGAACTCATTCGTGTTGACGTCAATCTACATGATGCGCACAATCGATGTATTGACCATATTCGTCGAGAAACGGACAAAATAGCATCAGCGAGAGCTCGGCATAGTACCGACCCGCAGGATTACCAAAACCTGCCGCCGCGCTTAGCGGTCATGGCCAAGCAGTTTCCGGACGGGTTCCAAATCGCAACGCATAGCCACCCGCGCGATCAGGTGATCTACGGGATTTCGGGCGTGATGCGCATCGAAACATTGGAAGGCGCCTGGATCGTGCCGCCTGATCGAGCACTCCTATTGCCGGCCGGCATGGATCACAGCGTTGATGTTCGGGGGAGTGTCGAGATGCGCACACTCTACATCACCCCGACCAAGCCGGCTGGGATCAAGGTTCTGGCTGTCAGTCCGCTTATGCGGGAACTGATCAGTGCTTTGGCGCAAGAGCCCATGGACTATTCGGGGAACAATCGTGCCGAGCAGATTGCCGAGTTGATTTCCATGGAGTTAAGTCGTGCATCGGCGCTCCCCCTCAACATTCCGCTACCCCAGGACGTGAGATTACAACAGGTCTGTCAGAAAGTGTTGAACGATCCATCGATCAAACTAACTCTGGAGGAATGGGCGGGCCTTGCAGCTATCTCCTCCAAAACACTTGCCCGGCTGTGTAAGAAAGAACTCGGCATGAGTTTTTCTGTTTGGCGTCGTCGCATCCGGTTTGCGAAAGCGCTCGAAATGTTGGGGCAAAACCACCCAATTAAACGCATCGCTCAAGAGTGCGGCTACAAGAGCTCAAGTGCATTTACCTACGCATTCCGCCAGCAATTTGGAGAAACGCCAAAGGCGTTCCCTGCATTCCGTATCCAAGCCGATTAGGCACGGGAGGATAGCTCTTGCGCCATATCATGGAGCGTTAACTAGACATCGGTGCAAACTAAGCGGCCTAAAATCTTCAACCAAAGCCAGGTTCTCATTGGCGGAAGGCACCGTTTGTCCAAATTGCCCTGAAGATGGTACATCATCCAAATCCGCTTCGGGTCAAAAGCAGAGATTACAGTAGGGACCCAGTATCTCTGTTGTCGGCCAAAAGCGGACATTTGGACGGTGCCACATCAACGACCGCTTTTGACCCAAAGCGGGAGTGCGTTCGAATGCGTAAAAGCCAACGGCCGTCTGGCGACTTGAATGGCATGTTCGACGAATTTGTCCCCGAAATTCGTGGATAACGAAAACAAGCCGATAATGTGACATCATCGCGGACAATTTGGTAATCGCAATTTCACATAGCCGTCTGGACAAAAGACGGGTATCGGAGGTCAGTAAAAAGTCCTAACAAGCCTTCGCAAAGTCCAAATATAAACCCCGCGTGCGTTCAAACATTGGTCCTTTAGGTAAGATGCGGTCGTCTAGTTTGATGCAAGGCGTGACTTTGGAGTAATTGCCAGTGGAAAATAATTCGTCAGCTTCTAACAATTCTTCGTAAGTAAGCTGGCGCTCGACGACCTCCACGCCTTCATCACGTAAAAGTTGTATGACGCGCTGACGCGTGATGCCGTTCAAAAATGTTCCGTTTATGGCGGGCGTGTGGACGATGCCATCCTTCACCATGCAAAGATTGGCCGAAGAAAACTCGGCTACATAGCTTTCCGGGTCTAACATCACGCCGGTGTCGAACCCGCGTTCGTTTGCATCGGCTACAGCGCGAGACACATTCGGATATAAGCAGGCGGCCTTAGCCTCAGTCGGGGCCATATCGATAGCAGGCCGGCGGAAGGGAGAAAGACAGGCCGTAAAACCGGTTGCGGGCGGGAGATGTGATTCCTCAAGTGTTAAAACAAAGTGGGTGGATGCTGGGTCGGGGACGACAAACCCACCTGAAGGGTAGAAAAGAGGGCAGATGTAGAGGTCTGTGTTATCAGGAAATTTTCCCATTCCTTCATGGCACAGAGCAATTATTTCGTCAGCCGTTATAGCCGGGTCCATACCCATTATACGGGCAGAGCGAATGGCGCGTGCGCAATGTGCCTCCAAGTCGGGAACTGAGCCTGCCATGGACCTAACGCCATCAAAAACGGCTGAGCCAAGCCAAAGTGCGTGATCCGTTGCTTTCACAACGGCCGGCTGCCCGTCTTCATACCATTCGCCATCTATCCAACTAATGGCATCACCGCCCCTACTTTCTCCATATTTCATAACAAGGACCCTATAACAGTTGCATCATACTTGCCGTGCCTAACCAAACCGTCGACAAATCGGCTTAATTCGCGCGAATTTTTGCCGGGCAAACTGCCCAACAACACCAATCCGAATTTGATTATTTGGCGGCTTAAGGGACCCAGGAGCTTTAGGCCGGTTTTAACCGACAACTGGTCTCAGGACGCGTCTTGTTTGTCGTTATTTTCCATACAATGCGATGGTGCACAGCATCAAATAGCAGTTGTATTCCGCGACGCGTCTACCGCCGGGACGACGTGTTTTTTTGCGCTCGATCAGTTTGAACAACCAACCCACCGCCCCGGAGAGCGATAGAACTTATCAATCGACCGGGGCATCGGCAAGCCGTTGGCCGTGACAAAAAAGCGATATCTTGGTGTAGAAGTAGACGACGCGCTTGAAATCGTCGAAAGCATCGACGTTTGAAAGTGAAGGGCGCAAGGCGATAGGGCTTTGCCTCCCCACCCTGCATTTGATGGTACGAGGCTGCTAAGCATCAATATTAAACCGCAAGCCTCGGTGGTTTCGAAGCTCCACAACTACCTCTATGAAGGAATTTAGACGTGTTTGGTAATCGTAGGGGCTTCATTTAATCCAGTCCCCGCAACCAACAATTCCGTAATGCCCCGATTACTACCATTTCCAGGCCAAAATGGCGTTGCTATCGAGCGAATATAAGGTTCTTTGACGGATAGACTGCGGCTTAAGATTCCACCGGCATTGGGAGCCCATTCTCGTCGAATTCTCCGACCAGGTATGTGCCTTCCGGATTGCCGTTCCCATTATACTTAAAATACGCCACGTGTGTGGATGGAACGCCAAAACTGCGGGTGACCGGTTGGCCATCCTCGTCTTCCTCGTTCTGCCACATGTGAAGCCATTTGATGATATCCGCGCCACCCGTCAGCTTGTTATCTTTAACAGCCTCTTTCAGCTGGTCCGTACTCATCCACGCGTATTCGCCGTCGCTGAGCTTTAAGGTCGGCGCGTTTGTTTTTATGCGGTGACCGTAGACCCGGCAACGCCATTCGCCGGCGTCTTCCGCCGCCGCGGGTCTGGCGAGATCGACCAACCAACTGAGCCAAGGCAACTTAAGTCCTAGTTCTTCCTCAGCACCCTTAAAGATGGAACCCATGACGTTACAGGCATCCAGAATCATTGCCGTGGCATCTTCCTTGGCATCGAATCTTGGCAGGTGCCAACCGTCTGCCTCATTGCCTAGGACGAGTACCTTCTCGTCTTGATCTTCGATCAGTACTTGGCCTTCCTCGATACAATCGACCGGCTCTCTCTCAATCGACGCAAAACGCCCATCCCCCCGGTGATAGGGCACCAAGTGCTTCGCTTTGTCGGATAGATGTTCATAGACGGCGGTCGGGTAAATCGTCGGCCCGCAAGCGGGCGGCGATGATTTCGCATGAAACTTCATATAGAGACCGCAACGGTCTGAATTCCCGTAATTCGGACGTGGCTCGTGCCAAAGGAACCCGTTCATCAGAACAACATCGCCTTTCTTAAGCGACGGGTCGATCAGCTCAATATCTGACGCTTTCGGAACCTGGGCGGCTTCGACTGGATGCACGCGGCCGTCGGACGGCATCAAGGTGGATTTTAGATGCGAACCTGGCGAGACCGTGAGTGGGCCGGCCGTCTCCGTATAGTCGATGAATGGAATCACCGCGAACATCCATTTCACATACGAGCCGACGCAACGCCAAGGTTTGTAGTCGTAATGGGCACCGCTGCCATTCACGAAAGGCTTGTCGGCAAGGCCGGCTCCCGGCGGCCGCATGATGGACCAATATTGCGCTAAAGTCGCCGGTTCGCCGAAGAGCTCTTCAATAGCTTCAATGATCTTTGGGTGAGCAAGGCTGACGTCGGCGATCTCGGGGTGATCTTCCAAAACGCGCGGTCCCATAGAATGGACGCCGGCTGCCGGATAGGCGGGGCCTCTGTGGAAGGTGTCATAATCGCCACGGGTAAAGGCAGCTCGGATCGGCATTGCAAGCTGATCAACTTCCGTCTCTGTCAGCACACCTCTGAGGACGTGATAGCCGTTCTTTTCGAATTCTTCCTTCATCGCTTGGCCTTCTGTATTTGGGGGAGGGAGGCCTTGTTACACTATAAATGATACGCAGCCGGTGCTAATTCTCAAGCCATACGGCGAATTTTCGCAGCCTTACCGGTGCCTTTCTTTACGTTGGTATGTAGGGTCTCAAATACGTATCGTTGGCCGGTGTCTTCCGTTAAAGTGCCAACCTTCCAGCCCTCAATAAATTCCGGGACAGCGTTCCACGTGCGATATTTCAAATGCTTTCATCGGATTCCGGCCAACATTCTTGCAATATTGGCGTGTATCGTATTTTTCATACCAAACAAAGTATTATCAAATCAATTACTTGAGAAAATTGATTCTAAATACAATACAATATTAATATAC
>PBOR01000073.1 GCA_002724395.1 Rhodospirillaceae bacterium | reverse complement strand
TGATGGTGAGGTGCCTGATGAGGCCATGCGAAGGCGATTTCTAAAAATCATGGATGAAGAAGCTCAACGCATGTCGCGCCTCATTGATGATTTGTTATCACTATCGCGCGTTGAGGTTGATGAACACATCGTTCCAGATAATCAGGTGAAATTAATTGATGTGATATCAATGGTTCGCGACAGTTTGGTTGGCCGCGCATCTCAGCGCGGGATGAGTATTACCGTATCTGACCAGCGCGCCGATCAAAAGCGTGTCCCAGTTATGCTTGGCAGTTTTGATGAAATGACCGAGGTATTTGTCAATATTGTTGAAAATGCAATTAAATATGGATTTGAAAATACTGAGGTAGAGATAAGCATTTTTCAGGTAAGTTCAAACCTCTTGCAAATTGATGTGACTAATTACGGTGAGGGTATCGAAGAACGCCATCTGCCCCGATTGACCGAGCGTTTTTATAGAGTTGATAAAGCGCGGTCGCGGCAGATTGGCGGTACAGGCCTGGGGCTTGCCATTGTAAAACATATAGTTAGTCGGCATCGTGGCACAATGTCTGTTAGTAGCAAATTGAACGGTGTCACAAAATTTTCAATTAAATTGCCGCTAATACATAGATGAGTTGGCAATAGAGTATTGATTTTATTTAAAATATAAAAAAGAATTGTCACATAACTGTAATATTTCTGTAACTTATTTGACACTTTTCTTCTCCATTATTCGAACGCTCGGAGTCAGCCGAGCGACTTATCTTGCTTGAGGAGATTAAGATGCGTTTTTCTATCATGACCGCTGGCGTTGTTGCTGGCATGTTGGTGGCTGGCGGTGCGCAAGCCCGCGACCAAATTTCAATTGTTGGCTCGTCCACTGTTTATCCATTTGCGACCATTGTCGCTGAAAAATTTGGCCAATCCAGTGGTTTCAAAACCCCTGTTATCGAATCCACGGGTTCAGGTGGCGGTATGAAGCTTTTTTGTAAAGGCATTGGTGTTGAGTACCCAGACATCACCAACGCTTCTCGTGCAATGAAGAGCAAAGAAGCAAAATTATGCAAAGATGCAGGTGTTGAGTTCCAAGAGTTTGTTGTTGGTAATGATGGGATCGCGGTGTCCAATAGTCTTGCCGGGCAGAAATTTAACATTTCAATTGCGCACGTTGCTGCTGCTCTTGCGGCTGAACTGCCTAACCAAGCCTTCGGTGGCGAGGGCCCAAAAGCTAACGCTCTGAATACTTGGGCTGAAGTTGATGCCTATGTGGCAAAAGCCACCGGTACAGCCGCTATCGGATTGCCAGCCCAAGAGGTTAAAATAATGGTGCCTCCACCAACCTCAGGTACGCGTGATGCAATGGGCTCGCTATTCATGAAAGCGGGTTGGAAAAAACTTGGTCTTGAAGACAAGGGTTATAAAAAACTTCGTGAAGATGGTCGTGCCATCGAAGTGGGTGAAAATGACTCTTTGATCATTGAGAAGTTGGTGGCAGACAAAGACATGTTTGGCGTATTCGGTTATTCTTTCTTTGACCAGAACCGCGACAAGGTGCAGGCCTCTACTCTTGATGGCGTTGAGCTCAATTTTGAAAACATCGCTTCCTATAAATATCCGGGCGCTCGTCCGCTTTTCTTCTACGTCAAAAAGCAGCACGTGGGAGTAATCCCCGGGATGAAAGAATTCATCAATGAATTCGTCTCGGAGAAAGCTATGGGCATGGATGGTTATTTGTTTCCAGCCGGTCTGGTGCCGCTGTCTGAAGCAGATTTTGCGAAGCAGATTGCCGCAAAAGGCAGCCTATAACCATAAAGTAATTTCTGGTGGACGCTATCGTTTAGTAGCCGTCCACCATTTTTTATAATTTTTTGGGCTGAGTATCGGAGCAAACCTCTCTGACCCAGTAACAAATTAAACTTAAATTTAATTTTTTTTGATAAAAACATGGCAATGAGCTTTTAATCACACTACAAGTTTGCTGGTTAATGAAGTCTGGGAGGCCGGCTGTGAACATTCTCACCAGTGATGTGACGCTGCTCCTTTTAACGGCACTGTTTGGTTTTTTAGCGTACAAACTAGCCCTTGGTCGAATTAGATTAAGTGCTGCTGACGCTGGCGTTAAACCTCACTCACTCGTCCAATATTATGGGGTTTACGCCGCACTCTGGACATTGGTGCCGGCATTGATTTTGGCGCTAATTTGGGCTTTTGCAGCTGACCCGCTTATCCTCAACGCTGCCGAAGCTCGGCTACGTAACGTTTATCCTAGTTTGCCTGCTAGCTTTTTAGACTTAAAATTGGCGCAACTTCAGAACATCGCGGCCGGCTTCATCGATGCGCCAGACGACATTATGGAAAAAGAAGCCGACAAACTAAGAGCCTCATTGGATCGTGTTGAGTTGGCGCGGGTTTTAACGCTGCTATCGGTGATGATGATTGGGTTTCTATTCGCTTTTCATCGGGTGAATCCTCACCTTAAAGCGCGGATCGCGTACGAAGGGTTTTTGCGCCGGTGCTTTTTTTCCGCCGCGGTGCTAGCGATCCTCACAACTGTTGGCATCATTTCATCGTTGTTGTTCGAAGCCTATCGGTTTTTTAGCGAAATATCGATGATAGATTTCTTTTTTGGGACACATTGGTCGCCGATGGTGTCACTTCGTGATGGAGTGGAAGGAGCGGCAGATGAGGCTGTGGCCGGTTCCTCCGGTTCATTCGGCATGGTGCCAGTGATGTTGGGAACGCTATTGGTGGCGGTAATTGCAATGCTGGTTGCGGTTCCAATTGGTCTGTTTTCTGCTATTTACACAGCGGATTTTGCTCCAAGCAAGGTTCGCAACATTATCAAACCCATGCTCGAGGTGCTCGCTGGCATCCCTACCGTTGTTTACGGATTTTTTGCAGCCTTAACCGCGGCGCCATTTTTTCGAGACGCTGGCCTTCTGGTTGGGCTTAACGTCTCCTCGCAAAGCGCTCTTGCTGCTGGTGGCGTCATGGGCATCATGATAATACCGTTTATCTCCTCGCTGTCCGATGATGTTATCACGGCTGTTCCGCAGTCCTTACGAGATGGAGCTCTTGGGCTTGGCAGTACAAGGGCTGAAACAATGCTTCGGGTTGTCTTGCCAGCTGCTTTTCCTGGCCTTGTTGGTGCATTTCTTTTGGCTGTCAGCCGCGCTGTGGGAGAAACGATGATCGTTGTAATGGCGGCTGGTGTGGCTGCTAACTTGACGATCAACCCGCTTGAGGCTGTAACCACTGTAACAGTTCAGATTGTGATGTTATTGACAGGGGATAATGAATTTGACTCGGTAAAGACTCTATCTGCTTTTGCTTTGGGAATTACTCTCTTTATAGTGACGTTATGCTTGAACATTGCGGCTTTGCATGTTTCGCGCAAACTGGGGCAGCGATATGAATAATCAGAGTGACAGCGCGTTGTCATCATCAGGCATGGCAAACCTTTACAGCGCCTCAACAGATCAACGCATGGCGCATATTGCTGCGGGACTAAAAAAACGCCGAGCTGCATCTCGGCGGCTACGATTATACGGTATCGCGGCCATTCTTACTGCACTTGGTTTCTTGTTTATTTTGCTAACCACGATCGTAAGCAATGGTTACACAGCTTTGCAACAAACTGAAATTGCGGTCTCCATTGAGGTTCCCGCCGAGGAGATTATTGATGACAGCGGCGCAATCGATATTGAAAAATCCCGAAATTTCAATTGGGGTGGGCTGGTTAAACGCAGTTTTAGACAAAATTTTCCGGAAGTCACCGGTATGCTCGACCAGCGAAGCCTTGGCGAATTGCTCTCGGCAAATGCTGGGTATGATTTACGGATGCAAATTGAGAAAACTGGTATTGTTGAAGCTGGAACAAAGACCTATTGGATGAAAGCATCTGATGATGTTGACATGTTAATGAAAGGCCGCACGGACCGCACAATAGATGAAAAAATGCGCCGTATTAAGAATAACCAGCTCGTCTGGTTTGACAAGATCGTAGCTGAGGGGTCAATCCGTTTAGCGTTTAACTCGACATTTTTTACAGCTGCTGACTCTCGGGAACCGGAAAGTGCGGGTGTGTTGGGCGCGGTCGTAGGCTCGGCCATGGCACTCGTTGTTACAGTCATGCTTGCGCTTCCACTCGCAGTTATGGCCGCGGTCTATCTGGAATATTTTGCGCCGCCGGGCCGTCTTACTGATTTTATTGAGGTTAATGTGAACAATTTGGCAGCGGTGCCGTCTATTGTCTTTGGTTTGTTGGGCCTCGCCGTGTTTCTCGGCTTCTTTGGCATGCCACGATCTGCGCCCCTTGTTGGTGGGATGGTGTTGGCGCTGATGACACTGCCGACCATAATAATTGCAACAAGGGCATCAATTCGGGCGGTGCCAACTTCAATACGCGATGCGGCCCTAGGACTTGGCGCCTCGCCAATGCAAACCGCGTTGGATCACGTTTTACCATTGGCGGCGCCCGGCATCCTCACCGGCACGATCATCGGAATTGCGCAGGCGCTTGGTGAGACCGCGCCGCTGATCATGATCGGTATGGTGGCATTCATTGTTGACGTGCCAACTAGTCTTACCGACCCGGCAACGGCCTTGCCTGTGCAGATTTTTATTTGGTCTGATAGCGCTGAGCGCGCTTTTTACGAGCGCTCATCGTTAGCGATAATGGTGCTTTTATTGTTTTTGATTTCAATGAATTTGACCGCTGTTTTGTTACGCCGTAAATTTGAAAAGAAGTGGTAAGAGAGATGGACGCATCTATCGATACAATCCCGGGGAGCAAACTAAAAGCTCAAAACGTCAATGTTTTTTATTCTGAAAAACAGGCACTTTTTGGCGTGTCATTGGATATAGATGAGAAGTCCGTTACATCTTTCATTGGGCCTTCAGGATGCGGTAAGTCAACTTTTTTGCGTTGTTTTAATCGGATGAATGACGTCATTCCTAGTTGCCGAGTTGAAGGCCGGATCATTATGGATGAGGTCGATCTCAATAGTCCAAATATTGATCCTGTGTTGTTGCGCGCCCGGGTGGGAATGGTATTTCAGAAACCTAACCCATTCCCAAAAACTGTATATGAAAATGTTGCCTATGGACCGCGTATTCATGGCTTGGCTGCCAATCGCGAGGAGATGGATTTTATTGTTGAGGATAGTCTGAAAAAAGCTGGCTTGTGGAAAGAAGTATCTGAGCGGTTAAATGATGAGGCAACTGGCCTTTCAGGCGGCCAGCAACAGCGCTTATGCATTGCCAGGGCGATTGCGATTGGGCCAGATGTTCTGCTGATGGATGAGCCTTGCTCAGCACTAGACCCGATTGCCACTTCCGTCATTGAGGAGCTTATCAGCGACTTGCAAAATCGTTTCACGATTTTGATTGTGACCCATTCGATGCAACAGGCAGCGCGCGTTTCACAAAAAACCGCGTACTTTCACCTTGGCGAGCTCATCGAATATGGAGATACCAAGGAAATCTTTACAAGGCCCCAGAATGAGCAAACTGAAGCATACATTTCCGGAAAAATTGGATAGGCGACACTATGCAAAAACCTACACACATAATAACCGCGTTTGATGAAGATCTGAATGAACTTAACAACCAGGTCCAAAAATTAGGCCGCCTTGCGGTCAAGCAATTTGATTTGTCAATAGACGCCTTGGCGACACAGCATGAACAAACGCTCTCAAAAATTCTAGCTGACGACGTGAAACTTGACACTCTCGAAGCTGAAATCCACGAAAAAGCACTTGAGATCATTGCTTTACGATCGCCTCACGCTGGTGATCTTCGGTACGTTTTGGTCGCATTAAAGATTGCCACAATTCTGGAACGCACTGGTGACTATGCGCGAAATATAGCCAACCGTACGCGCGTTATCGCCGAGATTGGTAATGAAAATATTCCTGGTGTCAATATCGGTCGTATGGGCCAAGTGACGCAAGAAATGTTAAGTGATGTTTTAAGAGCATATAAAAAGCAAGACTCTGATGCCGCGTTGGAAGTGTGGCGCCGTGATATCGAGGTTGATCATATGCATACCGCTTTTTATAAAGAAGTCTTGGCGTCAATGGCACGGGATCCAAATCTAGTAGCAACTGGCGCACACCTTCTTTTCATTGCCAAAAATATTGAACGTATTGGCGATTATGCAACGGGCATTGCCGAGCAGGTGCATTTTTTGGTGCATGGTACGGTGCCAGAGGATTCACGTCCAAAAGCGGATCGCACCAGTAAGGTAGCTGGCATTTAGCACATTTGGTGGAATATGGTAGCGACGGTTTTAATTGCGGATGATGAGCCCAATCAGCTTGAGTTATTATCCTATAATCTTGAGCAAGCAGGATTTGCAGTGGTGCGTGCCATAGACGGTCAAGATGCCTTGCAGAAAATTGAATACGATCGTCCGGATCTGATCATTTTGGATTGGATGATGCCACACATGTCAGGCATTGAGCTCTGTCGTGTATTACGGTCACGGCCAGATACCAAAATGTTGCCGACCATTATTTTAAGTGCACGCGGCGAAGAGAGTGACCGTACACTTGGTCTAGATACAGGCGCCGATGATTATATTTCAAAACCATTTTCGCCACGTGAACTGGTTTCGCGGG
>PBOR01000056.1 GCA_002724395.1 Rhodospirillaceae bacterium | reverse complement strand
CTCCCGTAGGAGTCTGGGCCGTGTCTCAGTCCCAGTGTGGCTGATCATCCTCTCAGACCAGCTATAGATCGTAGCCTTGGTGAGCCATTACCTCACCAACAAGCTAATCCAACGCGGGCCCGTCCTAGAGCAATAAATCTTTCCCCCGTAGGGCGTATGCGGTATTAGCTGCCGTTTCCAGCAGTTGTCCCCCACTCCAGGGTTGGTTCCCACGCGTTACTCACCCGTTCGCTACTTTAATAACACCCGAAGGTGCGTTCTCGTTCAACTTGCATGTGTTAAGCCTGCCGCCAGCGTTCGTTCTGAGCCAGGATCAAACTCTTAAGTTGACTTGGGCTTTTTCGATATTGCTTTTGCATAAACAAAAAGCACCGAAAAAACACCGCCATAACTCAAGCTGTCTTTTCCTTTGTTAACAAAGTCAAGATACGCCGGTTATGGCACCGACATCGAAAACCGACGTTGCAGCCGCCCGCGTATCCCTTCCATATTCACTTGTCCAACAACAAATGCCGGGAACTTTCAAATGAAAGCCCCTAGCCCGCATCACGGAGTATCGCGCTAAAGCGATCCCAGGACGCGGAGGCGGCTTATACGCCCGGTATCTTTTAGTGTCAATTGCTTAATTTAAAGAAAATGACACAAAATATAAATTTTTTCCCCCAAGAGAGGTATACCCTTAATTGTAAGCAGATTTCTGGTGGTTCTAAGGCTTATTTTAGTTATAATTTTGTATTAGATAAGATACATGAAACTGTGACCCGTTCTTAAAATTTGTTTTGGGATTCGCTCTCCCATTGGGCAATATCGTTGACATCCAGCATTTTTTCGGTGAGCCAACTAAATAAGTTCAAAATTAGCCTGCCTTTAGCAAAAAACAGTGCTAACTGGAGGCATTGGTGGATCTATGTCGGCCTGGGTCTCGCTTTATCAATCAGTATAAGCGGAAACCTATGCGCTGCAGATTTAAAATTTTCTGAATCCGAACCGGGTGAACCAGGCGTTGGCTGGCAGAATAGTCCCTTTTTAAAGAGCGAAATTCCGCTAATCACGTCCTGGGGCGATCCCAATGATGAAGAGAAAGAACCGAAAAACTTACTTCCGCCTCCTATCGACGCGCAATATACGATTGCACCAGGCGATACTTTAAGACAAGTCTTGGCCAAATTTGATATCGGAAGAATCGAAACCGCACGGGTCATCAAATCTCTTTCAAAGACCTTTAAGCCACGAAATTTGCGGCCAGGGCATCGTCTAATTCTCCAAATTCAATCGCCCTTACCACCGGAAACACAAAAAAAACTGGTTTCAATTGATTTCACCGCTGATGCAAAAACAGACATTGCAGTTATTCGCGACGGTAGAGGTGACTTTGTAGCACAACGACACAACCGCGAGCTTGGACGTCGACTGGCCTACGGAGAGGGGATCATCACCTCTAGCCTTTATCAAGCCGGAACCGACGAAGGAATTCCCGCGCGAGCATTAATCAATATGATCAAAGTATTTAGCTTCGACGTGGATTTTCAGAGAGATATTCAGCAGAATGATGAGTTTGCATTATTTTATGAAAGGCTTACAGATGAAACGGGCACTATAGCGGAAATTGGACCCGTCATTTTTGCACGGTTAAAACTGCGACGCCGGGAGGTTAAACTCTATCGATTTAAACTGAAAAAAGGGGAAATTGACTATTTCGACAACCAAGGCCGTAGCGTTAAGAAGTTCCTTCTCAGCACTCCAACCGATGGGGCACGTATTTCTTCCGGCTTTGGGCGTCGACGGCATCCGATTTTGGGATATTCGAAGTTACATAAAGGCATCGATTTTGCCGCACCTCGGGGAACCCCGGTATATGCCGCTGGTAATGGGATAATCGAGATTGCTAAACGTTACGGTTCTTATGGGAACTATGTCCGCATTCGCCATAAAAACCATTACAAAACCGCTTATGCCCACCTAAAGGGTTTTGGGCCAGGCATCAAGTCGGGCATCCGTGTAAGGCAGCGCCGTGTTATTGGTTATATTGGCTCCACTGGTCGCTCTACTGGACCGCATTTGCATTACGAAGTGATTTATAAAAATCGCCATGTGAATCCGCGCGGAGTTAGAATACCAACAGGCATACAGCTAGCCGGAAAAGAATATAAACGCTTTAAGGCCGAAAGAAAAAAAATCGACCGATCCATGATCGTATTACGAAAAAAGAATGCCACTGATACAAAAATCGATAACTACTAACCCTTTAGCGCAAATCGTCCAAGATAAGCGAAACAGCCTCTAGACAGTCTGCACCGAGCGCATGAGACCGCCCTGGGGACCAACCTTCACGAACATCGGGTCGGTCATTATGGTCGGCAAATGGCATCTCAAGGGTCATCGCCAAACACCTAAAGCTTTCGGCAATATTAGACGCGCAGATCGATAGGTTGGCTTGAAATGCTTTCGGATAGCCGTGTTCTGTTTGAAAGTCTGGGGTAGCAATCAGCAAAGCCTCTTTGAAGGCCGGCAAAAGACGCTTCATGCGATCATCTGCCGACGGCACGTGGTCAGCGCCAGAAATAAAATTGTAGGGAATACATTCATCCCCATGCACATCAATGGCGAAATCAACACCGGTGTTCTCCATGCGATTACGGACATGAAAAACCTCCGGACTTTTCTCTTGGCTAGGTTTAGCCCACTCGCGATTCAAATTCGCACCCGCAGCATTGGTTCGTAGATTGCCAAGCACGCTTCCGTCGGGGTTCATATTGGGAACCAAATGAAAGACTGCCTTGTCGCGAACCGTCATTGCGACACGGTCATTGGGGTCTAGTAACCGCTCTAAGAACCCTTCCATCCAGAACTGCCCCATCGCTTCTCCCGGGTGTTGACGAGCGATTGCCCAGCAAACTTTCTTTGAAGGCAAAGGGTCTCCAACTATTAGTAAATCTATATCTCGGCCCTCAACAGATTGTCCAAGCACCTCCAAACGCGCAAAAGGAGATTGCTGGCAACGCGCAACAAAGCCGCGATGTCGTTCCAACGGATACGGCGCGAAATAGGCAAAATAAATAGAATCAAATTCTGCTTTGATTTTTAGCGTTAAGCAATCGTCGTCATACTCAGTATTAACCCTAAACCAATCGTCTCGGTTATAAGATGCGCATGCTTTATAATCTTTGAAGCCCCGTGCATAAGACGCCTGTCCTGCATTTTCGATCCGGATAACACAATTTTCGCCGCTCACCCCGGTCACACGAAAATAAAACCACTGAAAAAAATCAGACGCAGTGTCTTTCCGGATTCTTACCCGAATATTCCCAGGCTTATCGGCAGAAACGACGTCGACATTACCCGCGTCGAAGGCACTAGAAATTTGAATCATTACCGAAACTTATTTGCGAAGTTACTAAAGCGCCAGCAAATTCCGACGAAAATTACGTTAAGCCGCTTTTGCAACTTCCCCATTAATGGTTATCTCTCCGTTGCAGACTGACACAAGCACCTTGTTCCCATCGCTAATGCGGCCTTCCAGCAGGGCTAATGCCAACGGATTTTGCAAATCGTTTTGAATAACACGGCGCAACGGCCGCGCACCGTAAACAGGATCAAATCCCTTTTCAGCGAGCCATTCACGGGCCTCCTTGTCCAGAACAAGCTCAATTTTACGATCTACCAACATAGTGTGTAATTGGCCCAGCTGAATCTCTACAATCGCCCCCATGTGTCTACGAGACAGACGCTGGAACAATAGAATATCATCTATCCTGTTGATAAATTCCGGCCGAAGTTGGGTCCGCACCGCTGCCATAACTTCATCACGCACTGCATCAGAATCCTGATTTTCCGGCTGACTAGCTAAAACTTCGGCTCCCATATTTGAAGTCATGATAATCAGGACATTCTTGAAATCAACGGTCCGGCCCTGTCCGTCTGTCAATCGTCCGTCGTCGAGCACCTGGAGTAATACGTTAAAAATATCTGAATGAGCTTTCTCGATTTCATCAAACAGCACCACTTGATAGGGACGGCGACGAATTGCTTCGGTCAATGAGCCGCCTTCATCATAGCCAACATAACCCGGAGGAGCTCCAATCAAACGGCTTACCGAATGCTTCTCCATATATTCGGACATGTCAAAACGCACCATTGACTGGTCGTCATCAAACATAAAAGACGCAAGCGCTTTCGTAAGTTCGGTTTTACCTACGCCGGTCGGGCCCAAGAATAGGAATGAACCAATCGGCCGGTTTGGGTCTTGCAGCCCAGCGCGTGCCCGGCGAACCGCATTCGAGATTGCCACTATTGCCCGTTCCTGTCCTATGACTCTTTCACCAAGGACACTTTCCATGCGCAATAGTTTGTCACGTTCCCCCTCTAGCATTTTATCGACAGGCACCCCGGTCCAGCGCGATACGATAGCCGCTACATGTTGGTCCGACACCTCCTCATTCACCATAGCGTGCGCGTTTGGTACTTCTTCTTCGGCTATTCTTTTCTGCAATCCTGCAATTAATTGTTCCAGTTCACCAGCACGCTGAAACAGTCTCTCGTCGGCAGTCTCTCGGGCCTTTACGAGAATTTGATCCAACTCATTACGAGCTGCTTCCAATTCTTCTTTTATTTGTTGCTCGCCGTGCAACTTATTTTTAGCGCTCTGCCATCGATCGGTTAGGCTATTACATTCTTGCTCCAAACCTTCCAACTCCTTCTCCAAGTCACTCAGCCGATCCTGGGAGGCATTATCAGATTCCTTTTTCAAAGATTCGCGTTCAATTTTTAATTGAATAATTCGTCGGTCTAACTCATCAATTTCCTCAGGCTTCGAATCAACTTCCATCCGCAAACGGCTAGCCGCTTCGTCCACTAAATCAATCGCCTTATCGGGTAAAAAACGGTCTGTGATATATCGGTGTGACAACGTTGCCGCAGATACAATAGCCGCATCCGTGATCCGCACCCCATGATGGACCTCGTATTTTTCCTTCAAGCCACGCAGTATCGAGACCGTATCTTCCACAGTAGGTTCGGAGACAAAAACGGGCTGAAAGCGCCGCGCTAACGCTGCATCTTTTTCAATGTGTTTCCGATACTCATCTAATGTTGTGGCGCCCAAGCAATGTAAATCGCCGCGTGCTAAAGCCGGTTTGAGCATATTGGAAGCGTCCATAGAACCCTCTGCAGCACCTGCGCCCACAAGTGTGTGCAGCTCATCAATGAACAGAACAATTTCGCCGGTGGCCGCAGAAACTTCATGCAGCACCGCCTTCAACCGTTCCTCGAATTCCCCTCGAAATTTTGCACCAGCTATTAGTGCCCCCAAATCAAGCGTGAGAAGCCGTTTTTCCCGCAAGCCTTCTGGCACGTCGCCTTTGACTATCCGTTGTGCCAATCCTTCTGCGATAGCTGTCTTGCCGACGCCTGGCTCACCGATCAACACCGGGTTATTCTTTGTCCGGCGCGAAAGTACCTGCATTGCACGGCGAATTTCATCATCTCTTCCAATGACCGGGTCAATTTTTCCGTTCAATGCTAGTTGATTTAAGTTCTGCGTATACTTCTGGAGAGCATCGTACTGCCCCTCGACACCACTACTATCGGCTATACGGCCTTTACGCATAAGTTTGATCGCTTTTTCCAGTACCTGAGGGGTTGCACCCGAGTCGTTCAACACTCTAGCACTCGGCGTTCCTTCAGCTAGGGCAAGCACCAAAAGCAGCTTTTCAGCCGTAACGAATTCATCCCCTGCTTTTTTGCAATTT
>PBOR01000055.1 GCA_002724395.1 Rhodospirillaceae bacterium | reverse complement strand
TGGAATGCCGGATCAGATGACACGGTTTTTGCTCAGTATTTCGCCTGAATAATGACGGTCCAGTTTATTCCGTAGAATATGAAGCACGTCTTCGGCAACACACCGACAGTTCTGACATTGATAATAACCATGAACGAAGATCGGCGGCTTTAGCTGCAGTTTGTGCATGATTATCAACGCGTAGATGACAATGGCACAGCGCAACAATGCAGATAGAATAATCATGCGAATTTGGATAACCAGCGAATGACACGGAAAATAGCTCCAATGAGGTTTTAACTAATCGGCCAAAATTTAATTCAGATCGCTATTAAGCCTCAAAAAATATTTTCTATTTCAGGTCAAAGATCTGTGGTTTCCCTGCGTGCCACCTGGAAAGGATGTTGAGGCCGGCAATCATCTCTTTCTTGAAAAGTTTATTGGGCTGACTGGGCGGGTCTTACCGGGCAAAATAAGTATTAGTCATATTCCTTACCCAACTATGCAAAAGAGGAAACCATGCTCACCGTCCACACCCCATTATCAATAGCCCCGCCTTCTTCTGCCTATGCCCATGGTGTTTCTGCTCCGGTCGCCTCCCGGTGGATTCATATTTCAGGACAAGTAGGGCTTAACGACGACGGCACGCTAGCTGGCGACGCAGAAGCGCAGATGAATGCATGTTGGCGCAGAATCTTCGTGATCCTTGAGGATGCAGGCATGACCAAGACCAATATCGTCAAAGTCACAGTCTTCATCACCGATGCTGATCTCGTTAGCACTTACCGAGCGGTCCGTGACAGTCAGCTGGACGGCCATTTGACAGCGTCTTCGCTCCTTGTCGTTTCTGCCCTCGCTCATCCAGAATGGTTGGTGGAAATTGAGGCTGTTGCCGCTTGTTAAGACCTAGAGCGACGGAGCAAAGCAGGCTGATCATTTTGATCTACAGATTGTGGGATGATGCCAGAAAAAAGCTGATTGCGAGACTTGAGAGGAAGCCTAAAACTACCAAAGCCTAAAATTTCTACATTTCGACAAATTCGCGACCCAGCAATCATCTTGTGCTATAAATCTATTATTGGGCATCAGCCATATTTCTTATGCGCCTTATCAATAAGGACCTGGCTCAATCGGTGAGCCGTCGGTAAATCTTTGGGTGCGGAAACGACTGACATCGTGTTCTGGTTGGCGGCCTGAGACAACGTTAGCCATCACCCTTCCAATTCCTGGACCAATTCCGAAACCATGGCCGCTTAACCCTGTACAAACATAAAACCCCCTTAGCGATGCAATTTCTCCAAGTATTGGTACTACATCTGGGGTGACGTCAATCATGCCTGCCCAGGACTCTGCTACGTCTATGCCAGCAAGCTCGGGGTAGCGCTCGCCAAGTCGTTTTTGCATCCGTTCAACTTCATTTTTGTTCGGTTTTGGATCAAGTACCCGCATACGCTCAAACGGACTTATATCATTTGCCGACCATCGAGCCTTCGTCATCCACTGGTTAGGGTATCCTTTTGGTGCAGCAGGATAAACACGAACGTCTCTGTTTGCAGCAGATATCAATTTGAAGAATTTGGTAAAGTAGCGGAAAGAGCTTGGGCTAAGAAAGTGCTCGGATAGGGCACCCGTCGCCAACGTATAGCCGCCGTCCGCACGTCGCCGAATCGCAAAACCCGATTCCTTGATATTAGGCATTTCTTTCTTTTCATTAAACAAGCGAGGAGCTGGGTTTGTTCGCGCGACGGTCCCACGCACTGCCAATTGCGGTATATCTACATCGACGTTAGCAGCAAAGTGGTTCGACCATGCACCACCTGCCAATACAACTCGATTGCATTTTACCCTTCCTTTTTCGGTAAATACCCCAATTACCTGTCCGGCCTCTGTGTCAAGCGTGCGCACAGCACACTCTTCGATAATCTTGCTACCGGCACGCTGTGCGGCCTTAGCCAGGGCAGGTATGGCAACGAACGGCTCTCCCCGTCCATCGCTCGGTGTCGTCATCGCCCCAACCCAATCGCCAGAAATGTTTGGAAATTGATTTTTAATCTCGTGCGCCTTCAGAAGTTTTGTGTCGAGTTGGTGAGTTTTTGCAAGATCGAACCAAGCTTCATATTTAGCCATCTCGGTCTGTGTTTTTGCTAAATAGAGGCACCCGCTTTGTGTAAAGGCTAGATCACGGTCTCCCATGTCCTTGGCTAGGCTCTTCCAAATACGGTTAGACTCGATCATGATCGGAAGCTCCGCGGAATCTCGACCCTGTTGACGGATCCAACCCCAATTCCGCGAGGATTGCTCACCTGCAATGCGTCCTTTTTCGCAAACCAAAACTTTTTCGCCAAGAAGCGTAAGAAAATAGGCAGTGGCAATGCCAGCAACCCCGCCACCGATAATCGCAACATCCACCTGATCAGGCATGGGATCTGCGAATTGGATTTTCGTATTTAGGTCGATTGGTGGCATCTCAATATCCCTTACCGGGTGAGACTAAGTCTGGAACAACCTCTCCAGCGATGAAGGCGCGCAGATTCATCGCTATCCTCTCACCGCCTGCCACCGGATCAATCAGGCTCGCGATGTGAGAGGTTATAAGAATATTTGGATGGTCCCAAAAAGGATGGTCATCAGGCAGTGGTTCTTGGTCAAAAACGTCCAATGTCGCTGCGGTAATATGACGCGAAGCAAGCGCAGCCAGAAGATCCGCATCTACCAAATGCTGCCCGCGCGCGACGTTGATAATTTTAGCCCCTTCCGGTAAATGAGCAAATAGCTCCTCATTGAGAATTCCCGTGGTATCTGGTGTCAGAGGCAACATACAAACAAGGATCTCAGACCGGTTTAAGAAGTCCTGTTTAGCCGTATCACCAGCGAAGCATTCCACACCCCTGATAGACTTGGCCGAACGCGCCCACCCTGCTACATCGAAGCCGATCATCGCCAAAGTGCGGGCGCAATCAGCACCAAGGTTGCCGAGCCCCATCACGCCGACCCGACGGTCGTGTGCAGGCGGTTCCACGATCTGAAGCCACTCGCGCATGGATTGCGCAGCCTCAACTTCTGGTAGTCGCCGATGCAAGCGCAATACGTGCAGCGTAACGTACTCCCGCATACGGACACTCAAGTCCGTTCCGGTTGTGCGGATGATCGGAACATCAGCCGGTAGTTCGTGATCACAGAGAATATGATCGATACCAGCTCCTATCGAGACGATGCACTTAAGGTTCGGAAACGTTTTTAGCCAGCCTGGATCGGGCTTCCATACAATAGCGTATTCGATAGCCTCATGATCTATTCGTTCGCTGGCTAGAGCTACCTCCATCTCTGGCAGCAAGGTCGACATATGCTTTTTCCACCATTGTGCTCGAGTGCCGCCTATCTTGAGAACTACATTCATTTTGACGCCCATCTACCTTCGTTACTCTGCCCCAGCTAAATCAATTCATTTCGGATACAGGCCGATCGGTGGCCAGGCGCTATTTCCCTCAAGGGCGGCACGTTGGTCGCGCACTCGGACTTGGCATACTGGCATCTCGTGCGGAAAACGCAGCCTGACGGCGGATCGATAGGGCTCGGCAGATCTCCCTTCAAAATAATACGCTCAACCCTCCTCTCGGGGTCGGCCTCAGGTGCTGCGGATAATAATGCTTCACTGTAGGGGTGATGCGGGCGGGCATAAAGGCTGCTAGCCGGTGCCTCTTCCATAACTCGGCCTAGATACATGACAATGACTCGATCAGAGAGGTATTCGACGACTTTCAAGTCATGCGATATGAAAAGCATTGATAGATTAAATTCACGCTGCAGGTCGGCCATCAGATTAATGATCTGGGCTTGCACCGATACGTCTAAGGCAGAAACAGGCTCATCGGCAACTATCAAGCTCGGCTCGACAGCAAGGGCTCGAGCGACGCCAATCCTCTGTCTTTGGCCACCAGAAAATTCGTGAGGTAGACGCTTCAGATGATCACCACTTAATCCCACTTTCTCAAGGAGATGGATAATCCTATCGCGTCGTTCTTTGCCCCTGTAGAGGTTATGAATGACAAAAGAGTCGCCAATCAACCTTTCAACCGTCTTCCTAGGGTCGAGGCTCGAGAAAGGGTCTTGAAAGATGATCTGCATACGCCGTCGTAATTGCCGTAGTCGCTTTTGGTCGAGGTCGGTAATATCTTTTCCTTCGAACGTGATTCGCCCCTCTGTTGGTTCGATAAGACGCAGCATTAATCGACCCAGGGTACTCTTACCGGATCCAGATTCGCCGACCAGTCCCACTACCTCACCCTGAGCGATCTGTAAGTCCACCCCGTCTACAGCACGTACAACCTGTCTTCGGCCGAAGAGAGCTCTGCTGCGCAACGGGAAATGTTTAGTGACACCTCTCAGTTCAACAACATCTGTCATCCGCGCAGCTCCCGCCATCGTGGGCACCTACTCCAATGACCATCGCCAACCACCTCAAGTTCCGGAAGTTCTTGGACACATGCTTCAATGGCCAGATTGCAGCGTGGGGCAAAAGCACACCCTGGTGGCAATTCATCCAGTGCCGGCACAGTGCCAGGGATCGCATAAAGCGGTTGGCGATCGCCAGAGCTGTGGTCGATATGGGGAATGCTGGCGAGTAGTCCTTTCGTGTAGGGATGCGCCGGACTGCGGAACAGATTCGAAACCGGTCCTGATTCCACAATACGTCCGCAGTACATAACCAACACACGATCAGCTATTTCCGCTACAACGCCCAGGTTGTGGGTGATGAACAGCATTCCGAAGCTGCGGTTTTCTTGATTACGGATATTTCGCAACAACTCTAAAATTTGCGCTTGGATGGTAACGTCAAGTGCCGTCGTGGGCTCGTCAGCAATGATCAATGACGGCGAGCAACTGAGCGCCATGGCGATCATAACCCGTTGCTGCATGCCGCCAGACATTTGGTGAGGATAGTCTTTGATACGCTTCGCCGGATCTGATATCCCGACACTTTCGAGCAAGTCGACAGCCGTCAATAGTGCCTGGGGCCTGCTAATTTTACGGTGATAGCGCAAGGATTCTGCAATCTGCTCACCAACCGGGTAAACCGGATTGAGGCTGCTCATGGGCTCTTGGAATACCATGGCAATTTCATCGCCACGCACTTGCTGCAGGCCCTCATCGTCCAATTCCTCGATACAGATGATTTCATCCGACTTGCTTCGAAGTGCCACTTGACCGCTAGTCATCTTTCCCAAAGGTCCTGGAACAAGACCAAGAACGGATAGACCAGTAATCGTCTTGCCTGATCCAGACTCGCCAACCAATGCGACAGTCTCGCCAGGCGCTACAGTGAAAGACACGTCATTGGACGCTCTAATTCGCCCCTTTGGTGTAACAAACTCCGTGCGTAATCCACTGGTTGATAGCAAGGCACTTTCAGCCTTCTGAGCGTCGATTTGACTATAATCCTTAGCTATCGGTGCGTAGATTAGGGTTTTCGCCAAATTAGCTAAAAAATTGGTTGATACAGCACGCGGATCGTAAAAATCCCTTAGAGCGTCACATAAGGAATTGACAGCGAGCACAGTGATGGTAAGGGCAATGCAAGGCCAAAGAAGTGGCATTGGTGTGTAGACCATGTAGGCGCGAGCCTCACGGATCATTAGTCCCCAGTATGGGTCCGGCGGAACCACGCCAAGCCCAAGGAAGCTGAGACCAGACTCGATCAAAACTGCAGACGAAACCGTGAGCGAGAATTGGACGATCAGTGGACCAAGGATATTTGGTAAAATCGTCAACGCTAGGATGCGCCAAGTTGGCGATCCCAACGCACGCGCAGCTTCTACGAATTCGAGTTGACGCATGGAGAGTGTTTCCCCATAAGCAACTCGTGCATAGCCTGGCATGTAGAGTATGGTTAGTACTAGTCCCAGGGTTTCGACCCCTGGCCCTAGTATTGTAACGATTAAGAGTGCCAGTAGGATCGGTGGAAACGACAGAATGATGTCGGCAAGTCGCACTGTGATCAGCTCTGCGATACCACCGAAGTAGCCACCAATGATGCCGATTGTAATTCCCAGAATGCCGGCAGAGAGTGCAGAGAACAAAGCCACCGCGATGGACACGCGCGCGCCGTACAGAAGCCGGGAAAAAATGTCGCGACCATAGTTGTCCTGGCCAAGGAGATGCTCCATTGAGGGGGGCGCCATACGTTCGGAAATGGACATGTGGACCGGATCATGACCGGTAATAAACGGCGCTAGCAGAGCTAGGAGGAATACGACGGCGACGCCAATCAGAGGCGGGAGAATATTGCGATACTTGGCATCGATATTCAGCAACGCTACATTACTCCAACCTGATCCTCGGATCGAGCACCGAATAGAGGAGGTCGACCAACAGGTTCAGCATGATGAAAAGAAAAGAGATCACTAAAATGATCCCCTGTACCTCCGGGTAATCGCGGCTCTCTACGGCTACCACCAAAAAGCCACTTAAGCCCGGCCAGTTAAAGACGTATTCGACCAGTACCGTCCCGCCGAGCAGAGTTCCCATCTGGAGACCAATCACCGTCATCACCGGCCCCATGGCGTTGCGCACCACATGTCGTCGGATCACGACGCTGCCGGGAAGACCTTTGGCTCGAGCCGTCCGAACCCAGTCGCGTTTGAGGGTTTCGAGAACAGTGGTCCGGGTCATGCGGAAGATCGCCGCGGAAAACCCAATAGCGATGGTGGCTGCGGGCATTAGAAGGAATATTAAATGCTGAACCGGATCGCGGGAGAAGGCTACGAAACCTCCCGCTGGAACCCATCGAAGCTCTTGCGCAAACAACAAAACCATGAGTGTCCCGGTAACGAAAACCGGTACAGAAAGCATCAAACCAGCACCAAGCGCCAACGTCCGGTCAACGTATTTGCCATGCTGTAAGGCGGCTAGGATGCCAAGCGGGACCCCAATAAGAATTGAGAGGGCCGTCGCCGCCAAGATCAATTCAATGGTACGCGGCAGGCGCTTAGCGATTTCCTCAGCAACCGGATGATCGTCTTGAAAAGACGTGCCAAAGTCGCCCTGAAGAATGCCGGTGACATAATTTATATATTGGGTCCAGATGGGAAGATCCAGGCCCAAACGGCGGCGCATGGCATCAACCACTTCCGGGGCCGGATCGACCCCGCCTCCGCTGAGTAACAGCATTGCGGGGTCGCCGGGAATCAAATGGATCACCAAGAAAACAATAGAAGTAACGACGAAGACAAGCATCAAAGCAATGAATACGCGCTTTATAATATACCGCCACATGCCCTCGTCGCCCCTCGATGATCAAGATAAACGAGCGATCAACCGATCTCGATGTTCTCGATGACCATGCCCGAGAAGAATGTCAGGAAGCCAGGGATATTTGTGAAGCCAGATAGGTAATTCTGATATCCGTATCCCTGAGCCCTCCAGTTGATCGGAATGACCGGCGCCAGGTCCAGAGCACGCTGTTGTAATTCGGCATACAGCACCTTTCGTTTTTCGAAATTAGCCTCTTGACGGCCCTTCGCAAACAACTCGCTTATGCGAGCATCCTTGAACCCATAAGAACGGGCGTAAGACGCCGCCAGTGATCCATCCATGAACTTGGTCAGAGCATCCGGGTCGTTGAAGTCGCCGGCCGAACCCATTACGGCGAAGTCGTACTGACCCTGATTACCGATGGAAACTCTTTTGGCCCAATCGGGTAGGTTCAGCTTCACGTTTATGCCGATGGCTGCCAAGTTTTGTTGCACCACCTCGGCAGTGTTCTTGTGCATACCATACTGCGCTGTGGACAGGAGTGTCGCAGAGAAGCCATTGGCGTGACCGGCCTCTTTCATTAGCGATTTAGCCTTATCCGGGTCATAGGACCAGCGGTTCTG
>PBOR01000054.1 GCA_002724395.1 Rhodospirillaceae bacterium | reverse complement strand
GGTGGAGGGGGTTGGATTCGAACCAACGTAGGCATAGCCAACGGGTTTACAGCCCGTCCCTTTTAACCACTCAGGCACCCCTCCGACGCGTCAACTGCCTCGCCATCGCAGCGGACTGGGCACTATGGTGATTTAAACCCCCTTGTCAACGCAAATAAGGTTCCACACAGCATAAAAAACACAACGCCCACTCCACCGCTTAAAAAAGCAAAGAAGTGCGTGTTGCGAAGTTCTTACGATCAGTCATAGTACTAAGCATCCGAATCAAATGCAAGAACAGCTCATGTCAAACAAAAGAATATCGAAAAAGGACTTAAACTCCTGCGAGAGCAGCAATCGGCGCACAAAGTCTGCCCCTCAAAACTGGATATATGGACTGCATGCAGTAATTGCTGCGTTACGAAACCCGGATCGGACGGTTCGTCGCATACTTGTCACTGAAAATGTCTCGAAAAACCTTCAAGAGTGGGCAGATACAGGCGTCCTATCTATCGTAAGTCGCAAGGATATCGATCGCAATCTCGAGCCCAATGCAGTTCATCAGGGAGTAGCCGCCCAGATAGAACCTTTGGCGACGAGGTCCGTTAAAGAGATTATCAATCAAACCGCAAATAGTAAGCGTGTCACACTCATCGCGCTGGATCAAGTCAGTGACCCCCGCAACATTGGCGCTATATTACGATCAGCAGCCGCATTCGGTGCGATTGCACTACTCCAGCAAGACCGTCACGCTCCACCGGTTACCGGCGCCATGGCTAAGAGCGCGAGCGGCGGCCTTGAGCAGGTTTCCATGGTATATGCACCCAACATAGTTCGTGCATTAAGACAACTTAAGGTGGCAAAGTTTTGGATTGTCGGCCTCGACAGCCATGCAGAAACCGTTTTAGGCACATCAGAATTACCAGACCGGTGTTGCCTAGTGCTGGGCGCCGAGGGAAGCGGTCTGCGCCGTCTGACCAGAGAAGAATGCGATCTCAATATTAAAATTCCAATCAACAATTCCATTGACAGCTTGAACTTGTCGAATGCCGCAGCGGTAGCACTCTATGAAATCAACCGTCAATAAAACACGACATTTATCAGGCGCTTTACCTAAAGGATATCGGGACTAATCCGAAAATTTTCAAACCGAGTTTTAATAACCCCATTACACTATGATGGCCTGAGGTGACTGATACCGGCCCTATCTGCATAATCAAACCAGTGGAGTATGAAATTATGACCAAATTAAAAATCGTCATAACCGGTGCCGGTGGTCATGTAACCAGAGCATTATTGCCAGCATTCAGAAAACGATACGAGTTAGTACTGCTAGATGTTTCCAAAGAGACAAAGACTGGACGCGTCGAGGATATTATTGAGATAGACCTGCTTGATCCAGATGTAGAACAATATCGTGAACATTTTAAAGGGGCGGATATTATCGTCCATAATGCGCGCGTATCCAATCGCGGAGAGCCTAACTTTACAACCGGGCCAAACCACCAATGGAAGGCGGACCGCCCTATCCATCCTGTCGACGGTTATATTTCGGAGCGGAAGAATCTCGATATGGCATTTCATTCTTATAAGTTAGCTCTAGAAGAAAATATAAAACGTGTCGTCATCGCTAGTTCCAATCATGCGACTGACTGGTACGAGACAAAACTCCATTGCGGGGAGATGGATATGGTCGGCCCAGAAACATACCCGAGGTCCGATAATTTTTACGGCTGGTGCAAGATATCCTACGAAGCTATGGGGTTTGCCTTTGCCACAGGACGGTTCGGAGCCCCTTTGGAAAGCATTAATATTCGGATCGGCGGGCCACGAACTCTCGATATAGCGAAACTATCCAAAAACCAAGTCAGCCTTCGTCGCGATCTAGGCGCTTGGATTAGCAACCGTGATTTGCAGCAGCTTTACGTAAAGTCAATAGAAGCAAAGGAGGTTCGCAACAAAGATGGCATTCCGTTTCAAACTTTTTATGGTATCTCGAATAATACCCGTGCTTTTTGGAGCATTGCGAATGCACGAGCGATAATTGGGTATGCACCGGATGATGATTCCGAACGGTTTTATGCTACAGAGATCAAAAAGTATTTGACCGAGCCTGGCCGCACATTTTCGTCCCGCCCACGGGCGATGGCCGGCCAATGACCGTTCTACGTTCATATGTAACTCATTTGGAATGTAGCTTCTCGCTAAAGCATTACGAGCCGGAGCGGCTATATAATTTATCTGATGCGGGACGGCCATTAATCGTCCGTTACGATTTGAATGCCATAAAAGCTGCCGTAAGCCCGGAAGACCTTTTGGCACGCCCCCAGGATATGTGGCGCTTCGAAGAACTATTACCAGTGCTGCCGCATGCGGAAATCGTCAGCCTCGGCGAAGCCTGGACCCCGCTAATACCTCTACCGCGTATTTCCGTAAAATTCGGTGGCGGTGAAATTTTAGTGAAAGACGAGGGCCGTATGCCAACCGGCAGTTTCAAAGCCCGTGGCCTGGCGCTTGCCGTCACAATGGCAAAAGCTCTTGGCGTTACCAACATCGCCATGCCCACTGCCGGCAACGCAGGCGCAGCACTGAGTGCCTACTGCAGCCGAGCGGGTTTGCGCTCGACGG
Organism: Rhodospirillaceae bacterium; assembly: GCA_002724395.1. GTDB lineage: Bacteria > Pseudomonadota > Alphaproteobacteria > UBA8366 > UBA8366. The sequence continues at coordinate 2,762 of PBOR01000054.1, read as the reverse complement.
TATTTTGCCCAGAAGATGCCCCCGAAACAACCGTCCGCGAAATCGCCTTCCATGGCGCAGAGACCTATCGGGTCAACGGACTTATCAGCCATTGCGGTGAACTGGTCGCTCAAGGGGTCGACAGCCAAGGTTGGTTCGATTTTTCCACTTTGAAAGAGCCCTATCGGATCGAAGGTAAGAAAACTATGGGCCTAGAGCTCGCTGAACAACTGGACTGGGATGTACCCGATCTTATTTTTTACCCGACAGGTGGCGGCACAGGCTTGATAGGTATGTGGAAGGCATTTCAAGAACTCGAAGAACTCGGATGGATCAGCAAAAAAAAACCACGCATGATCGCAGTACAATCTACTGGGTGCGCACCTCTAGTCAAAGCCTACGATGAAGGAAAAGCTTTTGTGGACGAACCATGGGAGCCTGTTACAACGAAACTCCATGGTGTTCGCGTACCCAAACCATTAGGCGATTTCCTCTGCCTACAGGTTATGCGAGACTCAGATGGATTTGGTGTGATGGTCTCGGACGACGACGTTTCAGATACGCGCGCCATGGTAGCACGCGAAGAAGGCTTTCACTTGGGACCTGAAGGCGCCGCATGCCTGGTCGCTTATCGCCAAGCGTTAAAAGCGGGCCGTATTACGAAATCCGACCAAGCCATAATATTTAACTGCGGCAACGGCTTGAAATCTGACCTACCCCCAATGGACCGCAGTATCGATCGGCATGAGACCATTGATTTTGGATCGCTTTAGGAATCCTGTTTTCCCCGGGGTGAAACTCATAAAACTGACTATAGTAGCAATCGTACCACCGATGATATACGTCCGAGTGCTATTGAAATATAAGCTACTAAGCCAATTTTTTTACATTGATCCGTAGGCGTTAAGATTGTGATTGATCCCTTTTCAGAAGCATCACAACCGGGCTTAATAGGTCGATGGCCAAAGTTTTTGTACACTTATGAGACATAGCCTTACAAAAAAGTTTTGACGTACATGGCATTTCTGTGCAAACCGAGCACGATAGATTTACAAAAGGATGCGACTAAATAATCACACGATAGTTGCATAAGATGCCGTCGTAGCTCAGTTGGTAGAGCAGGGGTTTTGTAAACCTCAGGTCCGCGGTTCGAGTCCGTGCGACGGCACCATTTTTTTTCACAAATATAATTAAATAATTGATTCTATTATTACTGTATTATTAAAATAATTAGTAAATATTTATAAAATAAATTTTTGTATATTATAAAAAAATAGATTGTATATATGTATTAAAATTTTATAATTCATAACCAAATAAAATTTTTAGTAATGTAAGTGTTCGGTGCATTTAACTCAAAAAATTGCCTTCACTTTTAGATCAAAAAGTTTAGATATCTTCCATTAGCCATGCGTTAAGATTAACCTGCTTAGCGTCAAAAAACAGAATTACGGTCTAATTGGGAACTAAATGAAAAATTTATTATCCGCTATTAGTTTAGCAGTCGGATTATCCGTCTCAGCGCAGGCGGCAGATTTCACATTTACCGCTATTCCAGATCAAGATGAAAGTGCTCTAAAGGCACGTTTTACCAAAATAGCTGTTTATCTGGAAAAAAATCTAAGCGTGAAGGTAAAATATATACCGGTCAAATCTTATTCTGCCGCGGTTACAGCCTTCCGCAACAACCAAGTACAATTGGCATGGTTTGGCGGCTTATCTGGTGTGCGAGCTCGCCTGCTCGTAAAAGGATCAGAAGCCATTGCCCAAGGTTTCGAGGACCCAAACTTTGAAACGTATTTCATTGCTCACAAATCCAGCGGCCTGAAGCCAAGCAAGGAATTCCCTAAAGGTATAGCCGGCAAGACCTTTACCTTCGGCTCCAAAGGCTCTACGTCAGGTCGCCTAATGCCCGAATTCCATATTCGTAAGGCTTTTGGAAAAACACCAGAAAAAGTCTTCAAGCGTGTCGGCTTCAGCGGCAGCCATTCGCGCACCGTCGCCCTGGTCAATGGCGGCCAATACGAGGTCGGCGCGACAAATTTTAAGGTCTATAAAAAGGCACTCAAGGCTGGAAAGCTCGACCCAAAGAAAGTGACACTCATTTGGAAAACGCCGGGCTACCCCGATTACAACTGGTCTATCCGAGGCGACGTCGACAAACAATTCGGCAAGGGCTTCAAGAGCAAAGTTCAAAAAGCCCTGCTCGACATGAAGGATCTGGATTTACTCAAATCCTTCCCCCGCAAAAGTTTCATCAAGGCCACCAACAAAGACTACCAACCGATTCTTGACACAGCTAGGACACTCGGCCTGGTTGACTAATGGCTTTATTCGATCTGAGCGAGGCGTGCGCTTCTTATAAGGGAAAGCAAGTGCTCAATAGCGTCTCGCTCAGCATCGAGGCCGGCGAGAAAATCGCCTTAGTTGGCCGAAGTGGCGCCGGCAAGTCTACGCTACTTAAGCTCCTTTATGATCGCCACGACACCGAGTGCGCACTTGTGCCTCAAAATCTGGGCTTGGTAAGCACACTATCTGTTTTCCACAATGTTTTTATGGGTAGACTCCATAAAAATCCGACGTGGTACAACCTTGCCAACCTGATCCGCCCATTCGCGGCAGAGGTGGAACAAGTTCGTGCAATTTTGAGTAAGATTCGGCTGGAGGAAAAGTTTTCTACACCGGTAGGTGAACTTTCAGGCGGACAACAACAACGCACCGGTGTGGCGCGTGCACTTTTCCAAGGGTGCTCAGTGTTTCTCGGCGATGAGCCAGTCTCGGCG
>PBOR01000036.1 GCA_002724395.1 Rhodospirillaceae bacterium | reverse complement strand
TTTTCAGCTAAGCGTTCGTGCTTCTAGTTCAGAAACAGTGAGTGGGGATAGTGCGTCGGTGACGACGACATTACCGGTTATTTTAGTGCCGGCTGGTGTGACGGTTCCAACCGGCTCGCAATTGATCGGAACAAATCGCGTTGATGTTTTAAGTGGTACTGATGGCGATGACCTCATTTTTGGCGGAGGTGGTCAGGACACCATACTCGGTAATGCTGGAAATGATCTACTTTTGATCGATAGCACCGATTCTGTCGATACAGGTTCAGGCAAAGATACAGTTGTTGTGCTTGATGACGGTGCTATGGATCAGGATATGAGCCAATGGGGCGCTGAAAGGTTTTATTGTGGTGGTGGCGATGACCGGTTGTTGGGGGGTAGTGGAGACGAGTTGCTGTCAGGAGGTCAAGGTAATGATCGCCTAGAGGGCGGGGCGGGTAATGATACATATGTCTTTAATCGAGGTGATGGGCAGGATGTGATTGCTGATTATTTTGGCATCACCAAAACAATCACCAAGTGGCGTTGGGAGACTTTTGCTGAAAGTGATGGCGAGGGTGGCACTGATTATGAACGGAGACGCGTTAGGTATTCCGAAAAAGTTGATACCAGAAGCGATGCTGGCAATGATGTCCTTGAGTTTGGGAATGGCATTCAATTGCAGGACCTCATTATTCGTCGATCAGATAATGATCTCCTAATAGGTGTGAAGGATGCGGATAATTCAGAATTACCGTTTGATAAGCTTTCGGATGTAATCCGTATAAAAAACTGGGGAGACGCTTTTGATCGTGTTGAGACAATAAAATTTAGTGATGGGACAGAGAGAGATATTTCCCTTTTAGGGCTTGGTGCTGGAGACTGGCAAGTCGGAGATTCTGGAAACAATGAGCTTAGGGGAAGCTCAGGCGATGATGTGCTGATTGGGTTGGGTGGCGATGACGAGCTGTCCGGTGGTGCGGGTAATGACACGCTTGAAGGTGGCGACGGTAATGACACACTAGATGGTGGAAGTGGTAATGACACCTTAATTGGTGGGGCTGGCTTTGATACGGCTCATTATGAAGGCAAATTTTCTGATTACCGAATTAATTCGGTGTTTGATGCTGCGGGTCGAGAGACACTATTGGTAACCGATTTGGTTGGCACTGATGGAGTTGATAAGCTCTCTGAAGTTCAAAGGCTACAGTTTGCTGATGAGACAGTTAATATTGGACCAGTTGCTGGTTTCAAAGGCCTGCTCACGAACGGAAATGTGAACGTAGTTGGGTTAGCTGATGGCACAGTTGCATATATTGGGGACGGTTCTGAGAACGGCGCCGAAGTTGTGATCACAGGCTTGGCGCTTGCAGGTTCTCAGTCAGTAGAGTTCCGAAACGTCAAAATTATAGCTCAAGGGGCCATCGATATTGCGGAAAATTCTTCACTTGCCATGGTTGGTTCTCAATTTGATATTAATTTCGAATTTTTTCATCAGCATCACCTGCATGTAAGAAATAACGGTAACCTTAAGGTCGAGGATGTCACGGTACCGGAATCCAAACATATGATGCGATGGGATTATCGCGATAACGCGACAGTAAGCTTTGATGGCTTTCGGGCTACTGAGGGGGACTGGGGTCAAAAAACATCCCATGGTTATTTCAATCCGATTTGGCAAAACACCTCAGACAATGTTCAGTATAGGGCATCTAATGCGGATGTTGGATTGACCCCTATGTCTCAAATAAAGAGTGATGGGTCTCCGATGGATGCCTCTGTATCGATTGATAATTCTAATGTGGATCTCGAGTTGGTATACGCGGCTGGCAACTACACGCTTTCATTACCCGATAAAAATACTCATGTTTCAGACTGGTCATTTGACTCTGGAGTTTCGATTAATGTTTCAAACTCAACTCTTGGGGATATGTCTTTTGGCATTACGCCGGGAGCTCACATAACCCTTCACGACTCTAATAATGCTCGATTTGGTTGGGGAATGGGATGGCGGCCAGATATTGAGGGGAATAATCCAAAAGCCACTATTAGCGGCCTCATTGGTGGGGGAACACATTATGCCAATGAAAGCTGGAGCAATGGTAGCTCTTCTTTGACAGTCAATAATTCCACTATTGATACTTGGTGGCCTAATGTACATGGAAATTTTGATCTCACCGTGAAGGGTGCTAATTTGATGGATCCAGAGGTTCATGACGATGCGAGCGTGCGTTTTGAAGATGTCAACCTATGGCGTTTGCATGTCTCGGATAAGGCCTCTGCACAACTTGTTGATAGTCGCGTTCGGACCGGTGATTTGCTAGCTGAAGGCTCTAGTCGGCTTGAGATTATTGACTCGGAAGTGCAGAGGGGTTTCAAAGGTATTGAGGCGCGAGGAGACGCGGTAGTTGTTACTAATGGTGTACATCATACGGCGGCGGACGGCCGATTTGCGGACCTTTCTGGAATGTATGAGCGCGATAGTTATGTCAGCGTTGAAACTGCGATAGCTATCGGTGCGAGGAGCCGGCTAGATGATTTTGCATTGGATAGCGTTTTGGAGACCGGGAATACTACTGTAAGTGAGATTTTTTCTCATGATAATGATGCAGACGCTGGGTCTAAAAGCGACACAACTGTTCAAAAGCTCGTTGAGGCTATGGCAGGTTTTAGTCGCGGTGATGCGAATACGGAAGATACCTCAATAAATCCAGTAGAACGGTCTATGCCGGCATTTGACCTTTTTTCTGACAGCTAATTTAGCCGTATAACAGAGTAAAGCGCCCTTGGTGTTGTTGCTCGTGTGCCTTTGCGAGCATGACCTGTGCTTCCCTATCATGCTCGTCTCCAAAAGGGCATACAGCCATTTGGGCGAGGCTTTTAAAAATGGCTCCTTCGGAGCCATCGCTATTGAAAATTCGGTTGTATGTTGGGCTGCGCTCAATTTCAGATAGCCAAAGCTTTGCATCTTCATCTAACACCAAGTCGAGTGCAAAAAATTTTGGGCCATAGGCCGCACGGATACTATCTGGCGCGTGGTTGTCAAAAAAACCATTATCTATCATTGCATCAATTAAAGTGCTGACGATATCTCGAGCTTGGTTCCATATTTCAGCTGGTCTTAGGCCCTCTTTTTCTAGGTGCAAAAAAAGTTTATCCACCGTCCACCAACCCTTTTCGCCAATATCAGCCGCGAGTTCTGCTTTGAGGTCGTCTCTGTGACGGTCTGGCCTGGTATGTTCTGTGTGGACCGAGGTCAAATGAAAACTATTGGGGTCTGTTGTGTATTTGCGGAGAGCAATCTTGGCGGTTCCGCCCTGAAACAAATATACGCGAACGGGATTATACGAACTCACCAATGCATAGATGCGTATGGCAAATTTACGTCCCTTTATGAGGTAAGGGTTTTTGACGTAATCCTGCGCGATCCATCCCGGCTCGGGTTTGATATTGGAGATTTCATTCACCAGATGTGTGCCAACGGAAGCACTTAGGGTTGTCGATTTCACAATCCAGATTGGATCTTTAGCCACTTTGGCTTTTGCTTTGAGTGCCTCCATATCACTCGGCATCACGTAGGTTGTGGGCAGGAAGTCTGGCCAAGGTTTGTTTGTTGTATGACACCAACTTCGGATGGAACTTGCAAAGGCGTCTTTATCGCTCCATTGCTTCCAGCCAAAGTAGTCATAGCCTTGTAAAAATTCGACTAAATCAAAACTGCTTTCTGAATAACGTTTGAAGCCTTTTTGGAGCTGGCGTGAATACTGTTCTGAGTCTTTGCGGTGTCCTAAGTCGCGTTCCGCATTCATTAAGCAATAGAGAAGTGCTGCGTTGGTTGGGGCAACTTTCAGTGGTGCCTGAAAGGATTCTATTGCGCGGTCCGGTACACCTAGGCGATGGTGAGTGACACCGGTTAATAAGGCCGGCAGAATTGAATCTGTTCCGGCCAGCCTTGCTGCGCGGGTGAATTGCTCCAGCGCTTCTTCTGGCTTGCTTTGTTCCCAAAGGCAAATAGCCCTGTTGAATATCGCCATATAGGAGGATTGGTCGACGGAGTGACACCGTTCGAATGTCTCGGCTGCCTCTGACAGGCGGCTCAGGGATTTATAAATTGTAGCTAAAAAGAATAGATTTTCTGCATTATCGGGGTACTTTTTGGCCATAGTTTTGGAGCGTTCCAGCGCTTCATGAGGCCGGAATGGAAGAACGTTTTCGCGCAAATCTTCTATTTCGTCGTGAAGTGACATTACTAGCGTTCCCGAAGAGCTTCAGACTGATAGCGCAACAGTGGCGCCATGATAAATTCGATGATGCGCCGTTTGCCGGTCTTAATCTCAATTGTGATCGCCATACCTGGCGTCAAGTTAACGTCTTTACCAGCGGCGCGGATAGTGTTGCGACTTAAGGAGACGCGTCCGGCATAAACTAAGCCTAGATTTTCATCCTGTATGGCGTCTCTGGAAAGGTGTTTTAGCGTGCCGGGAATAGTACCATATTTGGTGAAGGGAAAGCTTTCGAGCTTTACTTGAGCCTCCTGGCCAGCCGTCACGAAACCTTTATCTTTGTTAAGTACCATAATGTCGGCTTCTAGAACTGTATCTTTCGGGACGATAACCATGAGTACTTGCGCAGGCTGCACCACGCCGCCGATTGTGCGAACTTGTAACTGTTGCACCGTACCGTCAACTGGGGCCGTGAGTTGTTGCATACGCTCACGTTTCTGAGCACTACGCATCTGTAATTCTGCTGCATTCATACGGTTGCGTGCTTCGACCATAAGTGAGAGTGCTTCCCGCCTCGCATCCGCTTTCAATTGATCGCGTTGTTTTTGCGCAGAAACTAGAGCTGCTTCTGCTTCGATTGCTCGATGACGGTGAATGATTAGGTTTTGTTGCTGTTCGATTAGAACTTGCTTTACCTCAAGCCATTGTCTCCTTGGTGCGTTGCCTGTTTTAATAAGTTTTCTTAAGGCTTGTTCGCGTTCACGGATGAGAGGAATAGTAAGTTTTAATTTACCAATTTCGGCGAGAATAGCTGCGCGCTCTGCAACTCGTCGGGAAAGTTCGGCATCGTAAGAGGCAACTTGCGCTTCGTGTGCGAGTAAATCGCTTTTTAGTTTTTCCCTGTGCATCCGCACCAGGTGAGAGGAGGCGTTTGCTGGCGGCACAAAATTGGGCGGCGTTCCATCAAGTGCTCGAAGATTGGCGTCAAGTCGCAGTAATTCTGTCTCTGAGGCAACAAACTCCCGGACTACTTGGCCTTTATCCACCTCGCTTTCCGTCGGATCCAGTTCTATTAGCAAACTACCCTTTTTGACTTCTTGGCCATCGCGTACATGGATGGCCCGCACCACACCGATTTCTAAGGACTGTATTGACTGCAAGCCTCCCAACGGCACTAACTTACCTTGCGCGACGGCAACGATATCTATTTTGCCGATATATGCCCATCCTAAGGCGATGACGAAAAACGCGCAAAGTGTTAGCGCGATCGCTCGTGCTACTGGCGATGCGGGACGCTCCATAACTTCAATGGCAGAGGGCAAGAATGCAAGTTCATTTTCGCCGCGATTGCGTACTTTATAGCGCTCCCACCAACCGCGTAAACCCGACTTTGAAACCGGTGCAGTTGCGTTTCTTATATCTTGCTCAGCTGGAGGCATTCAGTCTGCCTCCTTAGAGGCATCGTCGCCAGATTGAAGAGAGTAAAGTCGTGCATAGCGACCATTCTTTGCTAGCAACTCATCATGTGTTCCCTCTTCTACTATTTCACCCGCTTCGACAGTAATTATCCGGTGCGCGTTACGAACCGCGGACAGTCTATGGGCGATGATGATTACGGTTCTACCTTTACAGATATCACGCATGTTTCGTTGTATTGCTGTTTCCGATTCATAATCAAGCGCGCTAGTGGCTTCGTCAAATATAAGTATTCTTGGATTTGTCACGAGTGCACGTGCGATTGCAATGCGCTGGCGTTGTCCACCTGACACCGTACTGCCACGTTCTCCAACCTCGGTATCGTAGCCTTCTGCCAACTCGAGAATGAATTCATGAGCCCCCGCAAGCTTGGCGGCGGCAAGTATGCGATCCATGGAAATACTCGGGTCGGACAAAGCAATATTTTCGCGAACGCTTCGGTTGAACAGAATATTTTCCTGAAGTACGACGCCGATTTGGCGTCTAAGCCAAGTGGTGTCGACCATAGCAAGGTCGACCCCATCGACGAGAATGCGGCCACTTTCTGGTATNTAGAGGCGTTGGATGAGTTTTGTGAGTGTGCTTTTGCCTGAGCCGGATGGACCGACAATGCCGATTACTTCTCCGGGCGAAATTTTAAGATTTACGCGGCGCAGTACTTCAGGCGTATCCGGCTGATAACGGAAGGTAATACCTTCTAAATCTACTTGGCCTTGGATTTCCGGCAAAGTTGCCCTGGTCATGGATTGTCTCGGCTCCGTCGGAGTATTAAGAATGTCCCCCAATCGTTCCACTGATATACGCGCCTGTTGGAAATCCTGCCAAAGGTTGGCTAATCGTAAGATTGGCCCGATAACGCGTTGCGATAACATATTAAAACCGACAAGTTGGCCCACCGTCATCTCGCCACCGACGACTAATAAGGCGCCGAAATATAACGTTAGAGCCAGTGTCAATTTACTAATTAATTGTGCAGACTGACCTGCGACGTTGCTGAGATGGCTGGTCTTAAAACTGGCTCCAACGTATCCGGCGAGTTGGTCCTCCCAGCGGCGTTGCATTTGAGGTTCAACCGCCATAGCTTTTAGAGTTTCGACGCCGCTGATAGATTCCACTAGAAATGCTTGATTGACCGCACCGCGTTGAAATTTTTCTTCTAGGCGGCGGCGAAGGATTGGCGTTATCACAACGGAAAGCACCACATAAAACGGTATNGAGGCGAGCACGATATAGGTCAGTGTCGGTGCAAAAATATACATGACGATGAAAAAGACAAACGTGAAGAAAAGATCGATCACGAGGGTTAATGAAGAGCCAGTGATGAAGTTTCGAATGTTTTCTAATTCGCGAACGCGAGCTATTGATTCACCAGTGCGGCGCGCTTGGAAGTAGGCAAGCGGTAATTTGAGTAAATGGTCAAATAGTTTAGCGCCTAGCTCTACGTCGACCCGATTAGTCGTGTGCGAGAAAATATAGGTGCGCAATAGTCCCAAAAAGACTTCGAAGATAGAAACGACGATCAGGCCAAATACTAGCACGTCCAGAGTTGTTAGACCGCGATGAACGAGAACCTTATCGATAACAACCATAAAGAAAAGCGGTGATACCAAAGCAAATATTTNGAGGAAAAACGACGCGACCAGCACTTCGCTAAAAATTTTCTTATAACGAAGCAATACCNGCAGGAACCAAGTAATATCGAACTTGCCACCTTTGCCGAGCAAAGGAATGCGTCTTGTGGCCAGTATGACATCACCGTCCCATTTTTGCTCGAATTCTTTTCGAGTGAGGGTAATGGGGCGATTAATGCCGGGTTCTTGCACCAAAATTTTATCTTCGGTGATTTGGCCCAGTATGATGAATTGGTCGTCTTTTAGTTTAGCGATGGCGGGAAGGCTGGTTTTTTGCAGCCGGTCCCAATTTGATTTTATTGGGCGTGACTTTAAGCNGATTTTTCGGGCGGCACGGATGATATCTTTTGTTTCAAGCGGTGTTGCTGATTGCCCAAATTCGTGGCGAATGGATTCCACATCGCCTGGCATGCCAAAAAAACGCAACAGCAGNACCAGACACGCGGCACCGCTGTCTCTAGACCCGACTAGTTCCTCGGTCGCAGGCTGACCGTCGGACTGATCCAATTTATGACTCCCATTGGCACGCTCGATGGGATGAAACACCGCAACGGGCAAAATCTGAGTTACGCGATGGAACTATTATGAATAAATTATAATTAAGAGTCGAACCTTTGTAATTCCGTTTGAGGGCTTGCTCGGCAGTACTTTTTCAGCCCAAATTGATGCTTTCAAGTGTCAATGGTTGGAACAAAGATATGGCGAATGAATTCGAAAAAGATAAAGGCAAAATATTTGTATGGGACATGCCTATACGCCTATTCCATTGGGTCTTGGTAATTTTGGTCATTATATCAATTCTTACTGGATTAGGATGGAGCAGTCTTTCAAACGAGACGATGGTTCACGAGTGGAGTGGCATATCAATCCTAGTATTGGTGTTTTTCCGAATACTTTGGGGATTTTTTGGTGGCCGGCACGCTAGGTTCCTCGATTTCATAAAAGGGCCGCAGGCGATTTTGTCCTATATAAAGTGCCTCCTTACGGGCACTCATCAGCGATGGAAGGGCCACAATCCCATGGGCGGGTTATCTGTAATCGCTTTTATTGGATTGTTGGGTGCGCAAGCCGGAACAGGCCTTTTTGCCAACGATGACTCAGACGTTGAGGGTCCCTTATTCGACAAAGTGGGTAAGGATTTAAGCGATACTATTACGACGTTTCACTATGATATTGCGACCCTTATCTATGTCGTTATTGGGATCCATGTGGTTGCTATAGTCTTATACCGGTTTCAAGGTGAACGTTTGATTGCCGCGATGATGCATGGCCATAAGGAGGAGGGAGATTATAAGGAGTCCTCAATGAAGGGCCCGACTGCAGGTAATCCATTTGTGGCGCTGGTTATGTTGGCTGCAAGTGTTGGGCTAGTGGCCTTTATTCTGAACATTTAGGCCAGCAGGTGGCNAGCTAGCTTGGCGTAAAGGGCTGCTTNAGCCAATAAATGGANATATATATAAACTGCATAGCATTGCTATGTAATTTTTTTAACGATTAGCCTATGGGAAATGTTAAACGTNTTTGGTCCAAGGCAATCATCATAGTATTTAAGTGAGATTTGAATCGCACTCGTATTTTGCCAATCAATCAACATAAAATTTCAATCAAGATTCTTTGCGAATTCCTTATTTTTGTTGCAGCTTTGCCCAGCTGTCGCGCAAAGCAATGGTGCGGTTGAAAATTGGGTTTTGCGGTGTGGAATCGACATCGACACAAAAATAGCCAGTTCTTTCAAACTGAATAGCTTGGCCAACTGCGGCATCATTCAACGAAGGTTCTAATTTGCAGCCACTTTTTACTGTGAGTGATACCGGTTCTAAATCGTTAATAAAGTCGTCATTTGAACCCGGGTTTTCGTTTGAAAATAATGGGTCGTAGAGGCGAATCTTCGCATCTATTGCATCTGCTGCTGAAACCCAATGAATAGTACCTTTGACTTTTCGTCCGTCGGGCGCATTACCGCCCTTGGTTTCCGGATCGTAAGTGCATCGAAGCTCGACGATCTGTCCGCTCGCATCCTTGATGATATCTGTACAGGTTATGAAATAGGCGAACCGCAAGCGCACTTCACGGTGCGGCCCGAGACGAAAAAACTTTTTCGGNGGATTTTCCATAAAGTCGCCGCGCTCCACGTAGATTTCCCTGGAGAACGGTATCATNCGAACATTGGACTCGGTGTTCTGCGGATTGTTGACCGCTTCCAATTCTTCGGTTTGTCCTTCCGGATAATTCTCGATAATCACTTTAAGTGGGTCCAGGACCGCAAGCCGACGCTCTGCATTACGGTTCAAGTATTCACGAATCTCGAAATCAAACGCAGCCATCTCAACAACGCCTTCGTTTTTCGAGATAGAGAGTTTGGCGATGAAATTTCTTATCGCTTGCGGCGGCACACCCCGGCGGCGCAGACCACGTAGCGTTGGCATACGAGGGTCATCCCATCCACTAACATGCTTTTCTTGCACCAACTGCATAAGNCGGCGCTTTGATAANACCGTATGGGAAATGTTGAGTCGTGAAAACTCATATTGTTTGGGTNGTGACGGCACAGGCAGGTTTTCGATTAACCAATCATATAAGGGTCGATGACCTTCGAATTCCAATGTGCATAGTGAATGGCTTACCCCNTCGATTGCATCCGACTGACCGTGGGCAAAATCATAGGTTGGGTAAATCTTCCATTCGTCGCCGGTNCGAGGATGTGAAGCATNAAGAATACGAAACAAGACCGGGTCGCGCATATTCATATTGGCTGAACTCATATCGATCTTTGCGCGAAGTACTTTCTGGCCGTCTTTAAACTCACCGCTTTTCATGCGCATAAAGAGCCCGAGATTTTCATCTATTGGGCGTTTGCGGTAGGGACTGTCACGGCCAGGCGTGGTAAGGGTGCCCCGATAGTCTTTTATTTCCTCCGCACTTAAGTCGTCCACGTAGGCTTTACCTGCCTCAATCAGGCTAAGGGCCATTTGGTAGAGCTGTTCGAAATTATCGGAAGCAAAGTACAGGTGGTCTCCCCAATCGAATCCAAGCCATTGAACATCTTTTTTGATTGCTTCTATATATTCGTCGTCTTCTTTTACGGGATTAGTATCGTCGAGCCTCAGATGGCACCGGCCATCAAATTCTGCGGCGACGCTAAAGTTGAGGCAAATTGATTTTGCGTGGCCAAGATGCAAATAGCCGTTGGGCTCTGGCGGAAAGCGAGTGATAATTGTTTCTCGTTTCCCAGCAGCGATATCCGAGCGAATTTGCGCTCGGACGAAATCACTTGGTTCTTCTTCAGTATCTTTTTCGGCTTTTTGATCATTCATAGCTATGCTGTGCCAGAAATTTGGAGCTAGGCCAAGCGCTGTTAATACGCACTTTGTTTTTGGTTCATTAAAATTGGCAGCAAGTACGCTGAAAAAGCTAATAAACCTAAGCCAAATGGTTAGTTTATCCCGATCTTGGGCCGAACAAAATCGTCGCTGCGCCGATTAAGCAGATAACAGCACCCACGGCGTCCCATTTGTCCGGCGTATTGTCTTCTACCGTCCATAACCAAAGCAAAGAAGCACAGATATAGACGCCACCGTACGCGGCATAAGCGCGTCCAGCAAAATCGCTTTCAATTTTGGTCAGTAGAAAAGCGAAAAGAGTCAAGCAGGTTATACCAGGTACAAACCACCAAAAGGATTTACCTAGTTTGAGCCAGGCCCAGAAAGCAAAGCAGCCAGCTATTTCCGCTATTGCTGCGCCGATATATGTTGCTACGGAAGTCATAATGTAACCATGCCACAAAATTGTAGGTTGACTGCATTAGATTTTGGAGCAAAGAGATATTGCCAAAGCTTCCGCAATCAGTCTGGAAATGAGGGCTCTTTCTAGCTATCTGGTATGCAGGGCGGGGAAAACTGCGCAATGTACTTTCTGGCGAGCTCGTTATACGTGTTGCAGTGCTGGTTAGGCGGTATGTAAATGAGAAAGCGCACACGTACCATTTGTAGATTGGAAAAGGTGCGTGATGTCCGTACATTATAGCCATTATTAGATTGTTAACGAATTAGGACATAACGCGATTATGGCCGTAAAATCAAAGACCGAAACGAAACCTGCAGTTGATACGGTATCATATGATTATGAGCTGCTTATAATTGGCTCTGGTCCGGGTGGGCATCGCGCCGCTATTCAAGGCTCTAAACTCGGAAAGCGTGTTGCTCTTGCAGAGAAAAATGTTCTGATGGGTGGTGTTTGTGTTCACACCGGTACAATCCCATCAAAGACCTTACGTGAAGCGGCATTACATCTGACTGGCTATAGGGAGCGCGCTATCTACGGCGCTTCATATACTGTGAAGGACGACATCACTATGTCCGACCTAATGCAACGGACTCATTATGTGATTAATCACGAACAAGATGTTCTGTGCCATCAACTCCAACGAAACGGTGTTGATATACTAGCTGGTAGAGCGGCCTTTATCGATGCTCATACGGTAAAGGTGGGTGGCGATGATGGCGGTAACAGCCGGATGATAACGGCAGAAAAAATAGTTATCGCAACAGGAACCGCGACAGCTAAAGATAGTAAAATTAAGTTTGACGGAGAATATATTTTTACGTCTGATGAATTACTCGATGTAACCAAAATTCCCTCTTCTATTACAGTCATTGGTGCTGGTGTTATCGGACTGGAGTATGCGACCATTTATGCAGCTATCGGCACAAGAGTGACACTGGTGGATGCGCGCCCGCGGTTACTGGATTTCATAGACTCGGAAGTTATCGACACATTGGTATATCAAATGCGGCAGAATCGCATGACTATTCGCTTGGGAGAAAGCGTTGCAGCAGTAGAGACTTTTAAAGATGGGGACCATGAGCGTGTTAGGGTCCTGTTGGAAAGCGGAAAGGAATTCGCAACGGAAAAGGCACTCGTATCAGTCGGGCGTATGGGGGCTACGGAAGGCCTGAGATTAGAGGCTGCAGGAATTACAGCAGATGATCGTGGCCGATTGAAGGTCAATGAGAATTTCCAAACCGAGGTAGATCATATCTATGCTGTCGGTGACGTTATTGGCTTTCCAAGTCTTGCTTCGACGTCACGCGAGCAAGGGCGTTTAGCGGTTTGTCATGCGTTTGATTATCAGACGGATAGCATGCCTTCGCTATTCCCTTACGGTATATATACAATTCCGGAAATTTCGGTTTGTGGAAAGACTGAAGAAGAACTTACCGAAGCAGGCGTACCCTATGAAATCGGTAAAGCAACCTATCGGGAAATTTCGCGTGGTCATATCATTGGTGATGAGGATGGATTTCTGAAGTTGTTGTTCCATATGCAAACGCGCGAATTGCTTGGCGTGCATATTATTGGTGAGGGTGCTAGCGAATTGGTGCATATCGGCCAGGCTGTGATGGGTACTGGTGGTAAAATTGATCATTTTATCAAGACAGTCTTCAACTATCCGACGCTTGCTGAATGCTACAAGGTAGCGGCCCACAATGGGATTAATCGGCTTGCCCAGTTGCCGCCAAGCGCAGATGTAGACCGTGAGAGCCTGCCAGTCTCCTAAACTATCAAGCGTTTGAGCTTGGGGGTAACATTTTGCTGTAGATGTATTGTTTGATTTACCAGAGCCACGACTATCTCCTTATATCGTAGATTTATTTGGGCGCTATTTCTTAGGTAGGATGTTTTTTTTGGTTTGATCTTTGGCGACAAGAGCGTGATTAAAGGGTTATTATTTATTTCTGACTACCTTGCCTCGACAACATATTAATTAGATAAATTCCCGCCAGGTTAGACTTGGTTTCGCTACTGGGTTAATAAAGAGTATGTCCGCCGACGTTTTAGCGAGCCATGCCCTAAAAGAAATTCCGAAGCTCTTGATGCTTCAGGATCGCAATCCCCATAGTCCGGCCTATGGGTGTTTTGATAGAAATTACTGGCAATATCATATCGTAGATTTTCCGTCAGGGATGGCGCAAGAGTTTGTTTATCCATTAGCTTTGGCTTATTCTTTGGATTTGCCTGGGAATCGCTTTGCTGGGGACCCAGCGTTGCGCGAATGGATCATTGCCGGTATGCGTTACGCTTCATCGAGCGCTCATGAGGATGGCTCCTGTGATGACTTTTTCCCGTTTGAGCGCGCGGCAGGTGCGGCTGCTTTTTCACTCTATGCGTGCCTGGAGAGTTATACCCTGCTTGGCCTTGAGGATCAGGAACTTCTGGCCTTTTTCGAGAAGAGAGCGTTATGGCTTGCTAGTTATAAAGAGAGCGGTCGACTGAGTAATCATGAAGCTTTAATCGTTTGCTGCCTGTTCTTATTAGTCGACCGATTTGGCTTTATGGGGCTATCAGATTTCTATCATACGCGGTTAAGTCGCCTCCTATCGTGGCAGCATGCAGAGGGTTGGTTCCACGAATATGATGGCTGTGATCTGGGTTACCAAACGTTGACTATAGCTATGTTAGCTCAAGTATATGAGAAAACTGGTAATGAGGGGTTAAAAGAGCCACTTTCTCGTGCGATTGCGATGACTGCTGAATTTATGCATCCCGATGGCAGTTTTGGTGGCGAGTATAGTAGCCGAAATACTTACAATTTTTTCCCTCACGGTTTCGAAATTGCTGGTCAGTGGTTGCCTGAAGCACTTGCCGTTAATGATCGCTTTATTAGTTCAATTAAATCAAACCTTGCGCCATGTTATGGCGACGATCACATGGTGGCTCATCATTTATGGAGCTATTTATTGACGGCGAAGCGTTACGTAGCAGGTCGTAGCTCGAGGGATGAGTTTCGTTCCGAGCATGCTTATTTTCCCAAAGCTGGTTTGCTGGTGGACCGGCGTGGTGAGACGGAACTCTATTTAGCTTTAAATAAGGGGGGCGTTTTTAAATTATTTCGGGACGGCAAACAGGTGATGTCTGATACGCAGTTATCATTTAAGATGAAGGATGGTAAAACCGTTGTTTGCCATATGATCGATAATTACCAGGTAACGGTGGCAGAGAACGAAATTTTAATTTCAGGAAATGCAGGATGGGCCAAGCAGAAACTAATGGCGCCGCTCGACAATTTGGTATTACGAAGTTTTATGTTTTTCGTAGGCCGATTCTGCCCAAACTTAGTGCGACGTCTCCTTCAAGGTATTTTTATCACTCATAAAAAGGTTGCTCCGTTTAGCTTTGTGCGGAGACTGCGATGGCGTAACGATGCTTGGCACATCCTTGACCAGGTGCACTCTTACAGTTGGCGCGATGTTGATGTGGCTAGTATTAGTGGTCATCAAACTTCAATATTTGTGAGTCAAAGTCGGCCTTATCAGGCGGGGCAACATCAATTAAGTATAGATATCAGCGATCGCATTCGCGCTTTGGAACCTGGTGACACGTTAGAACTCGAGCGCACCTTATAAGCATATTTCCTGTTTAGTAGTGTCGAAGGGCCCGACCGCGGAAAGAGTTATTTCTGCAGGAAGTTCAGTGCTTTTCTGACGAATCCAGGCACTGCTCGCTGGTGTTTGGTGTCAATTTCTACGACCACACTCATACCAGCTCGCAATTTAGGCTCACCTTTTGGCTGAATGATGGCTAGGTGAACTGGTATGCGTTGTACGACCTTTACCCAGTTGCCGGTTGCGTTTTGCGGCGGAAGGATTGAGAATTCCGCACCAGTGGCAGGGCTAATGCTTGCCACTTCTGCTTTCCATGCTTTATTGGGATAGGCATCAACGGTGATTTTGGCTGTTTGGCGTATACGAACGTGAGTAAGTTCGGTCTCTTTCAGGTTTGCTTCAACCCAGACCTTATCGCCGCCAACAATACTGAAAACGGGTTTACCTGCAACTACATATTCTCCGGTTTGCAAATCGTGTTTGGTTATATAGCCGGAAACTGGAGCCCGAATTTCTGTATCTGCAAGATTGAGTTCTACCCGCTCTAAGCGCGCCTTTGCTTCAAGCACTCGTGGATGAACTTCCAATTCTATTTTGGGTTCTCCACCGAGCTTAGCAAGCATTTCACCTAGTTCTTGACGAATGCCGTCTGCGCGACCTCTCGCACGTTCCATATTACTACCAGCAGCATCAAAACGATTTTGTGTGACTACGCCTCGCTTCATCAACTTGACACGGCGATCAAATTCTTTTTTGAAAAAAGCGGCAGATTTTTCGCCATCTTTTAGTTCAGTCAATTTATCAGCATATAGCTTTTGAAGTGTCTTGATGTCAGCGCGAATAATTGCGAGTTCGGCGGTGATCCCCTGTCTCTCGATTAGAAGTAAGGATTTATCGAGATTGAAAAGCAATTGATCCTTGGCCACATATTGGTTTTCGTTAACATGGATGTTGGAAACACGGCCTGAAATATCTGTGCTAATAGCAATTTTATCTGCTTTGACGTAGGCATTTTCGGTTGAAATGAACCGTCCGCCAGTAGCGTAATAATATCCGCCGGTCAAAAGTAATACAGCTGGGCCCAGGCATAATAAAAAAAGCCGGGTTAAGAACGGACTTTTTAGCCGACTAAAGATTCTCGCTATGCTTGCCATCAGCAACCCTCTAGTTATCGCGGTCAAAATACTGGATATTGTTCCAATTATCCAAGGGACTAAGTTTTCCCCGCGAATGAGTTATAGTAACATTGCTCGGTCGGCCTTCGTAATAATTGTTTATGGGCGAACCCATGCGAGTAAATGAACAAACAAATACAATGGCCGGCAGATTGGAATTAAGATGTGGTTTTAACCACTTCTGGCATACTGCGCCATAGATTTGTTACTTTGTTTTTTCGAGATTTCCATCTAAGTGCGTCTTTGTACAAGAAAGTAGGAATCAAATGGCGAGTAATAAAAAGTATGCAGGCGATGTAACTTTATCCGAAGCATGGGATTTACTAACAGATGACGAGAATAGTGTATTGATCGATGTCCGAACTGATGCAGAGTGGAATTACGTCGGGGTGCCTAATTTAGAATCTATCGGGAAAGATATAATTTGTATTTCCTGGCTTATTTTTCCAGGTAATATGCCGAATGATTCGTTTATGAATCAAGTTCATGAGGCGGGTATTAAGCCTGATCAAACAATCTTGTTATTGTGCAGATCTGGCCAACGTTCTGTTTCAGCGGCAGTAGCTTTGACTGATGGGGGTTTCAGTAAAGCGTTTAACATCTTGGAAGGTTTTGAGGGCGAGAAAGACCATGAAGAGAGGAGAGGTCGGCTTGGTGGTTGGAAGGTTAGCAATTTGCCGTGGAAGCAGAATTAAAACTTCAGAGTTAAAGTCGCAATAGAGCTCTACAAATCTTTGACGCGTTAACTTTGATGACTAAATACATAGCTTCCGAGTCTCAAATCTTGAGGGTACCGAGGTTGGTGCAAAAAAAGGTTATAAAGACTGTGTCCCGCAGAATTCGGGCATTTTGGCACATCTGCGACAAGATACTTGTTTTCACTAGTTTGAGCCGATAACGTCCGAAAGATCGGATCGTTGGTATAACGAAATTTGCTGCCAGCTAATACAAAAAACAACAGAGGTGCAAATCGCGAAAACTGGATAACCACAGACGATAGATAAAACAGATAAGTCCATTAGGGTATTGAAAATTTAGTTAAAAACAATCTAATCGTAGGACGTGAATTGTCGTGGTGTATCTCAACGTGGTTGTTCCTCGCCGGAATACGATTAAAGCGGGATTTCTTAATTAATGTTACGGTTTCTTTCTACGGTTTTTCGGGAACGGGAACTCATTTTACGGTCGCAGGGCCGTGTATACCTTCTCCGATTAACCTCGATTGTTCAGGTTGTTTGTATTCTTTTCATTGGGAGTGTCGTCCTTTGGGGTGCCGGCATGACAATCACATCTGTAGTTCAAGGTGGGGTTATTGGAATTAAGAATGATGAAATTCGGGAAGCCCGGGTCGGTTACGAAAATTTGTTCAAAGAAGCGCTTGGCTCGTTAGGAAAATTAGATAATCTTACTCAGTCCATTAAGAGCAATCAGGAAGTATTGGTGACGCGTCTGGAAGACGGTACTGTTGCAGAAAGCAAGGACCCGCTGAGAATCAAACTATCTGAGCTTGAAGCGAAATCTAAAAATATGCAGCAGGCAAGGTTATCCCTTGTGAAGTCATTAGATAAAATAAAATCAGAATTCGCAATGACTGAGGATGATCGTACACAGATCATCGCTACTCGAGCTGCATTGCGGGAACGTATCTTTGAATTAGAAAGCCAGCTCAAAGATACACGCACTGTGGCCGCCAGGCTGGATAAGGAAGTTGCTTCGCTAGCAGCTGATTTATCGCAATCGACTACTAAATATACTGAAGTCAAAAACCAGCGCGAATCTCTTACAAGCAAGGTTGAATCTTTGGAAGAAGATCTAACTGAGGCAAAAGAACATAAGCAGTCGGCGGAAAAAGACCTTACTAGTGTGTTGGATGTTTTGGCTAAGGCAGCAGGTGAGCCGAAAAATTCACAAGTGAAACAAAAACCGCTTCGGGAACAAACTATTGCATTGCTAAATCGTCTCTCTGTTCTTCATTCGTCTCATGAGAATGTCTTGGAGCAATTATCTGAGCGCGCCGTAGGCAATATTGAAGAGGCGGAAAAGTTAATCGCGATGACCGGAATTAAAGTTGCGAATATTGTAAAGTATGTGCGCACATCCACCGCTAATCAGGGCGGTCCTCTAGTTCTAGCATCGGGGCCAGGACAATTGGGAGAAGGGCTTAGTAGCACGGTGCTAGATGTGGATAGTAAGTTGGGTCGTTGGACAGCGCTACGTCAAGTGCTTGGCACCATGCCGCTGATGGCCCCACTGGATTTTTATCATTTGGCCAGTAAATTTGGTTTGAGGTTAGATCCGATTACGAAAAAGCGGGCTATGCACTATGGCGTTGATTTGGCTGGTTGGACAGGCGCTCCTGTCTACTCAACGGCGCCGGGTAAGGTAGTATTCGCTGGTCGGAAAGGCCGTTATGGTAAAATGGTTGAGATTGATCACGGTCTAGGTTTACGGACCCGCTATGCCCATCTTCGCAAAATCATGGTAAAAAGAGGTCAGCAGATTGTCCATCGTCAAAAGATTGGTTTGCTGGGTAGCACAGGTCGTAGCACGGGACCTCATGTTCACTATGAAGTGAGATTTGAAGGGAAGCCCCTAAACCCTCGTAAATTTATTATGGCAGGGAGGTATGTTTTCAAAGGTTAGCGATAAGAGTCGCATCAAACTCCTCCAACCTGGAACAAATAAAAATCAAACGCTATCCATTATCAGTGCAAATTTGCGTATTACAGGTAACTTAGTCACCGATGGAGTTATCCAACTTGATGGTATTGTTGATGGTGATGTGACCTGTGAAGACCTGACTGTGGGTGAAGCGGCGGTCATAAATGGCTCGGTCGAAAGTAATCAAGTTCGCGTTGCCGGCACAGTTAATGGAGAAATATCGGCTCGTAATGTCGAATTGACCCGGAATGCCAAAGTGATTGGTGATATAGATCATACGAGTCTTAAGATTGAGGCTGGTGCCCATGTTCAGGGATTATGCAGGCATGTGGAAGTGACTGAAATAGAACCTGTTGCGACATTAGCAGAGCCGAAAAAACCCAATCTCGTAGTAGCGGAAAAATCTTTGGGCGGAGCAAAACCTGCTGCCCAGCCAAAAGCCGCAGTTGGCGGTAAAAAGCGCTAAACCGCGCATATGTTTCCAATTCCAATACTACAAATTATTCAAAAATATGTCTAAGGCACTTTCTGACTCTGGTTCCCAAAGGGATGGTACATGTCCTGAATTCGGTATTGTGACAGAGGTGAATTCTGGATGTGTTATTTCCATCTGTTTGAACGTCTCGGGTAGCAGAAGATCCGATAATGCGCCGCGTATTCCGAGTACGGGAACATGGTTGAGGGCGTGAAAAATGGGCCACAAGTCTGGAATTGCATTAGGGCGTAGTAATGGCTTTACCAAATTAATGTCCCAGCTGGGATGTAGTACACCTTTTTCATCTAGCCGGTAGGTGGCTTGCGCAGCTTCCAGCCATTCTTCATCGGTTTTCAGTGATAGATTGGGGAACAACGATTGAAGTTCGTCGACTGCTGCACCCCAGTTCAATGGCGAACTATCCGTGCCGATATATTCCAGAATTCGCTTGCGTCCATTGTTGGCAATTTCAGGGCCTATATCGTTGAGTACTACGCCTTTTATGGCGGACGGCATTACTAAAGCCATTGCCATTGCTATTAAGCCGCCGAGCGAAGTGCCAATTATGATGAAATGGTGAATGCCACAAAGCGTAAGTAGGTGATGTAAATCGTTTAGATATGTCGAAGCTACATAATTATATGGATTGGGGTCATAGTCCGACTGGCCGCGGCCCCGGTAGTCAGGACAAATGACCCGTCGTTTGGAACTTAGACGCCGCGCAACTCGATGAAAATCCATTGAGTTTCTGGTCAAGCCGGGTAGACATAAAATAGGCGTATTGGGCGAAGAGGCCTTGCCGTAATCTCGGTAATACAGAGTGAGCCCATCTTGAGCGGTAAAGGTTTTCTCTATGAAATGGGTCATTGTTCTGAGGACGTTATTAGCGGTAGTTACAGGAATTCCTGATTGAGGAAGCAGAGGAATATTGATATTCCAATAAACCGTGCTCTTATTCAGGCATTTTAGTGTGGATTTCCGCATCCGTTGGTAATTCGTTCACTTTTCTACATCCTTTTTAAAAATTTGATCAGCTTTCCGCACCCGGGCGGCCTCTTCTGAAAATATCGGGACCAGAATTGGTTTTTTGGCTTTCGCAGCCGCAGCAATTTTAAATTTTTCGTCCAGAAAACTAGCTACACGTATATCGTTTGTGCGGCTATGATAAACCGTACGATTTTCGAGCACCCGTTGAACGTAGTTGCGCGTTTCGGTGAAGGGGATTTGTTCGATCCAGTCTACCATATCGAGAACTGACGGGCCGGGTTGGCCTAAAGTCCGGATTAACCGTCGTACCCTATGCGGCCCGGCATTGTAAGCGGTTAATGCCATGATGACGGAGCCATTGAACTGATTGAGCATTTGTTTCAAATAGGTTTGACCAAGTCTAATATTATAGGCCGGGTCGAGTAGAAGCCGTGCTCGTGAATATTTAATTCTCAACTTGCGCGACACTAACTTTGCTGTATGTGGCATCAATTGCATTAGACCGCGCGCACCTGCTCGGCTAACGGCATGCTGGCGAAAGGCGCTTTCTTGGCGGACCAAGCCATGGACCAATGCCGGATCGAGCTCGGGATCAGTTGCAGTCTTGAGATTGGGATAGCCAAGATTGGTCAAAACAATCCCTTGCCGCAGCGCGTAGCGGGCCGCATGGATAGCGTAATCGCCACGCCCGATAGTACTAGCTAGTTGTGCTAACATTACCCAATTTCTCGAGTTTTTATTGGTTCGGATTAGATGACTTATGAACTGCCTTACCAATTTCTTTTCGCCCAATTGGTTCAGCATCATTAGGATCTTAACAATTTCGTTTTTACGGAACTCCCTGGCGTTGGTTTTGGTTGGTTGTGGTTGTTGGGGGAGCGCTAGGCGTTCGTTCTCTGGTAGGTGGCTTGCAGCCAATTGACCGTAGAACCGAGTATTATGAATTGCCGCGATCCGGTACCATCGACTAGCGATACCGGTAAGGTTGGCCGCATCCGCGGCACGGCCGGCCCAATAAGCAGCACGCGATTGGCTAATCGGATACTGAACTTCGTTAAAAAGTGCTTTGAAATGGTCGAATGCATCCGCATATCTATGGACGAATCGTAATGCTATCCAGCCGGCCAACCATTCTGCTTCCGCCCGTTCCAAGCGACCGATTTGTCCATGGTCTTTGGCCAGCTTGTAAGCCGCCGAATAATTACCTTCGCGTAATGCCCAACGAGCAAGGAAACGTCGTTCAGTTCCCCATTTGTCGGCTCGAGGTAAACCATCGACCGGTGCCTTTTGCATCAATTCATAGGCTTTTTCAATCAATCCCCGGCGTCGACGCCATCTAATGCGGTCATAGATAAGGCCTATATCATCAGAAAGGTGTTGAGGGACACGCGCCACTGCATAGTCCACGCCTGGCGCACGCACGATCAGTTGTATGCGGGCAAACGCAAGGCGTTGCTGATCCTTGCCGACGAGTCGCAGTTGGCGTCGAGCAGCGCTGACCTTGTCGTCCCACAATAGACGGTGCAAGCGAGCGACGTGATCTTTCTGGCGAATAACTTTTCGATGTTTTCTGCGAAATACCCTTGCGGACTTATAGCTGAAATTCCGATTAACCCACGCATTGCGAATCACTTTGTATCCGGCTTCTGTGTCGCCACTCGCAATCATGGCTTTAGCGTGCTGTGCTGCTCCTTTAGCAGTCATCGGTGGATTCTGCTCATACCATTGAAGAATCGCTTTTGTCGTCCAGTCTTTAGGCATTACTTCTTCAGCTCGGCGGCGCAAGGAGCGGCGATGCGGCCAGTCTGGATTCTTTACCAGAAATTCCTTAATCGTGTCGAAGGTGGCGTTGCTCTTGCGGGTTTTTAAATACATCCATCGTATTATTTTTGCCGGTAGTGGATTCTCTGCAGTTTCTGCGCGTTTCAGCGCTTTATCAAATCTAAGACGATGAGCTAATTTGAAAGCTTTCTTGTATATTCTGAGATCGTTATCGGATAAAGGCTGTTGATCAGCAGATGCGCCGGACGGCACATATATAGAAAAACCTAAAAGCCCTAATGTCAGCAGGCGCAGTAATGTGTTTCGCAACACGGACGTCTCGCTGATTTGTTTATCGAATCGTCATGCATCATATTACTTGAGTCCTATTTGGCAACCGCCACAAAAAAATTGTTCATAATGCAGTGGTTTAGGGCGAGCGGCCCTGATCATTCTAGGAATAGTTGCCGTTTCCTGAAAAACAGCGCTAATGTAGCAATCAAACAAGTAAATACCGGGTGTAGAGATGTTTAAAGGATCTATGACGGCGTTAGTAACGCCGTTCCGTGACGGAAAAGTAGACGAAGAGGCTTTCCAAGCTTTCGTCGAATGGCAGATTGAGCAGGGTACAGACGTATTGGTGCCGGTTGGAACGACAGGCGAATCGCCGACTTTGAGCCATGAAGAGCATAAACGCGTCGTGGAATTGTGTATCGAAGCTGCCGACGACCGCGTGCCGGTGATCGCTGGAGCGGGCTCGAACTCAACTGACGAAGCTATTGAATTTACTCGTCATGCGAAGGAAGCTGGAGCAGACGCAGCGCTTAGCGTTTGCCCATATTATAACAAGCCTTCTCAAGAGGGAATGTATCTTCATTTCAAAGCTATTTCCGAGGCGGTTGATATTCCGATTGTTATCTACAATATACCGGGGCGGTCGATTGTAGACATGTCGGTGGAAACAATGGCGCGGCTTTCTAAGCTGACAAATATTGTCGGCGTTAAAGATGCAACTGCAGATTTAGCGCGCCCGCTTGAAGGCCGTGTGGCAATTGGTGACGATTTCTGCCAATTGTCTGGAGAGGATGCAACGGTGGCGGCCTTCTTAGCCCAAGGTGGACATGGTTGTATTTCGGTAACGTCGAATGTGGCGCCGAAACAATGCGCTGATTTGCATGCTGCTTGGCAGGAGGGCGATATGGCCAGATTCACTCACCTGCGCGACCTATTAATGCCTTTACATGATGCTATGTTTTGCGAGCCAAACCCGACACCAGCGAAATATGGTGTGCACCTGCTTGGCAAATGTCTACCCGATGCGCGTTTGCCGGTTGCCCCTATTACGGAGGCTGGTCAGGCTCAGATGCGCGACGCGATGGTGCATGTGGGGCTGATTAACTAGACAATGGCCAAAAAGAAAACCGTTACCACGCAACCAGAAATTCGGAATCGACGTGCGCGGTTTGATTATTTTATCGATGAGACGCTGGAAGCTGGCATCATGCTGCTTGGTAGTGAAGTGAAGGCGCTGCGCTCCGGTCGTGCTAGCCTGTCGCGAGCTTTTGCTGGTCCTAAGAACGGTGAGTTATATCTGCAGAATTGCAATATCGAGGAATACACCCAAGCCAACCGGTTCAGTCACGAACCACGTCGCCCGCGTAAGTTGCTGGTCCACCGTCGGGAACGGGACCGTTTAATGGGCTCTATGCAGCGCGAAGGCTATACCCTTGTCCCGATGAAAATTTATTTCAATCACCGCGGCCTAGCGAAGCTGCAGTTGGGATTGGGTAAGGGTAAAAAGAAATATGATAAACGCCAGGTGCAAAAAGAGCGTGACTGGAATCGGCAGAAAGCCCGATTATTAAGAGAGCAGTAGTTCTAAAAGGTCCTACCAATCGTTCCAAATGCTCAAATCCTTGGTTCCTTTTACTCCATGTGCCATTCTATCCGAAACCTAAACAGGAGAACATAAATGGCTGATGAAGCCGATATCCTTAATGCGAACATTGAGATCGCTGACGCCTTTATCCATGTGGCGAACGAGAAGTTGGAGAGTGGTCTACACCCCCTAGCAATCAGTGCTGCCATGGTGCATGCGGCAGCAAACTTTTCCGCGTTTTCTTATGCGCACGGAACAAAGGGACCTGTCGATGAAAAACGTATCATAGAAGAGTTTCACCAGTTATTGCTTGGTTACGATGATCATCACCGACAGCGGCTTGCACAATCACAGGGCGAGCAACAGCAAAAATCGAGTCTAGAGCGCTTTGTAGATCGGGTGAAAGAAGAGCAATAAAAGTTAAAGGGGATAAGTATGGAAACCGCCGATGTAGCGCGTATATTTAAAGCAAGCGGCACGGCTCCAACTGCGGCACTTGCAGGCGAACCACCTTTTTCGACCCGTCCGGAACTAATTGGTACCTTTGGTATGGTGACCTCTAGCCATTGGTTGGCGACTGCATCCGGTATGGCGATATTAGAGAAAGGTGGAAACGCATTTGACGCGGCAGTGGCCGTAACTTTTGCACTCCAAGTCATTGAACCGACAATGTGCGGGGTCGGCGGAGAAGCGCCGATGATTTTCTGCGACGGTAAAACAGAAGAAATCCACGTTATTAGCGGACAGGGGACTGCTCCGAAGTTAGCAACTATCGAAGCATATCGAAGTCTTGGTGTGGACATCGTGCCAGGCGCAGGGTTACTGCCAGCGGTGGTGCCGGGGGCATTTGATGGCTTGATGACTTTATTACGCGATTGGGGGACTATGAGCGTTGCACAGGTTTTTGAGCCTGCAATCGATTATGCGCGCAATGGATATCCCATTTCGGCTCGAGTGTGCGCGACCATCGCAGGCTTGACTGAGTTATTCACGGATCATTGGCCAAGTTCCGGGGCTGTCTATCTACCAGATGGAGCCGCGCCCGTTGCCAGGTCGCGCTTTACCAACCAGATTCTTGCCAATACATTTGAGCGGTTAGTGCGAGAGGCCGAGGCCTCTCGTGGCAATAGAGAAGCACAGATAGATGCAGCTCGAGATTCGTTTTACCGGGGTTTTGTAGCTGATGCGATTGATGGTTTTGTCAAAAATAATCACTTTCTCGATACTTCTGGTGAATGTCATAGCGGTTTTATGCGGGCAGACGACCTGGCAAATTTCCAAACCTCTGTGGAACAGCCTCTCTGTCTAGAATATGGAGACTACACTGTATTTAAGATGGGCCCTTGGAGTCAGGGCCCATCCTTATTACAACAGCTATCGATCTTGAAAAGATTTGATATTGCAGGAATGGACCCCAATGGAGCGGAATTTGTGCATACGGTGGCGGAAGCAACTAAACTTGCTTTTGCTGATCGTGAGAAATTCTATGGTGATCCAAAGTTTGTTGATGTGCCGGTTGAGGAGCTGTTGTCGGATGCATATGGAGAGAAACGTGCGGCATTGATCGGCTATGAAGCATCTGCAGATATTCGGCCAGGATCCATTCCCGGCTATGGTGGTCCGGTTATTTATGGGTTGGCTGATGGTAGCCGTTTGGTTGTTCAGGACGATGGCGAAACTAGACCCGTCGGGTCATCTAAGATGGCGGCGTTTGCCACTGGTGATACGGTGCATCTTGATATTGCGGATAAAGATGGGAATATGATCTCTGTGACACCGTCTGGCGGTTGGCTAAGAAGTTCGCCAGTTATTCCATCACTCGGTTTTCAATTGTCAAATCGAGGCCAGATTTTTACTCTCGACGAAGACTCGCCTGGTGCTGTGGAGCCTGGCAAGCGTCCGCGCACTACACTCAGTCCAGGCTTTGCGAATCGTGATGGTAAACCATATATTGCTTTTGGTACGCCAGGAGCGGACCGTCAGGACCAATGGGCCTTACAATTCTTTCTGCGCCATGTGCATCATGGTCAAAATTTACAAAAAGCAATTGACGCACCAACGTTCAACACTGACCACTTCCCAGGTTCGTTCTACCCAAAACAAGCCAAGCTACGCTCACTTAACATTGAGGGTCGGTTTTCAAAGGAAACAGTGGCGGAACTGAAGTCCCGCGGCCACGAGGTGGTTCATGGTGAGGATTGGAGCCAGGGCCGAATGACTGCTGTCGCCAAAGATGGTGAATTCCTCAAGGCTGGGGCTAGTGCCCGCTATATGCAGACCTATGCTGTCGGTCGGTAGCCTCTATGGCCCGAGCCTATTGGTTGACTGCCTCCAGGGCTACTTTTTGGTTATGGAGCGCGTGCCTAGCCTTAGAGCAGACTCACTTCGTAAATAAGCGCATTTATAGGGTTAGAGTATTTATTCGGTTTAATGAGAGCCTGGGTCATAGGGGTCGTCTGCACCTGGCGGTATAGGCTTATGATCTTTTAAGCTTTGTCGGAAGTCGTGGACCATTTTCATAACCACATTACGGACCCAATTCGCTTTCATCATTACGTTAGTTTGCTCTTTTGGATCCCAGAGTAGATTGAAAAGATAGGGCGCTTCCAGGTGATAAGGGCCTTCATAAACTTCAGGCTCCCATATAAAATGCATCTTCCATTGCCGCCATTTTACAGCACGCATTTCATCCTTGATGTAGAAAAGGAACCCCTCGCGGTTTGACTTCTCTTGTTTGCCGAAGAAGAAGTCTAGCTGATCGATGCCATCAACAGGTCGATCGTCGGGCACATGGCATCCGGCCAATTTTAATAGCGAGTTATAGAGATCGACGATATGGACAATTTCGTCGGAGACGAAGTCCGCAGCAATTTTGCCCGGCCACCGCATCATGAAGGGTACGCGAAGGCTCCCCTCCATCGCAGTATGATAGCTGCCGCGCCAATAGCCAGCAGTGCCGCGCCATGGTTCACGAAATTCCGGCCCATTATCTGAGCCGAAGATCAGAAGTGTGTCGTCCGCGATGCCAATTTCGTCGAGTGCATCAATGATTACACCTACGTTATGATCCATTTCAAGCATGCTATCGGCCATTTCGCCATGCCCAGTCTTCCCCTTAAAGTCAGGATGAGCAAGGCTGGGGAAATGTACTTGCGTGATGGGTAGGTAACAAAAAAACGGCGTATCCTCTTCATGCTTGTCTTTCATAAATTGAATGCCTTTATCAATACATTCTCTATCGATAGTGCGCCGTGTGTCTTCATTAAGCTCTTTAACCTTAGTTGATTCTGAGGCTGCCTTGCCCTCCCAAATGAAAGGGATGTCAACTAGGTCTGGCTCAAATTCAGGATAGGATGTGAACATAGCTTCGTTCATAGTACGGGGTATGCCGTACCACTCCTCAAAGCCTCGGTCATTGGGGAGACGGCCCGGTTGATCGCCTAGGTGCCATTTGCCGAAATGGCAGCATGCATAGCCTGCCTCGGTAAGAATTTCCGGTAGTAACCGTTCGTATCGGGTTAGGCCTTGCGGTAGGCCTGCAGGAACCGATTGAAAAGCACCCGTACGAATTGGATGACGTCCCGTCATTAGCGCCGAACGTGTCGGGACGCAATCGCTCTCAACATTGAAATTTAAAAATTTAAGGCCTTGGGTCGCAAGGTCGTCGATACGTGGAGTTGGTGCGCCGCGCAAAGCACCCCCACCA
Organism: Rhodospirillaceae bacterium; assembly: GCA_002724395.1. GTDB lineage: Bacteria > Pseudomonadota > Alphaproteobacteria > UBA8366 > UBA8366. The sequence goes on along the minus strand of PBOR01000036.1, from coordinate 47,595 downwards.
TAACAGCCGAGTTCGCCCCAGCCCAAGTTATCGGCAAGAATTAAGACGATGTTCGGTTTCTTATCCGCCATTTTACGCTCCTGACCTTTTATGCTTTATGTTTGATCGGTTTTAGGGGGGAATTGATTTTAAAGAAACCGATTTTTGAATATTGAGGGAAAATACTTGATGAAACTTTATCATTGGTGGGTATCGTCCGCGTCGTACCGAGTACGTATTGGATTTGCGATAAAGGGTATTGATGTTGAAAAAATTCCTATAGACATCACCAATAGGAAGCAATGGGAAGATAGTTATATTACCGTTAATCCACAATCTATGGTTCCTACCCTAGAGGTTGATGGTAAACGGATTTTACAATCTGCCGCTATTTTGGATTATCTTGAGGATATCAAGCCCGATCCTTCATTTTATCCAGACGACCCATTGGCGCGTGCGCGGGTTCGCGCTATCGCGCAGATTTGCGCCTGTGAAATAGGTCCCCGGTTATCTAACCGTGTACGTTTCTTTGCGGAGAGTAATTTCTCCGACCCAGATGCTATCGGTTGGCACGATCACTTCGCGAGTCAAGGCTTTGGGGCCCTCGAGGCTTATGTCGCTGAAGGCAATTCGGATAATCATTTCTGTCATGGGAATAGGCCAAGCCTTGCTGATATCTTCATAATACCGCAGTTGATGGCGGCTCGCCGGCGTGGGCATGACCTTTCGGCCTATCCAAATTTACTTAGGATTGAGGGAAACTGCCTCGAACATCCGGCCTTTAAAGAGGCTGCTCCGGAAAATCAACCTGATCGGCCAGAAGGTGTGACGATGGCAGCGATAAAGCGACCTGGCTAGGGTGTAACAGTGGAAAATGCTTCTAAAGCTTCCATTCTTTCCGCATAATCTGCTAATGACGGATACTTTTCCGCAAGCCCAAGTTTAGGACGTGCCATGTCTGCGAAACTATAGGCAATTGTAGCGCTGACGTCGGCTTGACTAATACGATCACCACCGGCGATCCAACCATTATTGACTACATCAGCTGACTCCACAGCATCATTTAAATAGGCAAGGCCTCCCTCGACCTGAGATTCGTTATGCTCTACCCAGGGCTTATGGTACTTTTCTCTGGGATGGAAGCGACCCTCGTAAACTGCCCAGACTGTCTTATCCATTGTGCCAGTGGCAATCGCGGTTAACTTCATCGTGTGCTTTCGGGCATCTCCAGACGCCGGCATCAATCGTTTGTCGGAATGAGCCATATCATCGAGCGTATCTAAAATGGCATAACTTTCGATTAGCACTTCGCCATCATCCAGAAGTAATGTCGGGATGCGCACCAGGGGGTTATGTGGGCTAACCATTTCCGGGTTATCAAAGGGAGTGACGGCCTCATTTTCGTAGGCCATGCCCAATAGGTTAAGGCTAACAGCAACGCGACGGACGTAAGGGGAACGATAAAGGCCAATTAGTTTCATTTGTTCTGAGCTCCTATTTTAATGCCAGGGTTGTTGTGCGACTACATTGCGTCCTGCAATCCGCCCAAAGGCAAGGCATTCGCCGATATTGCCCGCTCCTTGATAAAGATTACTATATATGGAACCTAACTCACCAGAACTGTAAAGGCGTGGAATAGGATTACCATCGGGTCGAAGAATTTCTGCCTTTTCATTACGCCTTGGCCCTCCTTGTGTATTTAACATAGTGGGGGAAAGTTGAACTGCGTAGTAGGGGCCCTCTTTAAATGGTGACATCATAAGACTGCGCCCAAAATCATCGTCGCTACCGCGGGCGACCATTTCGTTCCACCGGTCTACTGTTTCGGTTAGTTGTTCAGCATTTAGACCTATAATTTTTGCGAGTGCAGGCAACGTGTCAGCCCTCTTAATCCAGCCTTTTTTAAGCTCTACTGAGTTATCATCACTCCAATCATATCGTACCATAACCGTGGTCCAACCGCTTCGGGGATGAGTGTCAAACAGAGGTGCCGCCGAAAATAGCGTGTGATCGATTATCATATGCATGGGGCACGGCGTTGGCAGTGGTTGGTATACGCCGTTGCGGGGAATTTTGCCGTGACAGGTTTTGTATTTCTCGTCGGCAAAGCGTTTGCCATCTGCGCCGACCACTACCATACCACCCGGAAATTCTTTGGAGAAGTGAAGGGGTTGCATGGAGAAGGTGGTTGGGTGTTCTGGAACCTTTAATTGTAACGCAGGGCCGGCAAAATTATTCATATGCCAAAGGTCGGCACCGACTGCGAGCCCCATTTTTATCCCGTCGCCTTCAAGGTATGGAGAGCCGGTAGTATAACAGTAGGGCATACCAGGAAGATAATCGCGTATCATTTCCTGGTTATTTTCAAAACCACCGCAAGTTAGGACGACGCCTTTGCGGGCCTTTATTATTAGTTGCTTGCCTTCTTGTTCTGCACGCACGCCAAGAATCTCTCCAGTTATGCCGTTTTGAATGAGTTCCTTGCCTGGCGTTCTGTAAAGGATCTGGAGTGGACGACCTTCTGTCGCTCTATCTTTGGTTAGTCGTTCAAAGAGTTTCCATGTATTGCCGTAACCATAAGTATCTCCATCATGAAATTTGTGGACACATTTGGCGCCGGGAAGGTGCGGAAATTCAATACCCTCTGGCTGATGTTGATGCTCTTGTGGGTCCCCACCAAGGCTTAATAGCCAATCATTATTTTTACACATCTCGTCAGCCCAAGCGCGGATCATTTTATCGGGTACTTCGAAATGGCCACATAATGCGGTCAGATAGGCGTGGGCATCGTCCGCGCCCTCTAAATTTAGATATCCTTGACCAGCGACACGAGTATTCCCACCTTGTGCACCATCGGGAGCTTTCTCGAGTAGGATAACGTCGGCACCAAGATCGTGCGCCGTAACTGAGGCTGCGAATCCAGCTGCTCCGAAACCGATAACAACGACATCCGTTTCCATATCCCAGTTTTTTGGGATTTCAGTTGGTCTAGTCATGTGGTCCCCAAATATAAATTGTTGATAGGTATGAAATGTGGCTCAAACTGCCTTAGAAGAGGCCAAATTGAAAGGTGGCACTTTGTTCCAAGTAGCAACTGGTAGCTTGGATTGAGAGTATCCCAACCAATAAGACTAAACTCGATGCCATCGGGTTTAGCTTTAGCATAAAATTTGATTTGAAATTCTGAAAAGGCAGAAATGAATATGGCATCTTTCTTGATTTCAATATAAACATGACCCTATGGTTCTAAGACGTTTGGCCATAATCGCTGGGCTTGCCAGCCTTTTTCTTGTATTCGATTTGGCTCGGCATACTGCTTTAGCTCATCCCCATGTTTGGATAGATATGACGACTAAAGTGTTGTTCGATAAGAATGGCCGAGTCCGAGGGCTTGGCATCCATTGGGTATTCGATCCTTTCTATTCTATGTTTTTGAGCTTGCGGGTTAAGGAGCTTGCCAAAACCAAGGGCAAAGCCGCCCACGCTACATTTGTAAGAAATATGGTAGGCCGTATTAAGAGGCATGGTTATTTCACAGAAGCTACGGCAGATAAAAAACGGTTAGATTTTGCTGGTTCTGGGAACACCTCGGCAGGACAAATAAAGGATGGAAAAGAAAAGGGTCTTTTTTGGGTTCGGTTCGAACTAAACTTGAAGGAACCGGTCGACCCCAAGAGTAAAACTTTTACCTATGCAGTCTATGACCCTACCTATTATATTGAAATTTTGCATCGAGAGAGAAAGCCCGCGTATACAATGGATGGGGTCTCGAAAGATTTATGCAAAGCTATTCTTATAAAACCAAAGCCTGATGCGGCTGCAGTAACGTTCGCTGCCTCGCTTGATAAGACTGAAAGTGCTGGCGATGGGCTTGGCCAGCTCTTTGCTGAAAAGGTAATTCTTCAGTGTAGGTGAGAACTGGAAATTGCATGCAGGGCAATAGAACTTTGGTATATGAGCGTGGGGCGGCTCGTTTAGCAATATGAATTACTCTGGTCCTGTCGCCATCGTCGTTATTTTTGCATTTGTATTTGCCGTAATTGGACTTACATTTTTGCTATTGCTCTCAGAGGCACCTCATCTTTTCGGACAATGGGGCGGGTTTGTATATGGTTTGCAGACGCTTCAGCGCGATTTACATAGCAGTCTTGCTGATGCCGTACGCGGGGTGGAACGCGATGGACTAATCGCGGCCTGGTCGTTGATCAGCCTTAGTTTTCTTTATGGCGTGTTTCATGCGGCTGGGCCCGGCCACGGTAAGCTTATCATAGCGACATATCTTGCGACGCATGAAAGCCGTTTAAAACAGGGAATTTGGTTAGCCATAAGCAGTGCCTTGGCCCAAGGTGTGGTCGCTATATTTGTAGTTGAGATAACAGTCGCTTTACTGGGAGCATCCCTTAGCAAGGTAAACACAACAGCCTTGCAATTAGAAAGTGTAAGTTATGCTTTAGTAGCACTATTGGGCGGTTTCTTGATGGTTACAGCGGCACGACGCCTATGGTTGGGGCACCATCATCACCATAAACATCAACATGACTGTAACGACGAGCACCAACACGAAGAAGGTGGGCACGCTCATCATGGACATGCTCATATGCCTGCCCCCGGTGATTTGCCCGAACGTATGTCGCTTCGCCAAACCATTTGGATTATATTTACTATCGGTATTCGGCCCTGCACAGGTGCCATACTCGTGCTCATTTTTGCGTATGTTTTACAATTGCGGCTCGCTGGGATTTGCGCTGTCTTTGCCATGTCTATTGGAACAGCCATAACGGTAGCACTTTTGGCAGCAGTTTCGGTTTATGCTCGCCAAATAGCGTTTCGTCTTTCAGATTACCTGCCGGATGATAGCGTTCGTGGGAGTACCCTTTTAAATACTTTCGCTTTGGTTGGTGGAACCATTGTCTTACTTCTGGGCGTTACTTTATTTCAAAGCGTCCAAGTCGTGATTGGTCATCCAATCCTGTGAAGATTTTGTAAGAAGCCACTCAATCGCCATTATTTATAGGAACTTTATATGGCTGTTTATTCTCAGCATCTCTAGAATGGTTGGATGACTAGTATACAGCAACAAATTGATAGACTGCCGCCCTGTTTTGAGGGGCCTCAAGCGTGGTTCGGAAAAGAAATGGCTGAGCAGTGCAGCAGTTGGATTCATGAATGGAGCGCTGACGAAATCGCAGAAATTGAAATGGCTGTCGTAAGCGTTGGGACGCTCGACATAATGGATATAACTCCAGCTGCCTTTGCTTTGCCTACAGTGGCCAAGCGACTGGCAAAGATTAAGCAACAGGTGTTGCACGGTCCTGGTTTCTTTTTATTGCGTGGCTTGCCCGTTAAAGATTGGCCTATCCGTAAGGCTGCGATCGCTTATTGGGGACTTGGTGTCCATATAGGGCGAGCGTGTTCACAGAACGGTAAAGGCCATCTGCTGGGGCATGTTAAAAATATTGGCCTCAATTACGATCACCCACAGTCGCGGGGATATCAAACCAGTGCAGGGCTATCCTATCATACGGATTCAGCCGATATAGTGGGCCTTCTATGTTTACGACCCGGCAAGGAGGGTGGGTTGTCGTCTATCGCGCCTTCCACAACTCTTTACAATGAAATCCTTAGGCGCAGACCAGACCTGCTGGTTAGTTTGATGACGCCATTTCAGCGTACCCGCTGGGGAGAAATTCCTGAGGGTAAAGATCCTTGGGCGGATGTGCCGGTGTTCATGCCTTATAAAGGGCGGATGATTACCCATTATGTTCGCAGCGCTATTCGTAAAGGACAACTATTGGCCGGCGTACCTCCCTTAACTGATACGCGCATGGAGGCATTAGATTTTCTTGATACTCTTGCTGCCAAGGATGGTATCCGATTGGATATGGAATTTCGGACCGGGGACATTCAGTTGCTCTGCAACCACGCTATCTTGCATAGCCGAACCGCCTATGAAGATTATGAAGAACCGGAGAAGCGTCGGCATCTTTTGCGCCTGTGGCTTGCCTGTACGGATGGGCCACCATTGCCTCATTGGATGACAGATGCTTATGAGGGCAAGCTAGGAGACGGAAGGCCTAATGGGTTTGAGGTTCCTGGAGTAGCGCTCAACGCACCTTTAGAAGCGGAATAAAAATCTACCAACTACCAGTGTTTTCCATCGAGCCCCAAGGCTCTTGCTTGGGAAGGCTGTCCCCTTTCTGAAGCAGTTCAATGGAGATGCCATCTGGTGTTTGAATAAACGCCATGCGACCGTCGCGAGGCGGACGATTAATAGTGACGCCATTATCCATAAGCGTTTGGCAGCTTTCGTAGATATTATCCACAGCATAGGCTAAATGCCCAAAATTGCGCCCGCCGGAATACTCTTCCGGGTCCCAATTATGGGTTAATTCCAGTACCGGAGATTGTTCAGTATTAGCGTTCTCGACATCTTCCGGGGCAGCGAGAAATACTATCGTGAAACGGCCTTGTTCGCTGTCGATCCGACGGGTTTCGACCATGCCGAAATTACCAACAAAAAAATCAATGGTTTCATCAAGGTTGGAGACGCGGATCATAGTATGAAGATATTTCATCTACCAGCTCCCCACATTTTCCATAGATGCCCACGGTTCTTGCACCAAGAGGCTTTTACCCTTTTGGAGTAGCTCAATAGATATACCATCCGGTGTTCTGATAAATGCCATATGACCATCGCGAGGTGGCCGGTTTATTGTTATGCCGTTATCCATAAGCGTTTGGCATGTTTCATAGAGGTCATCGAATTCAAATGCAAGATGGCCGAAAGCGCGTCCCACGTCCATGTCTTCTGGATCCCAGTTATAGGTTAACTCTAATGTTGGTGCGCGGAGTGATTTTGCGGACTCGATATCATCATTAGCCGCTAAGTGAACATTAGTGAAACGCCCCTTTTCGCTATCGCGACGTCGTATTTCGGTCATGCCTAGCATTTCGAAAAATTTGATGGATGCCTCAATGTTTGAAACTCGGATCATTGTGTGGAGATATCTCATGCTTGCCTTTCAATATTGAATTTGAGCTATTTTATCTAAATCGTTTTAGGCTGCCAGCGGGCACTTTCATAATTGTATGGCGCCGCTTAAACTCTACCTTACGAGGTAAGGGTTATCAGAGGATAAACATAATGATCAATTATGGCTTTTTCGCTATGCCGGTGCACCCTGCAAATAAAGATTACGGTACGATTTTGCGCCAAAATCGCGAGGCAGTCATCCTTTGCGATCGTCTCGGATATAGTGAGGCCTGGATTGGCGAACATTTCACTTCAACTGGTGAGCCTATTCCAGATCCTTTACAGTTTTTGGCGAGCGTTATCGCGGAAACAAAATCTATCCGCCTCGGTACAGCGGTATTGAACTTACCGTTGCACCATCCGGTAAAACTTGCAGGTCAAATTGCACAATTTGATCAATTGAGCGGAGGTCGTGCCATGCTTGGGATTGGTCCCGGCGGTTTGCGCTCAGATTTAGAGATTTTCGGCGTGCCCGTGGAGGACGGTTATTTCAAGATGGTCGAAAGCGTTGACATTATGACACAACTTTGGACCGGTGAAGCACCTTTCGATATCAAAGCGGAGTATTGGGACGATATAGTTCTAAAGGACTTTATTCAAAAAGATATTGGGCTTGGGGTCCAAGTGAAACCCCTACAGAATCCGCACCCACCCTTTGCATATGCCATGCGCCAGCCTAATTCGGGGGCGATGACGATTATGGTAGAGCGCGACTGGATACCGCTCTCAGGTAATTTCATTCCAACATCTGTGGTCAAAAAGCAATGGCAAGCTTATTGTGAAGCCTGCGATACATTTAGTAAGCCAGTGAAGTCGAAGAACTGGAGGGCAGCGCGATCGATCTTAATAGCCGACAGCGATGAGCAAGCTGAGGGATATGTAGCGCGTGAAAATGGCAGCATTCAGCATTACTTTCATTATTTACGATCGCTTGAGGCCAGACGGAATATGCCTGATGCGTCTGATAAAGAGCGCGCAGAGGTCATTGCCCAACGGGTCAACGAAGCGATTGAACAACAAATTATCGTCGGTAGTGTTAAAACTGTTACTGATAAGTTAATTGCTTTTCGCGACAGCGTAGGGCCTTTTGGCACGTTATTGATGACCGGATATGATTGGGATGATGAAGTGCTTTGGAAAAACTCGATCAGGAAACTGGCTGAAGAGGTGATGCCAGTGCTGAACCAACATGCAACTGCGACAGACCGACATTGATCTCCATGATTTTTTGAATATTTGAAGGTATATTTTACCGGGTCGGATATGGTTGAATTTACACTTAGGCGGCATTTTGATTTAGTATAAATCTGAGCGGGAGGCACGATAGAATGGGTGATTTACATTTTACATTGGCGGGCGGAACATATGACCGGACGCAGGCATTGCGTGACGGCACTGTTAAGCCAGATGGCTGCTCACTGACTTATCTCGAAATGAAGCCGATGGAACTATTCTTCCGCGTTGTGCGGTATGCGGAGTTTGAGATCACCGAAATGTCTTTTTCGAGCCATATAATGCAGACCCAACTTGGCAATTCTCGTTATGTGGGCTTACCCGTATTTTTGTCGCGCAGCTTTCGTCACTCGTCCTTTTACATAAATAAAAACAAAGGCATTAAAAATGCTACTGATCTAAAGGGAAAAACGATAGGGGTGCCGGAATATCAGATGACCGCTGCTCTCTGGCAGCGTGGGCTCCTAAAAGACGAATATGGTATTGAGCCTTGGGAGATTAAGTGGCGCACCGGTGGGCTGGAGGAGGCGGGGCGGGAAGAGCGCATGGCACTTAACCTTGACCCTAAGTTCGATGTGGAGCCAATCCCCAGAGATAAAACTCTGTCTGGCATGTTAGCAGATGGAGAATTGGATGCGGTAATCTGCCCGCCGGTACCAAGTGTGTTTACCAATGGCCACCCGGATGTTGATCGTTTGTGGCCTGATTTCCGGCCCGCGGAAGAGGAGTTCTATAAAAAAACCGGGATGTTCCCGATTATGCACATGGTTGGTATTCGCGACGATGTGGTAGAAAAATACCCCTGGTTGCCTGCCACCATGTACAAGGCATTTCGCCAAGCCAAGGATGTTGCGGTAAAGAATTTGGAGTTCGGCGCTGCAGCCTGCGCGACACTACCCTGGCAAGGTGCAGAGTTGCGCCGAACCCGTCAAGTGATGGGCCACGATTATTGGCAGTATGGTTTGGAGGAAAATCGAACTGACATCGAAGCTATGTTGCGCTATTCGGTGGAGCAGGGGCTTACCAAGCCCGGCGTGACGGCCGAAGATTTATTTGCTGAATCGACTTGGACCACCACTAAAGAGTAGGTCTTACTTGTGAAAATTTGTTTTTTTGGGGCTGGTGCAATCGGGTGTCATTTCGCTGCTCGCTTAGCGCACAGCGGTGAGGATGTTTCCTGTGTTGCCAGGGGTGCGCAGTTGAAGGCTATTCAGGAAAACGGCATTACCTTGGATCGTGTCAGCGCAACTAACGTTCATGTGCGGGTTAGCGCCACTGATGACCCATCTACACTAGGGGCTCAAGATGTAGTGGTAGTGAGTGTAAAAGGTTACGCCTTGGCCAATGCGGTAGATGGTATCAAAACCCTGCTTGGTCCGGACACACCGATTATCTTTGCCCAAAATGGAATTGTTTGGTGGTATTTCTACGGTCTCGATCCAAAGGGTAAAGAGCGACAGATTGAGGCTTTAGATCCAGGCCGTCGGTTATGGAATGAGATTGGTCCGGAGCGTGCTTTAGGGGGTGTGGTCTATTCGGCCAATGGACTGGTTGCTCCCGGTCATGTTCGTAACACAAGCCCCGGACGTAATTGGCTTTGTATTGGTGAGCCTGATGGCTCTATGTCTGAACGGGTGAAGTCTATTCAAGCGGTGTTTGGAAAAGCGGATATGGGTCCCATAGCTGAAGATATCCGCTATGTACTTTGGGATAAGTTGATGAGTAATATGGCAACAGGGCCTATAAGTTGCCTAACGGGTAGTACAGTCGCGGAGCTGCAAGCTGACCCTAGGCTCCATAGGCTGGCAACTATTATTATGGGGGAGGCCATGGCAATCGCCTCGGCACTGGGGACCCCGATTGATATTGATCCTGTAGAGCGCTTCAAGAAAACTAAGGGTGGTTCTCACAAAGTATCGATGCTGCAAGATATGGAGAAAGGGAATCAGATGGAAATCGATGCTATGCTCGGCGTACCCTACGAACTTGCCCAGGCCGCAGGTATTGAAACGCCGACGCTTGGCACATTGGTAGCATTGTTGAAGCAGCGAGCGCGGTTGATGGGGTTATATCGAGGTTAAGTTGCTCCAGATTATAGGATTGTTGGTCTTAAAATTGATTTGTCCAGTTTCCGATTAGCTTGGATACTCCTCGTCTTTGATATTGGTTAATGGCTTGGCTTAAATATTTAAGTCTTTCAGAGTAGTTTAAATGTCTCGCTATGCTGCTAGTGCCGTTGGCATGGATATCGGAAGACAAGCGCAGAAAAGACATGGTCCGAGGTATATGGTGGCTAAGAAAGAAATTCCTTGGTCCAATTTTTATAGGCGTCGCCATTAATTAGTGTGTTTTGTAAGTCTTCCGATGATTCAAAGTCTATTTCGTTGGGAGCAGCGCCGCCATTGAGAGCTGTCATTGTCTCGTAAGCAGCCTGTATGGCTGCTATAAATGGCAGGTGGGGCTGTAGCCGAATACGAACGCGTAGCTTCGTTAGCTCGTTCAGGTCAGTTAGGTCGCCGCTATGGACTAAGAAAAGAGGTAACGTTGTTTCGTTACTGAGTTTCTCCAAATCTGAGTGTTGGATGATACCGGTAAAGAATAATCCATCTACGCCAGTTTTTTCGTACGCCTNTGCACGCCGGACCGCTTCATCAATGCCAAGGACTCCAGCAACGTTTGTCCGTGCGATAATGCTAAGCGTCGGGTCTTGGCGGGCGTCTAAAGCTGCATGCATTTTTGCGACGCCTTCTTCTAGGGAGATGAATGCCGTCGTTTGGCTTCCGAAAGGTTTGGGCAATGCTGTGTCTTCAATCGTAATAGCCGCCGCTCCTGCAGTTTCTAGCTCTTCGATAGTTCGGCGTACATTTAAGGCATTGCCAAATCCATGATCTGCATCCACTAGAAGAGGCAACTGTCCGGCACGATTGATGCGGTGGGTAAGCTCGGCGAGGTCCGATAGTGTCATGACCATAACATCCGGAGCGCCAAGTACAGCCATTGAGGCTATGGAGCCAGGTAAAACCATAACCTCATAGCCCACATGTGCTGCAATGCGTGCACTAACTGCGTCGTAGACCGAGCCCGGATTAACGCAACGGTTTCCTTCAATTAGGAGCCGAAAGTTTTCTCGGCGTTTCGTCCAATGCATATTTGGTCTCCTAATAATCTCTTTACTTGTTTTGTGCTCGATCCCACTCAGCTTGTAACCGTATCCAATTATCTTCAGCACGAGCTAGGTCTTTTTCAAGAGTGCCCAATTGTTTTTGTANCGCGAGCAACTTGCCTTTTTCTTCCTCATAAAGGGTGGGGTCAGCCATTGCTTTTTGAAGTTTCTGCTTTTCTCCCTCGAGGCGCTCAACCTTTGATTCTGCTTGTGTTAGCTTTTTGCGCAAGGGCGCTAGGGCTTGGCGGCGTTTGGCGGCTTCTTTACGCAGGTTTTTTCGGTCATTCGGCCTATTTTCTTTTCGTTTTTCGACATTTCCTCGGTTCTTACTCAATAGCAAAGCTTGGTAATCATCCATATCGCCTTCGAAAGGTATCACTCGTCCTTCATCGACTAGCCAGAAACGGTCGGCTGTTAGTTTGAGTACATGGGGATCATGACTGACTATTACTACGGCACCACTAAATGCATTAATGGCTTGTACCAAGGCTTGCCGAGACTCTACGTCGAGATGGTTTGTTGGTTCGTCGAGTAGCAATATGTGTGGTTTGTCACAACTCATAAGCGCAAAAAGCAGGCGAGCTTTCTCACCGCCGGAGAGGTTCTCGATTATAGTTTCCGCGCGGTCCTGGGCAAAACCAAAATACCCTAAATGGCCGCGTCGCTGAGTTTCAGTGTCGCGTGGGCGGCGAGCAGAAACTTCTGAGAGTGGTGTACCCTTGATATTAAGCTCATCGGCCTGATGTTGCGCAAAATAACCAATGCGTAANTTCCCCGATTTTGTTTGCTTGCCTGACAGCGGCGTGAGTCTGCCTGCCAAAAGTTTGATCAAAGTAGATTTACCGTTACCATTTGCACCGAGTAGTGCGATTCGGTCATCATCATCAAGCCTGAGGTCGAGGTTATCTAATACTGCTTCTCCATTATAGCCGACGGCAATCTTATCCATTGTGAGAAGTGGTGGGGCAAGCCGGGCCGGTACAGGAAAATCGAAGGTGACGGTATGCTCTTCCTGGTTCTCGGCAATAGGCTCCATTCGCTCTAATTGTTTTAACCGAGACTGTGCTTGTTTTGCCTTGCTCGCCTTGTAGCGGAACCGATCGACAAAACTTTTAATATGGGCGCGTTGTAAATCCTGTTTCTGCCGCTGTTTGGCATCATATTCAAGGCGTATGCGTCTCGTTTGCTCAAACCGATCATAGCCACCTTGATATAGAGTTAGTTTACCATTTTCTAAATGGAGGATTTCGCCAACGACGCGATTTAATAGATCGCGATCATGGCTCACCAGTAGCACTGTACCTCGGTATTTTTTAANATAATCCTCAAGCCAAAGTGTGGCTTCTAGGTCGAGATGATTAGTAGGTTCGTCGAGGAGCAGTAAATCCGGTTCTGTATAAAGTAAACTGGCCAGGGCAATACGCATTCGCCAACCGCCTGAGAAGTCACTGCATGGACGTTGTTGTGATTCTTCGTCAAAGCCAAGCCCTGCAAGAATTCGTGCGGCTCGTGCCGAGGCCGTATGGGAATCGCGGTCGCGTAGGCGTTCATGGATTTCGGCAATCCGTGCAGGATCGGTAGCTCTTTCTGATTCCCTTATGAGGCTACTTAATTCTACATCGGCGGCCAGCACTGTATCTAGGAGGGTGGTTTGTCCGCTTGGTGCTTCTTGTGCGGTCACGCCGATTCGCCAGCGGCTTGGTGTTTCAATATAGCCATCTGCCGCACTCAGTTCGCCTGTGACTATCCTAAGGAGAGTGGTTTTACCAGTCCCGTTGCGTCCAACCATACCGACCTTGTGGCCNGGACTGATGGTAGCTTCGGCCTCGTCTAGCACGACCCGTGACCCTATACGATAAGTAATTTTATTGAAATGCAGCATAGAGCGCGGTGTATCACGGTCTTTGGATAGGATGAAACCTGTTCCTTTATTTTGCCGGATAGAAAGAAACCTGTCATGCTATGGAATGGGTGATCGAATAGACCTCGATTTGAAAAAGTTTCGCGCGCGGCTTGAGGAAGAGCGTGAGAGCCTTCTCGAATTGAGCAGTGTTTCGGAAGGTGATCGTAAGCCGGTGATGCTGGATCAGCAAAGTTTTGGGCGTTTGTCGCGGATGGATGCTATGCAGGCACAGGAAATGTCNAAGGCGCTCAATGGACGACGACAGGGCCGTTTGCTGATGATTGATGCCGCCTTAGTCCGCATAGACGAGGGGCACTACGGTTTTTGTGAAGAGTGCGNTGAGGATATTCCCGTCAAACGCTTGGAGATTGACCCAGTCGTTCGGCGTTGCGTGGAGTGTGCGGGCTGAATAACCCTATATAATTTTTTAATGTTCGAAAAAACTAAATCATGGATAAGCTCTTTGAAACTTGACGTTTTGGCGGTGTATTTCGTTGCGCGGGATCCAAGCGTTAATTGGGGGCTAAAGTTGCTTGCATTTGCGACGGCAGCTTACGTATTTAGTCCAATAGACCTAATTCCCGATTTTATCCCCATAGTTGGCTACTTCGATGAACTTATTCTAGTACCTACAGCGATTTGGGTGATCCTAAAATTAACGCCAGAAACTGTATTAGTAAGATGCCGTTTAGAAGCAAAAAGGCAATTCAAAAAAAATAGGCCCGTATCAATTTTTGGTGCAGCGATAGTGGTGATAATTTGGGTGTTTTTTGGTTTTAGCCTTTGGTGGTGGTTTATGGGCGTAGACCGTTTTTAAGTGGCCGATAGAAAATAGTGCTTCAAAATAATTGAACCTATCCCGCCTACTTGAGATCACAACAAGGGTGTGGTTTTACTGCCTCCTTCGCAGGGATTGACAAAGGCACTGATGCTGTCGAAAAATTTTAAATCCCAAAGGTACAATATTAAAACCACCCTGAACTTTGCGGTGGCGTGGAGTAAGACATTTTATAGCCGGCTCAGGCCGGAAATACACGCTTCCACCATATGACCCAAGCAATGACGAAACAGCCGCCAATTAATAGTAATGCAATTATAGCGAAACTGGCTTCAATCCCCCACCATTCTGCCGCATAGCCCATGAACGCTGGTATGAGAATGTTGGAAAGACGGTTAACCGTGTTTCGTAAGCCCACTGCAGCACCTTGCTGGGCTGCATCGACGCTACGAGATAATATGGAATAGATTAGCGGCTGATTAACGCCTTGGGAAAAGCCGCGTGCAACGGTGGCCACAGTTAGTAGTGTGAAAGTGGATGCCACAATCGGTGTAAGGCATATAAAAAAAACGGCACTACCGACAAATATAATCACTAACCAATGAGCTTTGCCACGAGCTGCAAACCAGCCCGCCGCTAGACTACCCAGCCCGACAGATAATTCTGATAATCCGGTGAGAAATCCAATAGTGGTGCCGGAAATGTCGATGCCGCTTAAGTATACTACAAAAAATGATGCTTGGATGGCGCCGGGCCCGTTGCGTAGCATCGTGATCACCAGGCTAAAGGTAACTGCCGGAATGCAGGCGAGCATTATGGCATCTCGATAATCAGTCCATCGGGGTAGTAGGTCGAGAATGGCAAATGTTTTCTCTTCTTTGAGGTTGATGTCTGGTTTGCTGTTTTTGCTAGGCTTTGGAATAAGCACTACTGAGGATAAGGTTAAGAGACCCCAGCCTGCGATAAAGAGGAAAGCTGGCCACGTGCCCCAATTTTGCCATACAAAGCCAATCAAAACCGGGCCGGCGAAGTTGCCGAAGCGGGTAACGAAACTGAACCGTCCGAGTTGCGTTGGGTCACCCGCGGATATCTGATTAATAAGAGTTTGTCCGCTAGCCATGGCTAGCGTGGAATTTAGGCCCGTGAATAATTGTAATAGGAAAATTGTCCCAAAAATGCTGCTAACGGGATAGAGCAAAGGTAGCGTTGCTGTTGCCAGCGCTAGCCAAAAAGCCACATGCCGGGTGCCGAAACGGTCCATAAGTACGCCGCCATGAATAGAGAATACCACCGGTAGTATTGAGCGTGCTGCGACTACTAGTCCGATCTCGCTGGGTCCCAGGCCAATGAAAACTGCGAAAAGAGGGATGAGAATTCCTAGCATATCCCACTGACCGCCGGAAAAAAGGCCAACGCCGTAGGTCCCAAGAAGGGCGCGTTTGGCCAAATAATCACTTAAGGTTGGAGTCATTGAAGTACGATACGAAATTTGGCTGTTCAAAAATAGTGTTCGGCAGTCGAGCGTATTCCTGGGGGCTCTCTACAAGACCAGAGGATAATACCTAATTATCATAAAGTACCGATTTAAGGTTGATATGGGTGCATGCAGCCCGGTCATCGTGACATAACGCAGCAAATCGGGCAGTGTTGCACAAAATTCTGGAAGCGGGAGAAAACCAATGTCATGGAAGCCTGAGGTCGACGAAATCAACCAGCGCTATGCCTGGGCGGAAGAGATGGGTGGAGCGGAGACCATCGCAAAACGGCATAAAAATGGTTACCTTACCATACGCGAACGTATTTCGGGCGTGGTGGATGACGGCAGTTTCCGTGAAGTTGGTAAGCTTGCTGGCAAGGGTTCGTATAAAGACGGTAAGTTGGTAGGTTTTAAGCCTGCCCCCTATGTTATGGGTATGGCTAAGATTGACGGACGTCCAGTGGCTATTGGCGGAGAAGATACCACATTGCGCGGCGGCACGAATTGGGGTACCACGCGCCGAAAGGGTGGTCAGGGCGGTTTTATCGACGATTTTGCATACTATTCCCGCATTCCACTTATTCGTCTGATAGATGGATATGGAGGAAGTGCCTCGACAGCGAAGCGCCTCGGCTTTTCTGCCCTGCCGGGCCATAGCGTTGAGAATAATATCAACCCAATTGAATTGATGGAGATTGTGCCCGTGGTGGGTGCGGTTATGGGCATTGCAGCTGGCGGCCCGGCTGGGCGTGCAGTGTTCTCGCATTGGTCTGTGATGGTNAAAGGTCAAAGCCAAATATTTGCCGCGGGTCCTTCGGTAGTGGAACGTGGTATCGGACGAACCGTTTCGAAGGAAGAGTTGGGTGGTTATAAAGTGGCGGCGGATAATGCTGGTGTCATCCAGAATGTAGCAAAAAGCGAAGAAGCATGTTTTCAACANATCCGGCAATTCCTCAGTTATTTACCCAGTAATATTTGGGAACTTCCGCCCTGTAAGAATGTGGGCGACCCTGTTGATCGGATTGAGGAAGAATTGCTGGAGATTGTTCCGCGTGATCGACGTAAGCCCTATGATATGCGTAAAGTGATTAAGTTAATTGTGGACACGGGCTCATTCTTTGAAATTCAGGCGACCCATGGCCGCTCGGCGATCACTGTGCTAGCTCGCCTAAATGGTCACACGGTCGGGATTATCGCGAATAATCCTATGTACGGGGGGGTGGTCGATGTTAAGGCAGCCCGTAAACAGACCCATTTCATTGACCTTTGTGACCAATTCCATATCCCGCTCTTGTTTTTTGTTGATGTACCTGGCTTTAACGTAGGTGTAGATGCGGAGATGGCGGGTACTCTTCGAGAGGGGATGAATGTGGGTTATGCCAAAGCTCAGGCAAATGTTCCAATGATCTCACTAATTACTCGGAAATGTTACGGGATGGCAGGTGGCGCTGTGCTTGATAAGTTTGGTCTCGATTTCAAAATTGCCTGGCCATCAGCAGAATGGGGATCATTACCTATTGAAGGTGGCGTAGATGCTACTTATCGCCGAGAAATTGCTTCAGCAGATGACCCGGATAAACGACGCAAAGAACTAGAGATGGAAATGCGTGCGTTATCCAGCCCTTTTTTAACAGCTGAAGCCTTCGGGATTGAGGACATAATAGACCCTCGGGAAACTAGAGCCTATCTCTGTGATTTCATCGAAATGCAACAACCACGTATTCGGACAACGCTGGGGCCGAAGATCAAGGGCGGTACGCGGCCTTAAGGCAACAGATTGGAATAGTTGAATGGAACCAAGTCTTACAGGTTACAAGCGAAAACATGGCGTCCTCTTGCAAACGGCATAGTCTTATCACTATACGATAGAATGATAACTTGAGGATTAGATGGCGAGAGCCGTCTCGACAAGTTTCGGTAACGGCGGAGGTATTGGAGTAAATCCTTTAATCCAGCGATCTTCTACGACGAACTCTGGGAATTCATCCCAGAAACCTTCAAACTCTTCTACCTGACCTTTTACGAATCGACCTTGGCGTATTTGTACGAGTATGTGCCGGAGCCGGTATGTCTTGCCATAACGTCGGCAGATATACCAAACGCCAATACCCTCGAAGTCAAAATCCACATCAAAGTCTACGATGCCAAGATTACTATCGCGTTCGTGGGTACTAAAGTCGATAGGGCCTTCATTAGGGCATTCGGCATCATATAGTGCAAATATGCAGACATCCGCCTCTTGGGAAAGCCTTGTGATCTCATTTGAAAGCATACTCTCAAGCGTTTGCTTGGTTTCCAAAGATTTCTTTTTCAAGGAATTTTGGTTTCCATTTCTTACTGTAGGGCCGGCCAGCTCTGACTTCTCTTCAGTCATTAACTATCCTCCATAACAGAACTTATATTGTATTTATAAGTAAAAAAAAAGTGGAAATATAATTTTTTCTTATGAATACAAGGAAATTTAGGGGAATATTGAAAAAAAAAGTGTATACATTAAATCGTGCGGAGTTGGGCATGTTTTACTGCGGTGTATAGAATCAAGTGCGGGGTGAGGGCGCGTTTCGTTTCCTGCCGTCTCGACCAACACCATCTATAAGGACAAAAGCGATGCGGCAGACACTCTTTGAGCGATTAGCCCAGGCGTGCGCTGTACCGCGTTGAATGACGACGTCGCCAGCCTTTAAATGAACGTCCTCTTCGTCCAGTAACATATCGATCTCGCCTTCTAAAACGATTGCATAATCCAGTGTCTCGGTTCTATGCATAAAAGGATGTCGTGCGCCTTCAACTACAAGATGCGCGGAGCCGACTGCGCCAAATGCTTTTTTGGCATCATAGGATGTGATTTCGTCATCGTTAGTCGGCGGGAATTCGTTAATACGAAAGTTGGTTCCATTTGAGAGTGGCTCGGTAGTGAAATCGGCCTCCGCTTCGTCACGATCACCCTCATAGCACGTAGGCATGGAATCTGTCCGCCACAAATTAGTGCGTCCGCCCGGACGGTGTTCGGAAATAACGACATTCTCCGCCGCACTATCGCTGACAACAATTGCCTTACCGTTTTTATCGTGACCGGTGACTACTCGCCTTACTTGTTTCACCATAGTTTCGAACTCCTTTATTCGATAAACCTTAGCGACGGGATTTAAGAGCCGTTACTGCCTGAGCTATAGATTGAACTACTCGCGGCGGATACAATTAATAATTTAGTATCACTGTCTGCCATCCCGCTTATTTTTAGCCTATGTCCAGTTCGGCTATGCCCATGGTTAGGGCTGGCTTACTAAGGTTGGCATGCCCCATGGTTTCTTTGATATTCGTATTAGGCTGCTCTTTTAGGTGAGCGTCGTTTGCGACCCGAACGTCGGTTCGGGCGGCCTAATGAGGCTTGGTTTTTGTTCTTGCGTTTGCGGTGTTTGCTTTTATCGGGCGGCGGTGTGTTGCCGTTGGCAACATCTGCGGCATGGTAAGGATGATCATCAAATACTGGGAGGCTTTTGCGGATCACTTTTTCAATGCTTCGCAAATAGCTGCGTTCATCATGCTGGCAAAGCGATATAGCTATGCCATCGGCACCGGCCCGGGCCGTGCGTCCAATTCGATGCACATAATTTTCTGGTTCGTTAGGAATTTCGAAATTGATGACATGAGTTACGCTATCTACATCTATGCCGCGGGCGGCAATATCGGTAGCCACTAATGCCCGTATATTGCCTTCCTTAAAACGCTTGAGCGCCTTTTGTCTGGCATTTTGAGTTTTATTGCCATGAATTGCATCGGCCTTGATGCCATTCTGATCAAGAAACTGTGCAACGCGATTGGCACCGTGTTTTGTTCGGGTGAAAATCAGTACTCGTTCAATGGATACGTCTTTCATTAAATCGATAAGCAGAGCGCGTTTCTTGTCCTTTGCAACGAACAATACCTTTTGTTCGACTTTCTCTGCGGTAGTTGCGGCTGGGGCAGCTTCCACTTTTATCGGATTGTCTAGCAGACCATCAGCTAAACCTTGTACAGATTTTGGCATAGTAGCTGAGAAAAATCCTGTTTGGCGCTGTTTCGGCAAAGCTGCTGTGATTTTCTTGACGTCGTGAATGAAACCCATATCAAGCATACGATCGGCTTCATCAAGAATGAATATTTCAACCTGGTCGAGCCTTATATGGTGTTGGTTCATAAGGTCGAGCAAGCGACCTGGTGTGGCGACTAAAATGTGGGCGCCGCGACTAAGGGCTTTTGCTTGGCCACGGACCGAGACACCGCCGAAGACAACAGTGGTGCGGAGGTGTAACCGTTGGCCATAAGTTCTAAAACTATCAGCAATTTGTCCGGCCAATTCTCGTGTGGGTGCAAGTATGAGTGCATTGGGGCGTCCAGGCGTCGCTTTTTGGCATGTCTTGGATAGACGATGCAGGATCGGCAGCGCAAAGGCGGCGGTCTTACCGGTGCCGGTTTGTGCGACGCCAAGTAGGTCGCACGCTTTGAGTAACGGCGGAATGGATTTTTCTTGAATAGGAGTGGGGTTTTCATAGCCTTCAGCTTCAATAGCTCGAAGAATGGGTTGGGCCAATTTGAGGGCCTCAAATTTTATCATTTAATCTAATTCTTTCATCTATATAAAAACATACCCGCGCGTGCTCCAAACGCAAAGCAAGCGTTGTCATTGGTTCGCTAATCGCCATGCAAGCATCATGCTAACTACGGCAGCCATGTCATTCATTTCGCACCTTGAAAAACGATGACTACGCTAACGAAACGCCTAAATTTTCTGAAGATGAACTGGCCAGGCTCAAGACAGGTACCAAGCTAAGAGCCGACAGGCGGTCCAAAGTGGACCGCATAAGGAGGTTCGCTGGTGCAGCTAGACCCCTTACTTGTAGATAAGTCAAGAAAATTATTGTGCGCTGCAAAATAAGCAAGGGTATATGGGTTAGGTTGGCTAGTACTAGGAAAGGTAAAGCCTATGTTTCGACATTCACACAAGAGCTATAAACAGTTTGTACTAAATGATAGTTGCTCTAATGCGTGGGCCTATCATCCGTTGGTCTAGAGTGAAATTGAATATTTCGCTTCCGATAACAAATTCGCAGAATTGTCAGTTAATCTTTGTGTGATACTCGGCATTTGTGAACGAGCTTCGACGCTATGTTCGTGCGAGATAGACTGTCTGGGTGAAATCTTTGTTTTGCAATGGATTGTGAAAAGTAACGGCGGTCGATTTAGCACGAGCAAAGCTAGTTTTAAGAATTTCCGTGAACGCCTCATCGGGTAAGTCGTTCGACCAAAGGCCAAAAACGCCGCCAGGCTTTAAGTGGGCAGTTAATTTTGTTAAGCCACCTTGTGTATAAAACGCTGCATTTTCAGGTGCTAACAAAAACTTTGGTGAATGATCTATATCGACCAAAATCGCATCGAACCGCCTTCCAGGATTTAACGGGTCATACCCCTGCTCTGACGTAGCGAGCCTAAAAAAATCTCCTAAAAGAAACCTGCAGCGCGGATCGGCTAAGAGCCTGGAACTGAGCGGTAAAAGTTTTTCCTTGTGCCAATCAATAACAGCTTCAAGAAAATCGATAACGATTAGAGAGTCGACCTTATCATGTTTCAATACAGCGTCGGCGGTATAGCCAAGCCCGAGGCCGCCGACTACCACATCAAGTTTTCCTCCCTCCAAGTCGGCAAGGCCCAAATCCGCTAGCGCAACTTCTGAAACGGTAAATAGGCTAGACATTAAAAACTCTTCGCCAAGTTTAATTTCGTATACATCCATATCAAGCGTCAGTTCTCGGCGGCGGCGCAGGCTTAATTCGCCGATAGGCGTGTTTCGGTGCGCAAGTTCTTTAAAAAGTCGACTCATCAAAATAGGATCCTAATGCGTTTTCGCGCAGTAATTGGCATTTTAGGATAAAAGCGCGGTCTATAGTTCCAGCAAATGTGGTTATATACAGTTTTGTTGAGGGAGGTGAGGCTGGTTTTTTGGGATGGAAGTATGTTTTGCTCAAAAATCCCAGCGTTTGGAAAAGGTAAAAATTGAAAATAGAGCCAATATAACTTATGGTGCGATTATAACTTATTATGCAAGTTTCTAAGGCGTCACCAATCGGGCGACTGGTTTCTCGTTAATCGGCAGATGAATGAGGGCGCTGGCAATGCCGAGAGCTATGGCTACCCACCAAACTGCATTGTAGCTGCCGGTTGCATCGAATACTCGCCCGCCAAGCCACACGCCTAAGAATGCTCCCAGCTGATGGCTTAAAAACACAATGCCATAAAGCATGCCCATATAGCGAAGCCCGAATATTTGGCTTACCAGTCCCGATGTGGCGGGCACGGTGCTGAGCCAAAGTAGGCCGATTAGGCAGGCAAAAACGATGACCGTGGTTCCCGTCGTAGGTATCATCACGAATGCGGTCATTACTGCGGCGCGCGCAGTATAGATACTGCTAAGCAAATATTTTTTGGAATATCGCCCAGCTAGCCAGCCCGAACTCCACGCACCGATCATATTGAAGAAGGCAATCAGCATTAGGGCTGTCGCTCCAAGTCCAGGGACAGAACATCGGTCATGCACATAGGCGGGCAGGTGAATTGCCAAAAACGCCACATGAAAGCCGCAGACGAAAAACCCAGTCGTGAGCAATCGGAACCCGTTATGGTTCCAAGCCTCCAATAAAGCATCATGAATATTTAGCGTTGTATCTTTTCCAGTTTCTGGCGTGATGACGGCGGCTGTAGACAGCGCGATAGGGACAATCATGGCTGCCATGACGCTTAGAAACAAAAGAGCTGTCACCCAATCAATGCTGGCGATTACGGATTGGCTTGCAGGTACCACGAGTAACTGGCCGCCGGTGGCAAAAGCAGTGGTTATACCTACCCAAAAACTACGCTTGTCCGAAGGTGCTACTTGGCTGACTGTCGCTAGTATGAGCGGCATGCCACATGCTCCCAGGCCTAATCCTGCCATGAGGCCCGCACCGGTGAACATTATGCCCGGCGCTGTTGCTTGGCTCATCGTGAAGATGCCGCAAGCGAAAATAACACCGCCGAGCGCAAGTGTTTTTGGCGGGCCCCATTTATCAGCAAGAGCGCCGAAAAAAGGTGCAGCGAGGCCTATTAATAAATTCTGTGTTGCGAGCGCAAATGATAATATTTCTCGGCCCCAGCCCAATCCGTCAGAAATAGGACGCATATAAAGTCCCATGCTCTGGCGAATGCCGAAGGCGATAAAGGCGATCAAAGCCGCAGCGAGTAAAACAAATATCGGACGGCGCCAGAGCGGGTTAGGGGGCACAATAACTTCCTAATTGGGGCGGGATGGCTCATTATTTCTAATGAACTTACTTACCGGATCATTAATAGGACGTATCGAGTGCGTGGGGAAGTGCCAGACGGTCCGTAATCTAAAAAACTACGCGAGTAGCCTCTGTGCTGTTAAAATATCTAAATGACCAGGATTGTACATTTTACAGATATGCATTTGCGGTGGCACCAATCCGGTTCCGCGATAGATCCGTTGCGTCTGTCACGTGAAATGCCAACGCTTTTAGATCGATTCTCCAAATGCTTAGAAAATCATAACCCAGATGTCTTAGTTATGTCTGGCGATGTACTTGATACCCCCGGCATCGTTCTAAGAGGAGGTTCTCCAGATCATAAGACACATGATGAATGGATAGAGGATGCCAAAGCCGATTTTACATTGGTGAAGGAGTGGTTTGAAGGTACTAGTATTCCGTATGTGGTTGTACCTGGCAATAACGATCACGAGGGCGCTTTCGCGAGTGTTTTTGGTGGTCCGCCAGAACCCGTTGATATTGCAGGTTTGCGTTTTTTTTGTTTCTGGGATGAATTGTCTGATGAACAACAACCGCTACGCAACGGGCAACGCAAGGCGTTGTTCGATGCGGCGATGACGGACAATGCACATAATTGCCCACAAATTCATGTGCATCATTACATGATTGCGCCTCCCATCTTTGCAAAGAATAAACATTACCAATATTTGACAGCAGATGAACTGAGAGCTGATATGGAGCGCGGGGGGCGCGTTCGTGCGGTGCTATCAGGTCATTATCATCCCGGCACATTGATAAGCGGCTCGACTGTTCACTCCGGAGCGCCAGCTTTTTGCGAAATACCACACCCGTATCGGCTATACGATCTTTTTGAAGATGGTCGTACGGTAGTAACTGATCACTCAGTCGAAGCCTGAGGGTTTTCATATCAACAGAGAATCAAATACTGGTTGTTTCGTCTATATTATAGGCGCCGCTGGTAAGGGTGGATACCGGACCTATGTAGGCTGGACCAATGACTTGGAAAAGCGCCTCGCGGCACACAACGCGGGCACTGGCGCACGCTCTACACGAGGACGGGAGTGGCGGCTTCTTTATGCGGAACGGTTTGATGATCGACCGTCGGCAATGAGTCGTGAATGGCATTTGAAGCGGGACCGAAATTTTCGAAAGCGGCTTTTCACCGAATGGGATGAATAGCCTAAATTTAAAGAGGGACTAGAATGGGAGATAAAGTAGTTGGCGTCGTTGGTCTTGGTATTATGGGAGCGGCCATGGCAAAAAATCTCATTACGGCCGATTTTGAGGTTTTTGGGCACGATATTCGGTCCGATTTACTTGATGCACATGAGGAGAATGGTGGCAGGGCCGTTTCTTCGATTGGCGCTTTAACCCATTGTGATGTGATTATTACTTCGTTGCCGTCGATTAATTCATTTCACGATGTCTTGGACGTGCTTGCGTATTCGGGTAACGAGGGATTGGTAGTTATCGATACATCTACGCTTCCCATTGAGGAGAAAGTCAAAGGTCACGAAACACTAAATAAGGCGAGTAAAGTTTTACTCGACTGTCCGGTAAGTGGTACTGGCACTCAAGCGCTGACTAAGGATTTGGTAGTCCTCGGAAGTGGTGACCGAAATGCATTCGAACAATGTACTGCTGTATTTGAGGGATTTGCCCGCCTGCACCGGTATCTCGGGGAATTTGGTAACGGCAGTAAATTGAAGTTTGTCGCTAACCATCTAGTTAATGTTCATAATGTGGCAGCGGCGGAAGCGATGGTACTCGGTATGAAGGCGGGTCTAGATCCAAAACTGATTTACGATACTATCAAGGATGGTGCGGGCAACTCCCGTATTTTTGAATTACGCGCGCCAATGATGGTGGCGGGCGAATATGATGAAGCAAGCATGAAGATCGATGTATGGCAAAAGGATTTGGATATCATTGGCGCCTTTGCTGAATCGCTCGATTGCCCAACGCCGCTGTTCAACGCCGCCGTTGCACCATATCGGGCGGCTATGGATCAAGGTCTTGAAAAAAAAGATACAGCGGCAGTCTGCTTAGTACTGGAAAAGGCGGCAGGTTTGAAACGATAGGCCCTAGTTGAAGAGTAAAGTATACCGGAGGCCTGGGAGTAAACCCGCGGTTGCAGCCTATTTAATAAACCACGGAAGATATTCTTAGATTTTAAATTGCGGCGTTATCCGATCATAAAATTGAAATAAGCTGGTATTGATTATATTTTTAAGTAATTAGCTGTTTATAGCTCAACGAAATTTGTACGAAAGCTGACGTGGACGAAGGATTAAGATCGGCAAGTCGACGAGTATTTAGTTGGTATGTCTTAAATCATTATCGATCCTAGAGTTTGGCTAAATATTCCTCCAATAACGCATTGAACTGTTCCGGACGTTCGGTGGCGGGGAAATGCCCCATATCTTCTAGCTCCCGATACTCCGACCCTGGGACCGCGTCGTGGATATCTTTCTCATATTTTGGTGGATTGCCATGATCTTCTAGCCCACGAAGTAGTAATAGTCTCGGCTTTAGAGTTCCGATCCGGTCACTCACATCGAACGCGTCGATAGTTTTTAAATCATGATACTGTGACATAGGTCCTACTTTCCGATGGCACTCAATTAGTCTTTCGCGCATTCCCGGCTCAACCAAATGCATAGCGCGACGCTGAAAACTGATCCATTCCTCTTCATAGGATTTGGCATCCTTGTTCGCGCGTAGCCGCATTTCGTAGGTGTCTGGTTCACGTGTTTTAGGTTTCATCGCAACTGTCATAATCACTAACGCCTTTACCTCATCAGGGTAATCGAGGGCATATTGCAGGGCGATGGACGCTCCGAGGGTATAGCCAACTAGCACGAGATCTTTATTCATACTTTGCGCCCACAGCCAGCCCCGGACCCATTCTGCATAGTGTGCCACATCGATACAACGCGTACCCTCTAAATGACCGGGTAAGGTGGGTGCGACGCTATTGGGGAAGTGTTCGGTTTGGTAGAAAAAGGCATCCGCGCATGCGCCAGCTCCTGGCCCGTGAATAAAAACGAGTTGTGTCATGATCTTGTCTTCACCTGGAAGTTTAAATGGATTGGATTCTGTGAATATTGCATAAAAATCGCACAAGAACAGCGGGCGGCTCCGTTGATTTTATTTTGTCATGCGACAAAAACGCCGTTATTATGCCAGAACGTTGTAAGGTCGTTGTTGCTTTCTATATGCCCTTGGTGGTTATCCAGATTTCTTCTCGACGTTGTAAACGTGCAATTTGAGGATGCCTCGAATATGGCATCGATTTTCAAAGTGTCGTGAAAGGAGTTATCATGGCAAAAGGTACAGTTAAGTGGTTTAACCCAACAAAGGGTTATGGCTTCATAGAACCAGAAGATGGTTCTAAAGATGCTTTCGTGCATATTAGTTCGGTAGAAAGCTCGGGCTTGAGCAGTCTTAATGAAGGTCAAAAAGTTTCTTACGAATTGGTCTCTGGCCGTGAAGGTAAAATGGCCGCAGAGAACATCGAAATTATTGAGTAGTTTTTTCAAGCACTGATAAAGTATCTGACAAATCAGTGCTCCCATTTGAAATTGCCTTGTTTAAGTGGGGTTTTCTATTTATCGCCGGGCAATACTTGTGGCGGTAATGGCGCTTTCCCTAAAATCATGTCAGAAGCTTTCTCGGCAATCATGATCGTCGGGGCGTTTGTATTCCCGCCAATTTGGAGCGGCATAATTGACGCATCGACAACACGTAGGCCCTCGATTCCTTTAACTTTGAGTTCTGGGTCAACAACAGACATTTTATTTTTTGCTGGACCCATGGCGCAGGTGCGGACTGGATGATAAACGGTCGCACAATTATCGCGCACATACTGAGTTAGTTCCTCGTCCGATTGCGCAGAAATTCCGGGACGTAGTTCCTTACCCCTAATTTTATCAAAGGCTGGTGAGCCTAGAATTTGACGTGCAACTTTAATGCCTTTGACCATTGCCTCTAAATCCTCTCCCTCACTAAGGAAATTTGGATTGATTACCGGACTGCTCATCGGATCCGCATCACGGATGGTTATAGTGCCTTTGCTTTTTGGGTGCATCAGCGAGACATTACTCGAATAGCCATGGCCGCGTACTAGCTTACGTCCGCCGCGGGCGCGGACCGCAGGGGCAAAGCCTATTTGGATGTCCGGGCGGTCCAGCCCGGGCTTTGACTTTATGTAGCCGGTTGCCTCATTAATGTTACTGGCGACCATACCTGCACGGTTGAAAATATAATCTAAACCGTAGACCGCCAATTTAGGAATTGCTTTAAAGGAAATTCCGTAGCCCATGATGCTGTCTGTTTGGGTGACGATGCTGGCTGCAATATGATCTTGTAAATTTTTGCCGACACCGGCTAGCGGTTGTTTGACCTCAATGCCGTGTTGGGCCAGTACCTTGGGATCACCGATGCCAGAACGCATGAGTAGAGCCGGAGATACGATGGCGCCAGTCGAAATGCAAATTTCGCGATTTGCTTTGATCGTTTTTGTCTGGCCTTTATGGATTATCACGATACTCGTGGCGCGACCGTTTTCTACCACAACTTTATCTGCCACTGCATTTGTAAGGATAGTCAAGTTGGAACGTTTGCGCACCGGATCCAGATAAGCCTTGGCCGCGGACCAACGGCGGCCGTTTTTGATGGTGGTCTGACGTTCGCCAAACCCTTCTTGTTCGCCGTCATTAAAATCTATGCGCCGTGGAATTTGTAAGGCGTCTGTAGATTCAAATAATAGCTGCAACATTTTGTTAGGGCGTTTTATGTTACTCACATTTAGCGGTCCTCCGGTTCCGTGCAGAGGGTCGTCGGTGAACTTTTCGTTATTCTCGGAGCGTTTGAAGTAGGGTAGCACTTCGCGATAGGACCAGCCTTTGCATCCTGCTTTGTTTGCCCAATCTTCATAATCACGCCAATTTCCGCGTGCATAGACCATTCCGTTAATAGAGCTGGAGCCACCAAGGGCCCGACCGCGGGGAATATTGATCTGACGTTTTGAGGCGTTTTCCTGATCTTCGGTTTTGTAATTCCAATTCCACTTTTTATGATCAATCAAGAACATTACGCCAAGGGGAATATGAATAAGCGGTGTCCAGTCGCTAGCTCCAGCTTCCAATAAGCAAACGCTATTACTAGGGTCCTGGCTTAAACGATTGGCCAGTACGCAACCCGCCGAGCCTCCGCCGACAACGATAAAATCAAAATTACTTCCATCACTGTTCATGATTTATGTCCCCACTAAAACATTATACCCCCCTTGTTTGTAGCAGCGTGCAGTGTCGAGGCAAAGAGAGTGCGCTTTTGGGCCTGTATTAGAGATTATTCATCCAAACTAGCGATGGCGCGTTGCTTTAGGATTATCGGGGGAACACTCGAGGGGTCCGGATGGGCAGTGTCATCCAATAGTTCAAAATCATCTTCCCTGTTGAGACGATTCATCGTTGCTTCGAACCTATGGAATTTCAAAATATACTCTCTTACCCGCACGTGCATTCCTTTGCTGTGAGTCTAAAAACCGACTTTACTACCCTAAGCGTTATGGCCTTAAATGAAAACTATTCTCTAGGAGGCAATATGACTAAGAAACCGGTTGCGGTTATTGGTCTCGGTAATATGGGCGGCGGTATTGCGCGTTCTATCATCAGAGATGGAGACCGTCCGCTATTTGTCTGGGATAGGGTTGAAGCGGCGCGTGCCAAATTCATGAATATTGATGGTGTAACCATCGTCCCCCCGGCACAAATTGCATCAGATGCCGAGATCATTTTATTCGTTGTCCCGGCGACGCCCCAAATAATGGAGTGTATGCGAGGAAAGGATGGTATTTTTGCCAACGTGTGCGGGGAGCTAGTGATATATGACCTGACCACCTCGGATCCGGATCAGACATGCAAGCTGGCAGGACGTGCCGCAAAGTACGGCATTCATTATTTAGATGCGGGCACTAGTGGCGGGCCGGCCAATGGGGAAAAAGGTAAACTGCTGACTATGGTTGGCGGTGACAGGCTTATATTCGATCGAACCCGGGATGTATTCGATCCTATTTGTGAGCATGTCTTCTATGTGGGGCAGGCGGGCGCGGGTCATACATTGAAGCTGCTCCATAACATCATTTGCCACACAACGATGTTGGCTACATGCGAAGCTGGCCATATGGCGGAGGCTGCTGGCATAGATTTGGCCGCCATGATTGACGTGATTAACGTCTCGAACGCCAGAAGTTATGCGTCCGAGGTTCGGTTTCCAAATCATATTATATCGGGTACCTGGGATTTACGCTCACGAATTTACAATCTTTATAAGGATTTAAAAATGGGCGCCAAAATGGGTAAACGCCTCGGTGCGGATACGACATATTCTCGAGCAACACTGAGCTTGTTAGAGCGTGCCATGGCGGCTGGTATGGAGAATGATGATTACAGTCTGTTATATCGTGATTTTAAAAAAGTACGAGCTGTTAAGCGGAAAGGAGGGGGATCTAAGGATTGAAAATAGATTTGTTTTGGGATTTCATTTTGTTCTACAAAATGGTTAATGATTAGGCGCTGGCTTGATAGGTGTCTCCCCCCCCCAAAAAAAAAAGCTATTACCCAATTAGCGGATTATTTCTTTAAAGGCGGTTGGGTTCGTGAAAAGACAAGTTCGCGAGTGGTGGAGGCCGCTTTGTCGAATGCATAGCCACCGGAGTTAAAGTCTTTAAGGTCGTCAGCCTTATCCACGCGATTTTCCATGATCCAACGAGCCATGGCACCGCGTGCATGCTTGGCGTAATACATGAGGGCGCGGGGCTTACCATTTTTCACGTTTAAGAATTTTGCCCCGATTACCGTCCTTCCAAGCGCCTTGGTATCTACGGCCTTGAAATATTCATTCGATGCGAGGTTTACCACGGTTGTGTCATCATGATCAGCAAGGTCTGCATTCAGTCGCTCAGAGATAAGAGAGCCCCAAAATTCATACAGGGATTTGCCGCGTGTATTCGACATTTTGGTACCCATCTCAAGACGGTAAGGCTGGATCGCATCCATTGGACGCAATACACCGTATAAGCCTGAGAGGATACGCAAATGATCTTGCGCATAACGTAGTGTGTCCTCGGAGAGACTATCAGCTTCTAGCCCCCAGTAGACGTCGCCGTCAAATGCTAGCCCAGCCGGCTTTGCGCTATTACTCTTATTATCGAGATTGAAGGCCTGAAAACGCTCGAAATTCATGGTCGCGAGATTGTCGCTTATATGCATCAGATTTTTCAGGTCCTCCGCTGTTTTATTTTTCGCAACTTTCGCGAGCTCGCGAGTATCATCGCGCAGGCGTGGTTGCGAAATCGGAACACTGATTTCGACAGGGGCCATGTTCAGTTTTTTTGCTGGGGATAATAATGTAAGCATAATCTATCCTTTCCTCCTAACATCAACCCGGCCATTCCAGGTTTGTACGCGTGGGTCTGTGATAGAATGAGACTACGGTCTTACGGCAAAATTTCAAGTCGCTTAATAAAAAAATATTACGGTGAAATGAGACGGTTGCTTATCGTGCTGTTATGCCTTGTACGAATTCCCATTCGTGTCGAAGCCCTCGATAAAGGCCGAGACATAATGCGATTAACACGACGGTAAAGGGCAGGCCAATAGTAATCGATGCTGCTTGCAAGGCGCCGAGAGCATCATTACCACCACCAATCAGCAGAGCTGCTGCAATAACGCCCTCCATTGTGGCCCAGAAGATACGTTGTGGTGCCGGTGCATCAAGCTTCCCGCCAGCGGTTATGCTATCAACAACTAGCGAACCAGAATCGGACGACGTCACAAAAAAAACCAACACGAGAACGATTGTAAGGAAGGATGCCATTTCGGCAAAAGGCATGTTTTGAAGCATTTGGAACATTGCTAGAGAGACATCACTGATACCGTCTACTAAGGCACCGGTTCCGCTTTGAATCTGCTCAAGCGCGGTACCACCGAATGTGCTCATCCAGGCCAATGTTACAAATGTCGGTACCACTAGTACTGCTGTGATAAATTCACGGACCGTCCGTCCTTTTGAAATTCGGGCTATGAACATGCCGACGAAGGGCGACCAGGAAATCCACCAAGCCCAGTAGAATACCGTCCATCCCTGAAAGAACTTAGTGTCTTCTCGGGCGATCCAATTACTAAAAGGAATGATATTTTCTGCGTAACTCAACGCGGTGCTCGCTATGCTCGTAAGAATTACCGATGTTGGCCCGGCGATAAAAACGAAAGCCAGTAATGCTGCAGCGAGGCACATATTTATATTGCTTAGAATTTTGACTCCGCCGTCGAGACCGCGGGCTACGGAAATGACAGCAACCGCAGTAACGCCCGCAATCACTAAAATCTGGGTTTCTATCCCACTATCGATACCGAACAGAAATTCTAGTCCACTCGCTGCTTGCATCGCGCCAAACCCGAGCGAGGTAGCAAGACCAAAAATTGTCGCCAAGACAGCAATAATGTCGACCAAATGACCGAACCACCCCCAGCAGTAGTCTTTAATCAACGGATAGAAGCCAGAGCGGATAGTTAGAGGTAACCCTTTATTATAATGGAAGAATGCCAGTGAAACACCTACCGCGGCATAAATTGCCCAGGGGTGAAGACCCCAGTGGAACATTGTTGCGCCTAACGCGACTTTAGCGGCTTCTGGCGTTTTTTCTGTAACGCCCAGCGGCGTACCGTACCAATTAGTGTAATACCCGACCGGTTCAGCGACGCTCCAAAACATCAGACCTATGCCCATGCCGGCTGCAAACAACATAGAGAACCATGACAATATCGAGAAATCGGGTCTCGCCTCTTTACCGCCGAGGCGAATACGTCCTAATGGTGAAAGCGCGATGCACAGTGTGAATAGGACAAAAAAGTTACCGCTGACGATGAATAACGCGTCTCCATGGATAATTGACCAACTTTTGCTGCCTTCAAAGACTTTTTTAGTCGGTTCTGGAGAGCTTAGCGTTACCGTAATAAAGAGAAGGGTAAAAATTGCGGCAAAGCAAAAGACCAGGCGGTGTATATCCATGCCCCAGCAACGAATATTATCCTGTCCGACCACGTACTGTGTTTTGTATGCGTCTTTCATCGGCCGGTCACTGGTTCATCTCGTTTTAATCGGCTTTGGCGAGGTTTAATCCGCGGCTTTAAAATTCAATATACCCCAGGCTAGATAGGATTTATCTGCGCCGTCTACCCAATGGCCAAGCCCCTTAATCATATTATCAACGTACTCTTTGCCGGAGAGCAAAACTGCTTCGTCGTAACGGTTTTTAAGTTCCAATCTTACACGGTTGTAATGTGTTCGTAGTTGCTCGGTCATTGGGATGATGTCTATTTCTTTAAAGCCGCGCTCACGAAGGGCGTCCCGGTAAAATTGGAACGATGAAAGCGTATCTAACTGGATACGGTCCAAGATTGGACCAAGTACGCCATCTGGACAGTCGTCTGTTTGCATCGGATCGGTAAAAATAAATTGACCACCGGGGACAAGAACGCGGGCTACCTCATCGAGAACCCGTTCGCGGTTGCCGCTATGTAAAATTGCATCCTGAGACCAGACGATATCGTATCTGCAATCATCAATAGGAATATTCTCAAAATCGCCATGGATGATCTCTATCCTCTTTAATAGGCCACCAGCCAGGGTAAGTTCATGGTTTAGGGCATTCTGAGTAGTGCTGAGGTTGAGGCATGTCACATGCGCGCCAAACCGCCTGGCCAAATAACGCCCGGAACCCCCATAACCGGATCCTAAATCCAGAATGCGGGTTTTCGCACTGACAGCCTGCAGTTTGCCTGCCATGATCTCAACCGTATGCCGGCTTGCGTCGGCGATCGTTTCCCCGTCATTTTTGTAGCTACCAATGTGTATGTCCTCCCCACCCCAGAAGGACTGATAAAAAGCATCGGCTGCCTCGCTGTCGTAATAGGCCTCGGTTCGAGCGACGGCCTTGGATTTAGAGATCGCCATGCAGCTTTTCGACGATATGGACGAAGAAGTCAGGCTCGGTTTCCTCGTAGGTTTCCTGAAAGTCCCCATAAGTCTTAATTTTTTGAAAGCCACTTTCGCGCAGTAAGTTACGCATATACGCTTTGCGGAGGGGAAACAGGTTGAGGTGGAATTCGCTTTGATCGGGGAACGCATAGCGGAACCGCACAAGTGAATCATCCACATGCTCGGGCTCGGCGGTGACTTGCTCTCCGCAGTAATAGTATTTGTGCTTGCTGCTAAAGCCGTGATCAAGGATCGTATCATAATTGCGCTGGTCGATGATCAGGACACCATCGTATTTTAAAGCAGCATAAAACTCAGCAAGCGCACGTCGGCGATCCTCTTCATCGAACAGATGCGTAAAAGAGTTTCCGAGACAAACGATTGCATCGAATTTACCGTGCACGTCCTTATTTAGCCAACGCCAGTCTGCATGCACCGTTTGTAGGACCAGACCGCGACTTCGGCCATTCTCGAATGCCTTTGTCAGCATCTCGGCGTTGCCATCTGCACTTGTTACATCGAACCCTGCATTAAGTAGTTGGACAGAGTGGAATCCAGTGCCAGTAGCGACGTCAAGTATCTTCGCCTTACCGCGCCCCTTTAATATCTCGATAAAAAATTGGCCTTCGCTCTGGGCTCGGGCTTCCCAATCGATAAGTTCGTCCCATTTTTCGACAAAGGATTGCACATATTCTTTCTGGTAATGCTCAGTTTCGCGCACTTCAAGAGGTTGGTCTCCAAACTCTTGAGGATGTATTGCTGAAGTTACCATCAGTCTAGCTCAGTTTTCCGGGCAAGAAGTAGCACCTGAGATTACAGGTAATCGCGCAAATTACGCTTAGTATCAATTATTAAAATATTAGTATCAATTATTAAAATAAATGTATAGGAGTAAAGGGTTGCCGTTAGGATCCATTGAGGTCCAGGGGGAATAGCGCCGTCCCAACCCGTTGGTCAGGACGGCGGTACCCGCAACTATTCGACAACCGATAAATTTTCGGCAGAAGATTTACCGTTCTGTCCAGCCACAAGTTCATAAGAGACTTTCTGACCGTCATTTAGTGTGCTCAGTCCAGCGGCCTCTACAGCCGAAATGTGAACAAAAGCATCTCCTGAGCCATCTTCCGGCTCGATAAACCCATAACCCTTAGTTGGGTTGAACCATTTTACTGTGCCAGTAGCCATAATATTTACCTCTAACAATAATATACATCCGCACCTCACACCATATGATGGTGCGGTAATTCAACGCTCACATTGTCAGTGGATAACTCAGTAAATCGGTGTACCGCTAAACCAGGTAACTCAAACAAATGTAACACGCACCCCAATAGATGTAGATTATTGCTCATATGTCAATGCAATACAGAGTTGCACTATGAAGTCGAACCGGCAAGAGTCGAGGATAGTTGATGGTTTTCAGGTTTTGGGTGAAACCTAGAATTAGTTAAATGTGTCGTCCGGCTCTTTTTTTGTTAGAAAAAAACTTTGATATGCAGTATCGCCCGAGCAATTCGTCTGAATCTTGGTAATCTTCAGCATGTCGCCACCACTTTGCCTTTTTGGGCCGATTTGATAGCAGCCTCGAGGAATGCAGGCACGGCTATCATTTCTTCTGTAGTGATGGGGTAACGCGGTGGAAAGGAGGCGGCCCCAGTTACCGTATCGGCAAAAGCTTCTAATTCAGCTCGTTCCATATCCATCTTGTCGAAAATGTTGATGACTGGCTCCTCGCCTTGCATATGGATGATCAGTTCCCGCCAGCCTCGCATCTCTGCGGTGCCGTCTACGCCGAATAATTTGATCTGCCAATGGGGTGTAGTGGCGTTTAATGTGCCCAGATAGCCGGTCATGCCGTTCTTAAACCAAAGTAGACAAGCAGTAGTGTCGTCGCGAAGTCCACCGATGCTATTATAAGCGCTGGCAAACACTTTCTCGACCGGTCCACAACAGCCCACCATCGCGTCTAAGGCATGAACGCCCCTGTTAGTCATAGAGCCAAGTGGTGACTCTGTGACATCGTTACGCCATGGGCGGGATTCGACGGCATTTCTTAGGGCTGACTCACCGGAAAAGTTAGCCTCCATATGATGTAGTTTACCAAGTTCTCCTTCGCGCGCTATTCTTTGGAACTCCTGATAGGCCGTATTGAAGCGGCGGTTATGCAGCACCGTTAAAAATACTCCTGCATCATTAGCAGCCTTAATTACGTTACGCGCACTCTGTGCGTCTAACGTGAATGGCTTTTCACACGCAATCGGTTTGCCTGCAGCGATGACGACACTGATTTGTTCCGCATGGATACTGTGAGGTGATGCTAACACCGCTACGTCAACATCGTCACGACAGATAGCCTCTTTGAGAGAACATGTGAGCAGATCAAACCCTTTTTCTTTTGCGTAGGCTTTCTCTTCATCGTTTGTTGTTGTTTTTAAACCGGCAACGAAGGTAATTTTATCGCTAATGCCTTGAACGGAATTTACCAGTACTCGGCCCCAGCGCCCAGCGCCCACTAACAATGCTCTAACCATTATTTTCCCCTGATAATCAAATCCCCGCATCCTACTTTCCTGATCTTGGAGTTAGACGATGCGTCTCCCTTCAGTAGTTTTTTTACATATATAACGTAATTTATCCGTAGTGTGCGACAGCCAAAACCTTTAGTGACTAGGCTTTAATTCATAGGATCGTATTTAATGGTGAGGGTGTATTTTGGTTTAGTGATTGTAAATACGGCCAAACTTGTGGTCTTGGTTTGGAGAAAAAAATGATGAAGTTGATCTTTTCCGTTATCTCTCACAGTGGACGCGGAATCGCGATTTCTGTAATGACTTTGACCGGTTTATTAGCGAAGATTGGTTTGGGTAATGCGGCTCATGTTCATTGGCCGTTATCAATATGGTGCTGTTTTGAATATCGGCTTTTTGTCAAAAACTGAAATTAATATTGATCGCCTGTGCAACGCACTGGCACCTCGGCGATTGACCGTGTGTAGGTCAAAGAAAGAGTTGTACACTCATATCGAAGCTTTCGATGTACTGATCGTCCAAAACCAAGGCTTTAAGCGCGGAACTGTAGATGCTGAAATTTTAGGGCGGGCGGAAAAATTGCAGATGATTCAGCATCATGGTGTAGCGACTGATATCACTGACATTAAAGCTGCAGCATCGCGTGACATTTTAGTGGCTACAATTCCTAGTCAGAATAGCCGGTCGGTTGCCGAGCATGGCATGCATTTAATATTGGCGCTTGCGCGACGATCCTCGTTGGTCCGTCGTTTAGTTGTCGAAGGAAAAATGGGTGAGGTGGAATGCGTAGAGCTTCAAGGTAAAACGCTGTGCATAGTTGGTCTTGGAACTATCGGTAAAATGATAGCAGAGGCGGCAAAAGGCTTCGGCATGCATCTAATTGGCGTTAGAAAAAAAATGGCCAAATTACCGTCTAATTTGAGCGAACTAAAAGCGTTCAGTGCGTTAGACCTTCATGTTGCGTTAGCACTTGCGGATTTCTCTATTTTAGTGTTGCCGTTGAATGATGAGACTGAAAATATTATCGACCGGGACGCATTTGCCGCAATGAAAAGGGGAGCTTTCTTGATTAATATTTCACGCGGCGCTCACGTGGACCGATCCGCTTGTGAAGCTGCTCTCGATAGCGGTCAGCTTGCAGGCTATGCGGCCGATGCAATGTGGGAAGAACCGATTGATCCGAATGATCCCATATTAACCGATGAGCGTGTTTTTCTGACGCCGCATATTGGCGGTAAGTCGGCCGAGGCGATTGAACGGATCACAGATGCGATACGCACTAATATTCGCCGGTTTGAGCTTGGAGAACCTTTGTTGAATGTCGTGAACAGTGACGCCTTTTAGGCCTTGAAATGAGAGGAATCGCGATTAAATTTCGGGCGGCTACCGAAGCGGATTTACCCTTGATTGTCCAGATGTTAGCCGATGATGAAATTGGGCAGAGCCGTGAGGATCCCAGACTGCCGTTGTCTTCGGTCTATACGGATGCGTTTTCTGCGATCACCGCAGATAAAAATCAGTTATTAGCGGTTGCTGTAGCTGAAGGCGATACCGTGGTCGGCACGTTACAACTCTCCTTTGTTCCTGGTATGGCTCGAATGGGTGCATGGCGAGGGCAAATTGAGGCTGTTCGGATTGCTGCGTCCCACCGAAACTCTGGATTGGGTCGGGAAATGTTCGAATGGGCGATAGAAGAATGTCGCAGTAGGAACTGTATGTTGATACAATTAACTACCGATAAAAGTCGGCCTGATGCACATAGGTTTTATGATTCTCTTGGATTTGAGGCCACTCATGAAGGTTATAAGCTGAAGTTACTGTAACTTGACCTACCAAGATTGTGGTACAGTGCTAAAAAATATTCCTTCTCCTCGCCTTAGCGATGTCTGCGTGTTAGACCGCGCATTCCATGATCAATATTTCTAAATCCAGTTATTTAGGTTTTCTCCGAGCTAACGTACGGGTCTTGGTGTTTGGATTCATGATGGCGTTTGCCTCGACTTTTGGGCAGTCCTATTTTATCGGAATATTCAGTCCTAACATTGAGGCGGCGTTTGGGCTTAGCCATACGGAATGGGGGTCGGTCTATATGGTCGGCACGTTGTTGTCGGCAGCCTTACTTACCTATACAGGCAGCTGGGCGGATAGATTGAATTTAAGGCTTTATGCGTTGCTAGTCTGCAGCGCCCTCACAGCAGCTTGTTTAGCTGCGGCATTTGCTAATAGTGCATTATTACTCATTTTTGCGATTTTTCTTCTGCGCCAAACTGGGCAAGGATTAGCCACCCATACGGCCGTCACCGGCATGGTGAAGGTATTCCAAGAGAACCGGGGCAAGGCGGTTGCCATTGCGTCGCTCGGTTTCCCGACAGGACACGCGCTAGCACCGGTGATAGCGGTTGCGGCCATTGCGGCGTTCGGTTGGCGCGAGACATATGTGGGTTGTGCTATTTTTATAGGATTAATGATCTTGCCCGCTGTGGCGTTCCTATTGCGCTCCACGGATGGGGAGTTACCGGAAGGAGCGGTAGCGGTTTCAGGAAAAGACGGTGCGAAACCAGTCGAAGCAACACTTTTTCAGGCGGTACGCGGTGCTACTTTTTACCTTTTGTTGCCGGGTTTTTTGGCGACTGCCTTTTTCGATACCGCACTGGGCTTTCACTTACTTTCTATATCTAAATTGAAGGGATGGTCACCGGAATGGGTAACCG
This sequence comes from Rhodospirillaceae bacterium, assembly GCA_002724395.1. Taxonomy (GTDB): domain Bacteria; phylum Pseudomonadota; class Alphaproteobacteria; order UBA8366; family UBA8366. Next base: position 9,427 of record PBOR01000036.1, on the reverse strand, counting down.
CAGGCTATATTGCGCATGCAGCGGCATCGGTGATCTTTTCCATTTGGGCGGGTAGTTGGGTTGATCGCTATGGCGCTGTGCGATTGCTACCTTATTCCATGGTTCCTTATGTGATGGGGCTCTTGGTGTTGGGTTTTGTCGATCATGCGGCTGGTGCATGGGTTTATCTCGCCTTGTTTGGGGTTGGTTTTGGTATTAAATCAACGCTTATCCCTGTTGCTCTCTCGGACCTTTACGGCACGAAACACGTGGGCGCGATCCGCAGTTTTACAGCTACACTAAGTGTATTTTCCACAGCGCTTGGACCGCCTGTACTGGGATGGGCATTAGATATCGCCGCGCCTATAGCCACTATGACTTGGATTGCTGTGGGCTACTTCGTTTTATCAGGCGTGATGATGGGATTTATTCGTCGTTGAATGCACTGCTAATTCTTATACGTTAAGAGCATGACCCGATTCATTGATGTAAATGACAGGATGCAAACAGGCTACCGCTATGAATGTGCAGCTCCAGTAGGCACTGGATTTGCCAAAGGCTTCGAGCCACACGTGACCCCAAAGGAAATGTTGAAGATGGGAGTTTTCGAGGGGAAATATTGTAATGATTGCACCCAAGAACTACCGGCGGATTGGTTTGAGGGGGCTAAAATATCTGATAAGCCAGACCCAAAACTTAACTATTTCGGTGTTAAGAGCCGCCAACCACTGACGGTTTGGCGCGAAAAAGGTTGGATTTATGGGCCTGACCCACGCGGCTGGTTCCAGTGGTATTATCGTTATTACCTAGGAAGAAGACTAGCAAAAATTGATGATATACAAATTAAACGCTGGCGCGCATTCGCACGGCATGCGGGACAAATTCGAGCGAATTGTGAGCCGGGAGATGTGTTCTGCCGGCGCCGTCAACGCCAGGCATTGTTGCAATGGGCCTACGATCCTTTAATTTAAGGTGTTTAACCCCGCTTAAATATTGCCCTGGGCGTTTCTACTAAACCTTCGTTCGGAGTTTCTTTGCGGTGCCTTACTTTCGGCGAGATGTCGTAAAGGTGAAATAAACTTCTGCTTAAACAAGATACTCGTTTCCATTCACATGCAGCATAGTGCCGGTGATGAAGCGTGACGCAGGCTGACATAGGAAGCCGACTGCGTTCGCAATATCTGTTGGCTCGCCTGGAAAACCGATGGGGGGTGCGTTCGGAACGTTTTTGGGACTGGGTCCGGCTGAGGCAGCCCTTTCGCCGCCGATTTTACCAACGCCAACCGTATTCACTGTAATACCTTGTTCGCAAAACTCACTTGATAGGCTGCGTGTCATGGCGTCTAGCCCGCCTTTACCTGCATGCACATGAACGCGTTCAGCATAACCCACATAGTTGCCTATGCCGCTGATGTTTACGATACGACCCCACTGCTGATCGATCATGTGTGGCAGGACAGCGCGAGAACACAAGAAGGCGCCCTCGAGGATAATCGCAACGATGCGGCGAAATTCGTCAAGGCTAAGATCGAGAGTTTTAACGCGGCCTCGGTCTGCAGCATTGTTAACGAGAATATCCACGGGGCCTAATTCTTCGCTTATTTTGGCCACCATGTTTGCGACACCTTGTTCATTGGTGACATCACAAATAAATACGCCCGCTTTGACGCCTAGTGCCTCTAGCTCTGTCTTTACCAGATTAGCTTCATCCACAGATTGTCGTGTATTGATAGCGATTGACGCGCCGTACTTGGCTAGTTCTAGCGCTGTAGCGCGGCCTGATCGTCGGACGGCGCCGGTGACAAGAGCTGTTTTTCCCGTAAGGGTTTGTTCCACTGTGCCAGTCATTTTTTTATCCATAATTGGTATTAATTGATTAATTTTAGCGCAGGTTAGCGAGATTGGTCACCCAGGAGTAGGGGGGATGAATTACCGAGTGTGTCGTTGCTAAACCCTCATCTTCTCACGTACGATATCGGTTTGATGAATAAAATATGGTGAATGGAAGGGTAAAGATGGCGAATGATCAGGTCGAAATTGTTCCTACAGGGGCGGCGCTCGGGGCTGAGATAAGAGGGATCGACCTGTCGAAGCCGATTAGTGATGATATTTTCGATGCGATTGAGCAGGCCTTTGATACACATTCAGTTACGTATTTCCGAGGACAGCAATTGGATGAGGCTCAATTTCAGGATTTCGTATGCCGGTTCGGCGAGATGCAGGTGAACTTCTTAAAGCGCTATACGATCAAAGACCGTCCACTTATTTTGCAAGTCTCCAACATTAAAGAGAATGGCGAGGATATAGGTCATGCGGATGCGGGCCGAGTTTGGCATTCGGATATGTCTTACGAATGGAACCCACCGCGTATGTCCGTCCTCTACGCACGTGAAGTACCAGTTAGCGAAGACGGTGAGATCAAGGGTGATACATTATTTGCTAGCGCAGTGCAGGCTTATGACTCCCTCAGCGATAAGATGAAGGAGCGTTGCAAGGGGCTAAAGGTAGTTCACGATGTGGCCGGCAGGCGACGCAATACCGGCACGGGGACCCAAGACAATGCGCAACGCGAGGCTATGGAGAAGGTGGTCCATCCGGTTATCCGCACACACCCCTATACGGGCAAGAAAGCGATTTACGTGAATATGGGTGAATGCGTTTCCATCGAAGGGATGAAGGATGAAGAAGCCCTCGACTTGATCAACGAGCTTGCCGCAACCGTTATACGCCCAGAATTCCAATATCGTCACAAATGGCAAGTGGGGGATGTGCTGATTTGGGATAACTGCGCACTCCAACATCTCGCTGCGCATGATTTTGAACTGCCGCTTCGTCGCATGATGTGGCGCATATCTGGCTGTCCAACGAAAGTCTATGAGTAGAGATTATGAGGTTATTGCGGAGGCAGAGTCTGAGCCTGTGACCTCCAGGTTATGAGAATTAATTACCATTACAGCTTATACTAGACGCCACTTTTTGCATTTTTTATCTAGACTTCAGTGATATCTGCTCAGTAGCCCGTTTCCCAGTCAATAACGTTTTCCATAGGTTTACCATCAAGGAAAGCGCGGAGGTTTTTGCAAAATAAGTCCGTTGATCGACGGTAGTATATATCAGATTGGCCGGAGACATGCGGTGTGATCAGAATATTCGGATGTTTCCAAAGACGCTCCGACGGGGGGTGCTCAAACTCACCCACATAAACATCAATGGCGGCACCACGTAAATGGCCGGAATCTAGTGCGGCGAACATGGCATCTTCGTCGATGATCTCGCCGCGCGCAATATTTGTAATCACGCCGTCAGGCTTCATGGCAGCAAAGGCTTCTTCATTCATTAACTTATCGGTCTCTGGCGTCCATTGGCAGCACACCGCTGCGAAGTGACTTTCGCTGAGGAGCTCGAACAAGCTATCTGGCCCTCGTATTTCAGCAAACCCTTTGGGTAAATCACCTTCTGGATTGCGTCGAATACCAACTACGCGTAAACCCAGGCCAGCAGCCAGCCTGCCTACATGGGAGCCAATACCGCCTGCGCCTATAACACAGATTGTTTTCCCTTCAAGTAGTAATGGCCTGTAACCAGCTTTATTAATTTGTAGTGCCGTGCGTTCACTTTCGGCATTGCCCAGTGATTTTGCGAAATGGAGAAGACCTGATATAGCGAACTCTGCGATGGGTAATGTATTCCCGTAGCCACGCGAGGTAGTGACGATGATATCGCTACCCCAAAGATCACTTTCCAACAGGTTGCTGGCGCCGGCTGGTTGCTGGTTAAACCATTTCAACTTCGGTGCGCGAGCACGGATATTGTGTGGATAGGGCCATGTCGCGAAAATAACTTCGGCCTCAGCCAGCAGCGCATCGCGCTCTTCAGGCGTACCGTACCCGGTGGCATTTGGTGACAGGTAACGTTCTGAATTAAAAGCCGGCCAGCTATCACGAATTTCCCCATCGAACCAGCCAGCTGCCATAATGAGTTCAATCGATGGGTCCACGGCGCGAATTTTATCCTGGTGATCCGGCGGAAGGTCAAAAATGCAAAGAATTTTCATGAGTGAGCTCGATTACTGTTGACGGTAAGATTATCGTTCAAAATTGGGTCAAAAGAAAAGCCGCGCAGGAGCACCTCGCGGCTTTCTAATAAGAAATATAATGTGGCTCTCTATTTATTCTTAGCGCGTACCTGCTCCATGAAACGCTCTCGAATATAAATCGGATTCGTCTCGATGATTGGCACGTCTACATTTCCGCTTTCACATTTGCAGACAATGATTGTCATTTGGTCGCTTTCTAGAGCCTTTTTTACCTCTTCGGCTGCATCTTCGCCTTGGCATTCGACAACATTCTCGGTACCGCAGGCTTTAGCTACCGCAGCAAGTGATGTCTTCATGCCCGCATAGGTCGGCTGATCGCCGGTGGAACCATAAGAGCCATTGTCGATGATCAGCAGAGTGAAGTTATTTGCCACATTATTTGCGATAGTTGCCAGTGTACCGAAATTCGTCAACACTGACCCGTCACCGTCGATTGCCAATACTCGGCCCTTTTGAGTTAGGGCCAGGCCAAGTCCGATCGACGAGCAGAGTCCCATGGTGCCTAACATATAGAAATTGGTTGGCTGGTCGTCATGCATATAAAGCTCTTGCGACGGCAGGCCGATATTACATATCACTAGCTCATCGGTGATGACTGGAATTAGTGATTTTGTGACTTCACTACGGATCATGATGCGGTCCTCCAGAAGCTGGCGTCAGTCAAAATGGCCGTCGGTTTTTTACACATGAATGTGTGATTTAAAATGCCATCGAACTCATCAAGCTGCGAGCCGTCATGGAAGTGATAGGTGGGAATATTCATCTCCGCCAATAGAGCCTTGGTGTGAACAGCCATTTCAACTTGACATGCCACGCGTTCGCCAACTTCGCCGCGATAGCTAATCAACATCGGGAGAGGAATTTGATAATATTGGATTAAGGTCGCAAGAGAGTTCAGCGTCACCCCGATAGCCGTATTCTGCATGATGATGCAACCACGCGTGCCGCCCATATAAGCACCTGCACAAAGTCCCATGCCTTCTGCTTCGTGGTTTGCGGGAACGTGCTGAATCTGATTATTTTTTTCGACTACTTCAATAACACCGGCCAACTGCTTGCATGGCACCGTAGTCACGAATCCAACCTCGTTTTTAACGAGATCTTCGACGATTTTGTCGTTTACGCTCATGTATATGCTTCCACCCGTTGGATTATACCGACGCCCTGTAGCGACGGATGCGGACGTTTATATACACGGGGCGTGAAGGAGGGGCAAATACGTTTATACCTGCTTTGTTGTTAAGAACTCTGAAAGGGTGGAAATGTAAGCGACCAATGGACTGCTCTGGCGCCGAACGAAAATGATGCGAACTCTTCGTACATCTTCTTTAATTATTGTGGCAGCACAGCGCGTTCAATGATACTTCAAACCTATGATCCCAGAGCAAAACCGTGTAACCCAGCAAGTTTTCCCCACCCTTATTCAGGTGACTACTCATCCGAATGCAGAGATGGTTAATAGTGCATTGCTGAGCGATATAGAGCAGATCAGGGAAGAGACGCCCAATGGACGTCCAGGTAATTGGTCTTGTGACCTTTATACTACTATGACCAATGAGGGACGTTTGCAGGGGCGTCCGGCCTTCAAAGAATTCGCCGATTTTGCCAAGACATGCGCGATGCAATTTGGAAGTATCATGTCGTATAAATTTGGTGATAAAAATATGCATTTGAATGATTGCTGGCTCAATATCTACACTGGTGGGCATTCACAGGACACGCATGTTCATCAAAATAATCTTATAAGTGCAGTCTATTTTGTTGCGGCGCCGGCGGGCTGTTCGGGCTTGATGTTTTATTCACCCCGTCAGTACGCAATGATCCAGCCGGATCTGACAGAGATAACTCCAATCAATGCAATTCAAACGGAATACACACCATCGCCGGGCGACTTGGTTTTGTTCGATAGTGCGGTGAAGCATAGTGTGCCTGTGAATGAAACAGAGGCGGAGCGAATAACAATCGCTATGAATTTCTCTTTGGAGCACACTTGATTGTAGGACAGGTGAATGAGTGATGATGGATTTGACTGAGTATACAGAGTATTACACTCTGTTTCCCACATTGGTGCAATCGACGTTACATCCGGAAGCTGATAGAATTAATCCGCCGCTTCTTGAGGAAATATATAGGCTTTACCAAATGACACCCGATGGTCGAGATGAGCGGTCATCCTCAAGTGCATTTACAACAATGTGGAGCCTAAATGACTTGCATAAACGATCGGTATTCAAGGAACTTTCAGAATTCATTAAAAGTGAATTAAATATATTTGCAAAAGAGCAAAGTATAAAATTAAGTAATAATGGGCCAATAATTAAAGAAATGTGGTTCAATATCATAAATGACTTTCAATGCTTTGATATTCATGCACATTCAAACTGTTTATTTACTGGTGTTTATTATTTAAAGGCTTCAAAAGATTCTTCTCCACTTGTTTTGAAATCTGAAAATATCGATAAAATGTTAATTTGTTCAACTGACGCGAAGAATGATTACAATACCGTCAGTCATGAAATTACGCCGGCACCTGGTCTACTAACGCTTTTTAATGCCAATGTTCGCCATAGCACTTGGGCGATTTTACACAAGGAAGAGCGTGTATCCGTTTCCTTTACAGCGGTTGTTTGACGAACGTGTAATTGAACGGTTTACGGTTTGCTCGCAAAATAAAGTTTTAATATTCTAGATTTTTTGATCGTAAGCTGGGGAATATAATGATGAAAATTAAGAGCTATGAAGCGATCGCTTTAAACGTGCCGGAAGAGGATCCTCTGGCGAATATGCCGGAGGAGGAAGGACGTACTCGTCCGGTTGTCATTTTACGATTACTCACCGATAACGGCCTCGAAGGCATTGCCGTGACTTTTTATGCAGGTAAGTTAAACGGAGCTCTTAAGAAAACACTAGAGCAAATGTGTGAGTTAGTGATTGGAGAAGATCCCTTTAGGATCGAGCATATTGTTGCCAATCTACGAAATTCTACGGGTGATCCGACCGGAGCGGGGGGGATGTTTTCTCTTGCACTCTCGGCAATCGACATCGCTCTATGGGATATAAAGGGGAAGTTTCTTGAACAGCCCCTGTACAAACTCCTTGGTGGGCATCGCGACCGGGTGCCTACCTATGCCTCGGGCTCGCTTCGGCGTGGCTTGACGGATGATCAAGCGCAAGAAGCCGCAGCGACGTTGATATCAAAAGGTTTTAAGCAAATGAAAACCCAGATGGCTCTGCCTGGCGATCCATCGCCTGCAGATGAAGTGCGCCGCGTACAAGTAATTCGTGATGTTATCGGTCCCGATATCAAGCTCATGTGCGATATTAATCAAGGCTGGCGACCCGAACAGGCAATCGATATCGGCAATCGCGTTGAAGACGTGGGATTATTTTGGCTGGAAGACGTAACTCGAGCCGACGATTATCAAGGTCTTGCGCGAGTGACAAAATCCTTAAAAACCCCAATCGCTGGTGGTGAGTATCTGTATGGCATCGCGCCATTCCATCAAATGATACAGGCCCATTCGGTTGATATAATTATGGTCGATATAATTCGCGCTGGTGGCGTAACCCAATGGATGAAAATTGCGGGTATGGCAGAAGCTGCGAACCTGCCAATTGTTAGTCACGTTATGCCAGAGATTTTGGTGCACGTGGTGGCGGCCTGCCCAAACGGTCTGACCGTTGAGTATATGCCTTGGATGTTGGAGTTATTTGAAGAAACGCCCGAGATAGTTGATGGAGAGCTTGTGCTGCCAAATAAGCCAGGTTTGGGGCTAAAGTTCGATGAAAAGGCGGTTGCTTTGTTTAAAGCTTGACAATAGCCCAAGAGAAAACGCGATGATATTTCAACTCAGCCATGTTGCGATACCAGTTACAGATATGACTGCTATGCGGCGGTTTTATACCAAGACGCTGGGTTTTATAGTTACTGATCAGAAGGGGGAATACCCGGGGGAGACGGTCTTTATGAGTGCCAACCCCAACGAACATCATCAAGTGGTCCTAGCTGCGAGTGGTGGAACGGTCGATACCGATGCCGTGCTTGGCCACTTCGCTATGCGCGTCGGTAGTCTCGAGGAATTAAAGAGGCTCCGCCAGCGGCTCATAGAAGCAGATATAGGTCCCTTACGTTGCCTCTCTCACGGCACCACTTGGTCAGTGTACTTTCGTGACCCGGAAAATAACCAAATTGAAATTCTCACTGACACTCCCTGGCATGTTGCGCAGCCGTGTGGATTTGAAGTCGACTTTGATCAGCCTGAAGAGGAATTGATAGTGAAGACCGAAGCCCATGCTCGCACTTTGCCTGGCTTCCGTCCGCGTGCAGACTGGTCAGCCAAGCATTCGGCGATAATTAAAAACTACAGCTAAACGCGACTATGCCGAAGTCTTCGCCAATACCCTTTTACGCGCTTCGCCGCTATCGCGGTCGCTGACGTAAAGCAGTCCAGTTACTCGGCGCATCAAATTGGCTTCAAAGTCCTCAAGTTCACCGTCCGCATAGACCACGGCCCATAGCATCTCGATCATTTCGATACGTTCGGCTTCATCGAAATGATCACGTACTACTTTGGTTATAGTATGAAGCTCCACTCGTTCGGCTGTTGCCTCCTCGGCGGCTTCTAGTATGTCAGTGATCTCTTCTGTCGGCAGGTCGAATCTTTTAACCAGTAACTTCTCGATCCGGATGCGTTCTGTGGTGTCAAATACGCCGTCCATCACCGCTGCCTCAATTAGTAATCCGGCTGCTGCATGATGAAGTGCCGCGTCTTTATGCGCTCCAGCGGTTACAGCCTCTTCGCCATCAGTGAACAAAATTTTCTTTAGTGTTGCCAGCATGGATACCTCAAAATCAACTAGAGACGCCGGTATAGCGGTAACCCCGGCTTTGCTCAACCGCCAAGCTTGTCTTCCACTATCTGCGGCTGTACGCTTCGTGTTTGGTTAAATCAATTTATGTGGGCTCGTTAAAGCTAAGTTGAAAGTGCTATGGAGGATCTCTTGAGTGTGGGGCGTTGGACTCTCGCAGGTTTGTTTTATCTCATTTTAGTGCCTTTAACACTGAGCATCGCTGTTGCGCAGGATAGTGAAAGAAAGCTTGCGACTAACGCATATGATGGCCAGTGGCATGTTACATATGAGACGTTGTGCTCAGGAGATATTACGTTTATCGCTGCGATTACAGAGGGTCAAATAACCGGGCATATGATGTCGAACGGGACATCCGGTGAATTTGAGGTGACGGGCGAGGTGGATACAGACGGTACCTATGCCGTTGAATTAGATGGCGGTGACTATATCGGTGAAAGTGATGGGGCTTTGAGCCAAAACGTCGGGCGCGGTGAATCCACC